>NZ_JBIBAK010000003.1:0-700907 GCF_042899865.1 Streptomyces sp. NPDC013157 | reverse complement strand
TGCTCCTGTCGTCTGTCGTGCATTGGGTGTCAGCGGCCGGTGAAGCGCGGGGGCCGCTTCTCCAGGAAGGCGAGGGCGCCTTCGCGGAGGTCGTCAGAGGTGCGGCAGCGGGCGACGGCCTCCATCGCGTGGCCCAGCGCGGCGCTGCCTGCCGCTTCGTCGCCCTCGCTCAGGCGGCGGACGGCTTGGACGGACGCCTTGGAGGCGCGGACCGACAGAGGTGCGTTCGCCGCGATGGTCGCGGCGAGTTCGTCGACGACCTTTCCGAGTTCGTCGGGTTCGACGACCTGGTCCACCAGGCCCACGGCGTGCGCCTCGGCGGCCGGGAGGCGGCGTCCGGTGAACAGCAGGTCGCTCGCGACCGACGGTCCCACGGTCTGGACGAGCGCGGCGGTCTGTGCCAAGGGGTAGCCGACGCCCAGGCGGGCGGCCGGGATGGCCAGGACACTGCGGGTGTCCGCGTAGCGCAGGTCCGCGCCCAGGGCGAGGGCCATGCCCGCGCCCAGGCAGTAGCCGTGGATACGGGCGATGACGGGCACCGAGAGCGCCGACAGCTGGGTGAACAACGTCGTGGCGGCGTCGTCCGCCGCCTGTCGTGCGGCCTCGTCCTGGCGGCCCGGGAACTCGCTGATGTCCGCGCCGGAGACGAAGGCCTGCTCGCCCGCGCCGCGCACGACGACCACGCGCACCTCCGGGTCTTCGTCCATCGCCCTGAGCGCGGCGGCGAGTTCGGTCATCATCGCCACGGACAGCGCGTTGCGCCGGGCCGGGTTGCTGATCTCCACGGTGCCGACCGCGTCCCGTACCTCGGTGCGGATCCGTGGTGAGGGTGTCTCGGTCACCGCGGTCATCCGACCTTCTCGGCCACGAAGCGGTTGCGCAGCGCGCCGATCCCCTCGATGCGCACTTCGAACTCCGAGCCGTCGCGCAGGAGCACCTTCGGCTCGCGTACGAATCCGACCCCCGACGGGGTGCCGGTGAGGATCAGGTCACCCGGCTCCAGGGTCATCACGGTGGTGATGTAGGCCAGCAACTCCGGTACACCGAACAGGAGTGAGGAAGTGCGGTCGTCCTGGAGAACCTCACCGTCGAGCGTGCCCTTGATGGCGAGGTCGGGCCGTGCGCCGCCGAGTCGCGTGGCGGGCACGACGACCGGCCCGACGGGGGTGAGACCGTCCCAGGCCTTGCCGGCGACCCGCTGCGTGGTGTGGAACTGGAAGTCACGCACGGAGACGTCGTTGGCCGCGGTGTACCCGAAGATGACGCTCTCCGCGTCCTCGGCCGCGATCCGACGCGCCCGGGCACCGATGACCACGGCGAGCTCGCTCTCGTAGTCGATCTGGTCCGACTCCGGTGGCAGGGCCACTTCGGCGAAGGGCGCTGCCAGTGAGGTGTGCCATTTCGGGAAGAGATCGGGGTGAGCCGGTCCCGTGTCGCGGCCGCCCTCGTGCACGTGCGCGAGGTAGTTCTGCCCGATGCAGATGACCTTGCCAGGGCGTCCGACCGGGCTCAGCAGCCGATGGTCCGGCGCGTCGATCACGGGGCCGGCCTCGATGGCCGCCGGGTCGCCCTGAGCCGCCTCCAGCAGCGGGGGCAGGTCTTCGAAGACCTGGCCCTCCACGAGAGCGAGGCGCGCCTTTGTCGCCCCGTCCCGCCTGAGCGCGACCACAGGGCCACCGCCGTGCAGGACCCGGGCGAGGCCGAGGCCGTCGGTCCAGTCCGCCGCTGAAGCGGGCGTCGCAGTGGTCATGAAGGTGCCCTCCTGTTTCATTTCTGCGCCTCGGCGCTGCCGGCGGCCGGGGTGGCCGCCTCCGTCCTCGCGTGAGCGGCGCCGGCCGTGGCCTTGTCGGCATCGTGCACGCCGACGACACCGTCCTCGACCAGGGCGGCGATCCGGTCGTCGTCGTATCCCAGTTCGGCCAGGACCGCGATCGTGTCCCCGCCGAGTTCGGGTGCGCGGCCCCGGGCGCGCGGCGCGCCGTCGGCGACGATGGGGGTGTTCACGATCGTCGGCTCCGCGAAGCGCTTTTCGTCGTGTACGAACAGGCCGCGCGCGGCGAACTGTTCGTCGGTGAGGATGTCGCTGATGCCGTTGACCGGGCCGCAGGGGACCCCTGCCGCGCGCAGCGCGTCCATCCAGTGGTCCCGGGGAGCCGTCGCGAAACGTGCCTGGATGATCTCCGCGAGGGGCGCCCGGTGCTGGAAGCGTTCGTACTCCGTGGCGAAGCGCGGATCGTCGCGCAGATCGAGCTCCAGGACGGCGCAGAGTGCCTCCCACGCCCGGTCGACCGCACCGAGCACGAGGGTGGCGCCGTCCTGGCAGGTGAACGCCTCGTAGGGGGCGGCCAGTCGGTGTGCCGTGCCCAGCGGGGCCGGTTCCACCCCCGTCGCCACGTAGTCGGCGACCTCCCACAGCGACCAGGCGGCCACCGAGTCCGCGAGCGCGACGTCGATGTACGCGCCGCCGCCACCGGCGCGTGCGCGCAGCAGGGCGGCCAGGACGCCGATCGCTCCCCACATGCCGGTGCCCACGTCGGATATGGGGAAGCCTGCCTTGGCCAGTTGCCCGTCTACCGATCCGGTCACGGACATCAGCCCGCTGTAGGCCTGCGCGATCAGGTCGATGCCCTTCGCGTCGCGCATCGGGCCGAACTGCCCGAAGCCGGAGATGGAGCAGTAGACGAGGTCGGGGCACTGTGGCCGCAGGTCCTCGTAGCCCAGTCCGAGCCGCGCCATGGCGCCCACCCGGAAGTTCTCCACCAGGACGTCGCTGCGTCGTGCCAGGGAGCGCACGATGTCGGCGCCGGCGGGGGACTTCATGTCGACCGCGAGGCTCTGCTTGTCGCGGTGGGTCAGGTCGAAGGGGATCGACCTGCGCTCCGGGCCCATCCGCCGGGCGCGCATGCCGTCACCCCTGACCGGTTCGATCTTCAGAACGTCCGCGCCGAGGTCGGACAGGATGGTCGTGCAGTAGGGGCCGGCCAGGGCCCCGGTCACATCCAGGACGCGTACGCCTCGTAGGAAGGCCGGGCCGGGCCCGGCGGACTCCGTTGTCGCTGTCATGGCGCCCTTCATTTCACTTCGGTCCGCATTATGGACCAGTGGACCGGAATAAGGACCTCTGGCAAACTTAGGCCTGGTCTTCCGGGAGCGTCAAGCAGGCGGGAAGGATGCCCCTGCGGCCCGCGAGCCCACCCGCCGCGACACCGCGGACTCGCCGTCAGGCAGAATCCGGTGGTCTCACCCCTGGGCGTGCTCGACGCCGACGACCGGACGCATCCGGTGCCCCCAGTGGCCGAATCCGGCAGGCGGGTGGCAGCCTCGCTCGCGCGCCGGGTGCGGGCCCGACCCATTCCCGTGCCGTTCCGCGCCCAGGGCGGCCGGTATGGAAACGAGCAGCGCGACGCCTGGAGTGGCTGCGCCGGGACCGTGTGGCGACCCCGCTCGCGGCACTCCTCGACGCCTGCCACATCCACATCGGCTGCGCCGACCCATCTGGAGAGTCGGGGCAGGCTGGTGCCGCGGAAGTGGTCGATGACTGACGGCTGGACCACATGTCGGACCGGAGGATCTACTAGCGGTCCGCTGGGTCGCAGGGGTAGTTTCTTGAACGCCTCGGTGCGTTCGGACACCGCCGCGAGGCTTCTCAGGGGCGGCCGTCGGCCACGCATCCGCCGGCCGCCCCGCGAAGGTCAGGAGCACGGATACATGTGGATGCTGACCTCGCGGTTGTCGGGCTCGGCCCGGCGGAGAGATGTTGGCGTTCTGCTGGGCCAGGCACGTTACCGCCTGGCCATCTTCGAGAAGTGCCCCGCGCCGTCGGCTGCCCGGGTGCGCCCTGGACGGCGAGATCGCGTCCCTCGTGCCGCACGCGGCAGTCCCTCGCCGACCCGGCGAGAGGCGCGAGACCTTCACCGGTGCGACGCCACCACACCCCCCTCACGGTTCCCGGCGCCGATGTCCTCGGGGGCGCATCCGGGGCGGAACGGGCGACCGTGCTCGTCCGTGACCTCATGTCCTGGCTGTCCCGGGCGCCGCGACCACCTTCGACGGTCTGACCACCGACGGCCCGGCCGGCGCCGCCGTAATCGCACCCCTCTACAAGAAAACGCTGAGGATCACCTCCCATGGCCATCGCCATCTCCGCCACCTGGACGGCCCACCCCGGCAAGGAGGACGTCGTCCGCGACGCCCTGGCCAAACTGGTCCCAGCCACTCGTGCCGAACCCGGATGTCAGGCATACGTCGTTCACCAGGACCCTGAGCAGCCCACGGTCTTCAGGTTCTTTGAGATCTACGACGACGAGGACGCGATCAAGGCGCACGGCGACTACCCCCACTTCACGAAGTACGCGGTGGGCCAGGCGGCTCCGGCGTTGGCGGACCGCTCCCACGAGTTCACCACCGTGCTCGATTTCTGACGCGTAGTCCGCGAGCCGGGTGTGCTCCCCGAATCCCCGGCGATCAAGAGGCGACCTGCCGGACCAGGGCCTGTGCCCAGCAGGCCCTGTGGGTCGCGATCTGGCTCGAGACCCCAGGCCGCAGGCCTCGGGGGGCATCCTTCCCATCTGCTTGACGCTCCCGGAATGCCGGGCCTAAGTTTGCCTGAGGTCCTTATCCCGGTTCACTGGTCCATATTGCGGACCGAGGTGAAATGAAGGGCACCATGACAGCGACAACGGAGTCCGCCGAGCCCGTCCCGGCCTTCCTTCGAGGCGTACGCGTCCTCCCCGCCGACCTGGGCATCGTCGGAAGGAGTCATCATGTCGAAACCGTCTGAGACCGACGTGCAGCACGCCACGCGGTTCCGTCGCTACGTTCCCGCCCCCGACGACCCGCGCGTCGCCGGCCTGCACGAGCACACGGCTCGGACGTACGCCGACGCCCGGCTGAGCATTCCGGTGCTCGCCGAGGTGGTACGCCAGTGGCGCGAGAGCGCGGAAGAACCGTACGTCGGTATCACCACCGACGGCCGCGTCCGCCACGGCGTCTACGGACTCGGGGCGGTCCCCGATGCCGAACGCCCGCCCACCGAGGCGATGCTCCGCGCGGTCGAGGAGATCCGCCGCCACACCACGCACGAGCAGTGGCAGCGGCTGACCTATCCGCTGGAGGCACCGCAGTGGCGGACCTGGAGCAACCCCGAGGCGCTGCTGTACGACAACGGCCTTCGCCTGGAGGAAGTGCCGGACCGGACCGCGGACGCGCTGCTGGGGCTGGTGAGAGCGACCCTCAGCGAGGACGGCTACACCGTGGTGCGCCATCTGATGCGGCTCAACGGTTTCCTCGGTGAGCTCACCGACATGAGCGGGGTCATGAACCCCGGCAGTTACCAGTTCGCCGTCTTCGGCGAGCCGTCCCCGGACCAGCCGTGGGGATGGCACCTGTACGGGCACCACGTGTGCGTCAACGCCCTGGTGGCGGGGGACCGGATGGTGGTCGGCCCCGTCTTCCTCGGTGCCGAGCCGGACAGTACCGACGTCGGTCCGGATGCCGGTGTCCGGCCGCTGGGTGTCCGTGAACGGGTCGGGCTGTCGTTCGTCAACAGCCTGACTCCGCGACAGCTCTCGGTGGCCCGCAGCTACCCGGAGGTGCGCGATCCGCGGATGCCGGAAGGACGGGTGCACCCGGTGGAGGAGCGGTTCCTCGCGGGGGCCTTCCAGGACAACCGTGTGATCCCGGTGGAGGGCATCCGCGCCACCGAACTGGACGGCGAGCAGCAGCAGTTGCTGCTGGACGTCATCGAGCAGTACAGCGACCTGCTGCCCGAAGGCCCACGGGCGGCCCGCATGCGCGAGGTGCGTGCGCACCTTCCGGAGACGTACCTGACCTGGATCGGCGGCATCGACGACGAGCAGCCGTTCTACTACCGGGTGCAGAGCCCGGTGGTGCTCGTCGAGTTCGACCACCACGCCGGCATGTTTCTGACCAATCCGGTCCCGGCCCGCTTCCACATCCACACCATCCTGCGGTTGCCCAACGGCAACGACTACGGCCGTCTGCTGTGGAAGCCCCGTACCTGAGAAGACCGACTCCCACCTGAACCCTCGCCGAGCGCCTGCCGCCCGCACCCAGCCGGACACCGCAGGCGCCTGCGGGCATCGAAGCGCATGTCACGCCACCCCCCCCGGGCCGCGGGGATCCCCTGACTGCCCATGCCACACCAGGAGCTGCTATGGACATCAATGTAGATGTCGTCATTGTCGGGTACGGACCGGGAGGTGCCGTACTGGCTTCCCTCCTGGGACAACGAGGCCACAAGGTGGCCGTGCTGGAGAAGTTCCCGGCCCCCTACAACCTGCCCCGGATGAGCACGCTCGACGGCGAGATCGCCCGTGTCCTGCAACATGCCGCGGACCCCGCCGCAGCGCTCAAGGACTCGGTGCCCCAGGCGAGCGTGAGCCTCTACGGCGCCGACGGCGAGCTGGCTCTCGTGGGCGACTGGAACAGGACGGTGTGCGGCCACCCTCTCCATCTCAGCCTCCACCAGCCCAACATCGAAGCCGCCATGCACGACCGTGTGGACGCCTGCCCGTCGGTGCAGGTCCACTGGGGCACGCCTGCCACCGGTGTCGAGGACCTCGGTGACCGGGTCGTCGTCACCGCCGCCAGGGACGCGGACGGTGAGCAGATCCGCGTGAACGCACGCTACGCCGTCGGTATGGACGGGGGATCAAGCTTCGTCCGGCAGGCGGTCGGCATCAATATGGACGTGATCCATCGCCATGACGACGAGTGGCTGATGACGGACTACGACATCGTCGATCCCGAGGTCGCCACTCCGCCGACCGAGCTCCACCTGGAAGTCCCCCGTGCCTACTACTGGGGCCCGAACGGCGACCGGCGTTGCCGCATCGACATGAGGTTGCTGCCCGACGACCCCGCCGAGGTCCGCACCCACGAGCACGCACTGGGCTTCCTGCAGGAAAAGACCGGCATCGGAGCGCAGTCGGTGCGCGTCACACGGCAGGTCAACTACCGGTTCCGCTCCCAGATCGCCGACCGGATGCGGGTGGGTAACGTCTTCATCGGCGGTGACGCCGCCCATCTCATGACCCCCTCCGGGGCGCAGGGATCGTGCAGCGCGATGCGGGACGCCATCAACCTCGCGTGGCGTCTCGACCTCGTGCTCGACGGCAGGGTCTCCGACTCGGTTCTCGACACCTATGGGCCGGAGCGGCTCGCCCACGTCGCCCCCATCATCCAGGCTTCGCTGATGGGGTGGGCCCTGGCCGCGGAGTCGGACCCGCACAAGGCCGCCGCCCGCGACGCCTTCCTTCGCACCGGCGAGGCGCCACTTCCGTCCGCGTCTTCGCTGACGACCGGATTCCTGCGGGACACGCCCGAGGGCGACCTGGCTCCGCTGGCCGGCTCGCTGAGCCCGCAGGGACGCGTCCGTATCGGGGAGCGCAGCGGGCTGCTCGACGATCTCGTCGGCTTCGGTTTCCAACTGGTCAGCCGGGTCCCGGTCGCGGAGTTGCTGACACCGGCCCACACCGCCCTGCTCGAGCGACTGGGCGTTCATGTCGTCGTCCTCGGTCCGGACCACGTCGAGGACGTCGACGGCGCCTACCGAAGCTTCCTGGACGAGAACGGCCTGGTCGCCTATCTCAGCCGGCCGGACTTCTACCTCTTCGGCACCGCGGCGACGGCTGAGGACCTCCCCGCACTGATCGACGCCCTGGCCGCCGCGCTGACCCGGACCGAACCCCCTGCGTCCTCCGCCGCGCAGCCACCCGTCCCGCAGCCCGGAGCCGCCTTCACCCGGGCGACGGTCCCGGCCGGCGAATTCACCCTGCACTACGCTGAAGCCGCCCCCGCGGCCCCCCTCGGCACCATCGTGTCCCTGCCCGGTTCCGCCGGCCTGGAGATGTCCACCGCCAAGGACCGCCTGGCCGAGCGGTACCGGGTCGTGGAGATCAACCCCCCGGGCTGGGGCGACCAGGCGGACGTGTCCCGGCCGATGTCCCAGAGCGAGATCGGTGGGGTGCTGGCCGAGGCGGTCGGGCACCTTGTCGACGGGCCGTTCGTCCTGCTGGCCACCTCCATGGGCGGCGCCAACGCGCTGCACATGGCCGCGAGGATCCCGGACCGGGTGCAGGGCATCATCCTCGAAGCGTCCATGGCGCCGAGCCGACCGGAGGACCAGTACCCTCTGCCGACAGGCGCCCCTGAGATCCACCCCGACAAGCCGTGGGCCACCCCCGGGTACGTCGCGCACCAGATGGCGAACCGGATGCGGATGATCCAGCAGACGCCCCCGGACATGGACGCCACCGAGGCGATCACCGTCGTGCGTGAGCGTGGGATCCCGGTACTTGGACTGCTCGGCACCGACGACGAGATCCTGAAGCCGTCCCAGGAGAAGACCTTCCGCACCGTCCTGCCCGAGGGGGAGTTCCGGCTGATTCCCGGCGGCCGGCACGACCTGCAGAACACCGCGTCAGAGGATTTCGTCGATCTCGTCGAGACCTTCGTCACGGACCGGGTCGGATCTGCCCCGGGCAAGCGGTGAAGCCCTCGTATGCCGGACCAGCCGGTCCGCCGCAAGCGCATGACGGCCGAGCGGTGGGTCGAACTGCTCACCACCGCCCTCGACGTGATGCGCGAGGTGGGCTACGAGGCCATGACCATGGACGCGGTGGCGGTCCGGGCCCGCTGTAGCAAGGCCACGCTGTACCGCATTTGGCGCGGCAAGCCGCAGATGATCGTGGCCGCGCTGTATGCCACGCGGCGGGTGGACACAGGCGCCATCGACACCGGCACGTTGCGCGGTGACCTGCTGGCCCTGTGCGGCCAACTGGTGGCGGATGTGCAGCGGGACACCGAGTTGTTGGCGGCGCTCGCCCACGCCGTGCTCATCGACCCGGAACTCGCATCGGCCATGCGCACGTCGCTTGTCGAACCCGAGTCCGCCGCGCTGGACGGATTCGTGGAACGGGCCGTCCGGCGCGGTGAACTGACCGCCCGGCCGGCCGCCGTCGAGTTCCTGCCGCAGCTGATGTTCGTCATGCTGATGGCCCGGCCGCTGACCGAGGGTGCCTTCCTCGACATGGACTACGCAACGCGTTACATCGACCTGGCGATCATGCCCGCACTGCTGACCAACTGCCCAGTCGTTCCTCCCTCTTTCGAGTCATGAGGCACGCCCCGAACTTCTGCCGACACTGCTTTCTGTTCGACGGCGCCGCGACGCACACGCCGGTGGAGGTGTGCTGGTCGCGCGGATCATGAAGACCCGTCCTGAGACGAACTCGTTCGGGCATCCGCCGAAGGCTCCCCGGGCACGCCGCCTCACGCGGGGCTTCGCCCGCGTCGCCGCGCACGATACGGAGCTTGGCGGTGTGGCGATCCCGCGCGGTGCTCGGGTGTGGCCGCTCGTCGCCTCCGCGAACCGCGACGAGCGGAAGGGGGAGCGCGCGGACGAGTTCGATTTCCGCGGGAGTCCGCTCGACCACCTCGGATTCGGATGCGGCACGCACGGCTGCGCCGGTCAGGGTGTCGCCCGCGTCGAGTTGCACGCCCTGATCCATGCGCTTCTGGAGTCCGTTGAGCGCATCCCCCCGCCGACAACGCGCGATCGACGAAGGCCGGCGCGGTGAGGTCGAAGGACTCGACCTCACCCTGAGGTTCCTGCGCAGCAAACGCGCCCAGACCCACCGGGCCGCCGCTGCCACAGGCAGTGTGGACCTGGGCATGCCCCGACGTCCCGGGGCCCGAGCAGGAACGGAACAGCGAAACCGGAACAGGTGGGTTCAGGGGGGTGTGAGAGTGTCGAGTTGTGCGGCGAGGCCGGGGTGGGTGGTGGTCAGGTAGGGGCGGGTGGCCTTGAGAGGGCGGATGAGCTCGGCGGGGTCGTCGTGGGCGAGGGTCGCGTGGAGCCGGTTGAGCGCGAGGCGGGCCGCAGCGGGCAGGTCGGTGAGGGCGGCGATCTGGCCGGCGATCCGGCGCAGGTCGGCTGCGTTGTGGCGGGCCCATTCGGCTTGGGTGCGTTCGGCGGCGCGGCGTTTGCGGGTGGCCTGGACGCGTTGTTCGCCGGTGGTTCCGGCGGGCCCGGGGCGGCCGCGCAGGTAGCGGCGTTCGGCGGCCTGGCGGCTGGCGACGCCGAGGGGGTGGGCGAGGTCGGCCCAGCTGGCTCCCGCGTCGCGGGCGGTTTCGATCAGGCCGGTTTCCCATCCGGCGAGCTGCTCGCGTACCTGCCGCAGCAGCATCAGGGAGGCCAGGGCCTGCTCGGGACCGGGGCCGAGGGCGTCGGGGGTCTCGTGCTGGGCATGGCGCAGGGCGTCGTCTATGGCGGCAAGGGCCGCAGCGGCGGCGAGAAAGGACGCCGGGCTGTGGGCGTCAGTGCTGGTCGTGGGCGATCGGTCGGCTGCGGTCACGGGCACCTCCCTGGGGTTGTCATCATGTCGACGACATTGTGTTTGTCATCCCTTGGATGACATGTTACAACGGTGTCAGTGAGGCGCATTGGCAGCCACTGCCCGAACCTCTGGAGGTGTTTTCCGATGTTGATGCGCACTGACCCCTTCCGTGAGCTGGACCGGCTGGCGCAGCAGCTGATGGGCCCCGGCACCTGGTCGCGGCCGTCCCCGATGCCGATGGACGCCTACCGCGAGGGTGACCAGTACGTGGTGGCCTTCGACGTCCCCGGCGTCGACCCGGACGCGATCGACATCGACGTCGAGCGGAACATGCTGACCGTCAAGGCCGAGCGCCGGCCGGTGGCGAAGGCCGACGACGTGCAGATGGAGCTGTCGGAGCGGCCGCTGGGTGTCTTCTCCCGTCAGCTGGTGCTGGCCGACACGCTGGACACCGAGCACATCCAGGCCGACTACGACGCCGGTGTGCTCACCCTGCGTATCCCGATCGCCGAGCGCGCCAAGCCCCGCAAGATCTCCATCGGCGTCGGATCCGGCCGCAAGGAGATCTCCGGCTGACACCGGCCGGACCGGGTGCGGAGGGCGGGCACCTGATCTCCCCCTCACTCCGCTCTCCGCACCCCCGTGGGCAGTCCGAAGAAGAAGGGGGCCGCCGTGATGACGCTGCGACGCGAAGCGTTCCTCGGCCACGTGAAGGAACGCGGCCAGTACGACACCCTGCAGGAAGCCGAGCGCGCGGCCCGCGTGGTACTCGCCCTGCTCGGTGCGCACCTGGTCGGCGACATCCGCGCCCAGCTGGCGGCGCGCCTGCCGGAGGAGTTCGCCCTGATCCTGCTCAACCCGCTGCAGAGCGCCGAGCCGCTGCCGCCGGAGCGGTTCGTCCGCGCAACCGCCGCGTGGATCGAGGGCGCCACCGAGCAGACCGCGGCCTGGGATGTCAGCGCCGTGCTGTCCACCGTCGCCGACGCGGCCGAGGAGGACCTGCTGGGCCAGATCCTGCTCCAGCTCCCCGCCGGCTACGACCTGTTCTTCGGCCGCCCCCAGCCCACCTGACCAACCCGCACCCCGGTGCCCGAACACCGGCCACAGCGAGAAAGGCAACCAACCCCGTGATCTCCGACCGGCACGCACCGACCAAGCAGCCGTACGGGACGGCATACGAGCAGATGCTGGAGAAGGTCCGCTACGAGGGCGCCTACCCCACCCGCGAGCGAGCCGACGAAGCCGTCCGCCTGGTCCTTGCCGGACTGGGGCGCCAGGTGACCGGCGACGAACGCGTCGACCTGGCCGCCTGCCTGCCCCTGGAAGCCGCACGCGTGCTGACCGCGCAGATCCCCGACACCCAGCCGCTGACCGGCTGGGCCTTCGTCAAAGACCTCGCCGCCCGCACCGGCGCCTCCCTGGCCACCACCCGCTGGGACACCGGCTCCGTCTTCTCCGCCGTCGCCGCCCACGCCGGCCCCGACCTCGTCACCCGCATCCTGGACCGGCTCCCCACCGGCTACGCCCTGCTGTTCGGCCGCGCCGAACTCACACGCGCCGCGTAGACGGCGACGTACGTGCTCGGGGGCGGGCGCGACGACCGGCGCGTCGCTGCCCGCCCTGCGCCACGTCGCCTTCCTGTCCGGACTCCCGGCCCCCAGGGGATCTTGAAGCGTGACCCAGATACGCCAGAAACCCGCCACGGGGTGATCCTGGAGGCCGGGCGGCTCGCTACGGGGTGTCGTCCGCGAGGGCATGGACGCGGTTCTCGTACTTGCGGCGGGCCTTGCGCTGGGCCGGGACGAGTCGTCATACCCGGGGACTTGCGCCTCTTGCAATGGATGTAAAGAGGCTTGACATCTTGCGCGTGTGTCACATTGCCCAGGGGGACGCGGCTGGGATTGCCGGAGACGTGCGAGCCGTCTCCGCTCGACGGCTTCTGCGAGTCATCCGGGCAACGGCCCCCCCCGCGTCGCGCCTCCGGCGCGCGCTCTCGTCGTACCGGCCAGAAGCCCGAGTGCGTCCGGTAAGCACCTGGCGGTCGGCGGGCGTTGGTCAGCGGCGCGCGAGTTCCGCCGAGATCCGCCCAGTCGCCTCCACCACCAGCTGTCCGTAGGGCTCGTGGAGATCGTCGGTGAGTCGGTAGCTGGGCAACGAGATCGACAGGGCGGCGACGGGTTGTCCCTGGCGATCGCTGATGGCCGAACCGACCGCGGAGACGTCCGGTCGCCACCGCCCGGGGTTGACGGCGAAACCCCGTCCCGTGACGGCCTCGAGCTCGGCGAGAACCTCCTTGCGGGTGAGGCGTGCGCCGGTGGCCAGATCGACGGCGGCCGGAATTCGGGCGGCCCGCTCCGAAACCGGGAGGCGGGAGAGGTAGGCCCAGCCCGACGCCGTAAGGATCATGGGAACCCGCTCGCCGACCTGTGCGACCGTTTGGACGGGCCGGGTGGACGGTACCTTGTCGATCAGGACCAGCGACTCGCCGTCCGGCACGGACAGGTGGATGTTCTCGTCGGTTCGTCGGCCGAGCTCTTCGAGCACGGGGCGGGCTCGTTCTCGGAGGTCGTCCTGAGTCATGACCCGTGCTCCCACCGCGAGCGCCCGGGCAGTCAGGACCCAGCGCTGTTCCCCCGGTGCTCCCTGCGGGGCCAGCCAGCCGGCCTCGCCGAGGGTGCGCAAGATCCTGTGGACCGTCGCCTTCGGGATTCCCAGCGACCTCGCGAGGGCGCTGATGCCGACGGGCTGTGACTGGGCGACGGCCTCGAGGACATCGAGGGATCGCAGCACCGACTGCATCCCCTGCCGGGTGCCCGACGACTCACTCACGCTCTCTCCTTCGGTGGTGGACCCCGTCATCGTAGTGAGGGAGCCATGGGGAGTGCTTCTGATCGTAGCTGTGGGGCCCTTCGGTTCGTATGATGGATCGCTTGACCGCATATTGGGTCGACTCTACGCTGAATTCGTGATGGTGGGCGTGATGCGGTCATCGGAACATCCGTCTCCACGCACGCCGAAGCTGTCGGGGTGATGGGCCCGAGACCAGCCCGACCATCGATCGCGAGCACTGATGTCGCCCTAGTGGTGGACCGGGCGGACCTGGCGCGCAGTAGGCACCAGGTCCGCCCTGCACTGGCCCGTTCACGACGAAACCGCCGCCGTGCTGCATGAGCTGCCGGGCTGTGAAGTCCGTGTGTCGCCCTGCCGCTGAAGGAGCCCTGCATGTCTCAGACCGCTTCCCGGGGAATCGACGAAGAACCACCGGTGAAGCCGGAGAGAGTCCGGCTGACCGGAGTGCAGGCACTGGCCCGCCTGCCGCTGGACATCATGCGTTTCGAGCGGAGCGAGGGGCGGCGTACCGCCGGCTTCGTCTCCGGCTACGAGGGGTCACCGTTAGGCGGCTACGACCTCGAACTCGGGCGCCACAAGGCCCTCCTGGACTAGTACAACATCGTCTTTGAGCCGGGAGTCGACGAGGAGCTGGCCGCCACGGCCGTTCAGGGCAGCCAGCTCGCCGCGGCTTCGCGCGATCGAACGGTCGATGGCGTCATCGGTATGTGGTACGGCAAGTCCCCGGGCCTGGACCGGGCGTCCGACGCGCTGCGGCACAACAGCATGATGGGAGTCCCCGAGAACGGCGGTGCACTGGTGTTCGTCGGTGACGACGCCGGGGCGAAGTCGTCGACCGGCCCGGGCGCCTCGGAACGTCTGCTCGCCGATCTCGGTATCCCCACCCTGTATCCGGCTGACCCGCGGCAGGTCCTGGACCTCGGGACGCATGCCGCGGTGATGTCCCGGGCCGGCGGCCTGTGGGTGGCTCTGAAGATCTCCACCGATGTCGCCGACGGCTCGGCGACTGTCGATGTCCATCCGGGGCGGCTGCACCTGCGGGAGGTGTCAGGCGCGTCATCGTCACCACCGAGGCGCCGGAACGCCACCGACGAGGTGGCCTGCCGCGCGGGGGACATCGCACACCACCCGGATCACCGGCATCGGAGGAACGGGTGTGGTCACCGTGTCCCAAGTGCTCGCCACGTCCGCGACGGTGAGTGCCCCGACCGGGTCCTGCCCCCCGGTCATCGCCACGGCCGAGTCGTACAGCGGCGCTTGCTTCTTGGCGGGCTTCCTGCCGTTCGGCGTGACCGTCATGAAGGCCGGGCAGACGGGGTGACCGTCCTCATCCACGATCAAGAGTGCTCCACCGAGCTGCGCCGCAAACGAAAGCGAGGCAAGGCCTCGGTACTGCTCGGGGAGGGGCCGGCGTACGGGATGTCCGCGCAACCCGGTCAGCGTCGCGTCCAGCCCTCGCCCAGGTGGTGAGCGTCCGCATTCCCGAACTCGTCGCCTTCCAGAACGCGACGTATGCCCGAAGCTACGCGCTGTACGTCGAACGGATCCGCAGCACCGAAACCGCCAAGGTGCCCGGCAGCGAGGAACTGGCGACGGCTGTCGCCGACCATCTGTACAAACTGATGGCCTACAAGGACGAGTACGAGGTCGCGCGCCTGTGCCTGGACGAGGACGTCGAGAACCGGACCCGGGCCGTGTTCGGTGCCGACGCCCGCATCGCCTACCGGCTGCACCCGCCTGTGCTGCGGGCCCTGGGGATGAAGAACAAGATCACCCTGGGCCCGTGGTCCCACCCGGTGCTACTCGCGGCATCGCGCTTCCTCCGGGGCACCTTCTGGGACCCCTTCGGCCATACGAAGGTACGGCGGCTCGAGCGCGAGCTGGTCGTGGAGTACCGGGACACCGTGGAGGCCGTCGCTGCCGCGGTGACTCCCGAGATCCATGCTCTGGCAGTGGAACTGGCGAAGCTGCCTGACATGGTCCGGGGCTACGAGGAGGTCACATTGCGCAACGTGACGCGGTATCGCAAACGTCTGTCGGAGCTGTCCGCCGAACTCCTCGCAGGGCGGTCGACCCGTCTGAGGCAGGTGAAGCACTGATGCGCGCCGTCTTCGTGAACGAGTTCGGTGGCCCCGAGAACCTGACGGTGGTCGAACGGCCCGTTCCGCGGCCCGGCCCCGGCGAGATGGTTTGTTCGTGTTTTCCGTGGCGTGTGTTTTCTGCCCGTTCGTTTCCGCGCCCCGTTGCAGGGCGGGGAGGGGGCGACTCAGGGCTGGACGGAGTTCTTCTCCCGGTCGTAGGCGGCGAGGCCCGGCCGGTAGGACTTGTCGTCGAGGAACTGCTCCAGGCCGGCCTTGCGACCGTTCTCGCGGTCGAGGAACTGCGACTGCTCCAGCTTGGCGTAGAGGTAGTCGTCGGCAAGCTCCCACGGCATCAGACGGGATTTGCGGAAACCGATCTTCGCGGCTCGCATGACGGCGGGGTTCTTCTCCTTGAGGTCATTGGCCAGCTCGGTCACCGCCTCGCGCAACTGGGCCCGGGGTACAGCGGAGTTGACCAGGCGCATCGACTCCGCGGTCCGACCGTCGAAGGTGCGGCCGGTCATGATGTAGTACAGGGCGTCGCGACTGGGCACGGTCTCCGCCAGCGCACGGCTGACGACGCTGCCGGGCGGGATGCCCCAGTTGATCTCGGAGAGGCCGAAGACCGCGTCCTCCGCCGCGACAGCGAGGTCGCAGCTGACCAGAGGGACGAACGCGCCGCCGAAGCACCAGCCATTGACCATGGCGATCGTCGGCTTCGAGTAGTCCTGGAGGTGGCGCCACTGCCACTCGGCGTTGACCCGGCGGACATGGATCTGCACCGACGGGTGCGCTTTGTCGACGTCCCGGAAGTACTCCTGGAGGTCCATACCCGCGGAGAAGGCCTCGCCGACGCCGGTCAGGACAAGGACCTTGGCCCGGTCGTCGCCTTCCACGTCGATCAGTACGCGGCGCATGTCCTCGTTGAGGGACGGGCTCATGGCGTTGCGCTTGTCCGGACGGTTGAGCGCCACCCAGGCGATTCCGTCGGAGATCTCCACGAGGACGTTCTCGTAGTCGTACGCGGGTTCGACCATGCCGTCTCCTCGATATATCAAGTAGCTTGATATAGGTTGTAACAAGGCGCTTGATGTAAAGTCAAGCGGTGTGGAGTCGGAGGAGGAGCGCGTACCCGCTCGGATCACCTACCTCGTCAAGCAGGTGGAGCGAGGGGTTCGGTTGGTGCTCGATCAGACGGTGCGTCAATTCGGGCTGACCACGCCGCAGTACGCAGCGCTGAGCGTGCTCGCCCGGCGGAGTGGTCTGTCGTCTGCGCAGCTGGCGAGGCGCGCTTTCGTGACACCTCAGGCGATGAATCAGATCGTCGCGCAGCTCGAGGCCGCAGACCTGATCACGCGGGAGCCTGATCCGGCGAACTGGCGGATCCTGCGCGCGTCGCTCACCCGGGAAGGGGACCGCCGCCTCGCCGCGTGCGAGGAGGCGGTCGACAGCATTGAAGGCCAGATCTTGAAGGAGCTGGACGCGGAGGCGGTGGAGCTGCTGCGCGGGGGACTGCGGGCATGCGCTGCCGCGCTCCGGAACCTGACTGAGCCGTCCGGCCCCGAGTAGGGCCGTAGGCTCTTCTGTGTGGTGCCTGCGCCCAGGGCGTCGGATCTCGGACGTTGTGGGCGCGTGCGGTGCGAGTACGAGATCGACGTGGAGTTGTCTGTAGGGGGCGAGCGCGCCGGGGCGGACGGGGCGGTCCGGTGGGCGTGGAGTGCGCGGCCGATGTCGAAAGCCGCGGTGCGGACGGCGGCGGAAAGAAGGGTGAGGTTCTGGTCGGTGGTGGCGACTACGGAAACCGCCGCAACGGTGGACGACTCTGGTGTGGAGATCGGTGCGGCGCTGGACAGCACGCCCAGTGTGAGTTCCTTGCGGCTGTCAGCAGTGCGGTCCGATCTGATCTGGGCAAGCGCCGCCCGCAGCTCATGGATCGAGGTCAGTGTTGCGGGGTGTAGGCGTGGAGCGGGCCGGTGACGATGCGTTCCTGTAGGTCCTCGGGCGCCTGGGCGAGGATGGCCTTCCCCACGCCGCTGACGTTCAGGGGCAGGCGTCCGCCGACTCGTCCCACCGAGGGTGCCGCGTGCGGGCTGGAGATTTTCTCCACACTGAGTGCCTGGCTGCCGTCCAGGATGGCGAGTTGGACGTGCTGCCCGGTGGCTTCGTAGGCGCAGGCCGCCGCGGAGTCCCCGTTGGGCGAGCGTCCTAGGATGCCACCGTGCGCCCGGCTGTGGCCTGGTTGTCGGCCATGTCTGCACCCCACTTCCGCGAGCGAATCAAGGACCTTGATACCAAGGTGCTTGATATGTAATGTACCGTCCAGCGGGACGCGGGGTCTTGTCCACCGTGATCGGCGGTGGTCGGCGGAGAGATCAGCCCGCACCGGTGGCCGGCATCCGGCGCGGTGGGAGCAGTTCCGCCGGTCGACCATCGGCCCGGTCGGTCTCCGGGAATGCCAGTCACCGTGCCCCGGACCCCGTGGAGTGGGCATGGCGTCAGGTAGCGGTGGCACGCCGACCGCCGGATCCACGAGCCGTAGCCAGCCGCCCCCTCCAGTCCAGGTCTCATGAACCTCACATGTGAAAGATGCTTGATGACAAGTGGGTTGATATGTCCTGGGCGGGTCGGGCTACCTGCGCGACTATCCGCTGGAACAGTACGTCCCCGACACGAAGGTCGACACACTCTACGAGGGCACCACAGGGATCCAGGGGCTGGATCCGTTCAGCCGGAAGATCCACCGGACGGTCTGTACCTCCCCCCGGCCGTGCTTCGCGGAGTGACACCAGCCATGCGTATCCACTCCGAGGAGTCGTTCGGGCCCGTCGCCTCCGTCATCGAGGTCGACGGCGCCGAGGAGGCCATCGAGGTGGCCAACGACACCGAGTACGGACTGTCCGCCGGCGTGTTCAGCCGGGACGCGGCGGCCGCCCAGCAGATAGCGCAGCGGATCCGGTCCGGGATCTGTCACATCAACGGAGCCACCGTCCACGACGAACCGCAGATGCCCTTCGGCGGGGTGGGCGCCAGCGGATGGGGACGCCTCGGATCCCGCGCCGCGCTGGAGGAGTTCACCGAACTGCGGTGCAACACCGTTCAGTCCGGCGCCCGCCACTACCCCATCTGACCTTTGCGACGGCGTCCGACATGCGCGACAGCCACCACCCAGGAGGAGCACCCGTGACGGCGGAGTTCACCCACGTCCCCCGAACCCGGTTCGTCCGCTACGGGGAACTTGTCGAGCGGCGTGCCGCCCGCCAGCCGGACCGGCCGGCGATCCTCTTCGACGGTACGACAGTGACGTACGGGGAACTCAGTGAGTGGATCGCCGGTTTCCACTCCGCCCTTCTGGAGTGGGGTGTGTGCCCCGGTGACCGCGTGTTGTGCATGTCGGGCAACCGGCCCGAGATCCTTGTCGCGCTCTTCGCGACCGTCCGATGCGGCGCGATCTTCGTGCCGGTCAACCCGGCGGCCCCGGCTGTCGAGATCGCCGGTCTGGTGCGCGACGCCGCTCCGGCCGTCGCCTTGGCCGAGCCCGCCACTCAGGGCGTGCTCAATCTGGCGTTGAAACTGTCCTCCCAGGGAGAGGGCGCCCAGCCTCCCGCGCAGTTGCGGCTGCTCGACTCGCCGGCGTACCGAGCATGTGACACCGCGCCCGATCCTCATCCGGTCGCGGACGAGGACGCGGCGCAGATCGTCTACACCTCGGGCACGACCGGCACACCCAAGGGCGTGGTACTCACCCACGGATCCTTGTTCTGGAACCAGATCAACACCCTGCTGGGGCTGGACGTGCGCAGCGACGACGTGACGCTGGTCAACACCCCCATGTTCCATGTGGCCGGCCTCAACACCCTCGCCGTTGCGACCCTGCACAAGGGCGGCACGGTCGTCATCCATCGGGGTTTCGATGTCGAGGACTGTCTGGAAGCTGTGCGGGAGCTCGGCGTCACCACGCTGTTCGCCGTTCCCACCATGCTCGGTCTGCTGACCCGGCATCCCTCCTTCTCCGGAGCCGACCTGTCCAGTCTGCGCTGGCTGCTCGTCGGCGGGGCCGCGCTCGCACCGGAGACCGTCACCACCTGGTCCTGGTTGGGCATCCCCCTGCTCGCCAGCTACGGACTCAGCGAGGCCGGACCCTCGGTGTCGTTCCGGACGCCGGCACAGGCACTGGCCGATCCCGTCTCCTCCGGGCCGCCCGGCCTCCTGACCGACCTCACCGTCGTCGGGTCGGACGGCCACCCGGTCGAGGCAGGCGAGATCGGCGAACTGGTCGTCCGCGGGCCCCACTTGGCCGTCGGCTACTGGAACAGACCCCAAGCCACCGACGAGACCTTCCGCCCCGACGGCCTGCACTCCGGGGATCGGGGGCTGATCGACGCCGACGGGGCCGTCGTCGTCACCGGTCGCCAGAAGGACGTGATCATCACCGGTGGGGAGAACGTCGACCCGGTCGAGGTCGAACAGGCGGTCGCGGCGCACCCCGCGGTGGCCGAAGCCGTCGTGGTCGGCGTCGAGGATCCGCTGTGGGGTGAGTGCGTGGCGGTCGTCGTCGTACCGTCGGGTCCCGAGCCGCCGACACTCCCCGATCTCCAGGATTTCCTCTCCTCCCGCATCGCCCGCTACAAGATCCCGAGGCGGCTGGAAACCGTCGAGGCTCTACCGCGCACCAGCGTGGGCAAGATCCGGCGCCCCGACATCCGCCGCCTGCTGCACGATCGCCCGTCCGCCCCGGCGACGGGAAATCCATGAGCGGCAGGCCCTCCGCTGATCAGGACGGTTTCGTCCGCAACGGACCGCCGTACCGCGACCGGCAGGCCGGGCGGTGTCGGCTGTGCCTGTCGCCTCGGCGCCGGCTCGCCGACGGCGAAGAGGTCGTCACCCACATCAGCGGAATCGGCGAAGGCCGCGACACCTGCAGGCGAGCCTGCCCGCGCGACAGCCGGGGGCGGGCGTCATCATCCTGTCGGGCCGCGATGACGGTCGAGCAGTCAGGTGGGCCCACCGGCCCCGATCAGAGCCGCAGCAGCCACACCCGCGGCGCACTGTCCGAACCGCTGCCCTCCGGCGCGTCCCGGCGTCGTGACATTTCATCAACCTGGTTTTAACGTGGGGACCCAATGGGCTTCCACCCGGTCGGCAGAGAGGCTGGGCCATGGCGGGCGCGTGGCAGGTGAGTACTTGGAATGACTCGTCGGCGGCGGCGTATCACACGCTGCGCGATCGCATCCTGACCGGCGAGCTGGTTCCTGGCGACCGGCTCGCAGCGCGGCCGATCGCCACAGAACTCGGGTTGGAGCAGTTTCCTGTCCGGAACGCACTGATCCGGCTTGTACAGGACGGCCTGGTGCACCTGAGAACCGGATATCGAGTCGCCCCGCTCACCACCAAGTGCGTCGACGACCTGTTCTGCTTCTGGACGGAGCTCGGTCCGGAGATAGCCCGGCTCGGCGTCACCCGAGCCGGGACGGACCAGATCGACGCGTTGCGGAGGCTGATCGCCGAACTGGGGGAGACCCTCGGCATGGAACCTGCCCGTGACCGCATCAGACGGTCCCTGGCCCTGGCCGACGCGATGTTCCATCTCCTGGCGGTTGCGACCGACAACTCGTGGCTGGTGGAGATCTACCTGTCACTGGCGGAAAACATGATGCGGACATGGTCCGTTGTCCTCGCGGCGGCCTCCCACCAGGACGTGCTGCAGACCGCCCCCATGAACTGGCGGCCTGTCGTCGACCGCCGTGACGGTGACCTGGCCGCCGAGACCACCCGCAGGTTCCTGGAGACATCTCGTGAGATCGCCGTGCACGTCCTGCGGGAACCGATCGAGGGCCAGGGCACAGTCGTACCGCTGCGATCCTGATCCCGGACGTCGTGGCTGTTCGGTCCCGGCAGAGCCGGCTCAGTTCACGGTATTCTGAGGTCAGTGGTATTTCACAGGCCCGACGAGCTTCAGGAGCCAGCCATCGTGCCAGTCCCCGCGCGACAGCACACGTCCCTGGGAGAGGCTGCCTACCGGCAACTGCGCTCCGACATCGTGTCGTGTCGGCTGGCCCCCGGTGAGCGGCTCACCGAGCGCGCGCTCGCCGACAGCACCGGGTTCGGCGTGGCGCCCATCCGCGATGCGCTGACCCGCCTCGACCACGAGGGTCTCGTACGTACGTTGCCCCGCAAGGGCTATCAGGTCGCGCCGCTCACCCTGAAGTCGGTGGACGATCTCTTCGCCATCTGGCAGATCGTCGGCCCGGCCATCGCGCGCCAAGGTGTACGTGAGGCGAACAGCGAGCAGCGGCGGCGAGCAGTGGCCGTGCTCACGGCGATGGCCGAGCTGAGGAGGCCAGAGCCCACGGACGACCGCGATCGCGTCCTGCGGATGGCTGAACTCGACGGTGAGTTCTTCGACATCCTTGTCACCGCCACTGACAACGACCACCTCATCGCCGTCAGCGCGCGCATTCGAAGTGAGATGGCTCGGGTATGGGTTCTGGTCTCCGAGGCGGACGTTCCCCTGCCCGCTCTCGTTGTCGACGAGGAGTGGATCGACATCGTGCGCCGTGGGGACGGGGAGGCGGCATCGGCGCGGGTCCAAGCCGCCATCGCCGAGGCTCACGGTCGCATCCTTCGGGTTCTCAGCCGCTGGCCCTCGGTCGTCTCCAGCGAGATCACCTCGTTGCGCCGCTGAGCTCATGACCGTCCCCGGCGCAAGGGGGCCGCTGTGCCCCCGGCCCAGGTGCACAGCGGCGCTGTGTTCTGACTGCTCAGCCGGCGTTTGATGCTCCGGGCCGGACACCGAGCTCCGACACGAAGCTCCGGACCAGAGTGACGAACATGTCGGGCACGGTGTTCTGAAGGTCGTGCGTGCCCTCGGGGAGGAGTCGGAAGTCGGCGTGCGGAAGGATCTCGCGGAAGGTCTTCTCCTGGCTGGGGCGCAGGAACTCGTCGTGTTCTCCGAGGAGCGCCAGTACCGGTGTGGCGTGGTCCCGCACCGCTGCCACGGCGGTGGCGGCCGCGAAGTCCGGGCTGACCCACTGGAACAGGGCCATCCTGTCGGCGATCTGGGTGGCGATGTAGTCAGCGTCGGCCCACGGCTTCTTCGGGTGCGTCGGTGGCACGGGGAGGTCCTTGGCGTCCGCGTCCGGGGTGACCGGTGGTGCGGTGAGGTCCTCAGGGGTCGAGGGCCCCATGGATGCCTCCAGCACTACCCCGAGGACGCGCTCCTTCTCCTGGGCGGCGAGGTAGAGGGCGTTGATGCCGCCTATGGACGTGCCGAGCACGACGAAGGGCCCGTCGACGAGCGTGGTGGCGGCCTCTGCGAGGAGCTTGCCCAGTTCGCTCTGCGCCATGACGCGGTTCAGGTCCGTCTTGCCGCCGAATCCCGGGGGGTTGATCTCGATGATTCGGTACTCCTCGGCGAGGAGGTCCTTCGCCGTGGACATCTCCAGGCCCGCCGAACCGGGCAGCGAGACGATCGTTCCCCGTGGGCTGCCAGGACCTGCTTCCGCGTAGTCCAGAGCGAACTCACCGGCGCTGACCACGCCGCGGCGGAATGCGGCCCCGGGTGCTTCGAACATGGTCCTCTCCTGTTCTCGTCGTCTCGCCGGACGACGGCCGACCTCGTCGATGACACCGCGGCCCGGGTGTCATCGACGAGCGACAGACTTGTTGGACTGACGTGGGGGCTGCCCGGCCGGCACGCATCACGCCCGGGGTACGGCGCCGTCACTCACCCGATCGTCACCAGGCCGTTCGGACCCCACACCACGTTTTCGGGGGCGCCCATCAGCTCCCACGCCACGTCGGGGTAGACCGAATCCTGGACGATGAAGTGCTGGCATCCCGAGAGGGTGTCGCGCACCCAGCGCTGGAGGCCGCCGGCCCGCAGCGTCGTTCCACCGGCCTTTGTGAAGACGAACTGTGCCACATCCCGGGCGACCTCGTGGATGTGGACCATCGCGGCCCGCAGCTCCGTCTGGTTCCGGCGGGTGAGCGGCCGGCCTGCTTTCAGCAGTGCGTCGGTCTCGTCCCAGACCTGGTACACGTACGCACGTGCGCTGCGCACGGCCACCTCCTGTCGCGCCATCTCGGCCCGGAACACGACGTTGTCGGCCAATTGGACACCCCGCGAGTTCGGTTGGTTCGCGAAGGTGGTCAGTTCGTCGAGCAGCCGTCGGCTCGCGCCGAGCGCGAAGGGGGTGTGCAGCAGGTAGAGGCTGAGAACGAACCCGCCCGACTGCTGCCGGTCGGGACTCACCGGACCACGTGCGAGGTCGAAGGTGAGATTGTGGGGGACGAACACGTCCTCGACGGCGAAGTCGATGCTTCCCGTGGCGCGCAGCCCGATGGTGTCCCAGTTGCCCCGCGGTTTGATGTCCGAGCCCCGCACCGTGCACAGGCGCAAAAGCGGGTTGCCCAGGGGATCCTTGGCAGGCCGACCGTCGGAATCCAGCTGGACGGCGGTGCAGATGACGTAGTCCGCGTGGAGGTCGCCGCTGCCGTAGGACCAGGCGCCTGACAGGCGGAAGCCGCCCTCGACCGGCACCGCACGTCCGCTTGGCGCGCCCGACGCCCCGAACAGCGGATCGCCGCCACCCAGAAGCTGCCGCGCCACATCCGCCTCGTAGTAGGGCAGTAGCAGGCCGGTTCCTCCCCAGATGCCGCCGATCCAGCTGATCGAGCCGTCAATACGGCCGATGCGCTCCAGCACCTCCAGCGCATCCCTCGGGAACATCCCGAGCCCACCCAGGGACTCCGATATGAGCAGCGACGGGATCCTCGCCTCGCGGAGCAGATCCATGGTTCGCCCACTGAGCCGGCCCTCCTCCTCGTTGCCGACGATCTCCTCTTCCAGCTCCGGCGCCAGCTTGTCCAGCTTGGCGATCAACGGTGCGACGAGTTCCCTGCTCCGTTCGGCCTCCTTGTCCACCCCGTCCAGCGGGGATGCGGCCCCTGGCGTTCCCGTGGTCTCTGCTTTTGCCGTGGTCATGAAGTTCCTCTCGGGCGTCACTGACCGAGGGCAACTGAGAAATGTCAGCTGCACTTTGTAAAATATCTATTGCGACAGTTGTCCTTGTCAACGGATCAAAGCGCAGGTGGCCCAGTGGCGCTGGCGGATATCGGCTTCCATCCGAGTGGGAGTCGAGCGGGCAGGAAGCGGGGCGACGGGTGCAGCGGTGCGGCGCACGGCCGTGCAGACGCCGGTACAGGGTCTGCACGGCCGTGGACTTCTCTGCGGTGCGCGGGTGACGTGGAACACAGGCACTTCGGCCCGCTGGGCGGAGCGAGGTGGTCGTCTGCCGCCCGGCCCGGTGTTCGTCGGCACCGGTAATGGTCATGGCATCGGCGTGGGCGTGACGGGGGCTTATCTGGCTCTGACCGGCGACTTTGGCTGATCGTCGCGGGCTTCCGCAGGAGTCTTCCGGCCAAGGGTCTTACGGGGCCTGCTGTTGAGGTGCTGCGGAGTTCAAAGCGACTCAACCCCGCCGAGCCGGGCGCGGTGTTCGGCCAGTTCGGCGGAGAAGCCGCGGACCAGCGCGGCCAGTCCGGCTTCGAAGGCCAGTTCACGTTGTTCGGGCCCTGATCGGAGCAACGGTTCCAGGCCGGAGGGCGGATCGTCGCGGTCCGCGGTGGCGGTGTCGTGGTCTGTCGGTGGCCCCGGGGCCAGGACCGAGCCGATGACGAAGTACTCGACAGCCCACACCAGCGGCAGCAGTCGGTCCTCCGGCCATCCGGCGCCGCGCAGCCGGGCGAAGGCAGCGGCGTATGCGCCCAGCGCCGCCGGTGACTGAATGGTCCGGACGGCGAGGAGGGGGAGGGCCCGGGGGTGGGCGGCGAAGGCATCGCGATAGGAATGGGCCCAGGCTTCGAGCGTGGCCGTCCAGGAGCCGATGGCGAAGTCCAGTCGCATCTCGGCCACGATCAGTTCGCGTATGCCTTCAACAAGGTCATCGCGCCCGGTGATGTAGGTGTAGAGCGAGGGTCCTTTGACTCCGAGTGCGGTGGCGACTCGGTTGACCGAGAGGGCCTCGGCTCCGTGCTCGTCCACCAGGTCGAGGCCGGCGCGGATGATGGTTTCGCGGTCCAGCAGCCGACGCGGCGGCCTGCCCATCGGGCGTCCTCCTCTTTGACTTGTCCTGCGGTCCGGCGACTTGCTCGTCCATGCCACGTCGACTGGGGCTCGCGAGCCCTGCCGCGACGTTCGGGCCCTTCCTCCCCTTGGCGGGCAGGGGCTCTCAGTGTAGTGTCCCGACCCTTAAAACTACGCAGTCTAGTTTTATGGAGGCAGGCGCATGGACTATGCGGAGTACCGGGCCCACGACGCGGTCGGGCTGGCTGCCCTGGTCGCGACAGGACAGGTGACGGCGGCCGAACTGCTGGAGAGCGCCATCGCGCGGGCCGAGGCCGTGAACCCGGCTCTGAACGCGATCGTCACCTCGATGCACGAGTCGGCGCGCCGGCAAGCCACGCGGACGCTGTCGGGGCCGTTCGCCGGAGTGCCCTTCCTCATCAAGGACCTGCTGCAGGACTACGCCGGGCTGCCGACGGGCAGCGGAAACCGGGCGCTTCGCTCCCCGCCCGCCACCGAGCACGCCGAAGTGGTGCGCCGCTGGCTGGACGCCGGACTCGTGATCTTCGGCAAGACCAACACCCCGGAGTTCGGTGCCAAGGGCATCACCGAGCCCGAGGCCGGCGGTCCCACCTTCAATCCCTGGGACCGGTCCCGTACCCCGGGCGGTTCCTCCGGAGGCTCGGCGGCCGCGGTCGCCGCCGGCATCGTCCCGACCGCGGGTGCCAACGACGGCGGCGGCTCCATCCGCATTCCGGCGGCCTGCTGCGGGCTGGTCGGCCTCAAGCCGGGCCGAGGTATCGTTCCCGCCGGCCCGCAAGCCGCCGAACACCTGCACGGCGCAGCGGTCAACGGCGTGGTCTCACGCAGCGTGCGGGACACGGCGGCGCTGCTCGACGTGCTCACCGCCGCCCCCGATCCCGGTGGGCCGTACCCTGCCCCGGCCAGGCCCGAAGCCGGTTATGCCGAGCTGGCCCGGCATGCACCGCGGCGCCTGCGGATCGGCTTCGCCACCGACTCCCCTCTTGGCACTCCCATATCGTCGCACGCCGTGGCCGCCGTCGAAGAGACCGTCAAGCTCCTCGAAGAGCTCGGTCACACGCTCGAACCCGCCCGCACCGGTATCGACGAGCGCCAACTCGCCTTCGACTTCCTGGCCGTGTGGTCCGCCTCGCTCGCCGCCACCATCGACGAGGTCCGAGCCGCGACCGGGGCCAGGCGTTCCGACTTCGAACTCGACACCCACCTGATCGCCGCGGCCGGCCGCATCCAGCGCGCGAACGACTACATCACCACGCACAACCGCTGGAACACCTACAACCGCCGACTCGCCACCTTTCACCAGGACTACGACCTGCTGCTCACCCCCACCCTGGCCCGCCCGCCGATCCGCATCGGAGAGCTCGACACCCCGCCCATGCTGCGCGTGCTCGGCCGTCTGGCCCTCTCCCTCGGACTGGCCGGGCGACTGGCCAGTACCAAGCAGTGGAAGGAGGCCGTCATCGCCAACCTCGAACCCGTGCCCTTCACCCAGCTCGCGAACATCACCGGGCGCCCCGCGATCAGCGTGCCCACCTACCGCACCCCCGAGGGCCTGCCGCTCGGTGTCCAGTTCGTCGGCCCGCTCGGCAGCGAGGCACTGCTGCTGTCACTGGCCGCACAACTCGAAGACGCACGTCCCTGGGCACATCTGGAACCGCCGCTCGACGACGACCAGTAGCCCGCCCCGCGTCCGGGGCCGCTCGGAGTCGACCCGGGTTGTGGCAGAGGCGCGTTTCGTGCTCGGCGGCGGCCGCACGCGGGGGCCGCCCCCGCGGTCGCGTGCGGGGCCCGCCCCCGCGGTCGCGACCGGCTCGGCCCGTACCAGGCCGACGCCGTGCCACGGGGCGGTGGGGGCAGCTCGCCCACGATGACAGTCATCGTCCAGTCGCCTGATTCACCTTGACCGGCCCTCGACGACGGCGCCTGGCCTCCATCGCCGGAGTCGACAGCGTTGAGGCCGAGGGCCAGGTCAGTGGGCCTCGGCCCGGGCCTTGATCGCTGCGATGAGCAGGTCCACCAGCAGCGCGAAGCTGTCGGGCGAGTCCAGTGGCGGGATGTGGTCGACGGTGGCCGCGAGGTTCGGGTATGCCTCGGCGGGCAGCTTGCGGTAGTCGACGTGCCAAGCGAGCAGGTCGGCGTCGCGGGTGGGGGCGTCCAGGGCGTGCAGGGCGGCGTCCATGCTGGAGTAGGCCAGGACCGCGTCGGCGAAGACCCGGTAGCAGCGTCCGGCCTCCTCCTCGTCGAGACCGGCCCGGCGCATACAGCCGAGGATGTGCTCGACGACCTCGAACTCGTGCTGCCGCCGTGCGGTACGGGCGGCCACCAACTGGCCGACCTGGGGATGGGCCAGGAAAGCCTCGTGGATTCGGCCCGCCACGGTGCGCAGGTCCGCGGTCCAGTCGTCGGTGACGGGAAGTCCGCCCGCGGTGGTCCGGGCGTGCAGGGCGTCGACGAGGGCGAGCAGCAGCTCGTCCTTGTCCCGGAAGTGCCGGTAGATCGCGGTCGGATGGGCCTCCAGCTCACGGCCGAGCGCCTCGAAGGTGAGCGCGTCCATGCCGTCCCGGTCGGCGATCCGTAGTGCGGCCTCGGTGATGGCCTGCTGGTTGAGACTGCCCCGTGGCCGTCGGGGCCTGCGCTGCGGCGTGGCCGCCATCGAGGGGATTCCTCTCTGCTTGCGTGCGGTCGGTTGCGCACCGACCCGGGCTGACCGCCCCCCTGGATGTTACGTGTCGCCTTCCTCCGTGTTACCTCCCGGTTCGCCTAGTCGATGCCATTGACTATCTCGTTGACTCGCTCTCACACTGAGGCACCTTCCCCGGATCCCCTTTCCTGGATCCTCATCCTCCGGAAGCCTCACCTTCGCTCTCGCCAGGAGGGCTCAGCATGCCCACTCCCGCTCCGTCCCCCGCCACACCCGCTACCGATGAGTCCGGTGCCCCCGCCATCACGGCCTCCGGCATCGAGGTCCACTCGGTCAACTGGATCCCCGCCGCCGAACGCCACGGCACCCCCGCGCACCTCGGCGCACTGTGGTTCGTCGGCAACATCAACCTCACAGCGATGGCGACCGGCGTGGCAGCCCTCAGCGTCGGCGCCGGACTGATGTGGACCCTGATCGCCACCGTGCTCGGTTCATTCTTCGGCACCTTCTTCATGGCCTTCCACTCCGCCCAGGGACCTCAGCTGGGGCTGCCCCAACTCGTCCAGTCCAGACCCCAGTTCGGCTATCTGGGCGCGGCGCTGACCGTGTGGGTCTTCGCCCTGGTCAACTACGTCGCGTACAACACCTCCGACGCGATCCTGTCCGGCGACGCCCTGCACACCCTGTTCGGCGTGGGCGACAGCTACGGCTACTTCATCGCCGCCACCGTGGCCGGGCTGATCGCGCTGTACGGCTACCGCTGGATCCACCGGGTGAGCCGGTGGCTGACCTGGCCGCTGGTCGGCGTGATGGTTCTGGTCACGGTCGCCGCCCTCGCCGACCGGGGTCTGACGGCCGGCACATTCGCATTCGGCGGCTTCAAGGCCGGCCCCGCCATGACCGTCTTCGTAATCGTCGCCGGCTTCCAGCTCGGCTGGGCCCCCTACGTCTCCGACTACTCCCGCTACCTGCCCGCCCGGGTCGGGGTACGGTCCACCTTCTGGTGGACGTACCTGCCCAGCGCGCTCTCCGCGATCTGGGTCTTCGCCATCGGCGCAGTGGCCTCGGCCGCCTACCCGGAGGCCACCCCCGTGGCCGCGTTCAAGCGGATGGCCGACAGCCTGGTCGGCGGGCTCGGCTGGTTCGTGGTCGCGGCGCTCCTGCTCGGCCTGCTGTCGGTGATGGCGATCAACCAGTACGGCGGCATGATGTCGATCATCTCCATCTGGGACAGCTTCAAGCCGGTGCGGCCGACCCGGAGAATGCGCGCCGCCTGCATCGCCGTGATGTTCGTCCTGGTATGGGGTGCGGCCCAGTTCGTCGGTGTCGGCCGGTTCAACTCCTTCTACGGAAATGTGCTCATCTTCCTCGCGTACCTGTTCACGCCGTGGACCGCGATCAATCTGGTGGACTACTTCTTCGTCCGTCGCGGCGCCTATTCGATCCGGGAGATCTTCAACCCCCGGGGCATGTACGGCCGCTGGGGATGGCGCGGCAACCTGGCCTATCTGATCGCCCTCGGGGCGATGATCCCGTTCGTCGTCACCACCCCGTTCACCGGCTTCGCCGCCTCGGCGATGGACGGCGTCGACTGCAGCATGTTCGTCGGTCTGCCCGTGGCCGGCCTGTGCTACCTGCTGTTCTGCCGGTCGCTCGACCTTCCCGCGGAGCGGCGCGTCGTCGAAGAGGAAGGTGTGCTCGACCTTGCGCACTGACCCGCCGGACCTCATCATCACCGGTGCCCGGGCCCGCCTCTCGGCGGGCCGCTGGGCCTCGGCCCTGGCCGTGCGGCACGGACGGATCGCCGCCGTCGGCGACGACGCGGACGTTCTCGCGCTGGCCGGACCCGGCACGGAACGGGTGCACGCACCCGGCGGCCTGGTACTGCCCGGATTCCAGGACGCCCATGTCCACGCCCCGTTCGCCGGGCGTGACCTGCTGCGCATCTGGCTCAACGACCTGGTGGGACGCGAGGCGTATCTGGCCGCCATCTCGGCCTACGCCCGGGCCAACCCGGACGAGCCGTGGATCGTCGGCGGCGGCTGGGCCATGGCGCACTTCCCCGGCGGCACCCCACGCAAAGAGGACCTGGACGCGATAGTCCCGGACCGCCCCGTCTTCCTCTTCAACCGGGACGTGCACGGCGCCTGGGTCAACTCCCGTGCCCTGGAGCTCGCCGGGATCGACCGCCACACCCCCGACCCCGCCGACGGCCGGATCGAGCGCGACCCCGTCACCGGCGAACCCACCGGCACCCTGCACGAGGGCGCCGCCTACACCTACAACGACACTCACGTCCCGCTCCCCGGCCAGGCGGAGTGGGAAGCCGCGATCCTCAGGGCCCAGAGCCACCTGCACGCCCTCGGCATCACCGGCTGGCAGGATGCCTGGGTCACCCCCGCCACCCAGCAGGCGTACGAATCCCTCGCCGCCGACGGACGCCTGACCGCCAGGGTGGTCGGCGCGCTGTGGTGGGACCGGCACCGGGGTCTGGAGCAGATCGCCGACCTGTTGACCCGGCGCGAGCGCGGACTCGCCGTCACAGCACCCCGTGCGCATCTGGGCTCGGGCTTCCACCCGGCCACCGTGAAAATCATGACGGACGGCGTGCTGGAGAACCACACCGGCGCGCTCCTGGAGCCGTACTGCGACGGCTGCGGCGGGCACGGCGACAACCGCGGACTCGCCTACATCGACCCGGAACTGCTCGCCGCCGCTGTGGTCGAGCTCGACCGCCACGGCTTCCAGGTGCACCAGCACGCCATCGGTGACCGCGCGGTCCGCAACGCGCTTGATGCCGTGGCCGCCGCCCGCGCCGCCAACGGCGCCGGCGACCGACGCCACCACATCGCCCACCTGCAACTGATCCACCCCGACGACATCAAGCGCCTCGCCGAACTGGACGTCGTCGCCAACCTCCAAGCGTTCTGGGCCATGAACGAGCCCCAGATGGACGACCTGACCGTGCCCGGCATCGGCCCCGAACGGGCACGGCGGCAGTACCCCTTCGCGGACCTGCTGGCCCGCGGCACCCGCCTCGCCATGGGCAGCGACTGGGCGGTCACCACCGCCGATCCGCTGAAGCAACTGGAGGTCGCGATCACCCGTACCGATCCCGGCAACCGTGGCAACGCGCCTTTCCTGCCCGAGCAGCGGCTGCCGCTCGATGCCGCCCTGGATGCCTTCACGGCGGGCTCGGCCTACGTCAACCACGACGGGCAGGCGGGTGACCTGGCAGTCGGCTGCCGCGCCGACCTCGTGCTGCTGGACCGCGACCTTTTCGCCCCCGGCTTCGCTGCACCGGACCGAGCGCCGCTGGCCGATGCCAAGGCCGTACTCACGGTCGCTGCCGGGCAGGTCGTGTACCACGCCGAGTGAACCGGCCCCGCAGCACGGCCCGCCCCTGGAGACAGGGCCGAGCCGACCGCCCAGCCGGCTACGGACACTAGCCCCGAGCTCGCCCCGAGTGGGGAGTGGCGACCCTATGCGCCGCCCTGTGCGATTGCGCTGCCCCTTTCCGAGCCTCCCCGCGGTAGGACACCGAGTCGGCCCCATCCATCCGACCGGCAAGCTCCTGGCGTCTGTCGCCGTTCCCTGTGGAAATCCGTATGACGGCAGCTTCCAGAGCAGTGCCGAGCCGTTACCGGACTGGTGAAGACCCGCCCGGACTCCACCCTCGCCCAGGGGGTGAGCGTCCGTGTCCCCGAGCTCGTCGCCTCCCGGAGCGCGACGTACGCACGTGGCTACGCGCGGTACGTCGAACGGATCCGCAGCGCCGAACCGCCCAGGTGCCCGGCAGCGAGGAACTGGCGACGGCTGTCGCCCGTCATCCGTACAAACTGATGGCCTGATTCCCGAGCTCCCCGGCACCTCGCCACGACCGCGGCCGACTCGGCACCCGTCTGTCCCGGGGCGGGCTCCGGGCGCCTGATGTCCGGCGTGTGGATCACATCGGACCGCGTCGATGCCTCGGCCGACCCCGGCTGCGCCGACCGCGGAGAGGGAAAGCCGCCGGGGTCCGCCGCCGGCAGGTCTGTCCGGCGCCGAAACGTCGGTCGCGGCGGGCACGACAGGCACGGGACGAGGCCCGTACGTCGGCCACGGCGCATAGACGTGCAGTGACTCCTCGCTCAGCGGGAGTAGTCGTGGAAGCCGCGGCCGGTCTTCTTGCCGAGCAGTCCGGCGTCCACCATGCGCAGCAGGAGGGGCGGCGGGGAGTGCAGGGGCTCCTTGAACTCCCCGTACATGGAGTCGGCGATCGCCTTGAGGGTGTCGAGACCGATGAGGTCGGCAAGACGCAGGGGGCCCATCGGATGGGCGCAGCCGAGGACCATGCCGTTGTCGATGTCGGCGGCGGAGGCGAAGCCGGATTCGAGCATCCGGATGGCGGATAGCAGGTACGGCACGAGGAGGGCGTTGACGACGAATCCGGCCCGGTCCTGGGAGCCGATGACCTGCTTGCCGAGCACACCGGAGACGAACTCCTCGGCCCGCGCCCGAGTCTGGTCGCTCGTCAGCAATGAGGGCACCAGTTCCACGAGGGCGAGGACCGGCACCGGGTTGAAGAAGTGGATGCCGATGACCCGGTCAGGCCGGCCGGTGGCCATCCCGAGTTTCATGACCGGGATGGAGGACGTGTTGGAGGCGAGGATCGCGCTCGGACGCGTGACGACCTTGTCGAGGGTGGTGAACACCTCGGTCTTGATCTGCTCATCCTCCGCCACCGCCTCGATCACAAGGTCGCGGTCGGCCATGTCCGCGAGGTCGGTGGTGAAACGGATGCGGCGCAGGGCGGCGTCGCGGTCGGTTTCGGCCAGCTTGTTGCTGCGCAGGCCACGGTCGAGGGAGGCGACGACTCTTCGGTGCCCTGCCTCCACGGTCCGGGGATCCCTCTCCCCGACGACGACGTCGAGTCCGGCACGCGCGCAGACCTCGGTGATGCCGCTGCCCATGAGGCCGGCCCCGACGACGCCCACGCGGCGAATGTCCTCGGCGCTGCCGGGCGGGGCGGTCAGTGGGCGGGACGACGGTGATGTGGCCGATATGTCCATGAGGCCTCACTCCCTGGAGGGTGCGGACGGGGTGGAACCGGTTCCGGACACGGGAAGGCCGCTCGCCGCGTCCGGAACCGGGGCGTGGGGCCGAGTCAGCGGAACGCCGCCTGGCCGGTGAGGGCCTGGCCGACGACCAGGGTGTGCATCTCGCTGGTGCCCTCGTAGGTCAGTACCGATTCCAGGTTGTTGGCGTGACGCAGCGGCGAGTACTCCAGGGAGATGCCGGCCGCGCCGAGGACGGTGCGGCATTCGCGGGCGATGGCGAGGGCCTCGCGGACGTTGTTGAGCTTGCCGACGCTGATCTGTTCGGGGCGGATGCGGTCCTGGTCCTTGAGGCGGCCCAGGTGCAGGGCGAGCAGGGCCGCGTTGCCCAGCGACACGCTCATGTCGGCGAGTTTCTTCTGGGTGAGCTGGAAGGCGCTGATGGGCTTGTCGAATTGGATGCGCGCGTCGGCGTATTCGAGGGCCGCCTGGATGCTGTCGCGGGCGGCGCCGACGGCGCCGAACAGGATGCCGAAGCGGGCCTCGTTCAGGCAGGACAGCGGTCCGCGCAGGCCCTGGGCGTGCGGCAGCCGGGCCGCGTCGGGCAGCCGAACGTTGTCGAAGTACAGCTCCGAGGTGATCGATGCGCGCAGCGACATCTTCTGCTTGATGTCCTGGGTGGTGAAGCCGGGGGTGCCGCGCGGCACGAGGAAGCCGCGGATGCCGCCCTCGGTCTGCGCCCAGACGGTGGCCACGTCGGCGATGCCGCCGTTGGTGATCCACATCTTGGAGCCGTTGAGGATCCAGTCGTCGCCGTCGCGGACGGCCCTGGTGCGCATCCCCGCGGGGTTGCTGCCGAAGTCGGGCTCGGTCAGGCCGAAGCAGCCGATCGCCTCGCCGGCGGCGAGCCTCGGCAGCCACTCCTGCTTCTGCTCCTCCGAGCCCCACTTCCAGATGGAGAACATCGACAGCGAGCCCTGGACGGAGACGAAGCTGCGGAAGCCGGAGTCCGCGGCCTCCAGTTCCAGACAGGCCAGGCCGTAGCTGATGGCGTTGGTACCGGCGCAGCCGTAGCCCTCGAGATGCATGCCCAGCAAACCCAACTTGCCGAGTTCGGGTGCGAGTTCGCGGGCGAAGTGGGCGTTCTCGAACCACTCGCCGATATGCGGGCGCACCCGGTCGGAGAGGAACTTGGCGACGGTGGCCTGGATCTCGCGTTCCTCGTCGGTGAGGGTGGAGGCGAGGTCGAGCAGGTCGAGGGGGTCCTTCATCGGTTTGGCGCCGCTCATCGTGAGCTCCTGGAGGTTGCGGTGATCGGTTCGTGGAGGGGGCCAGGCGGTCAGGAGTCCAGCCAGGCCCTGAGGTCGTCGGTGTGCTCGCCCAACCGGGGCGGGCGACGCTCGTAGCTGGGCGGGGTGCGAGAGAGGCCGATCGGGTTGGCGACCAGCTGCATGGCGGAGCCGTCCGGCCCGGTGATCGTGGCGCGGGGACTCAGGCCGAGGGTGTCGGCCAGATCGAAGGCCTGGGCGAGGTCGTTCACCGGTCCGCACGGCACACCGAGCGGGGTGAGCCGCCCGAACCATTCCGACGCGGTGCGCTCCGACAGCGAATCCCGCAGCCGCTCGGCGAGTTCGTCGACGTGCGCCACCCGGTCGGTGTTGGTGGCGAAGCGGGGGTCCTCGGCCAGACCGGGTGCGTCCAGTCCCTGACACAGGGCGCGGAACTGCCGGTCGTTCCCGACGGCGATGACCAGTGGCCGGTCCTTCGCCGGGAAGACCTCGTACGGTGCGATCGACGGATGCCGGTTGCCCAGGATGCCCGGAACCTGGCCGGCCAGGGTGTAGCCGGCGGCCTGGTTGACGAGGCTGGACAGCAGGCAGGAGAGGAGATCGACCTGGACGTGCTGTCCTTCTCCGGTCGTCTCACGGTGGCGCAGCGCGGCCAGCACGCCGATCGCCGCGTGCAGCCCGGTGAGGACATCGACGAGCGCCACACCGGTCTTCACCGGCTGGCCGGGGGCCGGACCAGTGACGCTCATCAGGCCACCGACCGCCTGGATCAGCAGGTCGTAACCGGGCAGGGTGGCCCCCGCCCCGGCTCCGAACCCGGTGACCGAGCAGTACACGAGGCCGGGGTTGAGCTCGCGTGCCTTCTCGTAGCCCAGCCCGTACCTGGCCATGGTGCCGGGCCGGAAGTTCTCGAACAGGACGTCGGCCCGGCGTACGAGCTCCGTGGCCCTGCGCAGGTCCCGCTCGTCCCGCAGGTCGAGCCCGAGGGAGCGTTTGTTGCGGTTGACCGACAGGTAGTACGTGGCCTCCCCGTGGGCATGGGGCGGCCCCCAGGCCCGGGTGTCGTCCCCGGTGACCGGGTGCTCGACCTTGATCACGTCGGCGCCGAGGTCGGCCAGCAGCATCGTTGCGTACGGGGCGGCCAGGACGCGTCCGAAGTCGGCGACAAGCAGGCCGGACAGAGGGCCGGACGCCGTGGTCACTGCTCCGGCCTCTGCGACGGGCGTACGTACACCGTCTTCGTCCGGGTGAAGAACTCGCGGGCCGCTCGGCCCTGCTCCTTGGGGCCGTAGGCACTCTGCCTGGTGCCCCCGAAGGGGACGTGCGGATCGGCTCCGGCGGTCTCGGAGTTGATGTGGAGCACGCCCACGTCCACCTGTTCCACGGCGGCGGCCACGGCCCGCAGGTCATCGGTGAAGACGGCTGCGGAGAGTCCGAAGGCGCTGTCGTTGGCCAGGTGGAACGCCTCCTGGATGTCGCGAGCCCGGCGGACGCAGAGCACGGGACCGAACAGCTCCTCCCGCCACAGCGGGTCGTCTCCCGTGAGTTCGACCACGGTGGGCTGCAGGAACGCGCCCGTCATGCGGTCGTCGTCGTAGGAGTGCCCGCCCGTGAGGATCTCCACCCCGGGGCGTCCCGTTCCCGCGTCCACGGACCCCAGGATCTCGTTCCGGGCCTGGAGCGACACCACGGGTCCCATCTCCGTGCCCTCCTCCAGCGGGTCACCGACCCGCAGGGCCGCGGCCCGCTTGGTGAGCAGGGCCAGGAACTCGTCGGCGACCGGTTCCTGAACGACGAGCCGGGAGGTGGCGGTGCACTTCTGACCCGCGGAGCGGAAGGCTCCGGCGAGCACCTCGTCGGCCGCGAGTCCAAGGTCGGCGTCGGCCAGGACGACGGCCGCGTTCTTCCCGCCCATCTCCGTCTGGACGGGCCGGGCCAGCCGACCGCAGGCCGCGATCAGGCTCCGGCCGACGGAGGTCGACCCGGTGAAGGTCACGGCGTCCACCCCCGGGTGCTCGACGAGTCGGCCGCCCAGGGCTCCGCCGCCGATCAGCAGCGACAGCACACCCTCCGGCAGCCCGGCCTCGACCAGGGCCTCGGCCAGCCTTACGGCCAGCAGCGGGACGAGGCTCGCGGGTTTCCAGACGACAGTGTTGCCGTAGCTGAGGGCGGGGGCGATCTTCCAGGCCGGGATCGCGACAGGGAAGTTGAAGGGGGTGACGGCGGCGACCACACCCACCGGCCGGTGGATCACCTGGATCTGCTCGCCGGGCCTGGGCGAGGCGAACACCTCACCGGCGGGGCGGGATGCCTCGCTGGCGTAGTAGCGCAGGATCTCGGCGGCGCGTCGCACCTCGCCCACGCCCTCGGCACGGGTCTTGCCCTCTTCCCAGGCGAGTTCCGCACCCCACGGCTCGGCGCGCGAGTCGAGGACGCCGGCGGCCCGGTCCAGGATCCGGCCGCGCACCTGGTGGGGCGTGGCCGCCCAGCGCGGGAAGGCGTCGCGTGCCGCGGCGACGGCCTGGTCGAGGTCGCGGTCCTGGGCGAGTCGTCCCACCGCGACGGTCTCGCGAGGACGCGCCGGGTTGATGTCGACCAGCTCGTCGCCGTAGCCGGATCGCCACTCTCCCGCGACCAGATGGCGCAGGGACCGGACGGACCGGTCGAGTCCGTCCGCCGTCGCGCTGCCGCCCGCACTCTGTGGCATCGGCTTTCCTCTCTGTGTCCGTACGCGCCGGGTGGGCGCGTCGAGCTTCACGAGGTCGTCATTGTCGGGACCGGACCGGTGGCACCGCACTCGACGAGATGTCCTGTGCCGCGCGGTCCGCGCACTCCGATCCGTCCATGGCCGTACGACGTCTGCGGTGCTTGGCTCGGCGTTCCCAACCCCTGCACACCTCGGAGGGCGATTCATGTCCGGTGCCTCTCAGCTGGTCGGCGGTCCCGACCTCGCGCAGGTTCGGCGCGTCGTGAGCGAGATCCCGGGCCCGCGTTCACGTGAACTGCTGGCCCGCCAGCGCCACCTGGTGCCGTCGGGCGTCGGCGCGGTCCTGCCCGTGTTCGTGGAGGCGGCCGGAGGCGGGGTGATCGTCGACGTGGACGGCAACTCCTTCATCGACTTCGGCAGCGGCATCGCGGTGACCACGGTCGGCAACTCGGCGCCGGCGGTGGCGGAGCGCGCGGCGGCGCAGCTGCGCCGGTTCACGCACTCGTGCTTCCTGGTCAACCCGTACGCGTCGTACCTGGACGTGTGCGAGAAGCTCAACGAGCTCGCACCCGTCCCCGGGGAGAAGCGAACGATCCTGGTGAACTCCGGTGCCGAGGCGGTGGAGAACGCCGTCAAGATCGCCCGCGCCGCCACCGGCCGCCCCGGCATCGTCGTCTTCGACCACGCCTTCCACGGGCGGACACTGCTCACCATGAGCCTCACCGCCAAGAACAAGCCCTACAAGCAGGGGTTCGGCCCCTTCGCGCCCGAGGTCCACCGGGCCCCGATGGCGTACCCGTACCGCTGGCCCACCGGTCCCGAGCAGTGTGCCGAGGAAGCCGCGCACGCTCTTGCCGACCTCCTGGACCGGCAGGTGGGGGCGGAGAACGTGGCGGCCGTGCTGGTGGAGCCGATCCAGGGCGAGGGGGGCTTCGTCGTGCCCGCTCCGGGGTTCCTCAGCAGCGTGGCCAACATCTGCCGGGCCCGGGGCATTCTGCTGATCGTCGACGAGATCCAGGCCGGGATCGCGCGCACGGGCAGGATGTTCGCCTGCGAGCACGAGGGGATCCGGCCCGATCTGATCACCACCGCCAAGGGCCTCGCCGGAGGGCTGCCGCTGGGCGCGGTGACCGGTCGCGCCGAGCTGATGGACGCCGTTCCGGCGGGCGGGCTCGGCGGGACCTTCAGCGGCAACCCCGTGGCCTGCGAGGCGGCACTCGGCGTCTTCGACGAGATCGAGGCCCACGACCTGCTGGGGCGTGCCCGGGAGATCGGCGGCACCATGCTCGCGTTCCTCAGTGAGCTCGGTGACCGGTATCCGGTCGTCGGCGACGTCCGGGGCCGGGGCGCCATGGTCGCGATCGAGCTGGTGGAGCCGGAAGGTGACCGCGTCCCCGCTCCCGACCTGGCCGCCCGGGTGGCCAGGCGTTGCCACGCCGAGGGACTGCTGGTCCTGACCGCCGGCAGCTACGGCAACGTCCTGCGCTTCCTGCCGCCCCTGTCGATCTCCGACGGTCTGCTGGAGGAGGGGTTGTCCATCCTCGGCGAGGCCATTGCCAGGGAAACGGCCTCGGCCACCTGAGCAACCCTCAGGACGTTCGACCGCTGTCGCCGGACTCCTGCCACGCTGACAGCGCGAGCAGGAGTTCGGCGCGCGCATGAGCCGAGTCGAGGTCCGCACCCAACAGGCTCCGCACGCGCTCCATGCGGCTGCGCAGGGTGTGCCGGTGCACGCCGAGCGCCGCCGAGGCCGCCTCCCACTGGCCGTTGTGTTCCAGAAAGGCGCGCAGGGAGACGAGCAGATCGGTGCCCTGTTCGTTGTCGTGCGCGGCGAGCGGGGCGAGCTGCGTCCGGGCCAGAGCCGCGAGGACCTTCCTCGTCTCCGGCAAGGCGGAGAGCAGTCGGCCGGCCAGCGACTCGAACGTCACGACGCCGGCATCGCCCCGCGCCCGGGCAACCGAGGCCGCGTTCAGGGCTTCGGTCAGGGCCGCGGGCCCGTCGGCAAGGTCGTGGGCGGCACTCAGGCCTGCCCAGAAGGGTCGGTTCAGCCGGGCACGCGCACCGTCCGTGGCCGTCCGTGCCGTGACCGCGTGGCCGGCCGGCAGCAGGACCGCCGCGCAGCCGCCCTGCACACGGCCGAAGAACGGCAGGCCACGCTCGGCCAGCTCGTTCCCCAGGTTCTGAAGGGTCTGGCGTGGGCTGCCACCGCGCAGGGCGAGGACACGGATGCCGTCGCGGACGGGAAAGCCGGCCTCGGCCAAGTGGTCCCTGGAGGCCGGTGCGGTGACGGTGCCGTCCAGCAGCAGCCGCAGGAACAGCCCGTTGACGCGGTTCTGCTCGTCACGCAACCGCAAGGGCTTCTCCGCTCCCAGGGCGACCAGGGACGCGGCGTGCCCGAGCAGGAGATGATCGACCGGCGTGAGAGTCCGGTCGGCCGCCACGACCAGGCGGCCATGGACACGCGGTCCCACGCGAACCTGCTGCACGGCCGTCACACCGTCCTGGCAGCTGCTCACCGCGGCCGTCACCTGTTCCAGGACGCCGAGGGCGACTTCGGGGGTCGCGGCGCCGGGCGGATGGGCCGCGCGCACCTTGCTCTCGTGGTCCAGGAGGACGACGGACGTGCTGGTGGAGACGGCCAGTTCCCGCACCACCGCCTGAGCCCCGCCGTGCAGCGCCGCCCGGGTCATCCGCGGCTGGATGCGTGACGCCTGCACGACACCCTCGTACTGCTGCTGGGCCAGACGTTCCATGACCGCCTTGGTGACGGCCACGAACGGTGTCGGCAGTGGCACCTCCAGTAGTGGCAGCCCCGCCTCCGCCGCCGCGCGCACGAGCGCCTCGGGGACCTGGGCGTGCGACAGGCCGACACCGAAGCCCACGGCGGTCACGCCGACTTCCGCGAGACGGGTGACGTAGTCCTCGCAGGCCCCCCGGTCCGCCGCCAGGCGGAGACCGGTGGTGAGCACCAGCTCACCACCGGTCAGCCACGGGGCGGGATCGACCAGTTCGATGCTGTGCGCCCAGACCACGTCGCGGTCCAGGCCACTGTGGCCCGCCAGCACCTTCAGACGCAGGTCCTGATGTCGTGTCAGCCAGACCAGCGGCACACCCACCGCACTCATTCGCTCCGTGACTTTCAACATTGAAGGTATTTTCCCTCAGTTCTCCACGCGGAACGTGAAGTCGTACGCGCTTCCCCTGGTGTCACGAGCGTGCAGGTGCATCTGCCCGCGGGCCGCCCGCCATCTGCCCGTCCCTCCGGTGATCGCCAGAGTGGAGTCGGACGCGTCGTAGAACGGGCCCTGGACGACGATCGACCCGCCCTTCAGCGTCGTCGTCCAGCTGCACTCCCATGCGGTTGCGACCTTGGTCCGGACGCAGGAGCCCTGGTCGCTTCCGACCTTGGTCCCCTTCGCGTCGTAGACGGGGTTTCCGAAGGCCAGCGTGTCCCCGATGCTGTCACCGCGTGGACCGAGGTCGATGACGGTGTCCGTGTCGGCGTGCTCGACCACGGTGAAGGCGATGGCCTGTGTGTGCGGGCTCGGGGTCTGTGGGGCGGCCTGCGCCACGGAGAGTCCGACGGCGGCTAGCATGCCGACGGCGGCCGTGAGGACGAGGGCGGGACGGAACTTCGGCATGCTCACCAGCCTCCTTCGGCGCGGCGGTCGTAGCGCAGTTCGCTGTCTCCGAGGTCGAAGACGAGCAGCTTGGACTCGGTGAAGGTGTCGAGGAACCAGCCGGAGAGTTCGCGGCCGACGCCGCTCTTGCCGGTGCCGCCGAAGGGGGCGAGCTGGTCCCAGTAGTTGCTGGTCTCGTTGACGTTGACGGTGCCGTGCTGCAGGGCCTCGCCCACCCGCCAGGCGGTGGCGAGGTCCTTCGTCCACAGGGAGGCGATCAGGCCCAGGTCGCTGGAGTTGGCGATCTCGACGGCCTCCTGCACTGAGGAGACCTTGATGACGGGGGCCACCGGGCCGAAGGTCTCCTCCTGGGCGATGCGCATGTCGGTGGTGACGCCGGTGAGGATCGTCGCCGGGAAGAACAGGCCTTCCTCCTTGCCGAACTGCACGACGTCCGCGCCGCGGTCCCGGGCGTCCGCGACGTGCTCGGCGATGCGCCGCAGGGAGGCGTCGTTGCGCACGGGCCCCATGTCGGTGTCCTCCAGGGCCGGGTCGCCGATGCGGAGTTGGGCAGCCCGGGCGGTCAGCTTGGTGACGAACTCGTCGTGGACTTCCTCGTGGACCAGGAGGCGTTCCGCCGAGGTGCAGACCTGTCCCGCGAAGTAGAAGCAGCCGTTGACCGCCGCCTCCACAGCGGCGTCGATGTCCGCGTCGGGAAGGATGATGAAAGGGCCGTCGCCGCCGAGTTCGAGCAGGTGCGGGCGCAGGGCCGCGGCGCGGGCGATGCGCTCGCCGGTGGCGGTGGAGCCCGTGAAGAACAGGCCGTCGACGCCCGGGTGTTCGACGATGGCCGCGCCGACGTCGCCGAAGCCGTGCACCACGTTGATCACTCCGTCGGGCAGGCCCGCCTCGGTGAAGATCTCCGCCACCAGGTTGCAGCTGATCGGGGCGAACTCCGAGGGCTTCCAGACAGCCGTGTTGCCGGCGGCCACGATGTGCGCCAGCGCGATCGAGGAGATGTCCGTGGGGAAGTTGTACGGGGTCACGACACCGACGACGCCCAGTGGACGGTGGTTCATGACCAGCCGCTTGTTGTTCGTCTGCTCCTGCGTGGAGGGGAACGACAGGCCCCGGTGGCGCAGCACCTCCTCACCGGCCTTCTGCCAGGCGGGGGCCGCGTACTCGATGACCTCCTCGCGGGCCTCCGCGACGGTCTTGCCGATCTCCAGCGTCAGCACCCGGGCGACCTCTTCCGCACGCTCGGCGAAGAGCGCGTGAACGCGGCGCAGGATCTTGACGCGCTCGATGAGAGGGGTGGCGGCCCACCGCGGCTGGGCCCGGCGCGCGGCCGCCACCGCGCGCTCGGCGTCCTCGGCGTCGCAGCGGGTCACCTCCGCGATGAGCTCACCGGACTGGGGGGAGCGAACGGGAAAGGTTCCCGCGCCGCCGTCCACCCATGAGCCGTCGACGAGTGCCTTCGTGGGCAGGGTTGCGGACATGTTGGTCTCCACCTTCGGATGTCGCCGTCGCGTCGCGCGCGACGGCCGTATGGGAAGCGGGGTGTGTGGCCGGACCGTCGCCGCGCCTCAGACCGAGGCGGGTGACGAGGACGGCTCGGATGTGGCGGATACGGCCAGCGCGTCCCCGGCCGGGGCGTCCCCGCGCTCGTGCGGCTTGGACACCGCCATGTACACGGCGCCCACGCCCACCACGACGGCACCGCTGACCAGCACGATGTAGTTGTCGTACCAGGGCGTGCCGGGGGTGCGCGGCCAGCTGATGTTGACGAGCGCGACGATGCCGTAGACCAGGGCCCCGATCGTGACCGGAAGTCCCCAACGCCCCAGCCGGTACTCGCCGGAGGGCTGCCAGCCGCGCAGCCGGGCCCGCAGGGAAGCCAGGACGACCATCTGGAAGGCGAGGTAGATGCCGAGCGTGGAGAAGGAGATGATCTTCACCAGGGCGTCGGCGGAGTACGCGGAGCCCACGATGATCAGCCCGGGCAGGACCGCCGCGAGCAGCAGGGCGTACGGCGGCACCCGCAGCCGCTCCGAGAACGTCGCCAGCACCCGGCTGCCGGCGATCATCCGGTCGCGGGCGAAGGAGTAGGTCAGTCGGCTGGCGGCGGCCTGCAGGCTCATCGCGCAGGAGATGAAGGACAGCAGGACGACCACCAGGACGACACGGGCTCCGCCGCTGCCGAACGCGTTGGTGAGTACGGTGGTCACCGGGTCGGCGTCCTTGCCCGAGATCACCGCGCCGAAGTCGCTGACGGAGAGGATGAGGGCGAGGCACACCGCCGTCGCGGCGGCACCGCCGATGTAGATGGTGCGCCGCATCGAGGTCGGGATGCGCCGTCCGGGGTTGGGCACCTCCTCGGCCACGTCACCGCACGCCTCGAAGCCGTAGTACTGGAAGACGCCGATGAGCGACGCGGCCGCGAAGGCGTAGAGGTACGAGTGGTGGCCCTGGGACCCGTAGCCGTGGAAGAGCACGCCCAGTCCGTGGTGCCGGTTGGCGATCAGCAGCCAGGCACCGACCACCACGGCCCCGACGATCTCGGCCACGAAACCGAAGACGGCGACGGCGGAGAGCACCTTCGTGCCGCCGAAGTTGATGACCGTCGCGAGCAGGAGCAGGCCCAGGGCACAGAGGATCGTCGTCGTGGTGCTGGAGGCGAAGCCGAACACCGCGGCCACGTACGGCCCGGCGCCGTAGGCGACCGCGGAGATGGTGGAGAGCAGGGCCAGGAGGTAGATCCAGCCGGTCATCCAGCCCCACTTGCGGCCCCACAGCCTGCGGGCCCACGGGTACACCCCGCCGGCCACCGGGAACTGGGCGACGACCTCGCTGAAGACGAGCGCCACCAGCAACTGTCCGACCCCGGCGATCACGAAAGCCCAGATCATCGGCGGGCCGCCGGCCATCAGGGAGGCGGCGAAGAGGGTGTACACGCCGACGACCGGAGAGAGGTAGGTGAAGCCGAGCGAGAAGTTCGCCCACAGGCTCATGTCCCGCTTGAACTCGGACTCGTAACCGAGAGCGGCGAGGCGCTGCGCGTCGGCGTCAGCGGGGGACGGCGGGGATTGCGTGGCGTCGTTCATCGACGGGCTCCTTGATGGAAACACGCTGAGCGGGAGGTCGGCGGTGCCAGGGCCATGGGGAGGCCGACGAGGGCCGGAGTGTGTCCGGCGTCTCAAGTGGGCGAAAACCTACTACATTGAAGTTCAAAGGACAACGGTTTGGTTGATAGCCTGAGGGCGACTTCTCGTTACCCATCGCGACCGTGGAGGAGGGGGCCGTGGCGGCAGTGGAGGCCCGCTCGCCGGTCATGAGCGCTGTCTTCGCCCCCCTGAGCGACTCCGGGCGGGCCGACATGGTGGTCCGCAGGATCGCCGAAGCGGTCACGATCGGTCTGATGGCCGAGGGGGAACAGCTCCCCAGCGAAAGCGATCTCGCCTGCCAGCTCGGCGTCGCCAACGGCACCGTCCGCGAGGCCCTGGCCATCCTCCGCGAGCAGGGGCTCGTACAGACCCGGCGAGGTCGCAACGGCGGCAGCTTCATCCGCAGCCCGGAGGAGGGCCTGACCAGGATCCACCAGGCCCGTCTGAAGGAACTGGGCATCTCGGAGCTGCGCGATCTCGGCGACGAGCAGTTCGCCGTCTCGGGAACAGCGGCCCGCTTCGCCGCCGAACGCGCACCCTCGGACCTGGCCAGGAGTCTGGATCGCCTGGTCATGGCGCTGAGAAAGGCCGAATCCCCCGCCGAACGGCGCAAGGCCGACGCTCGCTTCCACATCGAGGTGGCTGTCGCCGCGCAGTCCGTCCGGCTGACCCGACTCGAGGTGCGGCTGCAGTCGGAGCTCGGGCCGCTGCTGTGGCTGCCGGGGGGCGACGGCCCCGATGCGTCGGCCTTCGCCGACCAGCATCACGAGATCATGGTGGCCATCATGGCCGGAGACGCGACGGCGGCACGTCACCTCGCCGAGGAGCACACGATCGCCGGCGCTCGCCATCTGGTACGTACGCACCTACGCTTGACCGATGCCTGACCCGGTGGCGCACGCCACGCCGCCCTCCTTGACGGAGCACGTGATGACCAGCACTCCAACCACCGGCATCGTCCAGTGCGGTGACTCCGTCCAAAAGGCAGTGGAGTCCGTGTTCTCGGCACTGGCGGTCCTGGAGGACGCGGCACGAGCGAGTCTGAGCGCGGCCGGACGGCGGGGCCGGAGCCTCGGGACGGGTGACCTCGCCACTCTGCGGCCGACCATCCAGACCCTGCTGCGCGAGCAGGGCGAGAGATTCAACGGCACCGGTGTGGTCATGGCACCCGGCGCCCTCGCCGACGCCGCCCTCCACCTCGAGTGGTGGCAGCGGAGCGGGGAACAGGGTCCCCGACCGCTACGGCTGAACCTGGACCCGCGCAGTGAGAGCTTCTACGACTACACCCTCAAGCCGTGGTTCGTGATTCCTCGCGACGAGGGTCACGGCACGGTCATGGGGCCGTACGTCGATCTGCACTGTGCCGGCCTCTACATCCTGACGTTCACCCGGCCGTTGACCGTAAACGGCGAGTTCGTCGGCGTTGTCGGTGCCGACGTCCCGGTGGCCGCCTTCGAGCAGATCGTCGTCCCCTCGCTCAAGCACCTGGGTGGTGAAGCGGTGGTGATCACCGACGAGGGCCGCGTCCTGGCCGCGAACACGCCGACATGGGCCGTGGGGGAGATCGCCCGGGAACTGCTGGGCCGTACGGCCGGGATCGAGCGGGCGGCGGTGCGGCTCCCGGAAGTGGACTGGAGCGTGATCCGAGTGCAGCCCTCCGCCACCGGCTGAGCCGTCACGGCGGAGGGCTGGGCTCAAGGCTGGTCGAAGGCCGGGGTTTTTCTTCTCGCTGTCCGCCGACGCTCGTTGCTGTGGTGTGCGCATCAAGGACGAAGGCCGTGCCCAACTCGCCGTGAAGTTTGCGGTGTTGTTCCCACACCTCGATGAACTACAGCGACGCTTGCTGATGGGAGCCGAGGCCCGGCTGCTGGGGCACGGGGGGATCCGGGCCGTCGCGCGGCCGGCCGAAGTGAGCGAGACAACGGTCCGCAGGGGTGTGTTCGAGCTGGAGGCGGGCGAGTTCCCATTGGGTCGGGTTCGGCGTCCGGGCGGAGGGCGCAGCGGGTCGCGGATCTTGACCCGGGGCCGCGGCCCACACTGCCGGCACCGGGACGCCGGCCGGCCGGTGATCAGCGTGGACACCAAGAAGAGGAACCCGTCGGCGAGTTCAAGAACGGCGGCCGGCAGTGGCGGCCGGCCGGGGATCCGGTGCCGGTGAACATCCACGACCTCGCCGATCCCAAGCCGGGCAAGGCCATCCTGTACGGGATCTACGACCTGGCGGAGAACACCGGCTGGGTCAACGTCGGCACCGACCATGACACCCCCGCCTTCGCGGTGGGATCGATCCGCCGCTGGTGGAACGATGAGGAAGGTCCAGGCCGGCTACCCGCGGCGCCACAGCTGCTGATCACCGCCGACGCGGGCGGCTCCAACGGCCACCGCACCCGGGCCTGGAAGCTCGAGCCCGCCCGGCTCGCCGCCGAATCGGGCCTGACCATCACCGTCTGGCATCCGCTGCCCGGCACATCGAAGCGGAACAAAGCCGAGGTGCACCACGAGGCGCCTCTGTTACCGGGCAGGGGTGAAAGGCCCCTGCCGCCGGACTGTCGCAGCAGTCCGGCGAAGCCGGAAGGCGACCCCAGGAACACCGTGCGTCCTCAATCGAGCGGATTCCCGAGAGGGCGCTTCCGGCGGTGGTCCCCGCCCACGATCGTGTTGCGGAGGATCCCGAGGCGCTCGACCTCGACCTCCACCGCGTCGCCGGGCCGGAGCAGCCAGGGCGGTGTGCGGGCGTAGCCGACACCGGACGGGGTGCCGGTGGCCAGCAGGTCACCGGGGCGCAGTGTGAGGGTGCGCGAGATGTGGGCCAGCGTCTCGCCCACGGAGTGGATCATCTGGCTGGTGGAGGCGTCCTGGACGGTCGTGCCGTTGACCCGGGTCCGCACCCGCAGTCCGTCCCGCAGGTCGCCCACCTCGCCGGCAGGCACCATGGGGCCCAGCGGGCCGGAGCGGTCGGCGTTCTTTCCGAGGGTCCACTGTGAGGTCAGTTTCTGCGCCCGCCGCGCGGTGACGTCGTTGAACGTCGAGTAGCCGATCACGGCGCCGAGAGCCTCGGCGGGGTCCGCGTCCACCAGACGTCGGCCCACCCAGGCCACGATCTCGCCCTCCCAGTCGAGACCATCCTCGGTGGAGGGGACGGGGATCTCGGTCCCGCCGACCGTCAGCGACCGCGTCCACCGCGCGAACAGCGTGGGGTACTCGGGCAGTTCCTGATCCCGGTAGGACCCTTCGGCGGCGTGTTCGAGGTAGTTCAGACCGACGCACAGCATCTGTGCGTCCGGCAGTACCGGCGGTACCAGGCGCGTCTCACCCGCCGGTACCACTTCGCCGGTCGGGGGGCGGGTCAGCCATGTTCCGGGGTCGGCCCAGAACTCCCGCAGCCCGGCCACCACGGTGAGCCGGTCGCCGTCCGGCGACAGGTTGGCAACCCGCACCTCGTCGCCGGTCGCCACTCCAACGATCTGCATCCGCACTTCTCCGCTCGAAAAGACAGTAATGCCATAGGTTCTAAAGGTTATAACCTTTGTGATTGAATGCTGCCATGGTCACCGAGAACCGCGCCCTGCTGGCCGGCCTGAGTGCTCCCGGCGGCACACGAGCCGAGCGACTCGCCGACGCCCTCGAAGACCGCGTCCGCGGGCTGAGTCCCGGCTCCGCGATCGGCACCATCGAGGAGGTCCGGCAGGAGTCAGGTCTGGCACGCGCCACGGTCAGCGAAGCCATTCGGCTCCTGCGCGACCGTGGGGTGCTCGAGATCCGCCCCGGTCGCGGCGGCGGACTGTTCGTCGCGGACCAGAGCCCGGTCGTGCGGTTGCGGCACACCCTGCTGAGCGTCGCGGGAGAACCGGGCACCGTCGCGGACGCCATCGAGCTCCGCAACCACCTGGAGGAACTCGTCGACGTCGGCGCCGCCCGGTGCGCGGGTGCGGGCGACATCCCGCCGTTGCGGGCCTGCCTGGACGACATGGCGGCGGCGCCGGACTGGGACGCCTTCATGCGCGCCAACTGGGCCCTGCACGAGCGCATCGCGCGGCTGTGCCCGAACGCCATGGCCCGCGCGGTCTACATCGGCACGCTCGGACATCTCACGTCGTCCACCGCGCGCGCCACCGACGGGGACACCGACGCCTACCGGGCGAGGCGGCTGCGGAACCACGCCGACCTGGTGGAAGCGATCGCCGCCGGGGACGAGGACGCCGTTCGCGCGGCCGTCGCGCGCCACAACCACACCGACTGAACGTACGGGGTCACGGGAGCCGTCATGCCATCAGCCGAGTACCGCAAGTACCTCTACCCGTCCGACTCGCCGCGCCTGTCCTCGATCAGAGGCATGGACGCCTACGAATACCGGGAGGCGGCCAAGGCGGACCGGTTCACCGGCGAGCTGATCCGCGGCTGGAAACCCCTGCAGCTCGCCGACTTCCGTGGAGTGAGCGAGGACGGCACGCCACGGCCCGGGGTGCACACCTGGGAACCCGCCCGCCCTGGCGAAGAGGCTCCCGTCGCCGACATGGTCGCCGCGGCCCGGGACCTGCTGGCGGCGCTCGACGACGACGCCCGTGCCAAGCTGTGCCACCCGGTGGACGGGGTCGAGTGGCAGACCTGGGCCAACCCGGAGTTCCTGCAGTTCGACACCGGTATCCGCCTGGAGTTCCAGCCACCGGAGGTCCGGCAGAAGGCTCTCGCCCTGGTGGAGGCCTCGCTGAGCCCCGACGGCTTCCGCCTGGTGCACGACATGATGCTGATCAACGGCTTCCTCGGCGAGGTCGTCGGCCTGCAGAGCATCCTCAACGAGTTCAGCTACAACTTCGCGCTCTACGGAAACCCCGACCCCGTCGCCCCGTGGGGCTGGCAGCTGTTCGGCCACCACTGCGCTGTCCACTGCCTGATCGTCGAGGGGCGCATGGTCGTCAGCCCGGCGTTCCTCGGCGCCGAACCCAACGAGATCGACGACGGCCCCCACGCCGGCACGGTGGCCCTGACCGACCGGATCCGGCTCGGCACGGACCTGATGGCGGCGCTCCCGCAGGACCAGCGCGCCACCGCGACCGTGTACGAGCACATGGTCGACCCCGCGATGCCGCCCGGCCGCATCCACGCCGGCGACGAACGGCACCTCGCCGGGGCCTTCCAGGACAACCGGGTGATCCCGGTCGAGGGCCTTCGGGTCGCGGACATGCCCGAGCAGGCCCGGGAGATCCTCCTGGAGATCGCCGAGTCGTTCGTGTCCCTGCTGCCCGACGGCCCGCGCGCGGCCCGGATGCGCGAGATCCGCGACCACCTCGACGAGACCTGGTTCAGCTGGATCGGCGGCCACGAGGCCGGCGACGTCTTCTACTACCGGCTCCAGTCGCCGGTGCTCATCGCCGAACTCGACCACCACTGCGGCGTCTTCCTCGACTACGACACCCCCAAGCCCTTCCACATCCACACCGTGCTGCGTACTCCGCACGGCAACGACTACGGCCGCGCCTACGTGCGCGCCTGGCAGGTACGGAACGCCTGAAGGGCCTTGCACTCTGAGCGGAGAAAGACGGTGCAACCTCACCGAAGAGGTTTCCTTCGCTTCGGAACCGGAGGATCGGAACTTGCGCCGGACAGCGGACCTCGGACAGAGGGACCGCCTCCGCCCACGCCGTCTGGGACGGGCACGGACGGTACGACCGGCGGAGGATGCCGATCACGGGTCTGACGAGCCCATCGTCCCGACCCGAATCAGTGGCCGCGTGGCCTTGCGCTGGGTGAACCAGAACATCGCCGCGTTCGGCGGAGGTCCGCGCCGCGTGACCATGCGGTACTGGGCCACGTTCGCCGGGCGGGGCGACCTCAACGGGCACGGCCCCCCCGACTGGCCGACGTACCGGGGCGGCGGCAACGGCACCGTGCAGTTCGGCCCGGACAACGTCTCGACCATGCCGGACTACGCGGCCGAACACCACTGCGCCTTCTGGCGCGCTGTTGGACGGGCAGGGCTGAGGATGCCCGCGCGGCGACGCGCGGGCCGCTGCCCGGCGTTTCCGGCGGGCAGGGTCTGGGCTTGGCCGCAGGCACCTTGAGCGGTTTCGCTCGGGCCCTACTTCATGGTCTGGTCGAACTCGTCCTTGTCGAGTGCGCGGTGGGGCAGGGGAGTGGGGTGGTCTCGGTCGTGGCGCAGGCCGTCCAGAAAGAGGACGAGGTAGCGCCTCCACACGTCGGGGGCGACGGCCCGGCTGTGCTCGGTGACGGCGCCGAGCATGATCTGGATGAGCGGGAAGTCGGTGCCTTCGAAGTCGCCGCGGAGCCGGCCGGCCTGCTGGGCGCGTGTGATGAGGGCGCTGACCGCGGGGATGAGGCGGTCCCGGGCGGCGGCCACCCGGACCTTGCCGTGCAAGCCCTCCAGCAGGGCTTCCCTCAGCCCGCGGTCTTCGGCGAAGTCCTCGGCGGTGGTCATGAAGAACTGGACCAATCCGTCCCAGGGGTCTTCGTGGGTGAGTGCCTGTTCGGCCCGTTCGATCAGATGATTCGCGGCCTCTTCGAAGACGGCTTCGACGAGCTGCTCGCGGTTGGCGAAGCGGCGGTAGGCGGTGCCGACGCCGACGCCCGCGTGCCGCGCGATGTCGTCGATCGTGACATCGAGTCCTCGTTGGGCGAAGGCTTCCCGGGCAGCGGTGAGGATGCGCTGCCGGTTGCGTTCAGCGTCGGCCCGCAGGGGGCTGGGGTGTGGCTCCGGAGATGGCGTGGGGTCGGTCCTGCGGCTCATGGATCCACTGTATCCCGCATGTGGAGATGACTTCTCCGGTTTTGCTGCTAGAGTGGGTCTGCAACTGGAGATTGCTTCTCCGGTTTGCCGGTCGCGTTGTCACGCAACTCGACCGGGCATTCGTCATATCCCCCTCCCGTGCGACAGCCCTTGCCCCTCCGTCACCAGGTTCAGTGAGAGTACGAAACAGTTTCGTACGCATCTGTTCATCTGTCCGCACGTGTACCCGAGCAGGACACCTCCACAAGGAGCCATCATGCGCAGGACCACCGTCGGCGCGACCGCAGTCGCCGCCGCGCTCGTCGCCTCGCTCACCCTTGCCGCGGGAGGTTCGGCCACCGCGACCACGGCCTCCGGGCAGGGGCTGAGGCAGACCGGTCTTCCGGTCGCCGTCGACCCCGCCGCGGGCCTCACCGGCAACCCCGACCGGCTCAACGAGTCCTGGTATGTGACCGCACACGTGACCGCCGGGGGCCACCGGTACGGATTCATGGCCAACCACCTGACGTCCGGCGACGCCAAAACGGGGCACACTCTCTCGACCGTGTCGATCACCGACGAGGACACCGGCTGGTACACCAAGTCGGAGATCGCTCTCCCTCCCCGCAGCGGCCTGTCCGACAAGCAGGGCGTGGACATCCACACCGACAACATCAGCTGGACCGGTGACGCCAAGGAGCAGAAGCTGCGCGCCAAGGTCCCCGAGGGGACCATCGACGTCACCTTCCGCCCGCAGGGCAACGTCCTCTACAACATGGGCACGGGCTACTTCCCCATGTTCGGCGACGCGAAGTACCCGAACTACGAGTACGCCTTCCCCACCATGGACACCTCCGGCACGCTGACCCTGAACGGCCGCACCGGCAAGGTCCGGGGGCAGGCCTGGCTGGACCGCCAGTGGGGCCCTCTGCCCGACATCGCCGCGGGCCAGGCCTCGTGGTCCTGGATGAACCTCAACCTGTCCAACGGTGACGAGATCAGCCTCTGGAAGACGAAGGAAAGCGAGCAGAAGACCTGGGCGACCGTCCAGAAGCCCGACGGCACGGAGACCGTCGCCGAGGCGACCCTCACGCCTGACACCTCCACCCTCTGGACCAGCCCGCACACCGGCAAGAAGTACCCCACCCGCTGGAAGGTCACCATCCCGGGCGAGCACGCCAAGCTGAACGTCAAGACCTACGCCGACGACCAGGAACTGCTGGTCCCCGGGCCTCGCTACGAAGGCAGCGCCGCCGTCACCGGCACCTACGACCACCGCCCGGTCACCGGGACCACCTACGTCGAGCTCACTGGCGGACAGTAGCCGTCCACGGCCGCTGCACAGCGACGCGGCCCACAAGGGCATTCTGCCGCCCCCGCACGGCCCGACCGCCCCATCCCTTCGCCCGGCCCTGGAGTCTTCGTCATGCCTCGAACCCCCGTCAATACGACGGATGCAGCCACCGTGTCCGTCCTCCCGTCCGCCGAACCACCGCCTCGCCACCGCTGGTGGATCCTCGTCGTCATCGGCGTGGCCCAGCTCATGGTGGTGCTGGACGCGACGATCGTGAACATCGCCCTGCCCTCGGCCCAGAAGGACCTGGGCTTCTCCGACGGCGACCGGCAGTGGGTCGTCACCGCCTACGCACTCGCCTTCGGCAGCCTGCTCCTGCTGGGGGGACGCATCGCCGACCTCTTCGGCCGCAAGATGACCTTCCTGGTCGGGCTGGTCGGCTTCGCCGGCGCCTCCGCCGTGGGCGGCGCCGCGGGCAGCTTCGAGATGCTCGTCGTCGCCCGGGCGGCGCAGGGAGTGTTCGCCGCTCTGCTCGCTCCGGCAGCCCTGTCCCTGTTGACCACGACGTTCACCGAAGCCAGGGAACGCGCCAAGGCCTTCGGCGTCTACGGTGCCATCGCCGGTGCCGGCGGTGCCATCGGGCTGCTGCTGGGCGGCGTGCTGACCGAGTACCTCGACTGGCGCTGGACCCTGTACGTCAACCTCGTCTTCGCGGCCATCGCCTTCGTCGGCGGCGCGCTCCTGCTGCAACGCACCACCCGCGACACGTCCGCCACCCTCGACATCCCCGGCGCCGTCCTGGTCGGCGGCGGCCTGTTCTGCCTGGTCTACGGCTTCTCGAATGCCGAGAGCCATGACTGGAGCTCTCCGCAGACCTGGGTCTTCCTCCTCGCCGGAGCCGTCCTGCTCGCCGTCTTCACCTGGTGGCAGACGCGCGCCGCGCACCCCCTGCTGCCACTGCGGGTCCTGCGCGACCGCAACCGCGGGGCCTCCTTCATCTCGGTTCTGATCACCGGCGCAGGCATGTTCGGCGTCTTCCTGTTCCTGACCTACTACCTCCAGCAGAGCCTGGGCTACACGCCCATCAAGACAGGGCTGGCCTTCCTGCCCATGGTCGCAGGTCTCATGCTCGCCTCCACTCTCGCCACCACCGTGCTCATCCCCCGCATAGGTCCCAAGACGATCGTGCCGCTGGGCATGGGCCTGGCCGCAGCCGGCATGGTCTGGCTCACCGCCCTCGACCTGAACAGCAGCTACGCCACGGACATCATGCCCCCGCTGATCGTGGCGGGCCTGGGCCTCGGCCTGGTGATGGCCCCGGCCATGAGCCTGGCCACCGCGGGCGTGGCCGCCGAGGACTCCGGCGTCGCCTCCGCGGCCGTCAACACCATGCAGCAGGTCGGCGGCTCCCTCGGCACCGCCCTGTTCAACACCCTCTTCTCCAGCGCCGTCGCCAACTACCTCGACGGCAAGAACCCAGCGGACCCGGCCGTCCAGGCCCAGGCCGGCCTGGAGGGCTACTCCACCGCCTACTGGTGGTCCGCCGTCTTCTTCGCCGCCGGCCTGGTCATCAGCGTCGTCCTGTACCGCCGCGGCGTACCCGCCCACGACCCGGACGCGGCGCCCGTCGTCCACATGTAACACCCGGACCGGGCACGCGACCGCCCCCCTCCGCGACGGCCCGCCGCAAACCCGGCGGGCCGTCGTGGCTCGGCGCCCCAGGCACCCCGTCGATGACGTCGCATCCCCCCACCCGGCAAGGAGAACGAGCGGAATGGCGTCCATACTCATCGTCAACGACCAATCTCTGCAGCGACTCGGCCTCCGCATGCTCCTGACCGCCCAGCCCGACCTGACCGTCGTCGGTGAAGCAGCCACCGGAGCCGAGGCGGTCCGCCTGAGCGCCGCGCTCCGTCCCGACGTCGTCCTGATGGCCACCTCTTCTCCAGGCGCGGACGGCATCGAGGCCATCCGACGCATCACCCGGCCCGTACGCCTTCTCCCCGACGCCCCCGACTCCGCCGGAGCAGTCCGGCTCCCGCCCCGCGTCCTGGTCCTGGCCTCAACCACCCATGAGGGACATGCCCCCGCCGCCCTGCGCGCCGGAGCCGGCGGATTCCTCCTCGACAACGCCGGCCTCGACCAACTCACCGCCGCCATCCGCGTCGTCGCCGCCGGAGACGCCGTCATCACCCCCGGCCTGACCCGCGCACTCATCGACGCCGTCCGCCAACCGCGCACACCTCACCCCGTCGAGCGGCACACCGGGTCCGACAGCTTCACAGGACGCGAACGCGATGTCCTCCTCGCCGTCGCCTCGGGCTGGTCCAACGCCGAGATCGCCGCCCGGTTGTCCATCGCCCCGACCACCGTCAAGTCTCACGTCAGCCACATCCTCGCCAAACTCCACGCCCGCTCCCGCGTCCAGGCAGTGACCTACGCCTACGAGTCCGGCCTGGTACGGCCGGCGGCCTGACATCCGAATCGGCGCCGGGGCCGTCCTGACGACTGCGTCTGGCCGCTTGACCCATCCGGCGTGAGGTGTTGCCGCTGCCGGGAAGGACCTGAGGGCAAGAATGGACGGCCCGGGAGAGTTCGCACAGCGTACGCACGGGCGCCGAGTCGGCGAGGCTGACCGGGCTGTTCCGCGAGCCGGCCGACCGACTGTTGATCCGTGTGCATCCCCGTGGTCTCACGTCCGTTCCATCATCCGCACCCGCCACGGCAACGACTACGGCAACGATCATCCCGTCGTCCATGGGCCCCTTCACGCACGAGCGAGGGGCCGGTGGCCTTTGTCGGTTACGACCTTGCGCGCGCTGGTGTTGCTCGACCCCTCCGCAGGTGTATGAGCCACTGCCGTCCGGGCGCCTCGGGCACCTTGACGCGCCCGCCAGGTCGTTGGTCAGGCGGCAGGCACACCCTGAACGACACCTGGGCCTGGCGCGTGCCGTTCCTGCTCAGCTCCGTCCTGATCGCGGTCGGCATCTTCATCCGGCTCAAGATCGACGAATCACCCCAGTTCGAAGCGCTCAAAGAGTCCGGCGAAGTCGTCAAGAACCCCTTGCTGGAGGTGATCCGGAAGGACTGGCGCAACGTCCTGCGGGCCCTCTGCCTGCGCATCACGGAGACCGCCGGGTACGCCGTCTCGGTCACCTTCGTGCTGTCCTACCTGGACGACGGCGACGCCCCCGACGTCTCGAGCACCACCACCCTCACCGCCCTGGTGACCGCCGCGGCCGTCGGCATCGCGGCCACCACGCTCTGGGGCCGTCTGTCGGACCGGATGGGTCGCCGCCCGGTCTATCTGATGGGCTGCGCGGTGAGCGTCGCCTGGGGCTTCCCGCTCTTCCTGTCTGCCAACACCGAAGCCGCGGCACTCGTCCTGATCGCCTTCCTGATCAGCTACGCCGTCTGCCAGAACTCCCTCGCCGGTGTCCAAGGAGCCTGGTTCTGCGAGCTGTTCGCGACCAGGACCCGTACCGCCGGAACCTCCCTGGCCTACCAACTGTCCGCTGTGGTCTCCGGGTTCACGCCGATGATCGCCACCGCGCTCTACTCCGCCACCGGTTGGACCGGGCCGGCGACTCTCTTCAGCTGTTACGGGCTGCTGGGCCTCGTCGCGACGCTGCTGACGCGCGAGACGTGGGGCGCCGACGAGCGCCGGGAAGCGGACCGTGCCCTGAACCCATCCGTCGAAGCCGCGCTCCCCGCCACCCCTTGACAGAGACGAGGATCAACGTGATGTCCACTCAGACACCCCGAACAGCGGTGCCGCCGACCCGGCGCGTCAACGCCCTGAAGGACTCCGCCCACCGCATCCGGATGCACGCGCTGGACATGGGGGAGACCCAGGGCCAGGGCTACATCGGACAGGCGCTGGGTGTGGCCGACATCCTGGCCGTCGTCTACCAGGACGTCCTCGACCACCGTCCCGCCGAGCCGGACTGGCCGCAGCGCGACCGGTTCCTGCTCTCGATCGGCCACTACGCGATCGCGCTGTACGCGGCGCTCGCGGAGGCCGGCGTGCTGGACGTCGGCGAACTCGCCACCTACGGCAGTGACGACTCGCGCCTGCCCATGTCGGGCATGGCCTCCTACACACCCGGCATGGAGATCTCCGGCGGCTCCCTGGGCCACGGCCTCGGCGTGGCCACCGGCATGGCGCTCGGACTGCGCCACCAAGGCGGCGACGCACGCGTGTACAACCTGCTCTCCGACGGCGAACTGGACGAGGGCTCCACCTGGGAGGCGGCGCTCGTCTGCGCCCACCACGGCCTGGACAACATCACCGCCATCGTCGACGTCAACGCCCTGCAGGCGGACGGCCCCACCATGGGCGTACTGCGCACCGAGCCGGTCACGGCCAAGTGGGAGGCGTTCGGCTGGCACGCCATCCGCGTGGACGGCAACGACATCGAGGCGCTCCTCGCCGCCTTCGACAGCCTGCGCGGGCACCGCGGATCGCCGGCCGTGGTCATCTGCGACACCCGGATCGGATGCGGCGTACCGATGCTGGAGACGCGCGAGAAGGCCCACTTCATGCGGGTCGAGGAGCACGAATGACAGCTCGCCCGCCACCAGTTGACGGAGCGTCACCACACCGCCGCCCAGAACGAGGGAACCGCCCGATGAGCTCTTCCGCGCCGACCCAGGCCCCGCAGCGCAAACTCACCACCTCCGCGATGATCGCCTCGATCGCCGAGGAGGGCCAGCGCACCACCAAGGCGCCCTTCGGACACGCGCTGGCCCGGCTCGCCGACGAACGACCCGACGTCGTCGGACTCTCCGCGGACCTCGCCAAGTACACCGACATGCACGTCTTCCGGGACAGCCCACCCCGGCCGCTTCTTCCAGATGGGCATGGCGGAACAGGTGATGCTGGGCGCGGCCGCGGGGCTGGCCGAGGTGGGCCTGACCCCGATCGCCTCCACCTACTCCGTCTTCGCCACCCGTCGCGCCTACGACTTCCTCTGCCTCGACATCGCCGAGCCGCGGCTGAACGTCAACGTCGTCGGCGCCCTGCCCGGCCTGACCACCGGCTACGGCCCCAGTCACCAGGCCACCGAGGACCTGGCCATCCTGCGGGGCATGCCCGGCCTGACGATCGTGGACCCCGCGGACTCCGTCGACATCGAACAGGCCGTCCCGGCCCTGGCCGCCCATCCCGGCCCCACCTACATGCGGCTGCTGCGCGGAGCCGTACCGACCGTCCTCGACGAGTACGACTACCGGTTCGAACTCGGCAAGGCGGCGGAACTGCGCGGTGGACGCGACGTCCTGTTCATCTCCACCGGCCTCATGACGGTACGGGCCCTGACCGCGGCCGAGGAACTCGCGCACGACCAGGTGGACGTCGCCGTTCTCCACGTACCGACGATCAAACCCTTCGACCGCGAAACGGTACTGCGGGAGACCGCCCGGGGACGCCTCGTGGTGACCCTCGAGAACCACAGTGTCATCGGAGGCCTCGCCGAGTCCGTGGCCTCCTGCCTGGCCTTCGCCCAGCAGACGGCACGCATCATCCCGATCGGGCTGCCGGACGAGTTCCTCGCCGCGGGCGCGCTGCCGACGCTCCACGACCGCTACGGCCTCTCCGTCGCGGCGATCAAGGAACGCGTCCGTCGCGAACTCTGAACCCGTCCACTCCACTTCCCCCCTTCTCAGGAGCACCGCATGGCCACCGACCCCACCCCTCGCACCGCCGTCATCACCGGCGCAGGCTCCCGCCGCGGCATCGGCCGCGCGACCGCACACGCCCTGGCAGCTGCCGGCTACCACATCGCCGTCCTCGACCTGGACAAGGAGGCCGCCGAGGACACCGCCCGGGAAGTCACCGTCCGGCACGGCGTGGAAGCCCTGGGCCTTCCGGCGGACGTCACCGACGCCGACGCCGTCGACGCCGCCATCGGGGCGGTCGAAGCGGCGCTGCCGCCGGTCGGCGCCCTGGTCAACAACGCGGGGATCACGTCCCCGACCCGCTTCCTCGACGTCACGCCCGCCGAGTGGGACCGGATCCTCGAGGTCAACGTCCGCGGGAGCTTCCTGGTGACCCACCGGGTGGCCGGCGGGATGGCCGAGCGCGGGTTCGGCCGCATCGTCTTCCTGTCGTCCGTCTCGGCCGAGCGCGGGGGCGGGGTTTTCGGGGAGTGGCCTACTCTGCGGCCAAGGCCGCCCTGCTGGGCTTCGCCAAGGCGCTCGCCCGCGAACTCGGCCCGTCCGGAGTCACGGTCAACTCCGTCGCCCCGGGCCTGATCGACACCGACATCACCCAGGGCAAGCTGGACGAGGAGCGCAAGGCGGCGATGATCGCGGATGTTCCGGTCCGCCGCATCGGCGCGGTCGAGGACGTGGCCGACGTCATCGCCTTCCTGGCCCGGCCGGAGTCCGGCTACCTCACCGGCGTGACGTACGACGTCAACGGCGGATCCCACATCCACTGACCGAGCCCCCGACCGGGGACGGCCGACCCGCGGATCACGTGCGCAGCTCCCGGCCGGCGGTCGCCAGGGCAAGGCCGTTCGGCCGGCTCCGGTGCGATGGTGGAGAACCGTTCGCGCCGACCCGGATCGCCGCACGCCGGCCGGGACGACGCGGCACTCACTCCGGGCTGAGCCGGTCGGTCGCCGAGGGCGTCATGGAACGGGCTCCCAGGCCGAGAAGGGGCGCCAGCCGCCCACGAGGGCCCGCAGCCCCGGCCCGATCGCCTGCTTCGACTTCGCTGTCAGGGTCCGCCTGGTGGCCGTGGAACAGGTGAGGAACTTCGACTCGGGTCTCGGGCCAGGTGCGCGGAGATCTTCCCCTGGGCGAGCCCCTTTGCGGACGGCGAGAGCGCCATCTCGTCCACGCCGGACAGGCGACGCTGATGCTTGTTTCGCGGTCTGTGGATCAGGCCTCGAGACCAGCGGCGCCCCTGCGGCCGGCCGGGACCGGCGCAGCAGAAACCCATCGCTGGTCCGGCTCCGGGCGGCCACTGCGCTGCGGTTACGCGGTGGCGTCGGCCTGTGGGGTGAACGCGGGGACAGCGGCCTTCGGGGTCAGCTCCACCGGGTAAGCCTGCTCGACGCGGTCACGCCGGGTGTACATGTCCCAGTAGAGCCCGGCGAGTTCGTCCGGGTGGACGACGGGGAACTCCACGCCGTTGTCCGGAAGCTCGATGTCACCCTTGGCGGTTGCCTCGGCCGCCTCGCTGCCGGTGATCACGGCGGCGATGGTGAGGGTGCCGGCGTAGACGCCGGTACCGGCGAGTTCGCCGTTGAGCGAGTACACGTAGTTGCGGGCGGCGGACATCACCGGGCCCGGGCCGCTGAGGTGAGGCACACCCTGCACGGCCGAGTAGCCGGTCGTCATCAGGAGGGCGCCATCGCCGCGGTCCGTCATCTCCGGCAGTACGGAGCGGAACAACTCCACCGGGGTCAGGAGGAGCACCCGGGAGATCCCCTCCAGAGTGGCCGCGTCCAGCTGGGTGGCCGGGGTGAAGGTCAGGTCGCCGCCGATCGGCCCGTACTCGACGACGTCGATCCGGCCGAAGTGGCCGCGGATGGCGTCCACCAGGGCGGGAACCCCGGCGGGGTCGGACAGGTCGGCGGGGAAGGCGGCGGCCTCGACGCCCTCGTCGGTGAGTTGTGCGACGAGAGCGTCGAGCCGCTCCTTGCGGCGGGCCACCAGAGCGAGGCGGAAACCTTCCCGGCCGAAGCGGCGGGCGACGGACAGGCCCAGGCCGGTACCGGCACCGAAGACGGCGATCACTTTGGACATAAGAGTTCCTCAAGAAGGTAGGGCGGTCCGTGAGGACCGGATGTGGCTGACGGGGTGTTTGCCGTTGCTGGCTTGTGGAGAGTGGCCGCCCGGTCCTCCGGGACATTCCCGTTCGTGCCCGTGGTCGGCTGGCCCGAGCCTTCACGGACGCGGCCCCCGATGGCCGGCGCCGGGGCGTCGCCTTCACTCTCGACAGCTGGCGCACCGAAGCCGCCCAGCCGGCCCTGCAACAAGCGCGCGAGGTGATGCGCAGCCTCAGCGGCGCGCCGTGAACCGCCGCAGCGGGAGCGAGCGGGTCCGTCGGAACCGGCACGGGGACCGCAGCCCGGGTCACGCAAGCTTCGAGCGATCATCGAGCCGGTGCCAGGACCGGGAGTGGTAGACGAGCGGGGCCGCCGCGGGCTCGGCCGTCCCCTCGGGGACGGCAGCCGACACCGCGTGGACGACGAAAACCGAGGCCTCTCCCGCCTCGATACGAGAGACCACCTTCCCTCGCACCCACGCCGGGGCCGCCGTGAAGACCGGTTCGCCCGTGGCCAACCGCGTCCAGGCACTCGTATCGGCGAAGCGGTCGACCCCACTGGTGGCCCCGAGCTGCGCGAGCCAGAGCTGGTCGCTGCCCACCATGTGGATGACGACGCTGTCAGCCTGCCGCAGGACCGCGCTGCTGGAGGCCCGTGAGGAGACGGAGAAGACGATCAGCGGCGGTTCGGCACTGACGGAGGCCAGTGAGCTGACCGTGATCGCGACCGGCCGCCCACCCAGGTCGGCGGTCACGACCGCGACGCCGGCGGGGTGCATCCGAAACGCTGACCTGAACGTCTCGGCCGGCAGTGACTCCGCCCGCTGGGCTGCGGTCAGGTGAATCGGGAGGTGAGCAGGCGAAGACATGGCGAATGTCGTCATGGCGGAAGTTCCTTTCGACGGGTCGAGTCGCGCCGTGGAGGTCGAGGGCCAGGCCCCGAGGACCTCAGAGCCGACCGACCTCCTCGGTGTCACGACCGACCAGGCTCAGGCCATAGACCTCCCGGTTCAGCAGGGGGTTGTTCAGGCCGTGGCCGCTGGCGACGGTCAGGTCACGCCAGACGCGCTGCAGCGGGTTGGACTGGGCGAAGCTGCTCGTGCCGACGATGTCGAGCATGAGCGTGATGGCCTGACGGAAGTTACGCGTCGCGATCTCGGAGTCGCCGCGGATCCGCGCCCGGGCCGCCGCGTCGAGGACCCGGCCTTCGCGGGCGGCGTCGTCCATCTCGTCGGCAGACCGGAGCAAGTGCATACTGCCCGCGTCGATCGCGACCCGTGCGTCGGCAAGGGCGAGGCGGTAGCTGGGGGCGTCCCGACGGTCCGCGTAGTTCCAGTAGCTGATAGGGCGGCCCTTGTCGATGTTCTCCATCGTGAAGTCCCAGGCCGCCTCAGCCATGCCCCACAGCGGACCGCACAGGCCGAGACAGGCCAGAGCGGACAGCGACGCCCGGTAGCTGCTCTCGTCCTCGTGCCAGATCGGGAAGACGGCCGTGCCCATGAACGTCTCGACGTCCAGGGTGCATCGATCCTCGACAAAGAGGTCCTCCGCCACCAGGGTGTTGCTGCCTGTCCCCGCCATGCCGACGACGTACCACGTGTCCTCGATCCGCATGTCGGCCAGCGGCATCAGCGCCCACCGCACCTCTGAGGGCTGCCCCTCCGCGTCGAGGACCAGGAACGCGTTCAGCGTCCACTGAGCCTGGTGACAGCCCGAGGCGAAGCCCCAATTGCCGTTGATGCGGTAACCACCGTCGACCTTCTCGGCGGTCCCGGCGGGCGCGAACTGGCTGACCGCGACGTTGCGGGGGTCCGGGCCGTACACCAGTTCGCGCACGTCGTCGGGGAAGAGGCCCATGCCGAACGCGGTCGTGTTGGCGATGAAGGCGACCCAGCCCGCGGACGAGTCCCCCCGCGAGATCTCCGCCGACAGCTCGATGAGCGTCCGGACGTCCCCGCCGGATCCGCCCGACCGGCGCGGCGTCAGGGCCTGGAACAACCCGGACTCGCGCAGGGCCCGTTCCGAGTTCTCGGCCAGACGGCGGTTGCGCTCGGACTCGTCGGCGTGCTCACGCAGGAGCGGCCGCAGGTCGCGAGCGGTCTGCAGGAGACGTTCGCGAACTTCGGCCTGCGCCTGCGGTCCAAAAGTCGTGACGTCATCGAGAGTCGTCATGAGGCCTCCTTGCCTCGGCGGCTCACCTGCCGAAGCAGTGGCCGGTGCTGTCGTCCTGCTGTTGATTGAAGTCCGCGCGTGATGCCGGTCTCTATGCCTGACCCGCCAAGGTTTCGACGCCGATTGGACCCAGGGTCCAAAACGGTGGCGTGATTCCCGGGCTCGCGGTCGAGCAGCGCGAGCCCGAGGCCGATGAGCCCGAACCTCCGGCACGGCGAAGAACCCGAAGGCCGTGCCGGCGTGCGGGATGCATGACTCGTGCCCGTCAGTGACCGGTGTCGTCCGGATCGGGAAACAGCTCCGCGAGGTGGAGCGCCGCGTGCAGTTCGAGCTGGGAGTCCCTGACGGAGCGGCCCAGGAGTTCCTCGGCCCGCTTGACCCGGTAGATGACCGTGTTCTTCGCGACCTGCAGCTCCCCGGCGGCCTCCTGCGGACTGCTGTGGCAGTCGAGATAGACCCGCACTGTCCGGCGGAGAACCCGCGTGGAAGCTGCGCTCGATCCCAGTGCGCCGAGTTCGTCCCGCACGAAACGAGCGGCTTTGTCGGGGGCCGCGATCAGCAGCGAGAGCAACCGGACCTCGTCGTACCGGACGACACTCGGGTCCGCCGTCGAGCGCATGATCAAAGCCCCGACCCGCGCCGCGTCGTGTGCCTCCTCGTGGGTGCGCCGGAAACCCTGGGCCCCTCGGTGAGGTGACGCCATGCCCACCATCACGTCGGACCCGCCGGGTAGCAGGGGCTTCTCACGCGGTGGCCGCGCCCGGAACGCTCCCCACGCCCACGCCTCGGTCCGGTCCACCGCCACCACCAGCTGAGCGTCCGCGCCGATGCGGCGCAGGAGGGACCGGGCCACGTGGTCCAGATGATCCGCGGTATGGCTCGTCGAGGTCGCGGGATGCAGCACCAGGCCGATGTGATACGCGTGGGTCAGGGGGTAGGCCAGCTGTCGGGACGCCGCGGCGACGGAGCCCTCACCCGCCAGCAGCGCCAGAACCGTCTCGTACCTGGCAGCGGCGCTGCTTCTCAGGAACCGCTCGTTCTCGACGGCGTACGACTCGGCGGTCATGGTGGCGAAGGTGTCGGCGAACTCGAAGAGCACATGAGACACGTGCTCGAGTGAAGCCGCGAGAGCCGGGAGCGGCACCAGGGAGCGGCAGCCGCCCATGAAGTGGTCGGCCAGCTGCGAGTGGATCCTGCGCTGATGGGTGAGGAGCAGGTCGAGAGGAACCCGGCGGTGGACCAGGTCCACGATGTGCGCCTCCGCCTCGGGCGGGAGCTGGGCCGGTGGGTGGCCGTCGACCTCGATGGCGAGGAGGGTCGAGATGACGATCGACTCGATGGTGGAGCGCAGGACCTGCGGGCCTTTCGGGCCGGCGCCGGCCAGATTCGGGAATGCGTTGCCCTGGACGATGTCGGCCGCCACCGCGACCGCCCACGCGACCGGTGGGTCACCGACCTGGTCGGTCGCACGGCGTACCGTCTCGCGCGTGCAGGTGGGCTCCCCGGCGTCCACGGCCGGGCGCAACAGCCTCACCCACGCCCCGATGCGCTCGCCCAACCCCGCCTCCCGTCCCGGCCGTCCTGCGACCAGACCCTGCCGGTCCAGGTGATTCGACCTGACGGCCATCAGATGAATATGAAGATTGGACCATCTCGACGGCCCGTGCGCAGCATCCAGCAGAGCCCGGTCACCGGCACCCCCTACCTCGAGCCCGTCGGCGGACAGCGGACGTCCACGGAACGGCCCTCGCCATCCACGGACAGGGAAGCCGTCTTGCTGTGCGGGGGCCAAGTGCTGACCTGTCGCCCCGATCGCCTCATCCGCCTGTTCAGGCGGGGAGTTCTCCTGTCACGAACTGCGCGCGGCCGTGTCCGAAGGACCAGTCCTCCGCCCCGTTCTCGGTGATGGTGACGACCAGGTCGGAGGCCGCGAGTGCGCAGTCGCGGGCCAGGTTCGCGGCCAGCAGCTCGTAGAGCCGCTGCTTCTTCTCGGGGCTGCGCCTCTTGCTGACCACCCGAATGACCACCACCCGCGGTGTGCGGCGGATGCCGAGCCCGGTGTCCTGGACGACCAGGTGACCGGGGGCGTGGACGGTGACGATCTGGTAGCGGTCGCGGTCGGGGACCTCGAAGGCGTCGACCACCGCGGTGTGGACGGCGCCGAGCAGGGTTGTGATCTCGTCCGGGGTCCGGTTGTCGTGGATGTCGATGTAGATCAAGGGCATGGGACTCCCTCTTCGCCTCGATGACGGATCAGGCGTGGGTCGGAAAGCCGAGGTTCAGCCCGCGGTGGCTGTGATCCGGCCAGCGTTCGGTGACGGCCTTGTTCCGGGTGAAGAACTTCACGCCCTCTTCGCCGTAGGCGTGTGTGTCGCCGAAGAGCGAGGCCTTCCACCCGCCGAAGGAGTGGTAGGCGACCGGGACCGGGATCGGCACGTTGACACCGACCATGCCGACCTGGACCTCGCTGCGGAAGCGCCGGGCGGCACCGCCGTCGTTCGTGAAGATCGCGGTGCCGTTGCCGTAGGGGTTGGCGTTGATCAGCGCCAGTCCCTCGTCGTACGAGCCGACACGGACCACGCAGAGCACGGGGCCGAAGATCTCGTCGTCGTACACGCGCATCCCGGGCGCTACGTCGTCGAACAGGGTGGGGCCGAGCCAGAAGCCGGCGTCACGGTCGGCACCGGTGACGGGGTGCTCGCGGCCGTCCACGGCCAGGGTCGCGCCGTCGCAAAGTCCTGCTTCCAGGTACGACGCCACCTTGTCGCGGTGTGCGGCAGTGATCAGTGGCCCCATCTCTGATTCCCGGGCGTTGCCCGGACCGACCTGAACGCGCGCCATCCGTTCGCGGATGCGGCGGACCAGATCGTCACCGGCCGGGTCCACGGCGACGAGAACGGAGATCGCCATGCAGCGTTCACCGGCCGCGCCGAAACCCGCACTGACCGCGGCGTCGGCTGCCAGGTCGAGATCGGCGTCGGGCAGGACGAGCATGTGGTTCTTCGCGCCGCCGAGGGCTTGGACGCGCTTGCCGTGCCGGGTCCCGGTCTCGTAGACGTGCCGCGCCACCGGGGTCGAGCCGACGAACGAGACGGCTGCGATGTCAGGGTGCTCGAGCAGCCGGTCGACGGCGACCTTGTCGCCGTGTACGACGTTGAACACACCGTCCGGAAGGCCGGCCCGGTGCCAGAGGCCGGCCAGGAAATCGGCCGCCGACGGATCCTTCTCGCTGGGCTTGAGCACGACGGTGTTGCCGGCCGCTATCGCGATCGGGAAGAACCACAGCGGCACCATCGCCGGGAAGTTGAACGGGGAGATGACGGCGACCGGGCCCAGGGCCTGCCGGAAGGAGTAGACATCGATCCCGGTCGAAGCCTGCTCGCTGAAGTCTCCCTTGAGCAGCTGCGGTATGCCGCAGGCGAGGTCGACGACCTCAAGGCCACGGGCGATCTCGCCGAGCGCGTCCGAGTGCACCTTGCCGTGCTCGCCGACGATGATCGAAGCCAGCTCGTCCGCGTGGGTGTCGAGCAGCTCGCGGAACCGGAACAGGATGGCTGACCGCTTCGCGATCGACACCCGCTGCCAGGTCGTGAACGCCTCGGCCGCCGCCGCGACGGCGTGGTCGACCTCGTCGGCCGAGGCGAGTGCCACGTGGGCGGTCACCTCCCCGGTCGCCGGGTTGTGGACCTCGCCGGAGCGCGAGGAGGTGCCGGCCCGTGAGCGACCGTTGATCCAGTGGGTGATGGTGTGCGTCATCGAGCGGGTGTCCCTTTGTCGCGGGGGGCATGGGTCAGGAAGAGGCCGGTCCGGCGACGGCCTGGGTCGCCGCGGCGAGGTCTCGGTCGAACTCGTCGCGCTGAGCGGGGCTCAGTTCGGCCAGGTGGGGGCGTACCGGTCCACCGGCCATGCCGACGGCTTCGCACCAGCGCTTGAGTGCCGCGTTCGGCATCGCGCCGTGCTCGAGCGGGCCGATGATCCACTTGCGGTAGACCGCGCGCAGCGGTGCCAGCGAGTCGTACCGCTGCCTGGCCAGGTCATGGTGGCCCGCCAGGTACAGGTCGACGTACTCGCGGATCGGCCGGTCGTGCGCCGACTGGTAGAGGTAGCCCTCGGGATCGCAGTAGAGGACCCGCTGACCGAACTGGGTCATGTTGGTGAAGAAGTGCTCTTCGAGGGGGTCGGAGACGAGCACGTGGGTCCCGGCCGCGATCTCCCGGAGCCGGTTGTTCTCGGCGTCGGTGGCGGTCGTCTTCAGAATGCGCACGTTCTCGATCCGGCACAGCTGCGCGAAGGCCCCTGGGGTGAGGAGGCTTTCGCGGCTGCCGTCGCGACCGGGGTTGAACAGGATGTACGGCATGTCGACCGCGCCGATCACCGCGGTCAGCGACTCGACAAGCTCGCCGTCCCCGGGTGAGTCCGCGGGTATGCTCAGCACGGCGTGCGTGGCTCCGACCCGCTGGGCGTGCCGGGTGTAGTCCAGGGTCTCCTCGGGTGTCCGGCCGCTGGTGACCGGGCTGATCATGACGCGTCCGGCGCCGGCCTCGACGATCGTCTCGAGCGCCGCCTTGCGCTCGTCGGGGCCCAGCGCCCACACCTCGCCCATCAGGCCGTTGCAGTAGACGCCGTCCAGACCCGCTTCGACGCATTTCTCGACGTTGATCCGGAGACCGGCGTGATCCACCTCGCCGTTGGCGAGGAACGGCGTGGGCAGTGCGACCCAGAGGTCGATGTGGTCAGCGGGCGTGTCGGTCACGACGGCTTCCTTCGTAGGTTGGTGGGGCTGGCTGGGGCGGGTCGTCACGCGGCTTGCGCCAATGGCGTCGAAGCCGTGCGCTGCGCACCGCCGGCGAAGAGGACGAGGATGGTGACGAGGCAGTAGGGCAGGGAGAACGCCGCCGGCGGCGCCCAGGCGGTGACCACGGGAGTCAGGGCGGCCAGGAAGACCGCGCTGGCGGCGGCAGCGGCCACGCCGATCAGGTAGGAGCGGATCGAGGGGCGCAGGAACACCGCGCCCAGCGCGGCGCAGGTGAGGAATCCGCTGACCCCGGGCACGCCGAGGTAGACGCGGAAGCCGTCCATGCCCAGCGCCATCGAGGTCAGCACGGCGGTCGCCGAGCCGAGCACCGCGAGCACGGCGATCCGACGCGAACAGAGCACCAGGCCGGCGAGGATCAGGTAGCCGCCGAGGTTGCTGTCGAGGAAGAACAGCTGACCGATCCCGTGGAGCACCGCCTCGTAGACGTTGGCCAGAGAGTTCGCGCCAGGGCCCTCGGGGGCTGCGCGCAGCACGGTGTTGACGTGGTCGACGGCGCCGACGTTCTTGGCGGACACCAGCGGACCGGCGTGCCCGCGCGAGCTGTGCAGCAGTGCGATCAGCAGGAAGGTGAGCACGAGGTTGAACGGCAGCGCGGTCGGGCGCACGTTCCACGTCTTGAGCAGGGTCACCACGAGTGCCGCCATCACCAGGGTCGTCAGCGCCGCGCCGACGACGACGTAGCCGAGGACCGCGAGATTCCACTGGGGACCGAGGAAGGCGACCAGGCCCGTGGCCACCAGGGCCCCGTTGTAGCCGTAGAGACCGGCGCCGATGTGTGCGCGGTCGAGGCCGAAGAACTCGGCGGTCGCCGTCGCGGCGAGCACGCCGACCGCCGCGGCCACACCGACCCACGGTGAGAACGTCGCGATCGCGGCCAGGAAGAACAGGCCGCCGACGGGGTTGTCGACCAGCCCTCCCTGGCCGATCCCGCGCAGGCAGGAATCGAGGAACCGCAGCCAGGGTCGGCGGTCCGTGGCCGCGCGGAGTGAGGGCATCGTGCCGGTCACCGCCTCGCGGGCGATCGTGGTGAAGGAGAGTGCGGCTGTGCCGTCGGCGGTGCTTGCCATGGTTCGTCTCCGGGGATCGAGTGAGAACGCCGTGCTACGCGGGGGTGGCCGCGGCGTATCGATGCCGCCAAAGACTCGCTGCGCCTGGCGCAAACCGGCAATGACTGATGGCAAGATCGCGAATCTGGCCATATTGTTGGCCGATGACGCTCGATGCTCTGGACCGGCGGATCGTCGGGGCGCTGCAGATCGACGGACGAGCCCCATGGCGCCTGATCGCGGACGCGCTCGGCGAGCCGGAACGCACGATCAGCCGACGGGGTACCGCTCTGCTGGAATCGGGCACCGTGGTGATCTCGGGATGGGAGACCCCCGGTACGGCCTCGATCCTGAGCATCAGCGGGACCGCCCACACGATCCGCCTCACCGCCACGGCGCTCGCGCACCGCCCCGACACGACGTTCACCTACACGCTGACCGGACCGGCCGACTGCGTGACTGAGGTGTGTACCGCTCCCGGTGCGCTCCCCACGCTGCTCCACGACGACCTGCCCGGAACGCCCGGCCTGGTCGCCATGTCGACACTGCCGGTGATGAAGTACTTCCGCACGGGCTTCCAGTGGCACCCAGGCCTCCTGCGGCCTCAAGAGATCGAAGCGTTGCGTCCCCTCGTCCCGCCACCGCAGTCGGCGGACAGCGCACCGCAGGCGCTCAGCAGCGCCGACCGAGCGCTCGCGCAGGCCGTGGCAGAGGACGGCCGCATCCCGACCGACCGGCTGGCGCGCCTGCTCGGCGTCGCCGAATCCACGGCGCGCCGACGGCTCGAGGCGCTACGACGCGACGGTCGGCTGACGATTCGCGCGGTGGTGGAACCGCACCACCTCGGCCTCGGCACCGAGGCGGTGCTGTGGATCAAGGCCGGCCCGCATGACGTCGACCGGATCGGCGCCCTGCTCGCCGACGACTCGCGCATCCGGTACGCCGCCGCGATCATGGGCGAACACCAGTTGTTCGCCGACATCATCACCCGCGACCGTCGCGAGCTCTACGACTTCGTGACGAACTCTCCAGCACTGACCACCGCCCAGGCCGTTGACACCCGCCTGGTCGTCACCTCTTTCAAGCGCAGCGGCGTGCTTGCCCCCGTGCTCCGGCAACAACGCGCCGCGCCGAGCGGCCGATCCTCATGAGGCGGGCGAACTCCGGTTCAAGGGCAGCGCTCGCCCCGTGCGATCCGGCACGCCGATGCGGAGGCCGCGGCCGGTCCCGCCCCGCAGCGCCGGGAGTGGCCCAGCCCGACATGGGTCCAACCGGGCCACTTTCAGCCCCGTGAACAGTGCCTGGCGGACCCAGCACCGGAGGCACGGACCAGATCTGACGGCAGGGCCCGGCAAGAAGAGCCGTTCACCGTGCTGCAGGCAACCGGATGCCGAGCCGCCACGGGCCGACGCGGGTCACCGAGGTGTCGTTCCGGCCTCAGCCGATTCGCCGGGTGCTCCTGAGTGACCGCGCACCTGGTACGGGTCTGCGCAGCCGTCGGTCACTGCCGGCGAACCGCTGGTTCCGGCGGGCTTGCCGGCGTCGGCTGATCTGTGAGCCGAGAGAGCAGGATCCGGAAGGTGGCGCCCTCGCCGGGGGCCGATTCGACCTCGATGTGTCCGCCGTGAGCGGTGATCAGGGAGTGGACGATGGACAGGCCGAGGCCGGCGCCGCCGGTGGCACGGTTGCGTGAGGTGTCGGCGCGGTAGAAGCGTTCGAAGATACGGCCGCTCTGCTCCAGGGTGAGACCTGGTCCCTGGTCGGCGATCTCCAGGACGGCGTGGTCGCCGACCCTACCGACGCCGATCCGGAGGGGAGTTCCGGGTGGCGTGTGGGTGACGGCGTTGCCGACCAGGTTGGTGACGACCTGGCGCAGCCGGGCCTCGTCGGCGAGGGCCGGTGCGGGGGCGGGCGGGCCGTCGCCGGCCGGTCCGGTGAGCGTGACGGTGCGGGCCGGGTCCAGGGCGCGTACGTCGTGCAGGGCGTCGGCGGCGAGGGTGCGCAGGTCGGTGGGGGTGAGGTCGAGGTCCGGTGGGATGCCGGGCGCGTGCGAACGGGTGGGGCTTCCCGTGGTCTTCAGCGCGTGTTCGTCGAGGCGGGCCAGCTGGAGCATGTCCTCGACGAGCCGGGTGAGGCGTTCGGACTCGCGGGCGATGCGGTCCATCGTGGCGTCGACGTCCTCGCGTGCGGGAAGGGCGCCCATGCGGTGCAGGTCGGTCAGGCCCTTGATGCCGGCGAGCGGGGTGCGCAACTCGTGGCTGGCGTCGGCGACGAACCGGCTCATCCTCGCCTCGGACTCGGCGCGCGCGGCGAACGCGGTCTCCAACTGTCCCAGCATGCTGTTCAGCGCGGCGGCCAGACGTCCCAACTCCGTTCTTGGCCCGGCTAGTTCGGGGACCCTGCGGGACAGGTCACCGGCCGCGATCTCGGCGGCGGTCTGCTCGACGCGGGACAGCGGACGCAGCCCGGAGCGGACCGCGAACCAGCCCGCCACGGCCAGGACGAGGAGCAGGGCGAAGCCGGTGGTCCGGTAGTTCTCCCACATGCGGCCCACCGTGCCGTCCACCTGGTCCATCGACATGGCCACGACCACACTGCCGGAGGCCGCAGGGCTCGTCACCGTCGTCCCCGGCAGCGCGGCACGCGCGACTCTGGGCACAGCGATCACCCGCCAGCGTGCGTCGCTCTTCGTGCTGTCGACGGTGAAGGGGTGGCCGCCGTGGGCCTCGACCGCGGCCGTGTCCAGCCGGGGGAGTGCCGGACCATGAGCGCTGTTCGTCCGGTTCGCCCCTGCGAAGGAGTCGATGCTGCTCTCGACGGTGCCGGCCGCGGTGACATACGTGATGACGGGATTGCCGAGGACCTCCGTACCGAAGTCGGCGAAGTTCGCCGGCGGCGTCCGGTCGGCTCCGTTCTCCGCCACCGTAGGCGGCAGTACGGCGAGCACCTGCGCGGCGGCGCGGAGTTGGGCGTCGACCCGGTTCTCCATATAGCCGCGCAGGGCGTTTCCGGTGACCAGGGCGAACGCCGTGAAGCCGGCGGCCAGCAGGACGACGCACAAGAGCAGCACCCGGCTGCGCAGGGACCCGCGCACCCACAGCGCACGAACGCGACCCGGCCGGGTCACGTCTTCGCTCCGCGCAGCACGTAACCCACGCCGTGCACGGTGTGGATGAGCTTCGGACCACCGTTGTCGATCTTGCGGCGCAGATAGCTGATGTAGGTGTCGACGATGCCGGTGTCGCCGTTGAAGTCGTAGTCCCACACCCGCTGGAGGATCTGCGGCTTCGAGACCGTGCGCCCGGCGTTGGCCATCAGGTAGTGCAGCAGCCGGAACTCGGTGGGCGACAGACGCAGCGGCTCGCCCGCACGGGCCGCCTGGACGCCGTCCGGGTCGAGTTCCAGGTCGGCCACGCGCAGCAGCGCGGTGGGGTCGCCGCTGGTGCGGCGCAGCACGGCACGGATGCGCGCGATCAGCTCCTGGAGGTCGAACGGCTTGGTGACGTAGTCGTCGCCGCCCAGAACCAGGCCCTCGATCTTGTCCTGGGTCGCGTCACGGGCGGTGAGAAACACGACCGGGATGTGGCCCGTGCGGGGCACCGCGGCCGACCCGTACCGCTCACGCAGTCGGCGGATCACCTCGAAGCCGTCGAGGTCGGGAAGCATGACGTCCAGCAGGACGAGGTCGGGCGAGACCTCCTCCGCCCGGTCCAGGGCCTCCTGGCCGGTGCCGGCGGCGGCGACGGTGAAACCGGCGTGCCGCAGGGCCGCGCACAGCAGTTCCCGCACGGTGGGCTCGTCGTCGACGACCAGCAGGTTCACGCCGGTCGAGGCCGCTGCGCGGGGCTGGCCTACGAGGCCGGTGCCGGGTGGGGCAGAGCGCTCAACAGGGGTCAAAAGAGGCCTCCAGGCGACCGGGAAACGCTCCCGGCCCCGCCGGACACGCGGACACGGCAGAAGGCACGCACCCCGCGGCGGGCGGGATCCTGCCCGGCAGGATACGGAAGCGGGCTGTCATCACCACGTAAGGCCCCCTGGCACCACACGTAAGGCCCCCTGTCATCGCGGCCCACGGAAACCGCGCACCGCCGACAGCAGGCTCCCGGCGAACCCGGCCAGGCCCCCGACGAGCAGCCCGAACACAACCGTCCGCAGCACGCTGCCGCTCAGCTCGGCCTCCATTCCCCCCATCTGGCTGCCGAACATGCTGACGCCGAAGTTCCCGGACGCCCCCACCAGCCAGGCCGCCAGGCCCAGGACGACCGCCGTGACGACACCGAACCGCTCGGCCATGGCGAGGTGCCCGGACAGCGGGCCCCGATAGGGAAGCAAGGGGCGGCCCCGGCCGGGGTGCGTGGCCCGGGCCGCCCGGTAGGCGCAGGCGAGCAGGATCAGGCAGGTCACCGCGAGGGCCGCGAGCCACAGCGGCCATCCGCCCGCCGACAGGGACCTCAGGTGCTCGGTACGGTCGGGCTGCTGACCACCGCCCATCCCACCCGCACCACCCATGCCGCCCATGAGAGCGGCGAGCGGGTTGCTGCCGCCGTCGCTCTGCACCGGGTGCACCGCGGCCGTCCACGAGGAACCGACGCCGAGCGTCAGGAACACCGCCAGGGCGTTCGGGGCGACCAGCAGGACGGCACCCGCCGCCGAGCCGGCCCGGCCACCGGCCACCGCCCCGACGACTGTCAGGGCCACCAGCGGAACGGCTGCCAGCACGAGGGTGGTGCGGACGACGGCCGAGAGGCTCGGGCCCCAGCCGGCGCGCAGCCCGTCCAGCGCACCGCCCACCGGAAGCCGCACCCGGCGGCTGATCAGGCAACCCGCACCGAGTACGACGGCCACCCACAGCACCGCGCCAAGGCCCGCCGACCCCGCGCTCACGTGGTACGACAACGCCGGCTGTGCCCCCGTACCGCCACCGCCGATGAGGTCCCCCAGGCCACCACCGCTCCCACCGCCCATGAGATCACCCAGGCCACCACCGCCACCGAATCCCCCGGCAGACCCGTCGCCGCCGGCTCCTCCCATCCCGGTCATCGCCGACGCGGGCATGCTGGCCGATCCTCCTGCCAGGCCGGCCACGATCATGAAGGTCACCAGCGCCGTGGATCCCGCTCCGGCCACCCGAACGGCCAGTTCACCGGCGGTGAACCGCCGCTGCTGCCCCTGACGCAGCCGCCGGGAGAACGCGATCCACAGGACGAGGGCGCCGACCAGCGTGACGCCGAGCGGTACGGCATCGACCGCGCCGCTCATCGACGGTCCCATGCCGCCGCCACCGCCGAACAGGGACGCCAGGCCGCCCATCGACCCGGTGTCCGCGGAGACATCCGAACCCGCGCTCACCGAGCCGCCGACGGCCATGGCGGTCAGGGCCATCGAAAGCGACCACAGCGATCCGAACGATCCCGCGTCCAACAAGGCCAGCGCCAGCGCGGACACGGCCGCCATGGCGGCCACTGCGCAGAGCGCGGCCGCCGCGCCTTCCAGAGCGTTCTGCCACGGGCCGATCAACCGGACCGGCACGGTGCGGTGTGGGGGCCGCGGATCCGTACCGGGCGAGGGGCTGGGACCAGGCATGGTCCGGGGGCGGGGCGTGATGGCAGCCATGGGGGAAACACTCCGCTTCGCTCGCGGGGGGAACACGCGGCGCCGAGCGGGGGACCACGGCGCCGCGTGCGAGGGGACCCGCACACACTGGCGGTTCCGGGTACGACGTTCCCGAGAGGTTCTGGGAGGTTTCTGAGAGCCGGTGAGAGAGCGACGCAGGTAACGCAGCGCCCACGACCGACGTGCCGCCCGTTTCTCAGAAAGTTCCCAGAGTTCTCCTCCGCAGCCGCGTGGGGATCCCTCGGGTGAGCGCGGTGGCCGACTGAGCGCTCCGCTGGAAGTGCCGCGATGTGCCGTCTGCCGACTGCGGCGCCGTCGTGGCTGGTCGCGCAGTTCCCCGCGCCCCTTCGGGGCGCTGCCGAACCGCACCGGACTTCGCCGGACCCGCTTAGGTCGGCATCCGCTCGCCGCTGAACCCGCGGTTCCCCCGCTCGCCGAGGTCCCGACCGCCGGACCCTGCCAGTGTCTGGGAGGGCGCGGCACCGAAGCGCCGGCGATAGGCGGCGGAGAACCGGCTCAGGTGGGTGAAGCCCCACCGCCCGGCCGCTTCGGTGACTCCGGTGGCACCCGTGAGAAGGTCGGCGTGAACACGGTCCAGGCGGACGTTACGCAGGTACGTCAGCGGGGTCACCCCGAGGTGCTCCCTGAATCCTTCCTGGAGACGTCGGGCACTGACGCCTGCCGCCCGGGCCAGGTCCCCGATGGTGAACGGGGTCTCGGGGTGGGCCTCGATCAGGTCGACGGCCTTGCGTACCGTCCGCGGGTAGGCGGGAGGCTGCGGACGCAGCAGCGCTTCCGTGTAGTTGTGCGTCTGGGCCAGCAACAGGCCGCTGACGAGGAGGCGCTCGAAGTGCTGCTGGACCGGGCGTCGGCCGATGAGCCCGCCGGTGCTGTCGGACTCCGCAAGCAACAGGTCCAGGGTGCTGCGCCAGCTACGCCCCGGCGCGGATGTCAGATCGAAGTCGAACGCGAATTCCAGTGGAGCCTGCAGCGTGCGGCCCAGGAGAGCCTCGAGTTCGGCTTCGACGAGACTTCGGTCGATCTTGATTCCCAGGTGTTGCTCGCCGTGGTCGCAGCTCAGCAGCCGGTGCTGCTGTGTCGGTGTGAAGACCATCGCGTCTCCGGCGGTGGCCACCATCTCCTGGCGTCCGGTGGCCGCTTCGATGGCCCCTCGCAGGACGACGTTGACGTGGTAGTGCGACGGCGTTCGCCCGGGATCGACGCGTGTGCGCTGGCCGAAGGTCATCAGGCCGACGGTGATGTGCTCGGTGCGTGTGCCGCGGAGTTCGCCGCCGGGGCCCTCGGGGCCCGACAGCGGAGTGACCTCGGCCGGGTAGAACAGGTCGTTGAGGCGTTCGCGGAAGTCCTCGAAGCCCGAGTCGCGGCACAGCACGTGGCTCGCCAAGAGGGAGCGGCCCATGCGCCATTGTTATCCGCGCCCAGCCTGCGCAACAAGGGCCGATCCACGGGTTCCCGCAGATCACGCCAGGTCATCGGACTGGTGCGAGCCTCGTCACACAGGCGGTGGACGCGAGGTCTTCCTGAGCCCTCCCGGCCGCTCCCCGGACCGGCCGTCCGGAACGCGTCGCGCGATTCGGGCGGCGGTCGCGCTTTGCGGATATCGCCCCCGGCCACGGCTCCCTAGCGTTTCCCTCAGCCCGTTCGCCCGGCACCGCCCGGCGTGCGGAGAAGCGTTTGCCTCGCATCCTGGCCTCCGCACCTTCGGCGCTTGGCAGGACGGTTCGCCCGTGCGGACGCTCGTCGGCGAACGGCAGCAGACGCACATCGGGGCCGCGACCCCGGTCGAGGAACGCGCCACCACTGGAGGTATGTCATGCCCGGAACCGGCGAGGCGACGAAGGCCATCACGGCCGCCGCCGTGGACAGTTTCCGTGACACCCCGGACCGGCGCCTGCGTGAACTGCTCCAAGGGCTCGTCCGCCATCTGCACGGTTACGTCCGTGAGCTGCGCCCCACGATCCAGGAGTGGGAGTACGCGGTGGACTACCTCACGGCCGTCGGGCAGAAATGCGATCCCACCCGCCAGGAGTTCATCCTGCTCTCCGACGTGCTGGGTGTCTCCATGCTGGTCGAGACGGTGAACGAGCAGGGCGGCGGCACCGAGAGCACGGTCCTGGGGCCTTTCCACGTCGTGGAGTCCCCCAAGCGCGAGAGCGGCGACAACATCGACCTCATGGGCACCGGAACACCCTGTGTCGTCTCGCTCCGCGTCACATCGGCGGACGGCGGCCCACTGGCCGGAGCGAGCGTCGATGTCTGGCAGTGCACCGAGGACGGCTTCTACGACGTGCAGCAGCCCGACGTCCAGCCGCTGGGCAACGGACGCGGACTGTTCAGGACCGACGACGAAGGCCGCGTGTGGTTCCGCACGGTCGTGCCGAGCCACTACCCCATTCCGACCGACGGCCCGGTGGGAGTGCTGCTCGGCGCCACCGGGCGACACCCCTACCGCCCGGCGCACATCCACTTCATCGTCGAGGCCGACGGTCACCGAACGCTGACGACCCACATCTTCGTCGCCGACGGCCCCTACCTGGACTCGGACGCCGTCTTCGCCGTGAAGGAGAGCCTGGTCGTCGACTTTCCACAGGTCGACGACGAGGAGAAGGCCCTCGAGTACCGGGTCACCGCTCCGTTCCGCCTGGCCGAGTTCGACATCACCGTCGACCCCGAGACGGACAAGGACGCCCGGTGATGAACACCCCGCTCGACTTCAGCTACCAGGCGCTCCCGATGCGCGTGGTGCTGCGCACCGGCGCACTCGACCGGCTCGCCGACGAGATCGACCACGCCGGTCTCAAGCGGGTCATGGTCCTGTGCTCACCCGGACAGCGGGAGCTCGCCGCGACCGTCGCCGGCCTCATCGGCCCGCGCGCTGTGGACATCCACCCCCACGCCCGGATGCACGTGCCCGCCGAGTCGGCGGCCGAGGCCCAACGACGTGCGAATGAGGTGAACGCGGACGGCTGCGTCGCCGTCGGCGGCGGTTCGGCGATCGGCCTCGGGAAGATCGTCGCCCTGCGGTACGGCCTGCCGGTCATCGCCGTCCCGACGACGTACGCCGGCTCCGAGATGACGCCCGTGTGGGGTCTGACGGAGAACGGCGTCAAGCGCACCGGCCGCGATCCACGCGTCCTGCCGGTCTCGGTGCTGTACGACCCCGCGCTCACCGTGAACCTGCCCGCCGCCGTCTCCGTGGCCAGCGGCATCAATGCGATCGCGCACGCGGTCGAGGCCCTGTACGCGCCGGACGCCTCCCCGGTCATCGACCTGATGGCCGAGGAAGGTGTACGGGCGCTGGCCGCCGCGCTCCCGGGCGTCGTCGCCGACGGCGCCGACCTCGACACCCGCGCCCGTGCCCAGTACGGCGCCTGGCTGTGCGGTGCCTGCCTCGGGGCCACCACCATGTCCCTGCACCACAAGCTCTGCCACGCCCTCGGCGGCACCCTCGACCTGCCCCACGCCGCCACCCACACCGTGGTCCTCCCGCACGCCCTCGCCTACAACCAGGTCGCGGCACCCAAGGCGGTGGCCGCGCTGGGCCGCGCTCTGGGCACCTCCGCCGACCCGGCCACGTACCTGTGGGATCTCGCGGGCCGGCTCGGCGCCCCGAGGTCCCTGCGCGAACTCGGCATGGCCGAGGACGACATCGACCGGATCGTCCAGGTCGCGCTGGCCAACCCCTACGCCAACCCCCGCGTGGTGACCGCGGAAGGCCTCGGCGGACTCCTGCGTGCCGCCTGGGCCGGAGGGCCCCCGGCGAGCGGCACGCCGAACGCGTAGGTGCTCAACCGTCGGATGCCGACTCCTTCGGTTCACAGGTGGCTGTTGGAAGGGTCGGCCCATGTCGATCACCGCGAGCCAAGCCCGCAAGGCGCTCTTTCCGCTGATCAAGACGGTCAACGACGATCACGAGGCCATCGCGATCGTCTCGAACCAGGCAGGGCGGGTCAGCATGGACAGCGGCTGCCTCGTGTGGTGTCCGCGGGGCGGAAGCCGACGACCTGGTTGCCTCCGGAGCGTGTTCGTGGCCGGACCTCCCGCGTGCCACCCTGCCCTCGGCGTTACGAGGCCGCAGGCGTGCGCAGCGGGCGCAGGGCCTCGGTGACCCGGACGAGTTCGTCGAGCACCGCTGTCGCGGAGCCGGTCATGACCTCGTTCGGCACCAGGCCCTCCTCCTCGTCGAGGAACTGGTGCACGAAGGGAATCGCCACCGACTCGACGACCGGTGTCATCTTCAGGGTGGTCACCACCTGCTTGATCATCTGCGCGGCTCGGGTGCCCGCGGAGACACCTCCGTAGCTGACCAGGCCGACCGGCTTGTACTGCCACTCGCGGTGCAGGTAGTCGATGGCGTTCTTCAGTTCGGCGTTGTAGCCGAAGTTGTACTCGGGCATCACGAACACGAAGGCGTCCGCCTCCGCGACCTTGGCGCTCCAGTCACGGGTGTGCTGGTGGGTGTACTGGCCCAGGCGCGGGTGGTGCGGTTCGTTCATGAACGGCAGGTTCACCTCGGCCAGGTCGACCAACTCGATCTCGTCGAACCCGCCGTGCTCCTTGGCATGGGTCTCGAACCACTCACCGATGGTGAGGCCGATCCGGCCCGGCCTCGTGCTCGCGATAATGATCTCCAGCTTTGTCACGGGAAGCTCTCCGCTCCTTCGGTAAAGGGTGTGGGCGTGACGGTCTCGGAGCGCGCGGCCGAACATTTCCAGTTGCGCGGTCCAGAGATCCGCCGCCTTCGGCTCCGGCTGGATGGCCGGGGGATTCGGGATGCGACCGCGCTACTGCGTGCCCGACACCAACTGGGACTGCTCGCTCAACTGATGCCAAGTCCGGTTGTGATAAACCAGTGGCCGCGACGCGTCGCCCCGGGCGGCGGCGTCCGCCGGCGCGTAGTACGCGTGGGTGGCGTTGACGACGACGAGGATCGAAGCTCCCGCTGCGAAGGTGGCGGCGACGCTGCCACGGATGCGTACCGGGGCAGCGACGAAGTACGGCTCGCCGGTCGCCAGCCGGGCCCAGGCACCGGTGTCCGCGAAGCGGTCCGCTCCGCTCGTCGCACAGAGCCGGGCCAGGCCGACCTGACCGGCCCTGAGCAGGTGCACCACCACGGACGACGACTCCAGGATCGTCGGCGTCGCCGAAGAGAGGGCCGCCACCGAGAAGACGAGGAGCGGTGGCGTCGCGCTCACCGATATCACCGACGTCGCGGTCAAGGCGACCGGGCCCCGGCCGGCGTCAGCGGTCACGACCGCGACCCCGCCCGCGTGGTTGCGGAACGCCTCGCGGAAAGCGTCGGCCGACAACCCCGGCTCCAGAGAGGCATCGTCGATCAACGCAACGTGCTCCCGTGTCTGATCGCGATCAGTTGTTTCTGACATCGGCGGGTCTCCAGTCGGCATCGACGAAACAGTGTGTTTGTTCAGGGCCCTGACGGGGCGGCAGAATCCATCGCCCCTGCTCCGACGCCGATCCGCGCCTTGTTCGTCCTGTGGAACATCGGGCAGGTAACTGCACTCGCCGAAGTTCGGCAGCGTGTTCGTCGTGCCGCGGTACCCCGTCCTGTGGTTCAGCCCGGCGAAGACCACGTCGTTGCGCTCGCGGAACCGCGCCGTCGGCTCCACCAGGTATGTGCGTTACGAGTGAGATGCCCTTCACCTCGGGTGGCCCGCCCGAGGTGAAAGGCATCTGGGCGACCAGCGCCCGTCACAGCGGCCCCCGACCATGTGGCGGGCATAGGCGGTGGCCTCGTCCGGCTGGTTCAACGGCCCTGCAACCGATGCCACTGGCGCAGGCGAGTCACCGGACCGGGCCGTTGGTTCTCTCAGTCGTTGGCAGGAGGCGTCCCCAGCACGGAGGCGAGGACGCCACGGAGCGTCTCCACCGGGTCGTCGACCGAGTCACGGGAGCGCCACGCCACATGGCGGTCCGGGCGGACCAGGAGGCAGCCGTCGTCGTCGAACTCCCGGATCCTGGTCCACTCCCCGAGCACGTCGTCGTACTCGGCGCGCATTCCGATCGTCCGCGCTTCGATGGTGAGACCGGTTTCGCGCGAGACGGCCGCCGCGGCCTCGGTCCAGGCCGCTCCGTCGACGCCGGTGAGCACGGTGAACCGTCCGTGCCCGACGAGGTCGAGGGTCGAGATGTACTCGGTGCCGTGCTGGAGCCAGACGTGGGGCAGGTGGGCGCCGGGATGCGTCGTCGGGTGATAGTGGAGCTCGGGGTCTCGCGTGTAATCGGGGAACGGTGTGCCGTCGTCGGCGACGGCGGTGGACGTGTACCGCTGCCCCAGCTCCACGCCGTGGGCGTTCAGCTGGTAATTGACCAGCTGCACCGCGTCCAGCAGTTTGGCTCGGCGGGCCGCCCCGGCTTCGCCCGGGGCGAAGAGCTCGTCGACGATCGCCCAGCCCTGCTCGGGGGTCTGCCCGTAAGCCAGGCCGATCGTCTCGCTCAACGGCTGGAGCTGGGCGAGGCTCTTGATCGCCCGGTCGATCACCTGGCGTCCCACGGGCTTGCGCTCGTCGTGGTAGCTGTCGAGCAGCTCCTCACCGGCGTCTCCGCGCAGCACGAGGGCCAGTTTCCAGGCCAGGTTGTAGGAGTCCTGGATCGAGGTGTTGCTGCCGAGTCCGTTGGACGGCGGATGACGGTGCGCCGCGTCGCCGGCCAGGAAGACCCGGCCTTTGCGGTACCGCTCGGCCACCACATGGTTGACCTGCCACTGCCCGATGTGCTTGATCTTGAACTCGACGTCGGGATCCCCGATGCCGGCCCGGACGATCTCGGCGACCGCCTCGTCCGAGGTGTCGGCGGGCAGCAGGTCGTGCATCAGGAACAGGGCCATCCACTCCGTGTGGGGCACGATGGTGGTCCACGGGCTCCACAGCACGTTGGTGCCGGGGGGCGAGACCCAGAACAGGGCGCCGGGACGGTGCTTGGCGAAACGGCTCAGGTCCGCCTCGATCCACACCGTGAAGGCAGAGCCGATACCGGCCTCGCCCTCCATGGCGAAGTCGAGAACGCGAGCGACGGTGCTGTTCCCGCCGTCGGCACCGATCACGTAGCGGGCTTCGACGGTGTATTCCGCACCATCGTCGCGGCGCCGCAGAGTGCCCCGCACCCGCTCGTCGTCCTGCTTGATGTCGATGAGTTCCGTGTTGAACCGGATGTCGGCCTTGCGTTCCCGCGCCGCGGCCAGGATCACGGGTTCCAGTACGTTCTGGGGCGCGTTGCACATGTCGCACGGGCTCGCCGCCGCGTACTCACTGCGGCGGTCCAGGCCTTCGCCCCAGGTCATCATGCGTGCCAGTTCGACGCCCGCGAACGAGGTCGCCCACACGTTGGTGCCCATGAGGGCGGCGGGCATGGCGATCTCGCGGACCCGGTCCTCGATGCCCAGGTCGCGCAGCACCTCCACGGTCCGCTGGTTGGTGATGTGAGCGCGAGGGGTGGGTGCGGTCGACGGGTACTTGGTCACCGTGATCGCGTCGACGCCGTACTCGGCCAGAAACGCGGCCGCGGTCAGTCCCGCGGGTCCGGCGCCGACGACCAGAACGTCCGTGTGGACGACGTCGCCCGCTTGCGGCACCTGCTTCATCGCCATCCTTTCATCGCTCCTCATTGAGCACCGCCGACGTGGGCGGGTGGATAGTCCGCATCAGAGTCGGGAAGTTCTGTTCAGAAGACGGCGATGGGCTCGAGGCCCAGAAGTGCCCGGGCGTAGGTTTCGGCTCCGATGCCGGGGTTCAAGATGGCGTGCCGCGCGCCTGTTTCGAAGTCCCGCCATACCTGGTTGGCCGGATTCACGGTCGCGAAACTTCCGGCGCCGCCGATGCTCATGGACAGCGTCACGGCTTCGCGGAGACTCTGCAGTGCGACCGCGATGTCCATGCGGACCCTGCCCCGGGTCACGTCGTCGGGCGGCTCTGTTCCCACCGACCGATCCACGTCGTCAGCGGCACGGAGGACGTGCAGAAACGCGGTGTCCAACCTCGACACGGCAGTCGCGTAGTTGAGCTGGTAACTGGGTGATTCCGCTGCCTTCTGATAAAGGGATCCGACCACCGGGCGTCCCTTGTCGATGGCTTCCCTGGCCAGGTCGACAGCGGCCTGACCGGCTCCGAGCAACGGTCCCATGAGTCCCAGGATCATCGCGATCTGTACGGACCCCGGGATTTCCCGTGCCTCCGGATGCTCGGACCTCGAGCCCCCGGACACGATCCTGTCGAATTCGATGATGCGGTGGTCGGGGACGAACACGTCCGTACCGACTGCCGTGTTGCTTCCGGTGCCACGCATTCCCGCGATGTGCCAGGTGTCCTCGATGGTGAGATCCGTGTAGGGAACGAGGCCGAACCTGACGCCCGCCAGGCTGCCGTCCTCGGCGAACATCGGGAACGGCGTCATCGTCCAGTCGGCGTGCAGACAACCGGAGTTGAACGGCCATTTCCCGTTGACCACGTAGCCGCCGTCGACCCTCACCGCCGTGCTGCCCATGAAGTTGGACGTGCCGGCGACGGCCGCGTCCGGGTTGTCCCCCCAGATCTCCTCTTGCGCGCGGTCGGTGTTCAACGACGCCGCGAGGTTGGTGACCGCGTAGATCATCGTGACCCAGGAGGCGGCCGCGTCGCCCCGCCCGAGTTCGGCGAGTACCTGGAGGGTGGTCCGCATGCCTGCCTGATGGCCGCCCCACCGCCTGGGCGTGCCGAGCCGGAACATACCCGCGTCGCGCAGCGCGGCAACGGCGGTATCGGTGATGTTGCGCTGCTCGTCCCCGACGGCAGCCTCCTTGCGGAGCAGTTCACGCAGGTCCGTCGCCCTCGCGACGAGGTCGGCGTCGGTGGCCGTGCGGCCGGCTGGCTGGCTGAGTGTCTCGGGCATCGGAAGCTCCTGTCCGCGTTGACAGTCGATTGCGTCAGTCTCAGCGGGCTGCCGATGCTGTGCGATCCGGATTCCGAAGCGGACGATCCGGGATGCGAAAGTTTGGTCAGAACGGGGCCGACCGGCTACGACGGCGGGTCTGCGACGGAGGCTCGCCGTACCGCTCGCGGTAGGCGCCGGCGAAGCGCCCCAGGTGTGTGAATCCCCAGCGTGTGCAGAGATCGCCGACCGGTCCCGCATCGTTCAGGAGATCGCGATGCACCCTTTCGAGACGAACGTTCTGCAGGTACTTCATCGGGGACATCCCGAGCTGAGCGTGGAACCCCTGCTGCAGGCGGCGCCCGCTCACCCCCGCCACCTCCGCGAGCCGCGTCAGCGTCCAGGACAGTTCCGGGGCATCTTCAATGGCTTCGACGGCACGCTTGACCGACGACCAGCGCGCCGGCGCCTGCCTGCTCCACACGTCGCCCGAGTAGTCGTGCGACTGTGCGCGCAGGAGCGTGCTGATGACCAACCGCTCCAACTGCTCGCGATGATGTTTCGAGGTGCGGGAGAGGCTGTCCGGTGTCGCGAGGTCCTGCAGCAGCAGACCGAGCACGGAGAGCCAGCTCTGGCCCGCGGGCGTGGTGAGCTCCAGCCCTATTCCGAGCCGCACGGGCGGTCGGACCGGCCGGCCGATCATCGCTGCCAGCTCGCTCTCCAGCGCGTCCTGCCGGATCTTGATGCAGAGGACTTCGGCCCCCGCGCTCCAGCGCGGCATGAACGCGGGGTTGTCGGTTGTCACCACGGAGGCGAGGCCGGGACCCACCGTGACATCGCGAGAGCCGAAGTGGCACAGCAGTTGACCGGTGATCGGCACGGTGACGTGGTACGCGTGAATCGGGTCGATCACGATCCGCACCTCGGTTCCGAACTGGACGGAGCAGAGCGTCAGATGCGTCAGTTCAACGGCCCGGACGACTGACGGCTCCGGCTCGGCGCCGGGACTCAGCAATTCGCAACTGCCGGGGCAGGCGAGGACGTCGTCGAGCGTTTTGGTGACCACGGCGAGCTCGGTGTCCCGGCACAGCTCGAACGCTGACAGCGTGTCGGCGCCGAGGCGGTCAGGCGCCGTGGCGGCTTTCCGGCCGACGTCGTTCACGAGTGTCATCATTTGCCTCTTTTGCGTGTAAATAGAGACTCTTGCGATGAGAGATGTCCGAGTCATTCGTGTCGTCGGATCAGCGCCGGTGGGGGAGCACTGTATCCGCGACGTCAGTTGCCGGGCACGCAGCGGAAGTCCGTAGAGCCGATGGTCGCGCGACAGGCTGAGGGAGGCAACCCACAGGCCCTGATGAACATCACTCCAGCCCGCGCGGAACCCAAACCGTGGGGCACGTCAACCTGTCACCCAAACCTGCAGCAGACGCGATCCGTCGTGCGTCGAAGGTCGCGGTGAGCAGGCGCAATACACCTTCCGGTTCGGCCCGCCCGAAGGCGATCGACGGATCCTCGAGGTACGCGCCGCGATGGAGCCCATGCCACTCGTTGGCCAGCCGAACGCCAATGCTCACTACTGCGGTATTCACGACCGGCGATGCCGTGACTTGAGCAGTGAGGCCGCTCAGCGTCGCACGTTCCGTCGTCCCATCAGCAGCTCGCAGGACATGTCTGCACGGTGAGTCGGCTCGCCCGTATCATCGGCCGCCAGTATGTACTCGATCTTCTCGTCGATGCCCCTTCCGGTGCCAGCGACGCTGTCAGCCGTACATGGATCCTCGGAACCGCGTCAGCAGTATCAATTGCCATGCACAAGAAGTTCGGCGGCACCGACGCGCATGGTCCCTGTCGGCTCCTGCCTCAGGGAAATCAACATCCACCTCCAGCCGCAATGTCGGCTCCCCGGCTTGCAAATCGCCTGCGGATTGATCGACGGACACGTGGGAATCCGCAAAGCGAATCTTGCGCTGAGCTTCAAACGGGCTGAATAGCCGCGACAACGCCTCAGGAATAGCGGTCTTGCCTGCGTCGTTCGGGCCAAGGGCGCATGTCGGGTTATCGAGATCGATTTCCGTCGAGTTCGACCCAACGGGCTGGAAATTGCTCAGTCGCAACGTCGCAATCTTCGCCGGCTCCACTCCCCGTTAATCCATACCTGCCATTCAATGCAAATGTGACCACCTGTACCATGTGCTGAGCAAGGCAACCCTTGTGTACTTGGGTGCATGATCCGGAGGGTGCCCAGGCCAACCGGGAGGTAACACGGAGTAGCATTGGTCACGCTGTGTTGCTGTCCCGTCGGCTGCGGCACGGTGAGCCCGGCTACGCCGCTTGGGCCAGGTCGCCGTTCGCCCCGAAGGCGACGACGTGGATCCCGCCGAGTTGTGCGGTGAACACGGCAGCGGCTACTGGCCCGGACGCACCGCGGGTCGGTGAGCTTGGTCCAGGCGTCGTTGACCGGACGACTGACCGATGCGGCACGAGCCGCGGCGGGGGCGGTCTTCCGTGCGCATGCACAGGCGATGCTCGACGTGCCGGTGGTGACGTCTCCCGGGGGCGAGGGTGAGCGACTGCTGGGTGCGCTGCGAGCCCGAACCGTCTGTGCTTGCTCACCCGATCGTTTGCGTAGGTCGCCGTCTGTTCCGGTAAGACAGGCATGGCGGCTTTCTCGGTGGCGCTTACCATTTATCTGTGTACGGGTGGACTTCTTCGTGAGCAGGAGCCGAGGTGACCCCTGAGGATGCTGGCCCGGATAACCGCGCAGAGGAGCAGCCTCAGCCGGTGGCGTCCGGCTGCCCGGCGATATGGGACGAAGGGGTGCGGCGCGAGGGAGCGTCGGGCAAGGAGACCATGGAGACGCTGACCCTCGTGCTTCAGCAGGCGACGGTGTGCCTTGGTGGCCTGGGAGCCTTGATGCACCGGTGGGTTCCCTCTGCCGGTCGGCTGCGCCTGGTGTCGCTCAGCGGGCTCACCCCACTGAGCGCCGAAGCGTGGGCAGATCTGCACGCTGAGCAGGACGTGGCACCCGTGCGGGCCATGCGGGGTGGCGACTTCGTCTGGGTGGGCGGGGACAGCCTGGGCGTCGGGGCGGCGGGCACGGCGGCAGTGCCACTCCTGGGGGCCGATGGGCCGGTCGGAGTGCTGTCTGTCCTCACCGCTGATGTACCGGGTGAGGTTCAACGGTCCTTCCTGCGTGCGGTGGCGGGGTGGGCTGCTGGGCGCCTGGGCGGCGGACCAGGCATACCGGCGGGCCCGGGGCCAGTGGCCGGAGCCGAGCGCTCCGTCCGCATGGGGGAGCTGACCGCCGCGCTGGCCGAGGCTGTCACCTCACAGGACGTAGCGGAGGTGTTTGCGAAGCATGTCCTGGCTCCGTTCGGAGCCGACGGGCTGATGTTCACGGTGCTGGAGGGCGGGCGAGTCCATGTGGTCGCCAGCATCGGCTACCCACAGGAATTCCTCGAAGCGGTCAGGGACACTCCGGTCTCCGCCAGTGCCCCGGCGCTCGACGTAGTGCGCACCCGTGTTCCCCGGTTCGTCGAATCAGGTACGGAGTTCTTGCAGCGATATCCGACGATGAGGGACTTGTGGGAGCTGGCACCGAAGGAGGCCTGGGCGTTCCTGCCCCTGATGGTGTCCGGACGCGTCTTGGGTGTGTGCGCGGTGTCCTTCGGCCATCCACGTTCCTTCGGGGACGAGGATCGCACCTTGCTGACGGCTCTCGGTGGTCTGGTCGGCCAGGCGCTGGAGCGGGCCCGGCTGTACGACGTGGAGCACGCCCGTTCCCAGGAACTGCAGCGCGGTCTGCTGCCCAGGATGCTGCCTCGCCTGCCTGCCACCAGCGCCGCCGCCCGCTACCTGCCCGCAGGAAGGGACGAAGATGTGGGCGGTGACTGGTATGACGTGATTCCACTGTCCGCCGACCGGGTCGCCCTGGTGATCGGCGACGTCATGGGGCATGGCATCACCGAAGCGGCCATCATGGGCCGTCTGCGCACCGCCGTACGCACCCTCGCCGACCTCGAAATGCCTCCTGACGAGCTTTTCATCCATCTCAATGACCTCGTCAGCGACCTCGGCGAGGACAGCTACGCCACCTGCCTGTATGCCGTTTTCGACCCCGTCGCAGGTAGGTGCACCTACTCCCTGGCCGGTCACCCCCCGCCCGTCGTCGTCCACCCCGATGGCACCGTCCACATCCCCGACGTGAGTCCGGACCCGCCGCTGGGAGCCGCTGAACCGCCGTTCGACACTCACCGGCTGGACCTGCCCGACGAGAGCCTTATCGTCCTGTGCACCGACGGCCTCGTCGAATCGCCCACCCGGGATGTTGATCAGGGGCTGGCTCAGCTCCGGCAGATCGTGTCGCAGGCCGCTGCCCACACCGCGTACTTCGACCCCGCCGGCGAGGACAGCGACGTTCGGCACTTGGAAGATCTGTGCGACACCGTCGTCTCGGCTCTGCTGCCCGACCCTGGGCAGACAAATGACGACGCCGGCCTGCTCATCGTCCACACCCGGTGCACCGCTGCAGGTGATGTCGCCTCCTGCAGCTTCCCCGAGGGCCCTCAGGCGGCCGGGCTGGCCCGAGCGTATGTTCGGGAGCGCCTCGACGTGTGGGGCTTGGAGGAGCTTGTGCCCGCCACGGAGCTGTTGGTGAGCGAGCTGGTCGGTAACGTCGTTCGGCACGCCAAGGGCCCCATCCGCCTGCGCCTGATACGCAGCCACTCACTGACCTGCGAGGTTTACGACGGCAGCCTCACGACCCCGCGCATGCGCCGTGCCACCTACACGGACGAAGGCGGACGTGGCTTGCAACTCGTCGCAGCCCTGTCCCAGCGCTGGGGTGCCCGGTATCTCGATGACGGCAAGTGCATCTGGACAGAGCAGGACATCCCGCGCGGGGATGCCTCTGGTGAGCCTGGGCTGGTGCATGCCGCTTCAGCGGTGTGACCGGAGGCCCGAGTTCCTGTATGGAGCGTTGGGCAGGCGGCCTCCCGGATCGCCTGCGATGAGAGGCAGCCCCCGACGACGGCGAATGAGGTCACGATGCCAGCCTTGCCACAGCCGGCCTTCGTGATCCGGCCGTGGTGGGCGGGTGTCCCGCCGGACTGGCGCACCCGCGGGTTCAGGCCGAGGTAGGACACGAGCTTGTCCGCGGTGGCGAAGCGGTGGAAGTCCCCGACCGCAGCCGGCACGGTGACCGCGGTCATCGCGTCCACCCCGGGGATGGTCATCAGATGCCGCACGACCGGGTCGTCCAATGCCTCGGCGGCCAACCGCCGTTCCACCGCGGCGAGTTCGGCAACGTAGAAGTCGAGCTGGCGCAACAGGGCGCCCACAGCCTGCCACTTGTCGGCCGGCAGCGTCTGATGCTCCAGCCAGGCCCGGCCGCGGGTGCCGAAGAGATCGGTCACCGGCTGCAGCGGCAGCATGTTGCGGTGCAGCACCGCCTGGACCTGGTTCTTCACCCGGATCCGGCCGCGCACCAGTTGCGCCCGGTGCGCCGACAGGCGCCGCAGCATCCTGATCCGCTCGTCCGGCAGCCAGGGGTCCGGCAGGAGTGCGTCGGTCACCCGACGGGATCGAGCACGACCGGAAGCTCCGCGAGGCCGCGGAAGGCCGGGAAGGGAACCTCCAGCCACCGCGTCTCGGCGCGGGGGTCGGCCAGAGCCATCCTCGGGAAACGGTCGAACAGGATGGTCAGGGCCAGCTGCATCTCCAGCCGGGCCAGCGGGGCTCCCAGGCAGTAGTGACTGCCGTGCCCGAACCCAAGATGCGCATCCTGAGCATTGCCCGGACGCATCACGTTCAACTCGTCCGGGGCGTCGAACTTCAGCGGATCGCGGTTGGCCGAACTGATCGCGACCTGGACCAGGGCGCCCTTGGGAATCCGGGTCCCGCTGTACTCCACATCCTCGGTCGCGTAACGGAACGTCGCGCTCTCCACGGAGCCGTCGTAGCGCACCAGTTCCTCGACCGCGGCACGCATCAGCTCCCCGTTCTCCCGCACGGCGCGCAGCTGTTCGGGATGGGACAGGAGGTGATGCACGGCGTTGCCGATCAGGTACGCGGTCGTCTTGTGACCCGCGAACATCAGCAGGAACGCCGTGGAGACCAGCTCGCTCTCGGTCAGTCCGCCGTCGTCGTCCCGGACCGCGGTGAGCGCGCTCAGGAGATCGTCACCCGGACGCCTCCGCTTGGCGGCGATGAGATCCGAGAAGTACGCGTGCAGATCCTCCTCCGCCTGCTGCCGGACCCGCTTGGCCTCCTCGCTGAAGCCGCTCTGAGCCACCGTGGAGGACAGGTTCTGCATCCGCGACCGCTCCTGGGGCGGTACACCGAGCAGATCGCAGGTCACGATGACCGGTAGCGGGAACGCGAAGACCGGCAACAGGTCGAAGGGCTCCCGGGTCGGGCACTCGTCGAGCAGGCCCCGGACGATGTCCTGGATCTTCGGCCGCAGAGCCTCCACCCGCCGTGGGGTGAAGGCGGAGTTGACCAGCCTGCGCAGCCGCGTGTGCTTGGGCCCGTCGGAGTTGAGCATGTTGTCGTCCAGCGCGACGGACGAATCACCGAAGATCCTCCGGTAGGCGTCCATGGCCCCGTACATGTCCTTGCTCAACCGCGGATCCGCCAGGGCGGCCCGCGCGTCCTCGTACCGGGTGATCAGGTACGTCTCGTTGCCGTGCGGCGGTCTCATGGGGCAGACCGGGGCCGCGTCCCGGAGCTTGGCGTAGACCGTGTGAGGGTCCCGCCGGAACTCCGGGGCGCAGCGTTCGGCCGCGGTGACGGCCTCTTGCGTGGTGGTCACGGACGACTCCTGAGGTCGAAGAGGGCCTCGGCGTTGCCACCGAGGACGAGCTGCTGCGACGCCCGGTCGACCGGCAGCTTCTCGATCATGCGGATCTGCTCCTCCAGCGGCACGGCCAACGGTGGTGAGTCGGTACCGAACAACATCCGCTCGGGCCCCAGCACCTCCGCGTTCAGGCTCAGATGCGCCGGACTGCACGGGCTCGTGTCGACGTACATGCGCTGCAGCGCAGCGGCCGGGTCGACGGCCGGTGCCTGGGCCGCCGACGGGGCCGAGGCAGCCTCGGGCCGGCCGGCGGGCGGCGCGCCCCCGGCCCAGTGCCGGGGGCGCGCCGCCGTCTGCAGGCGCTCCGGCAGCAGCGCCATCGCGCCGCCGCCGGTCGCACCGATCAGCCGTAGATCCGGGTACTTGTCCAGCCACCCCGCGAAGGCGATCATGGCCATGCCCATGGTGACGTCGCCGAACCGGCCGATCTGCTCGACGAAGCCGATCTCGTCGACCCGTTCCGTGCCGACCGGTTCAGCGGGGGCGTGTACCAGGACGGGTACGCCCGCCTCCGCGGCCAGCGCGAAGAAGGAGTCGGCGCGCGGGGAGCCGAGCAGCTCCCCGTGGACGCTGGACGTGGTGATCAGGCCGACGAAGGCCGGGTCCTCCAGGGTCTCCCGCACCCCGTCGAGATGATCGTCGTCACCGAACGGGTTGGCGTACACATAGCCGCGCAACCGGTCGGGGAACCTGGCGATCAGCCCCGACATCCAGGCGTGGAAACTGCGCAGCCGGTCTCGTGGTTGCGCGTAGTTGTCCACGCCCGGTACCCGCGCCATCGCTCCGGCGCCGACGGGGCTGCCGATGATGGTGAGGTCGATGCCGGCCTCGGCGCGAGCGGCGAGCATGCCGTCGACGTCGGTCAGGCTCGGGGGCATGGGGAAGCGTTTGGCCGCCTCCGGCGGGGAGAGATGCCCGTGGATGTCGATGATCACGTGTCGCTACCCGGTTTCGGTGTGAGTGCGCGGGTGACCGCGGCACAGTCCTGGTCGCCCAGTCCCTGCTCGGTGGCATTGACGTGGGTCTCCGCCGCGGCGGTCGCCAGCGGCAGACTCAGGCCGACTGCCGCCGCCTGCTTGGTAGCGAGCATGAGGTCTTTCGCCATCAGCCGCAGCCGGAAGTCCGGCTCTTCGAAGCGGCCGGAACCCAGGCGCCTCGACTTGAACGCCATGACCGGAGAGGCGAAACCGCTGCCCGCTATGGTCTTGAGGACCAACTGCCGGTCGAGGCCGCAGGCGGTCGCCAGTTCGGTGACCTCGGCCAGGGCCTGCACCTCGATGCCCATCAGGAGGTTGAGGCACAGTTTCATCCGCATGCCGGAACCGAGTGCGCCCAGATGGACGACCTCCTTGCCCAGCGCCTCCAGCAGCGGGCGGCAGGCGTCGAACGCCGGCTCCTCGCCTCCGACGAAGAGCCGGAGCTCGCCGTCACGGGCGTGGTCGCGGTTGCCGAGCATGCCCACGTCCACGACCGAGGGGATGTCCCCGGCGATCTGGATGACCTCGTCGGGGGAGACGGTGCTGGCGCAGATGAGGACCCCGGGGTAGGGGCCCTTGGACAGAACGCCGTCGGGTCCGCGCAGCACGGAGCCGAGGGCTTCGCCGTCGGCGACGACGCAGATGGCAGCGCTCGTGCCCTCGACGGCGTCGGCCGGGTGTGCGGCGACGAAGGCGCCTGCCTCGGCAAGCGGTTCGGCCCGCTCCGCGGTACGGTTCCAGACCCGGACCGGTATTCCCCGGTCGAGGAGACGGGTGGCCAGGCCGGTGCCCATCGTGCCGAGCCCGAGTACGGCGACGGGGCCGTTGGCGGTGCGCGTCATGACGTCACCCCCTTGGTCTCCTTGACGACCCGGAACCGCAGCGACTGCGTCGAGTCGACCCACTCGCGCAGCGGAGCCACCAGTGCGCGGTGCTCCGCGCTCTGCTGCCAGGCGAAGAAGTGCTCGGCCGTCTGCCACTCGCTGGTGATGACCCACTGCCGGGAGTCGTCCACGGGTGCTCCCAGCCTCTCGACGATGTGGCCGGGGGTCCGGGCGACGGACTTGCGGAGCTGGTCGTACAGATCCAGGAATCCCTGCTCGCCGCCCTCGATCACTCGGACCGTGAAGACGACGCTCAGCTTGTCGGCCGGCCGGCCGTTGTTCCTCGTGCCCATGTCTCCTCCTGAGGGTGAGATCCGGCAGGACACGACTCCAACGGCCTCATGTCCCCCGTGCGGACGCAACTCCGAATGGGGGACGGGCCAGTGGGGACAAGGGGATAACGGACCGTGATTACTCTTTCCGGGTGAGTGACGAGGCGCTGTGTGCCGCCGGCCGCCGGGCGCGGACGGCCGCGCTCGACAATGGCTGGACTTGTGGGGAAGCGCTTGTTCCCACGCGTGGAGTGAAGCGGTGTCAGCCGGTCGCGCTGCCCGAGACCCATTCCGTCCACGGCATGTTCCAGTCGCTGAGGCCGTTGTCCGGGGCCAGGGCGGTCTTGTCCGCGGAGTTCTTGACGATCACGACGTCACCGATCATCGAGTTGTCGAAGAACCATGCGGCGGGCTGCTTGCCGTCGCCGCCGCCCTTGACGTCCTTGAGACCCACGCAGCCGTGGCTGGTGTTGACCTTGCCGAAGATCGAGTCGGCACCCCAGTAGTTGCCGTGGATGAACGTGCCCGAGGCGGTCAGGCGCATGGCGTGCGGTACGTCGTCGATGTCGTACGCGGGCTTGCCGTCCTTCATGAGGCCGACGGTCGCACCGTTCATGTGGGTCTGCCCGAACTTCTCGGAGATGACCATCCGACCGTTGTACGTCGGGTGCTCGGGGCTGCCGGACGAGATCGGGATGGTCTTGATCGTCTTGCCGTCCCGTGCGACGGTCATCTGCTTGGTCCTGGCGTCCACGGTGCTGATCTGGCTCCGGCCGATGGTGAACGTGACCGTCTTCTGGACGCCGTGGCGGGTGAGCTTGACGGTGACGGTGGAGCCGGGCTTCCAGTAGCTCTCGGGGCGGAAGTCCAGGCGGGCGTCGTTGAGCCAGTGACCGACGACCTGCTGCCCGCTGCTGGAGCTGACCTGGATCTCCGACTCCACGGCGGCCCTGTCGCCGATCGCCTTGTCGAAGCTGACCGTCACCGGCATGCCCACGCCGACGGTCGAGCCGTCCTCGGGGGAGAGGTGCCCGACGAAGTCGTTGGCCGGGGAGACCGTGGTGATCGTGGCGTTCCCGGTGGCGGAGCGGCCCTTGGCGTCCTCGGCCTCTGCGGCGACCTGGTACCTGGTGGCCCGCTCCAGCGGGCCGTTCGGCTTCCAGGACGTGCCGTCCGCGGACAGGGTGCCCGGAATCTCGGTACCGGTCGCGACGGCTGTCATGGTCACCTTGGTGAGCTTCCCGTCGCTGACGGTGACCTTGACGGGGCCGTTGATTCCGACGCCGTAGGCGCCCTGCCCGGGCGTGATCCTGATTCGGGCGTCGGAAGCGTCCTGGGCGGCCGCCCGATCTGCCTGTGCCTGCGGTTTCGGGTGAGTCCCGGTGTCGTTGCCGCTGGTGGCAGCGTTGCTGGTGCCGCCGAGGGCCGTGAGCGCGAGTATGCCGCCCAGTACGCCGGCCGTAGCCGTCAGCCCGGTGGTTCGCTTACGTACCGTGATCAAACGCTTCTCCCGTGACGCCGGTCGTTGAATCCCTGGAGCTGGTTACCGGCAGAGTGCAACCAGCTTTGAAGAACTACTTTTATGGATTCATGCGCCCTGAAGATAGGAATTGTGGCGAATTCCACGCGTTGCGAGAGCGTTGCCGGAGCGTTTGCGGCATCCCCGCGCCGGCTGATCCCCAGCACGAACCGGGCCGGGTCGAACCGGCCGCCGTGACACCCTCCTCCAAGATGCCGCCCACCCTGTCCCCGGCGCCGTCGCCTGGCGGTGCGGTGCGCGACGGAGCCGGCGTGAGCCGAGGCGAGTGGTCTCGTCAGGACCGGTGATCGGTGATCGGTGCGGGCAGTGGGTGCGGCGGGCGACTGTTCGCGATGCCCTGACGGGGCCGACGGCCCGACGGGCGTCGCAGAACGGTTACGCCGTCCCGTACGACATCTCCGGACGCCCCCCTCGGTCGGCAAGCCGACCGGTTCGCGGGCGGAGAGGCTGTCCGTCGACTCCGCAATGAGCCGGTACGTGGCGGTCTCGTTTGCCTGTCGCGGCGGCGGCGACCGGGCCGTCCCTCCGAAGACTCTGTACACCGCACGACGACGCGAGTTCAGAGGCTGAAGAGGCTGGGGTTCTCACGGACGTAGTCGGCCACCCCCGACGGAGGCCGCCCGGTGACCTGCTCGACGCCGTCCGCCTTGCGGTCGTACCGGTCCTCCGCGTGAAGGCGGGCCATGGTGGAGATGTGCTGGAAGGTGTGCTCCGGCAGTCCCAGCGGTCTGAGACAGTCGTCGATCCATTCCTGCAGTGGGACGTCGGCGTAACCGACCGGTCGTCCCAGGGCTGCGGAAACCTCTGCCGCCATGGCGGCGACGTCCTGCGAGCGAGGGCCGGTCAGCTCGTAGGTTCGGCCGATGTGCGGGGCCGGATCGGCCAGGATCTCCTCCACGACCGCGGCGACGTCCCTGGCCGCCACCGGGGAGGTTCTCGCCCGGCCGAACGGCAGTCTGATGATTCCGTTCTTCGCGATCGAGGCGAAGCCCACCCGGAACAGCGGGTTTTCCATGAACACGGTGGGCCTGACCTCGACGACGGGCAGGCCGGACCAGCCGAGGACCTGCTCCACCAGCCAGTGCTGCCGCTGCTGCACGGACTCGGAGGTGCTGGTGAGGTCCATCTCGGAGACAGTGAGCTGCGACATGTTCACGAAGACTTCCAAGCGGCCGTACTCGCGTGCGACGGCCGCTGCCGTCACGGCAGCCTCCAGATACTGCGCCGACACACCCATGCCGAAGTACACACGTCCACAGCCGGCCAGGGCGTCGGCGACGTCGCCGGTGCGCGTCAGGTCTCCGACGACGACCTCGCAGCCCGTCGCGCGCAGCGTCTCCGCCCGTTCGTCCTCGCGATGCACCATGGCCCGGACGGGCAGGCCCCGTTGCCGAAGGCTTTCGGCCACGGATCGTCCGACGGCACCGATGCTGCCCGCCGCGCCCGTCACCAGTATGGGCAGCACACTGGCTTGCGGGACGCCGTCCATACCAGCAGCCTGCGGTGCACCCTGCCGGAGCGCAACCGGAGCCCGACGAGCCGGGGGCGACAGCAGGCGGAAGCCGGAGCAGACACGATCGCCAGCCCCCGCTCGCCCTCCTGGTAGCGTCCTGCGGTGATCACTCTGGGGGAACCTGCGTTCTTCACCCGCCTGCGCGCTGCGCGACGGGTGCTCGTCGCCGGTGCGGGCGGCGGCTTCGACGTGTACGCCGGGCTGCCGCTCGCGCTCGCGCTGCGGTCGGCGGGCAAGGAGGCGCACCTCGCGAACCTGTCCTTCGCCGACCTGTACGGCCTGGACCTCGATGTGTGGGTGGACCAGGACGTCGCGGCGGTCGGGCCCGACACCCCGCTGCGCGGCGACTACTTCCCCGAGCGGACGCTCGCCCGGTGGCTCGCGGCCCAGGACATGCCGTCGACCGTGTACGCGTTCCCGAGCATCGGGGTCGCCCCGCTGCGGGCGGCCTACCGGACGCTGATCACGCATCTCGGCGGTGTCGACGCGGTCGTGCTGGTGGACGGCGGCACCGACATCCTGATGCGCGGCGACGAACACGGTCTCGGTACTCCGGAGGAGGACATGGCGAGCCTGGCCGCCGTGAGCGGGCTCGACGAGGTCCCGCACCGGCTGGTGGCCTGCCTCGGCTTCGGGGTGGACGCCTATCACGGCGTGAACCACTCGCTCGTACTGGAGAACCTGGCCGCCCTGGACCGGGACGGCGCCTACCTCGGGGCGTTCTCGCTGCTCGGGGCGGCACGGGAGGGTGCGCTCTATCTCGACGCGGTGGCGCACGCCCAGCGCCACACCGCGAGCCGTCCGAGCATCGTGAACGGATCCGTCGCCGCCGCCGTGCGCGGTGACTTCGGCGACGTCCGGTTCACGGAACGGACCAGGGGCGGCGAGTTGTTCGTCAACCCGCTGATGGCGCTGTACTTCTGTGTGGACCTGCCCGGACTGGCCCGCCGCAATCTCTACCTCGGTCTGCTGGAGGGGACTTCGCTGATGCGGCAGGTGAGTTCCGTGATCGAGGAGTTCCGCACCACGCTGCCCCGTCAGCGTCCGCCGCGGGCGTTCCCGCACTGAGCCTTCCTCATGCTCAGTCGATACAGAATTCGTTGCCCTCGATGTCCAGCATGGGGATGCACGACTCGTTCTCCCCGTCGGCATACAGCGTCTGCACGTGGGTCGCACCGAGCGCGACCAGGCGTGCGCACTCGGCTTCGAGGGTGGCGAGACGCTCGTCCCCCACGAGCCCGGTGCCGACCCGGACGTCCAGGTGCACCCGGTTCTTGACGGTCTTGCCTTCGGGCACGCGCTGGAAGTACAGGCGCGGGCCCACACCCGTGGGATCACTGCAGGCGAACCACGAACCCCGCTTCTCGGGGGGCAGCGTGCGGTTGAAATCCTCCCAGGTGGCGAACCCCTCCGGCGGCGGCGGTGCGACGTACCCCAACACCTCGCACCAGAAGCGGGCGACGCGCTCGGGTTCTGCGCAGTCGAAGGTGACCTGGAACTTCTTGATCGCTGGCATCGGCGCACCGTACCGCGTACCAGGGGGACCCTGCCGCTCATTTCCCCGAGCGAAGTGCGTCATGATGCGTCGCCGAGCACGGCGAGGGCCGCGGTCAGAGCCAGGGCCGCGAAGGCGCACAGCAGAAGGACGGTGGCGACACCGCTCCAGAAGTACTTTCGGCGGGCGACGTGCGCATTGGCCCAGATCTGTTCGGCGACGGCGACGGTCAGTGCCCTGTTGTCGGCCAGGAGGCGCGCCAGCGCCTCGGGGTAGCCGTCCTCGGGGGAACGGTAGGCGTGGGCCACGTGTTCGAAGAACAGCAGGTTGGGCGGTTGCCCGATGTTCTTCCTCCGCGGGCGCAGGACCATGGCGGTGGCGGTCGCCGAGCCTGCGGTCAGCAGAGCGCACAGGGACGCGGCGAGGGCGAAGGGGAGGTTGTGCAGGCGCGCGGTGGTGACCAGGCTGTACACGATGCCACCGATGACTCCCGCCGCGGTGAGCGTCACCGCCGCCTTCGCTTCGGCGTGTTTGATCCAGTCGGTGACGGTCTGGAGCGTTCGCCAGGCGTTGTCCACTGCGGATGCCTGCGGCGGCGGTATCTGCGGTGGGGACGTGTGCCGACGGCGTGGTCCGAGCACCGTACTGCTCCCTTCGTTCCTCGGTGATGCTTGCGGCGTCAGGCGGGAATCCACAGCCACGCGTGTGCCCGGTACTCCTTGAACTCGACCAGCACACGCCGGAACTCCTGCGGGTCCAGCCCCGGATGGCCCTCCCCGACGACGTACTCGTGGAGCGGTTCGGAGACCAGGGCCGCGTAGTCGACCTGCGAGTTGTCCCGGAGGGCGGTGCGCAGCACCGCGCTGTCGAGCATGCGGCTGACCTTGACGATGGTGCTGCCCGAGTAGCCGAGGGCGGCGATCCCGACCGGTCCCACGACGGTGGCGAGGCGCAGGCGCATCCGGTCGCGGAAGCGGCGGTTGTCGGCGGCGAGTCGGTCCTGCCAGGAACGGAGTACGTGGGGAAGCGCCCGGTGCAGTTCCGCCCCGGCCGGGAGGAAGACGTTCATCCCGTCTCCCGTCCCCTGGTGGTCGGTCTCCTCCAGGGCGATGTCCAGGCCTTCGAGGACCTGCCGGACGACGAGGGCGAGCCGGACCTGCAGGTCGCTCTGTTCCGGGGCGGTGCGGCGACTGTATCCCTCGATGTCCACGGCGAACCCCATGCGGAGCCTGACGGGCTCCGGGACGCCGCCGGCCGGCGGGCGGGCAGAACGGGGTGCGTCCGCCGCCGCGGACGAGCGGACGGCTCCGCCGCCCGAGCGGATGGCACCGCCGCCCGGCTGAGACGGGTTCCGTCGGGTCCCGCCGTCGGTCGCAGGGCCCGCCGCGTCGGCCGCGGGGCCGAGCAGGCGGCGCAGATCCTCGGCGCGCTGCCGGGCGCTGGTCAGGTAGTCGGCGTCGTTGCCGAGTTGGCGGGGGAGCCACTCGGCGAGCTCCCGGTCGGCGGGGAAGAGGGCGGACTGGGCCTTGGCCATGTTGTCGACGGCTATGCGCACGGTCTGCAGCATGTCCCGCACATTGGCGTGCACCAGAGCGAGACGAGCCTCGTCGTCGCGCAGCGCACCGAGCTCGGCCGACGCGTCGGCAGGGCGGCGGTGAGACAACTCGGGCAGCTGATCGGTGCGTTCGACGACCCGCCGGATCAGGGTGCCGATCACATCCCCGTCGTCCCGCACCCGGGCCTGGTAGCGCAGCTTCGCCGCGTGCATGGAGTAGCGGCACAGGGGCGGCATGTCGGGCTGTCCCCGGCTCCACGTCCAGGCGCTGAGCTCGGCGTCCTGGTCCTGTGGGGCCAGTACGACGATGCGCCGCCGGGGCCCGGTGTCGTCCGGCGACAGCTCCCAGACGGCGAAGCCCTGCTCGGTGGTCCAGCCCCGTTGCCACCAGTACGGAGCGTTGTCGCCGTCGGGAAGGGCCCGGCGGACCTCGGCCGCCGCGAGGTCGAGCGGCGGGACGTCCGTACCGACGGACTTCGCCTGGTACACCCGCGTCTCGCCCAGCACCGCCTCGGTGCCGTCGGCGGTCAGCCCGGCCCACCACCGGTCGAACTCCACCCAGCCGGGCGGCGACGCCGAACCGATGCGCAGGCGCCTGGAGGCGGCCCCGAGCGGCGCGGCGAGCGCGACCGACAGGTTGACCATGTCGTGCTCGCGCCGCACGACCGCCTGGAAGTCCGCCGTCGGGTGCTCCTGGGCTGCCGCGGGCTTTCCCGGCACGAGGGTTCGGGGGCCGGGCGGCAGCGTGGTCGGCAGCCCCGTGCCGGCGATCGGCTGATCCATGCCGAGCTCGTCCCGGCAGCGCTCCCAGATGCGGCGGATCTGTTCGTACCCCCGGGCGGCCTGTGGTCCGTCGAGCGCCGTGCAGAGGTGGACGACGAGCTCCTGGTCAACGGGAGACCTGGTCGGGTCCGTCGTCATCGCCACCTCCCCCGGTGACGCTGCCGGCACCGTCACCGGCGTCCTGCGGCGGCGGGCCGCCGAGCGAGTGGACCAGATGGTTCGCCTGGTCCCGGGTGTGCGGTGGGGCCGGGAGCACCGGGTCGGCACCGATCCTGGTGATCCGCACCGGACCGGACAGCTCGAGTTCGGCGGTGACGTCGCGTACGCCGTCGCCGTCGCCGGCCGCCAGGGCCTCGGCGAGTGCGTCGACAAGAGCTTGCACGCGGTCCCAACGGTGCGGTGGGAGCCTCCATTCGAGCAGATCGCCGAGGATCTCCAGTACGTCGGTCCGCGTCTCGTCGTCGATCGTCTGCCGCCCGGTCACCGATCCCCCTCGACCCCGTACGCTTCACTTAGCGTATCCGTCTCGACACAGATCTATACGGTCGGGACAGCCGTTCCGGTTCCCGCACGCGGATCCGAACAACGGAACGACGGTGATCGCCGACCCGGGGGAGGGGTATGGGCACGAACACGGGGGAGCCGGACCTGCTCGCCGAGATGGCGGGGCGGCTGAACGGCCTCGTCGCACCGGACGGAGAGGCGCGCGGCGCCGCCCTCGCCTGGTTCTCGTCCGCCAGAGCGGAGCTCTCGGAGCGACTGGAGTCGTCGGCCGGCGCGGGAGACGACGAACGGACCGTCGAACTGGCCCAGCACCTGGTGCACTTCCTGATCGCCGTACAGGACTGGGCTGCCCTGGAGGCGACCGGACGTCTCGGCGTGGCGGGCGCGGTGCGGCTCGGAGCCGACCGGGTGCGTATGGACCTGCTCCAGAGCCTGGGAGTCGCGCTCCAGCATCAGGGACGGGACGCCGACGCCGAGCGGCAGTTCCAGGAGGTCGCCGACCTCGCCGCCGACCTGGACGACCAGCCGGTCCGGGCCTCGGCCCTGGCCCACCTCGGGCAACTTCATCACCGGCGTGGTGACCTGGCCCAGGCCGCGGCCCTGCTGCAGCAGACGGCGCTGGCCTACCGCAACGCCCGCCATCCGCGCGGCGAGGCGCGGACGTCGGGCGATCTGGCTCCGCTGCTGCACGCGCTCGGCGATCCAGACCAGGCGGCCGACTACTCGGCCCGGGCCCGGCGCCTCTTCCACGACCTGGGCGACCGGCTGAACGAGGCACGCTCCCTGCGGCTGATCGCGGCGGCCCAGGCCGAGGCGGGGGCGGACGAGGAGGCACTGCGCACTCTCCAGGCCGCTGTCGAGATGTTCGACGCCGACGGCGCCGCCCCCGACGCGGCGGAGGCACTGCACACCGCCGCACGCCTGCACATGCGGCGCGGAGACACGCCGGCCGCGCGGGCCGCCGCACACGAAGCCCTGGACAGGGCCCGCGCCACCGGCGCGCCCGCCCCCGAGCTGGAGCAGTTGAACGCCGTGTTGGAGGCGGAGGAAGCCCTGGCCGTTCTGCTCACCGCCGCGACGAAGGAGGAGCGGGACGCGGCCGTCGCCGGTCATCCAGCGCTGTGCGGCGGGCTGGCGTTGCAGATGCTCGTCAACCGGCGGGACGCGGTCGGCCCGGCTGCGGGCGCGACGGGCGGGCGGACCGGAGCAGACGGACTGGACGCGGCGCTGGACCACCTCGCGGCACTCCCCGACGGCGCCCTGGCCGAGTGGCACCGGATCGACTGGGCGGAGGTATGCGCAGTCGCGGGGGACGACGCCGACCGACTGCCACCCGACCTGCCCGGACTGCTGCGGCTCAGGCTGCTCACGGACCGGCCCGACCGGCGCGGTGCCCTGCTCGCCGAGGCGCTCGCCGTCGTCCCCGCCGACCGCCATCCAGGAGTACACGGTCTCCTCCTCGCCGAACTCGCCCAGCTGTACGCCACGGGCTCCGGCGGCGACCCAGAGAGCCACGACCACGCGATCCGGCTCGCCGAGGAGGCGACCCGTCTGCTGAACCGGCCGGAGAGCCGGGACAAGTGGGCGACGATGCAGGCCTTCCTGGGATCGGTCTGGCGCTCCCGCCCGCGCGGGAACAAGGCCGACAACGTCGCCCGGGCCCAGCGTGCCCTCCGTGCCGCCCTCACCCACTTCCGCCGGTCCACCAGCCCCGTGGAGTGGGCGGCGACCGTCGCCAACCTGGCGAACGCCTACTGGGAATGCCCGGACGACCGGACCCGTAACCTGCGCCGGGCGCTGCACCGTCACATGGCGGCCCTGACCGTGTTCAACCACGAGGAACACCCGGACCGTTGGGCCATCGCGCAGAGCAACATCGGCCTCGTCCTGTCCGAACCGGCGCTCGCCGCGGACCCCGACGCCCTGGAACTCGGCCGACGCCACCTCGAACAGGCGGTGCGGGCGCCGGAACTGAGGGGCCGTGCCCGCGCCCACGCGCTCGTCAACCTCAGCCGCTGCTACCGGATGCGGCTCCAGGGCGACCACGACGCCAACCAGAGCACGGCCCTGCACCACGCGCAGGAGGCCTTCGCACTCTACGAGGAGCTGCGGCTCCCCCTGGACATGGCGAACGCCGCCACCGCCATCGCGGACGCCCTGGCCAACACCGCGGTCCGGAGCGGCACGGCCGCCCTCGACGAGGCGGTGAGGTGGTACCGGCGCGGCCTCGAACTGGCCCCCGCGGCCGAGGACCCCCTCATGCACGCCGCCATCGCGGACAACCTGGCCAACACCCTCGTCCAGCGCCGCGAGGTCACGGCCGAGGACCTCGGCACCGCGATCGAACTGCACACGACGGCGCTGGAGACGTACGAAGCGCACGGCGACCGCCACGAGGCGGCACGCGCCCGGTACAACCTGGCAGCCACCCTGCGCCGCGGGGACCGGCCCGACTCCGAACGTGCCGTCCGGCTCCTGGAAAGCAGTCTCGAGACACGCACGCCGGACACGGTGCCCCTGGAGTGGGCCGAGTCCGCCACCGAGCTGGCCAGGGCCTGGCTGACGTCACTCGGTCCCCGGGACAGGGGCGACCGGGTCGCCAAGGCGGTGCGGCTCCTCACCGAGGTCGTGTCCGTCGTGTCCCCGGCGACCGCCCCCGATCACGCCCGGCGTGCCTGGGGACTGCTGGGCGACGCGCACGCCGAGTCCGGGGCCTGGTCCGCGGCGGCCGACGCCTACGAGCGGGCGCTGGAGGCGGCTGAGAGCCTCTACCGGATCACCGTGCTGCCCGGCGGCAAGGAGGCGGAAATCGTCCAGACCGCCGACCTTCCCAGGGAGGCCGCCCATGCCCTGGTGCGCGCCGGCCGCCCGGAGCGCGCGGTGGCCGTCCTGGAACAGAGCCGGGCCCGGGACCTGGGCGACAGGCTGCAGCGCGACCGCGTCGGACTGGAGGTCCTGGCCCGCGAACACCCGGACGCCGTGGCCGGTTTCCGCTCAGCCGTGCAGCGCGTCCGGACCCTGGAGGCTCGTCAGCGCGCCGACCGGGACCCGCGGGAGTCCGGCACCCCGCGCCGCCTGCGCGCCGCGATGACGGACGCGCAGGCGCAGCTCACCGCCGCCACCGAAGCCATCCGGGCCCTGCCCGGCCGCCACGACTTCCTGCGTTCGGCACCGATGACGGCCGTGCGCCGGGCCGTGACCGACGGACCACCGCTGGTCTACCTCATCACGGCACGACACGGCAGCGTGGCCCTGCTCGTCCAGGCGGCGCCGGAGGAATCCGGGATCCGCATCGACGTCGTACAGGCGCCGCTGACCGAACCGGAGTTGCTCGTCGCGCTCGGGGCACACCCGTCGCTGGAGGAGGACGAGCACCTCCTGCCGCTGCTCGACCTGCTGGGCGCCCGGCTGTTGGCTCCGCTCGCCAGGCGGCTGCGCTCCCTGGACGTGAACCGTGCCGTCCTGGTGACCACCGGCGTCCTCGGCGTCCTGCCCGTCCACGCCGCCCGCATCCCGGTGGAAGGCACGACGCGCTGCCTGTTCGACGACGTCGCCGTGTCGTACACGCCCTCCGCGCGCGTGCTCATCGCCGCCCGGGCCACGAGCACGGAGCCCCCGCACGGCAGGGCCCGGCTGCTGGGAGTCGCCGAGCCCCACCCGTGCGACCCGCCCCTTCCCTGGGCCGGATCCGAACTCGGCGCGGTGCGGGGGCTGTTCACCGAGCCCGGTGCGGCCCTGACCGGGGCCGGCGCCACCCGGGAGAACCTGCTTCGGGCACTGCCGGCCGCGACCCATCTGCACTTCGCCGGGCACGGGTACTACGACGCGGCCGACCCGGTCGCGTCCTGTCTGGAGCTCGCCGACGGCGACCGGCTCACCCTTCGTGAACTACTGGACGGCCAGGCCCTCGCCGGCATCCGGCTCGTCGTGGCCTCCGCCTGCCGGACGGCGGTGACCGACATGGCGCGACTGCCCGACGAGGGCATCGGCCTGCCGGGCGGACTGGTGCAGTCCGGAGCAGCCGGCGTCGTCGGAAGCCTGTGGGAGGTCAACGACCGCTCCACGGCGCTCCTGATCGCCAGGTTCTACGCCTGCCACCTGCTGGGCGACCCGGAACAGGACGAGCCGCCGATGCCGCCCGCGGCGGCACTGGCCCGGGCCCAGGCCTGGCTGCGGGACGCCGACACGGCCGAACTCAACCGGTTCGCCGCGTCCGTGGGCCTGCGCCGGACCCGCGCCACGTACACCGAGCGGCCTTCGCACTGGGCGGCTTTCGTCCTGGTCGGCGAGGGCTGACCGCCCGCCGCTGCAGGACCGGTACGTCCGGGCCACCATGGGGTTGGCGAGGGGCGCGGGCCGGGTATGCGTACCGGGCGAACAGCGGGGTCCACAGCGCGCCATGTGCGAGGACTGCGTACGGGGACGTCGCGACGAGGGGCGGGGCGCGGTGACACGGGACGAGCTGAGCGCGATGGTGGCGGAACGGCTGCGCAGAGTGGCCGAGTCCCGGGATCTCGCCCCCGTTCTGGAGCCCGGCGCACAGGACGAGGCCCTCCGGCTGGCCGCCCTGCTGGACCCGCACGGCTACGACAACGAGAACGGCGGCACCGGCGGCCCCGAGGAGGACCGGAAGGCCGCGCTCATCGCCCGTTACCGCCTCGGTTGGCTCCACTGGTACCGCTACCGTGCCCTGCCCGGCGACCGGCCTGCGGAAGAGCGGGAACTCGACGCCGCCGCGGTCATGTTCACCCCCTGCCTGCTCGCCGGCGTGACCTCTCTCCCCGACCCGCTCCGCCCGCTGCTGATCCACCGGGCGATCGTGGAGGCCACGGCCCTGCTGGAGCAGGTCCTCCGCTCCGCCGACCCCGGCCTTCCCGATCGGGCCGTCCGCCGGTGGCGCCGTATCCTCGACGTGGCCCCGGGTGACCATCCCGACCGGGACGTCATGCTGACGAACCTGGCGACCGCCCTCCTGCAGCGCTTCGGTACCCAGGCAGTTCCGGAAGATCTGGACGCCGCCGTCGACGCGGCGTGGGAGGCGGTCCGTCTCACCCCGGCCGGCCATCCCGCTCTCGCCCGCCGTCACTCCAACCTCGGACAGGCGCTCCGCAAACGGTACGAGCACGGCGGCCGGCCGGCAGACCTGGAAGAAGCGATCCAGGCCGGCGAAGAGGCCGTCGCCCGCACCCCCGAGGGGCACCCCGACCGCCCCGCCGTACTCACCAACCTCGGCATCGCCCAGGCCGTCCGCTTCGGCAGGGACGGTATGGCCGGGGATCTCGACGAGGCGGTCCGTACGGCCAGAGCGGCCGTGGACCGTGCCCCCGTCGACCACCCCGACCGGGCCACCATGCTCAACGGTCTCGTCGTCGCGCTCCGCCGACGAGCCGGGCGCGGGGAGACGGACGCCCGGGAGAGGGATGTGCACGACGCCGTCGACGCCGCGAAAGAGGCGGTTCGGCTCACCCCGGCGGACGACCCCGAACGTGCCGGGTTCCTGTCCAACCTCGGCCTCGTGCTGCGGACACGGTACGAACTCTTCCAGGAAGGGGACCGGGAAGGACGACGCGAGGAGGACGGGGAGGGGGACGCAGAGCGCCGGGAACGCGGCGCGGAGTACATCGACGAGTCGATCGAGGCGAGCCGGGAAGCCCTGATCCGCACGCCCTCCGATCACGCCGAGCGGGCCGCCCGGCTGTCCAATCTCGGTCTGGCGCTGCGGAAGCGGTACGAGGGGCGCGGTGATCTCACCGACCTGGACGAGGCCATCGAGAAAGGCAGGGACGCCGTCGGCCTGCTGTCCCCGGACCACCCCGACACGGCCGGGGTCTCCTCCAATCTCGGCCTCGCGCTCCGTCTCCGCCATCTGAGGACGCGGCAGGACAGTGGCCCCGGGGACAGCGCGGCGGACGGCACGGAGACGGCGACGGGTCCCGCGGACACGGCCGGTACGACGGCGGACGAGGACCTCCGCGAAGCCGTCTCGGTCTTCACCGACGCCGCCCGGACGGAGACAGCGGCACCCTCGCTGCGCGTCTACGCCGCTCGCAGCGCGGCCGACCTGACCGTGCCCGCCGATCCCGGGCGCGCCGCCGAACTGCTGGAACTCGCCGTCCGCCTGCTTCCTCAAGTGGCCCCCGGGCAGCAGGAGCGAGGCGATCAGCAGTACGAACTCGGCCGTACGGCCGGCCTGGCGGGCGAAGCAGCCTCACTCGCTCTGGCCGGGGGCGGCGCAGGGGAAGAGAGAGAACGGGCCGTGCGGGCGCTGCGGTTGCTGGAGGGCGGGCGGGCGGTCCTCCTCGGCCAGGCCCTCGACGTGCGGGGCGACCTGACCGAACTCCGTGAGCGACATGCGGATCTGGCGGAGCGGTTCATCCGGCTGCGAGCCCTGCTGGACGGACAGTCCGGTGCCCCGGCCGACCGCCGCCGGTGGGCGGCCGGTCTCACCGATCTCCTCGCCGGTATCCGCGAGCTGGACGGCTTCGCCTCGTTCGCCCGTCCTCCCGCCCTCTCCGACCTCCTCGACGAGGCCCGGGAGGGTGCGGTCGTGGCCTTCGCCGTCAGCCGCTATCGCAGCGACGCCCTGCTGCTCCACGGGACGGACGTCACCGCTCTCCCCTTGCCCCGGCTCACCTGGGACGACCTGCTGGAACAGATCCGCCTCTGCCACCGTGCCCTGGCGGTCGCCGGGGACACGGAGTCGTCCCGGCAGCAGATCCAGGAGGCACAGAAGTCACTGCGAGGTGTCCTGGAATGGCTCTGGGACCGTGCGACAGGGCCGGTCCTGGAGGCGCTGGGCCACACCGCCGAACCGGCGCCCGGCACGCCGTGGCCCCGGGTGTGGTGGGCGACCGGCGGAGTGCTGGGACTGCTGCCGGTGCACGCGGCCGGTCATCACGCCGACCCGCCCGGCGCGGCTTCGGCAGGGGGACGGCGCACGGTCATGGACCGCGTGGTCTCCTCCCACACGCCCACCGTCCGGGCGCTGAGCCACGCCCGGCGCCGACGCGAGACACAGCGGGCACGGGCATCGGCGACGGCCGCCAGGACGGCCGGGGCGGACGGGGCGGGAACGGCCGCGGAGGAGGACCGGTCGCTGATCGTCGCCATGCCCGTCACGCCCGGCGCACCACCGCTGCACAAGGTCCGGCAGGAGGTCGAGAAGGTCAGCAGCCGTCTGCCGCGACCGGTCGTTCTCTCCCCGGACGCGAAGGGGAACGGAAACGCCACCGGAGACCGCCTCCCGACCAGGGACAACGTGATGGCCCACCTGCCCGGCTGCACAGTGGCGCACTTCTCCTGCCACGGCGAGGCCCGCGCCGACGACCCGTCCAGCAGCCGGCTGTTCCTCCTGGACCACGAGACGGCGCCGTTCACAGTCGCCGGACTCGCCCCCCTACGCCTCGATCGGGCTCAGCTGGCCTATCTGTCGGCGTGCCGGACCGCTTTCGGCGGTTCCCCGCAGCTCGCCGACGAGGCGATCCACCTGGTGTCCGCGTTCCAGCTGGCCGGTTTTCCGCACGTCGTCGGCACCCAGTGGGAGATCAGCGACGCCAGAGCCGTGCAGATCGCGGACCACTTCTACACGGAGATACGGAACGAAGAAGGTGTCTTCGACAGTGACCGGGCCGCGTTCGCCCTGCACCGGGCGGTACGCAGGCTGCGCGACCGGACACCGCAGGCCCCCTTTCTGTGGGCGGCCTTCGTGCACGCCGGGGCCTGACCGGGCGATGCGGTGGCCGGCCTCCGCACTGGCCCATACGAATGATTCACCGGCGCCGCAGGGTGAACGGTGGCACTCCGCGCCCCGAGTCGACCGCCGACGGCCGTTCGCGCCCGTACGTTGGCCCGTGTGTCGCTGAGTTACGCCTTCGTGAACCTGAAGCCCGGGGTGGGAAAGACGACCAGCGCAGTCTGGTTGGCCCACGCACTCCACGAGTCGGGCATCCCACCGCTGCTGGTCGACAGTGACCCCGCCTCCTCCGCGCTGCGCTGGAGCGAACTGGCAGGCGGCTTCCCGTTTCCGGTGGTCGCCCTTCCGGTGGGCGATGTGCACCGGCGCGTGAACGACTTCCTGGGCGACCGGCAGGCCGTCGTGTTCGATGCCCCGCAACTGGAGGACCACGCGCACATCGCCCGCAGCATCATGAGATACGCGAGCGAATGGATCGTGCCGGTCACTCCGGCTCCCATCGAGCTGGACCGCATGGCGCCCATCGGCGGCGAGATGGGCGACGTACAGTCCCTGCGCGCCCAGCCCGCCCACGCCGCCGTGCTGCTGAACCGGACGAACCGGGCCGACGCCACGCGTACGGGTCCCGACGCCGACGCCCGCGAAGCCCTCACCGAGCGGGGTTTCGACGTGTTGTCCACCCACATTCCCCGGCTCGACCTGTACGCCCAGTCGTTCGGAAGCCAGGTGCAGGTCAAGGGCTCGGCGTACATGGACCTCGCAGACGAACTCATCAAGCGACAGGACCCGGCATGAACCAGCGCAAGGACACCTACCGAGCCGCATTGCAGCGCGGGCCGGACGCGGTCGTACCGCGTCCCGTCAAAGTGACCCGGCTGCACACCCGCTACGTGCGGTTGACCATCGAGCTCGACACCGGTTTGCCGCGTGACCTCGTGCAATGGGCAAGGTCACCGGTGTCCGCGATGGTGCGGGCGGGCGCCGCCGCCCTGCGACCGTAGCGAAGCGCCCCACACGCCCGGCGACGCGGCCGGGCGTGCACCGCGCCCGTCCGGAAAGCCTTTGCGCGTGCCCCCGTCCGGATGATGGGGTGGCACGGTGTCCGACCACGATGAGGCAGGGGCCGTCCGGCCGTTGGCACTGGCCTGGGTCGGCCGCCATCTGGCGGCCGGCGAACGGGTCGTCGCAACCGAGGCACTGCACGGGGGCATCACCGCCGAGATGCGGCGGCTGACCATCGGCACGCGGGACGGCGGCACCCGCGACCTGGTGCTGCGGACCTTCGTCGACCCGGGGTTCGTGGAGCACGCCGAGGACCTGCTGAACCGCGAGGCGGGCGTCCTCGCCCTGCTCGCGGGGACAGACGTGCCGGCCCCCGGACCGGTCGCGGTCGACCCGGCCGCCGCGCACTGCGAGTACCCGTCACTCCTGATGACGCATCTGCCGGGCCGGACGGTCCTCGACGACCGCGGACTGGAGGCACGCGTCCCCCTGCTGGCCCGTCAGCTCGTGGCGATCCACGCGCTGCGGCCCGCCGTGCGTCCCCGGGAGTACCAGGCGTGGACGACCGCCGACGCCGTCGTCCCGCCGGACGGCGCCGACACGGCGGCATGGGCCGCGGCGACGGACGTCATCCGCAAGCCGGCGCCCCGCTATGAAGGGCGGTTCCTGCACCGGGACTTCCACCCCGGCAACGTTTTGTTCGATGTGCCGCCACCAGGCCTGGCCGGTCCCCGGATCACCGGGGTCGTCGACTGGGTGCAGACCTCCTGGGGCCCGGCGGACATCGATGTGGCGCACTGCTCCACCAATCTCGCGATGCTGCACGGCCCGGCGTGGGGTCTGCGGTTCGCCGAGGCGTACGAGGAGGCCGGCGGGGTGCTTGCCGCGGCCGCGGGCGAACGGCTCCACTGGCGGCTGCTGGACGCCCTGGGGTTCGCGGGGCAGATGCGGTGGGTGGCGCGGCCGTGGCAGGAGGCGGGCAGGACGGAACTGACGACGCGGACGGTGGAGGGGCGGCTGAACGCCTACGTCACCGCCCTGCTGGACACCCTGAGCTGAAACCCGTTGGCGGACCACGGCGACCGCTGCTAGCTTTCCGGTGGCCGTGCCGGAGAAGAGGAGGTGGTACCCGTGAACGCAGTATCGACATGGGTGCTCCCCTCCGGGGTCGCGGTCGGACGATAGGCCGTCCGGGAGCGCCGTTCAAGCGCACTCCCGAAAGGCACGACCATGCACTTCACTTCCGAACGGCGCCTCGACGACGGTGTCCTCGAACGCGAGTTCATCCTCGGCGAGATCCCCGGCACCCTGTGGACGCCGGAATCCGCCACACCGGCTCCGCTGATCCTGATGGCCCACAACAACGGCCTGCCCAAGAGCGAGCCCCGGCTGGTGGCCCGGGCCCGGAGGACCGCGGCGTACGGCTACGCGGTGGCCTCCATCGACGCCACCGGATGCGGCGACCGGCCCCGTTCCGCCGCCGGCGAGCAGGCCCGCGCCGACCTCCGCCGCGCGATGCAGGCCGGCGAACCCGTCGACGAGATCTTCGAGTCCTTCGTCGGCCCGCTGGTCGAGAACGCGGTGCCGGAATGGCGGACCACCCTGGACGCCCTCCTCGCGCTGCCCGAGACCGGCGGCCCGGTCGGGTACTCCGGGTGGACCGCCGTCGGCATCCGCCTCGCGGCGGTCGAGCCGCGCATCGCGGCCGCCGGTCTCTTCGCCGGGGGATACGTGCCGCGCGCCCAGCGCGAGGAGGCCCGGCAGGTCACCGTGCCCCTGCTGTTCCTGCTCCAGTGGGACGACGAAGGCAACCCCCGGCAGCGGGCCCTCGACCTGTTCGACGCCTTCGGCAGCAAGGAGAAGACGCTGCACGCCAATCTCGGCGGGCACACCGGCACCCCGTGGTTCGAGCTGGAGGACGGGAACCGGTTCTTCGCCCGGCACCTGAGGTGAGGCCGGGCCGTCAGGCCGGCGGCAGACGGTAGGCGGTGCCGGCCAGGATGCCGCTCGTCGAGGACAGGCCCCGGCCTCCTCGGCGGCGGCGCCCGGCCGGCCCCGCGCCTTCACCGTCAAGCCGCCCTGCGTCGGCGCCGGATGGGTTCTCCCACCCGGTGCAGGTGGGCGAGGGCCTCGCGGTAGGACCGGAGCAGACCGGTCTCGTGGTACGGCACACCGATCTCTGCGCAGTACTCGCGCACGATCACCTGGGCGCGTCGCAGGTGAGGTGTGGGCATGCTCGGGAACAGGTGGTGTTCGATCTGGTAGTTGAGCCCGCCGAGCAGTACGTCCGTGAGCCGACCGCCCTTCACGTTGCGGGAGGTGAGCACCTGGCGGCGCAGGAAGTCGGGCCGCTCGTCGCCGGTGAAGGTGGGCATGCCCTTGTGGTTCGGGGCGAACGTACAGCCGAGATAGACACCGAAGAGACACTGGTGCACGGCGAGGAACGCCACGGCCTTGCCGGGGGAGAGCACCAGGAACAGCGCGGACAGGTATGCCGCGAAGTGCAGGAGGAGCAGTACGCCCTCGGTCAGCCGGTTCTTCATGGACGGCGAGCGCAGCGCCCGCACGCTCGACACGTGCAGGTTGAAGCCCTCCAGCGTCAGCAGCGGGAAGAACAGGAACGCCTGGTGGCCGCCGATGAGGCGGGCCGGGCCGTTGCTGTTGCGTGCCTGGTCGGTGGACCACACCAGGATGTCCGGAGCGACGTCGGGGTCGAGCTCCTCGTGGTTGGGGTTGGCGTGGTGACGGGTGTGCTTGTTCATCCACCACCCGTAGCTCATGCCGATGGCGAGATTGCCGAAGAGGCGCCCCCACGTCTCGCTCGGTCGGCGCCGACGGAAGACCTGACGGTGCGCCAGATCGTGGGCCACGAGCGCCACTTGGCCGAACACGAGGGCCATGGCGGCGGCGAGAGCCAGCTGCCACCAGCTGTCGCCGAGCGCGAGGAAGGCCGCCGCGCCGCCCAGCAGAGCCGCGATCACCGTGCCGAGCCGCACCGTGTAGTAGCCCGGGCGCCGGTCCAGCAGACCCGCCTCGCCGATGCGTCGGGAGAGTCTGGCGAAATCGCTGCCGGGACCGGAGGGGCGGCCAGGGACGGCGGGCGCGACGGGAGCGTCGATGGAGAACGTCATGCCGCCGAGTCTGGGCACGGCCGCTCCGCGCCGACAGCGGGCCAGCCACCGGATCCGCAGGGGGACCGCCTCCGGGCCTCCGGGGGGTTACCACCACTTCCTACGTCCCTGACCTGGGCCTTTGGTATCGTCCCGGCGCGGGTGCAGCCCCCGGGTTCGGCATTTTTTCGCCGGGCCCTTCGAGGAGGCCGAGGCCGCCGTCCTCGAAGGGGCGGAAGAGACCGGCAGCCCCGCGGGCGGGCGGGTCAGCGCAGTCCGGCGAAGAGGTCGTTCTCGGGTACGGCCGCGCCGGTGGTGTCCTGGACACGGACGAAGGTCTCCACGCCCATCAGCTCGGTGAACCTCTCGCGGCCCATCTTGAGGAAGAAGATGTTCTCGCCCTGGCTGGCATGCGCGGCCAGTGCGTCGAACTTCTGGCCCCCGAACGCGGTGGTGTCCACCCAGGTGGTGATCTCCTCGTCGGGGAGCCCGATCTCCGCGATCGCGGCGGCCTCCGCCGGATCCGGCTCCGGTACGTCCGCACCGAACTCGCGCATGATCTCCCCGAACCGCTGCATCATCGAACGCGGTGCCGTCGTCCAGTACACCTTCGGCGTCGGCTCGGTCATCGCCAGCGCCGCCATCGTGATGCGGTTGGCCTGGATGTGGTCGGGGTGGCCGTAGAAGCCGTTCTCGTCATAGGTGACGACCACATCGGGGCGGTAGCGACGCAGGAGTTCCGCGAGCCGGGCAGCGCCCTCCGCCACGGGCGTCCGCCAGAAGGATCCGGGGGCGTCGTTCGCCGGCCAGCCCATCATTCCGGAGTCGGCGTAGTCCAGCATCTCCAGATGGCTGATCTTCAGGACATCGCAGCTCGCCTCGAGTTCCTGACGGCGCATCGCGGCGACGGCGACCGGATCGTGCCCGGGATCGCCCGGCTTGACGCCCCCCGGTCCGTCGCCGCAAGCGCCGTCGGTACACGTCACGAGGACCGTGCGGATGCCCTCCGCCGCGTACCGCGCGAGGACGCCGCCCGTTCCGGTGGCCTCGTCGTCGGGGTGGGCGTGTACCGCCATGAGCGTCAAGGGCCGGTCGTTCATATAACAGTCCTCCTGTATGACAAGGTCTCGGTCCGAGTCCGCGGCGGGCACCTGTGCGGGCCCCCTCGGCCGGTGCAACATCGTCGGCCGGACCGGCTGTTCCCACCGCACGGGGCAATATTCCGCACTCCTGCCCTGCGGAGGATCGCCAGATCCGATATTTGCGTCATCTGACAAGAAACTTGCATGAGGTCTGGAGGGTGACTGCTGGTGCCGCGGTCGGCGCGCTGTGCGCGTGCGTCGTGTCAGTAGTCATGGGGTAGCAGGCCGCATTAGATCTTGCATGTCAAATTTTTATTGTTGCAATGCACTGTCTGGTTATTGCGTAGCCATGTCGGCGATATTACGGTCCCCCGTGCGTCATCACCATCCTCCGTCTCCCCTCCCGCCCCTGGCGGTGTCGGCGGAACAGTTCGGGCATCCCGTGATGAAAGGAGTGGTAAGTGTTCCATTCCGTCCGAGATCTGAGACGAGCCCTCGTCTGGGCGGTCAGCACCGCGATGCTGACCGTCGCCGGCGTCTTCGCGCTGGCCGTCCAGCCGGCCGCCGCGGCGACCGCCGCCACCGGCGGCAGCGGTGCGAGCCTGCCGTACGTCGAGGTACAGGCGGAGAACTCCGCCACCAACGGCACGACCATCGGACCGAGTTACACCCAGGGCCAGTTGGCCGACGAGGCGTCGTACCGCAAGGCGACGACCCTCCAGGGCACCGGCCAGTACGTCACGTTCAGCACACCGGTGGCGACCAACTCGATCAACTTCCGGTACAGCATCCCCGACACGTCGGGCGGCTCGGTCTACACCGCCGCGCTGTCCCTCTACGTCAACGGCGTCAAGCAGCCCGACTTCACCCTGACCAACGCCTACAGCTGGTACTACGGCAGCTACCCCTTCACCAACACGCCGGGCAGCAACCCGCACCACTTCTTCGACGAGGCCCACCGCCTGTTCTCCACCACCTATCCGGCGGGAACGACCTTCAAGCTGCAGGTCGACCCGGGCGACACCGCCTCCTCGTACACCATCGACTTCGCCGACTTCGAGCAGGTCGGCGCCGCCCTGACCGCGCCCTCGGGGTCGGTGTCGGTGACCGGCAAGGGCGCCGACCCGACCGGTGCGACCGACGCGACCAGCGCGTTCAACGCCGCGATCAGCGCGGCAGGCCCCGGCGGCACGGTGTGGATCCCGCCGGGCACCTACAACATCCCCGGCCACCTCAGCGTCAACAACGTCACGATCGCCGGCGCCGGCATGTGGTACTCGACCGTCACCGGCACGGCACCCGGCTTCTACGGCAACCCGGCCCCCTCGCCGAGCACCGGCGTGCACCTGCAGAACTTCGCGATCTTCGGCAACGTGCAGGAGCGCAACGACAGCGCCCAGGTCAACGGCATCGGCGGCGCGATGAGCAACTCGACCGTCGCCAACCTGTGGATCGACCACTTGAAGGTCGGCGCCTGGATGGACGGCCCGATGGACGGCCTGACGTTCAGCGGGATGCGCATCCGCGACACCACCGCGGACGGCATCAACTTCCACGGCGGGGTCACCAACTCGAAGGTGACCAACAGCGACATCCGCAACACCGGCGACGACGCCATCGCCACCTGGGCGGACTCCGGTATCGGCGCCGACGCCAACGACACGATCTCCGACAACACCGTGTCGCTCCAGATCCTCGCCAACGGCATCGCGATCTACGGCGGCCACGACAACACCGTCAGCGGCAACCGGGTGGTGGACTCCGGCATCACCCAGGGCGGCGGCATCCACGTGGGGCAGCGCTTCTCGTCGACGCCGGTCGGCACCACCACCATCTCCGGCAACACCATGATCCGCGACGGCAGCCTCGACCCGAACTGGCAGTTCGGCGTGGGCGCGTTGTGGTTCGACGGCAGCCAGGGCGCGATCACCGGGCCGATCAACGTGACCAACGCGCTGATCCAGCAGAGCCCGTACGAGGCGGTCCAGTGGGTCGAGGGCACCATCAGCGGCGTCAGCCTCGACACCGTGACCATCGCCGGCACCGGAACCTTCGCCCTCCAGGAACAGACCGGCGGCGCCGCCAAGTTCACCGACGTCACGGCCACCGGTGTCGGCTACTCCTCGCCGGTGTACAGCTGCTCGACCGGCAGCTTCACGGTGACCGACGGCGGCGGCAACTCCGGCATCGGCGGCACGCCGTACTGCGGAGGGTGGCCGGCCCCGGTCTACCCGCCCTACCCGTCCGAAGGCGTGACGGCCACCCCCGGCGCGCTGAACTTCGGTTCGGTCCCCACCGGTTCGGCCAGCGACGCGCAGACCGTGACGGTCTCCAACCCGACCAACACCGCCGCGTCCGTCTCGTCGATCTCCACCAGCGGTGACTACTCCCAGACCAACACCTGCGGCTCGTCCGTACCGGCGAACGGCTCGTGCACCGTCAGCGTGAAGTTCGCGCCGACGGCGACCGGCAGCCGGAGCGGCACCCTGACCGTCAACGCGGGCGGGATCACCGACACCGTCACCCTCTCCGGCACCGGCACCGCGCCGGGCCCGGTGCTGAACACCGACCCGGCGAGCCTCGCCTTCGCCGCCACGGTGGTCGGCTCCTCGGCCGGCACACAGACGGTGAAGGTGACGAACTCGGGCACCACCTCGGCGACCGTCTCGGGCGTCACGGCGACCGGTGACTTCAGCCAGACCAACAACTGCACCACCCTCGCGGTCGGCGCCTCCTGCACGGTGACCGTCGGGTTCAAGCCCACCACGGGCGGAGCGCGCACCGGCAACCTGACCGTCACCAGCAACGCCAACAACAGCCCGACCGTCGTCGCCCTGTCCGGTAGCGGCATCGACAGCACCACGAACATCGCCGCCGGACGGCCGGCCACGGCGAGTTCCAGCAACAGCCCGTACGTCGCCTCGAACCTCACCGACCCGGACGCCTCCACCTACTGGGAGGGCACGAACGGTTCGTTCCCGCAGTGGGCGCAGGTCGACCTCGGCCAGAACTACGGCGTCGGCAAGGTCGTGCTCAAGCTCCCGCCGGCGACCGCGTGGTCGGCCCGCACCCAGACGCTGTCGGTGCAGGGATCCACGGACGGCTCCACCTTCTCCACGATCAAGGCGTCGGCCGGGTACACCTTCGACCCGAACGCCAACGGCAACACGGTGACCCTCACGTTCAGCGCCGCCACGGCGCGATACGTGCGGGTGAACATCACCGCCAACACAGGCTGGAACGCCGCCCAGTTGTCGGACTTCGAGGTGTTCCCCGGCGACGGCGGCTCCTCCCACGCGACACTGTCGGCGACCCCGACGTCACTGTCGTATCCCACCCAGGCGCTCAACACCGCCAGCAGCGCGCAGACGGTCACGGTGACCAACACCGGTACCGCGGCCGCGACCGTCTCCGGCATCACGGTCACGGGTGACTTCTCGCAGACCAACACGTGTGGGACGTCGATCGCGGCAGGCGCCTCCTGCACGGTGGCCGTCACGTTCACGCCCACCGCGTCCGGCACCCGCACCGGTGATCTCAGCATCGCCGGCAACGCGTCGAACGGCACGACCACGGTCGCGCTGACCGGCACCGGCGCCGGCACGGTGAGCAGGAACCTGGCAGCGGGCGCGGCCACCACCGAGTCCAGCCACACCGACGTGTACCCGTCGTCGAACGTGACGGACGGCAACCAGGGCACCTACTGGGAGAGCGCCGCCAACGCCTTCCCGCAGTGGGTGCAGGTGGACCTCGGTTCCGCACAGAGCGCGAGCCGCGTAGTCCTCCAGCTCCCCGCGACCTGGGGCGCCCGCAACCAGACGCTGTCCCTGTCGGGCAGCACCGACGGCTCCTCCTTCACCACCGTCAAGTCGTCGGCCACGTACACCTTCGACCCCACGACCGGCAACACGGTCACCATCACCTTCACCGCGACCACCCAGCGGTACTTCCGGGTGAACATCACGGCGAACAACGGCTGGCCGGCCGGTCAGATCTCGGAGTTCCAGGTCTTCGGTACCTGACGGCCTCGCCTCGCCCGGGGGTGTCAGTTCGGCGGCAGCTCCATCGAGCCGGGGGTGACCAGACCCGTCTCGTACGCGGCGATGACCGCCTGGGCGCGGTCGCGGAGCTGGAGTTCGGCGAGGACGTGCGTCACGTGCGTCTTCACCGTCGCCTCGCTCAGATGGAGCCGGGCGGCCAGCTCCGCGTTGGTCAGCCCGCGGGCCAGCGACTCCAGGACCTCGAGCTCCCTGCGCGTGAGCGCGGACAGGTCGCGGTGCAGCGCGGTCGTACGCCCCGCGGGCCTGGCGAAGCGCTCCACCAGGCGGCGGGTGATGGACGGCGCGAGCAGCGCATCCCCGGAGCGGACCAGCCGCACGGCCGCGGCCAGGTGCTCCGGGGTGACGTCCTTGAGCCGGAACCCGCTGGCGCCCACGGCCAGTGCCCCGTAGACGTACTGGTCGAGGTCGTACGTGGTGAGGACGATGATCTGGACGTGCGGCCCGGCGAGGCCGTCGCGGTGCTGGGCCCGTCCGGGAGCGGCAAGTCGACGCTGCTGAACCTCGTCGCCGGTCTCGACCGCCCGACCGAGGGCGGTGTGACCGTCGCCGGAGTACGGGTGGACCAGCTGAACGAGGCCGGATCCGCGAAGTACCGCAGGTCCTGGATCGGCATGATCTTCCAGTTCTTCAACCTGCTGGACGATCTGACCGTCGCCGACAACGTGCTGCTGCCGGCCCAGTTCGCGGGCATGCCCCGGGCCCGGGCCGCCGCCCGCGCCGGGGAACTGCTCGGCCATCTCGGCATCGCCCGCCAACGATCAGGGCGGCCGCGGCGCCCCGAGGTCCGCGACCGGCCCGCAGGCACAGGTGAAGCCGCCCGACCCCGCCAAGGTGGCGGCCGCGATCCGGGCGCAGTCCGGCACGGGGTCATACTTCGGCACCGCCAAGACGCAGGTCAGCGTCGCCGGGGTCAAGGGCGGTACACCACTGGTGGTGTACCGGGGCGACGCCGCGGACAGCGGGCAGCGGATGCTCTCCGGGCGCTGGTTCTCCGCGCCCGGCGAGGCCGTGGCACCGGCCCGCTTCCTCCAGGCGACCGGGGCGAAGATCGGGGACACCGTCGACGAGAAGGACGCGCTCGCCGGGTTCCAGCTCATCAAGGACAAGGCCCGGGCCCTGGTGGCGAGCCTGCCCACCCAGAACGAGTACTTCCGGAGGATGCGTGACGGCGCATGAGCGTGGGACACACGGGCCGGCGCCGGGCGGCACGGGTGAGGTGAGGGTGCCGATGGACGGCGAGTTCCGCGAGATGATGGCGGGCTTCCCCACCGGCGTGTCGGTGGTCACCGCCCGGCGCGGCGTCGACCCGCCATGGGGCATGACCTGTTCGTCCCTGTGCAGTCTGAGCACGGCCCCGCCGAGACTGCTGGTCTGTCTGCGCGCCCAGAGCCCGGCCCTGGACGCGGCGCTCGCCAGCGGCGCGTTCGCGGTGAACCTGCTGCACGGGGACGCCGAGCCGGTGGCGGCGCTCTTCGCCTCCGGCGCGGTGGACCGGTTCGAGCGGGTGGTGTGGAAACCGTCCGCCCGGACCGGCAGCCCCGCCCTGGTGGAGGCCGCGCACGCCATCGCGGACTGCACCGTCGGGCGCACCCACCCTGACGGCGACCACGTGATCGTCGTCGGGGTGGTGCGGTCCGTCGAACGCTTCGACCGGGACAGCTCCCTGCTCCACGGCTTCCGGCAGTACGGCGAGTTGACCCGTCCGTTGCCCGTCTCCCGGGGTGCGCGTGACTGACATCCTGACGGCCGCGCCGGTCCCGCCGATCGGCGCGCACCCGATGCTGCTCTTCCTGCTCCAGGTGGGCGTGCTGCTGTCCCTGGCGATCGTGCCGGGCAGACTGGCCGTAAGGCTGGGACTGCCGCCCATCGTCGGGGAGTTGAGCGCGGGGGTGCTGCTCGGCCCTCACTGGTCGGCTGGGCCGCCCCCGCCGCGGCCGGCTGGCTGCTGCCCCGGCAGCCGGAGCAGATGCACCTTCTCGACGCGGTCGGGCAGGTCGCGGTGCTGCTGCTGGTGGGGCTGACGGGCATGGAGACGGACCTGCGGATGATCCGCCGCCGACGGTCCACCGCGCTGAGGGTCAGCCTCGCCGGGCTGCTCGTTCCGCTGGGCCTCGGCATCGCGCTCGGCTACCCGCTGGCCGGCCTGCTCGACTCGGACTCCGACACCCCGGTGTTCGTGATGTTCATGGGCGTGGCCATGTGTGTGAGCGCCATACCGGTGATCGCCAAGACGCTGATGGACATGGGGCTGGTCCACCGGGACATCGGTCAGCTCACGCTCGCCGCGGGCATGATCGACGACGCGTTCGGCTGGATGATGCTGTCGGTGATCTCGGCGGCGGCCGGCGGGCTGACCGCAGGGACGGTCGGCCACCCGGTCGGCGCGCTGGTGCTGGTGCTGGTGCTGGCCGTGGTGGTCGGCAGGCCGGTCGGTGCAGCGGCGGGGCCGTGGAGCTGCGTCGGGGGCGCGTCTCGACTCCGCAGGGAATCCCCGGGCAGGGGCGGCGCGTACGGGATCGGCGGCGCAGCCGGCGGACCCGCACGCCGGTCTTCCGGGACCGGTGGTCCCGGGCGCACGGTCCTGGTCCCCGTGGTGCCTTCGCGGTGCCTCAGGCGCGTCCTGGACCGGGCACACCGGCGGCCTATAGTTCGTCGCATGAGTCGCTGGCATGAGCTGACCGGTGGGACGTCCGGACGGGAGTACGCCGCACGGTTCGCCGCCGTCGTCCGGAGCGGCAGGGACGTGCACGGTGAGGCGCGGTTCTGTGCGGCGCTCGTACCGGCCGGAGCGCGGGTGCTGGACGCCGGGTGCGGTACCGGGCGGGTCATGATCCGGCTCGCGGAGCTCGGGTACGACTGCGTCGGTGTGGACCTCGACGCGTCGATGCTGGCGGTGGCGCGCGAGCAGGCGCCGCAACTGCCGTGGTTCCAGGCCGATCTGGCCGAGTTCGAGCCTCGCCGGCTCGGTATCGCGGCGGACTTCGATCTCGTGGTCGCCGCGGGGAACATCTTCCCGTTGCTCGCCGCCGGCACCGAGGCCGCCGTGGTCGGGCGCCTGGCCGCGGCCCTGCGCCCGGGCGGTCTGCTGGTCGCCGGCTTCGGCCTGGACGAGGCCCATCTGCCCGTGCCGCCCGGCATCACCCTGGCGGAGTACGACGACTTCTGCGCCGAGGCCGGCCTCGCCCTCGTCGACCGGTTCGCCACCTGGGACGCCGAACCGTACGACGGCGGCGGGTACGCGGTCAGCGTCCACCGTCGCTGAAACCCGTCCACCGCCGCTGAAAACCCTCTGGTCGTCGCGTCCGTCCCGCGGCCGGCGGGACCGGTCCGCGTGCGCCCCCGGTGAAAACCCTGTGGAAACGATGTCAGTGGGCCCCCTTATGCTGCACCGGAATGATCACGCGGAACCTGGGGAGGGCGCGGCATGTTCGGCAAGCTGTTCGGCTGGGGCGGGGAGAGACCGGCGACGGACCCGTACGCCCTTCCTGCGCCGCGCAGGCAGAACGGTGTGTACAAGCTGCAGTTCCTCGGGGACACCCGGGTGATGGCGCTGCTGGTGGCGGCGGAGTCGGGTGACTGGGACGCGGTCAAGATGGCGTCGGCCCACTTCGATCTCGGCCGCGACCACCAGGTGCTGGGCGAGCTGTCCGACGTGGACGGACTGCAGGACTGGATCGGCCGGGCTGCCGAGGAGGACAAGGAACACCGGGCGACGGCCCTGCTGATATCCGGGGCGCGGCACATCAGCTGGGGCTGGGAGGCGCGCACCTCCGCGCGTGCCTCGGACGTGTCGCGGGAGCAGTGGCGCCTCTTCCACGAGCGGCTGCACATCGCCGAGGAGCACCTGCTCGAAGCCGCCGAGCTGCGGCCGGAGTGGATCACGCCCTGGCGGCGCCTGCTCACCTCGGGCCGCGGCATGTCGGTGGGCACCGCCGTCAACGAGGCCCGGCTCGGCGCGGCCCTGCGCCGCGACCCGCTGGACCTGGCGACCCACCTCGAGTGGGTGTCGTACCTCCAGCCCCGGTGGCACGGCGAGCCGGGCCAGGCCCTGGAGTTCGCGCGCAAGGCGTTCGCCGGCGCTCCCGACGGCCACCGTCTCGGCTGCGTGGTCGCCATGGCCCATGTCGAGGACTGGGTGGAGTCGGACGACAAGAACTGCCTCGACACCCCCGAGATCCAGCGTGAGTTGAGGGACGCGGCCAAGCGCAGCATCCTCCACCCCGGCTACCAGCGGCGCCCGGGCTGGCAGGAGGACTTCAACATCTTCGCCATGGCCCTGGCGCTGGCGGCCGAGAGTGTCGTGGCCCCGCGGGTCTACCACGAGCTGGACGGCGCCTACACCCGGTGGCCCTGGACCTACATGGCGCAGCCGGAGAAGACGTACGCCCGCTTCCGGCGCCGCGCCTGAGCCGGCCGCCGTCACCGGTGCCTCTCGCGCCGTCCGGCACACCTTCCGCCCGCCACCCCTCGACAACCCCACCCCGGACTCTGTGATGACTCTGCCCCACACCCCCGCGAGCCCGGCCGGCGCCGACCGCACCTTCCAGGTGGACCTGCGCGGCCTCGTCGACCTCCTCTCCCACCACCTCTACTCCAGCCCCCGCGTCTACCTGCGCGAACTCCTGCAGAACGCGGTGGACGCGCTGACCGCCCGGCACGGCCTCGAACCGGGCGCCGCCGCCGACGCGTTCGGCATCCGCCTGTACGCCGACGGTGCGGTGGTCCGGGTGGAGGACGACGGGGTCGGTCTCACCGAGGCCGACGTGCACACCTTCCTCGCCACCATCGGCCGCAGCAGCAAGCGGGCGGAGCAGGTCGCCGAGCAACGTGCCGACTTCATCGGCCAGTTCGGCATCGGCCTGCTCTCCTGCTTCCTGGTCGCCGACGAGATCCACGTCGTCAGCCGGTCCGCCCGCACCCCCCACGCGCCCGCCGTGGAGTGGCGGGGCCGCGGCGACGGCAGCTACACCGTCCGCGCGCTGCCCGCCTCCGCCCGCCCCCGGCCCGGCACCACCGTCACGCTCACGCCCCGCGCCGACGCGGGGGAGTGGACCCGGCCGGTCCAAGTGCAGGCGCTCGCCCGGCACTTCGGCTCCCTGCTGCGCCACCCGGTGACCTTCGACGACGGCACCGGCGGCGTGGCCGCACCCGTCAACCCCGAGCCCGCACCCTGGGCGCGCAGCTACCCCACACCGGGGGCACGCTCCCGCGCGCTCGCCGCGTACGGCGAGGAGATCTTCGGCTTCACGCCGCTGGACACCATCGACCTGGACCTGCCGGCCGTGGGCCTGAAAGGCATCGCCTGCGTGCTCCCGGAGGCGGTGCCGGCCGGGCGCCGCCACGGCCACCGCGTGCACGTCAAGGGCATGCTGCTGTCCGAGCAGGCCGAGGAGATCCTCCCCGAGTGGGCGTTCTTCGTCCGCTGCGTCCTCGACGCCGAGAGCCTGCGCCCGACCGCCTCCCGGGAGTCCCTGTACGAGGACGACACCCTCGCGGCGGTGCGTGACGCCCTCGCCGAACGGCTGCGCGCCTGGATCGCCCGGACCGCCGCCAGCGACCCCGACCTCCTCGGCCGCTTCCTGCAGACCCACCACCTGGCCGTGAAGTCGCTGGCCGTGCACGACGACGAGATCCTGCGGATGCTGCTGCCGTGGCTGCCGTTCGAGACCACCGACGGACACGCCACCCTGGACGAGTTCGCGCGCAGCCACCGCACCGTCCTCGTGACCTCCAGCGTCGAGGAGTTCCGGCAGGTGGCGGCGATCGCCGCGGCCGCCGGGCTCGGCGTCGTCAACGGCGGCTACACCTACGACCGCGAACTGGTCCACCGGCTGCCGGAGATCAGGCCCGAGGTGGCCGTCGCCGACCTCGACCCCGGCACCCTCACCGCCCACCTCGACCCCGTCGACCGGGAGACGGAACTCGCCGCCGCGGCCTACCTCGCGCAGGCCCGCGACGCCCTCGCCGTCTTCGACTGCGACGTCGCCCTGCGCACCTTCCAGCCCGCCTCCGCCCCCGCCCTCCTCCTCGACAGCCGCGAGGCCCGGCACGAGCGCACCCGCTCCCAGCTCGCCCGCGAGCAGCAGGGCGGCGTGTGGGGCGACATCCTCGGCCACCTGCGCCAGGAGGCCCCGCGCGCCCAGCTGATCCTCAACCAGCTCAACCCGCTGGTCCGCACCGCGATCACCATCGACGAGCCCGAACTGGCCCGCACCAGCGCCGAAGCCCTCTACGGGCAGGCCGCGATGCTGTCCCGGCGCCCGCTCAGGCCCGCCGAGTCGAGCCTCATCAACCGCTCCTTCCTCGACCTCCTCGCCCACGCCCTCCGCAAGGACAGCTGACGATGCCGACCGCACCCCAGACCACCGATGAGCTGTACCAGGCGCTCCAGGAGAACGACCGGCGTCCGTACGGCCGTACCCGCACCGTCGCGGCCGAGGAACTGGCCGAGGCCGCCGAGCAGTTCGAGGAACCCCGCGCGCTCGTCCACGCGCTCCTCGAACTCCAGGAGGCCTACACCTACGGCTCCGAACCCCGTAAGTCGCCCGTCGTCTTCGCCCGCCTGCTCACCCTCTTCGACGAACAGCCCGACGTCTTCGACGAGCGGCTGCGGCACATGCTGTTCTGGCGGTTCAAGTGGGTGGCCAACGCCCTGGTCGCCCTGCCCGAGATACCCCTCGCGAGTCTGCGCCAGTGGCTGACCGAGATGCGTGACCGGTACGAGAAGGCCGGTCTGGAGCTCCAGCCCTACTACGCACAGGCCTACCGGCTCGCCGCCCACGTCGGCGAGGACACCGACCTCGCCTACGAACTGTGGGCGGGGCGCACCCGCACCCGGCTCAGCGACTGCGAGGCCTGCGAAATCTGCGACCGCGCCCTGTACCACCTCGCCGCGGACGACGACGAGCGGGCGCTGCGCACCTGGGAGCCCGTCCTGGACGGGAAGGAGTCCTGCCAGGAGGAGCCCGCCCGCTCCGTCTCGTACGCGCTGCTTCCCCTGCTGCGCGCCGGCGCCGCCGACCGGGCCCGCGCGCTGCACCTGACCGGCTACCGCGCCTGCCGCCGCAACCCCTCGATGTCCGGCGAGGTCGGCCGCCACCTGGAGTTCTGCGCGCTCACCGGCAACGAGGCCCGCGGTCTGGAACTCCTCGCCGAGAACCGCAACCTGTTCGACGAGGTCGACTCGCCGCAGGACCTGCTCGGCTTCCTCACCGGCGTCGAGGTCCTCCTGCAGCGCGTCGAACTCCTCGGCCACGGCGAGCTGCCCGCCGCCGGATACGCGGGCCGCGCCTGGACGGTGGCCGGCCTGCGCGCCGAGGTGCGCGGCCGCGCCGACGACCTCGCCGCCCGCTTCGACGCCCGCAACGGCACCACGGCCCACACCGACCGGCGCCGGGCCCGCCTCGACCGCGCCCCCCTCCTGGACGCACTCGAACTGACCCTGCGCACCCGCGGCCTCGACGACGTGGCCCCGGCAGCCGCCCCCGCCGCCGTCCGCACGAGCGCCGCCGTCCCCGAGTCGCTGTCCGAACTCATCGTCCGAGCTCGGGAGTTGGACGAGCAGGGACATCCGGACGCGGCGGCCTGCTGGGCCCGGCTGCGCGCGCTCGTCGCAGCCCCCGGCTACGCCCACCCCGACGACCCGGCCGTGGGCCCGCTCGTACGGCTGCGCGCGGACCTGCTGGAGGACGAGGCGGGCCGGGCCGGCGAGAAGGAGAAGTTCGACGAGGCGGCCGCCCTGTACGAGGAGGCGGCGGGCCTGTACGACGAGGCCGCCCAGCCGGGGCACGCGGCGTTCGTCCGCGCCTGTGCCCTGCTCGCCGCGGCCCAGGTCGCCCCGCAGGGCGCCGACGAAGCCGGGGCGAGGACCGCAGCGCTGACCGACGCCCACGCGTCCATGGTCCGCCTCCACGAGAGGGCCACCGGCCTCGCCCCGTACCAGGAGGCCCGGCTGCTGCGACTGCGGGCGACCGCGCTCGGCCTGCGGTTCCAGACGTCCCACGACGAGGAGCACGCCGCGCCGGTCTTCGCCGAGGCGGACCTGCTGCACGCGTTCGCCGTCCGGCACGAGGTCGCCGGGCAGATCTCCGGAGCCCTGCTGCTCCGGGCCGGCACCCACGCCCTCTCCGGCGACCTGCCCGCCGCGGTCACCGCGAGCGACGCCCTCCTCGACCGGCTCAGGACACACGGCCCCGCCTGGCACCTGCCCCACGCGCTCGGACTCCGGGGGCGGATCCGGCTGGGTCTCAGGGACGCGCAGGCGGCCCACGAGGACCTGGCCGAGGCTCTCCGCCTGGCCGCCGAATGGCCCGCCGAGGCGGTGGCCACCGCCCGCCTGCACACCGATCTGGCCCGGACCTGCATGCGCCTGGGCCGCCCCGACGAGGCGCTGCGGCACCTGACCCGCTCCGCGGAGCTGGACCTGCGCCACGGCAGCCGGTTCGACGCGTTCTGCACCTACAGCAACGCGGCCCAGCTCAGCCTCGACCTGGGCCGCGTCGAGGACTGCATCGCGCTGCTCGACTCCGTGCTGGCCGAACCGGACGTCGCCGCGGGGGAACTGGACGACCGGCTCGTCGCCCAGCTGCGCCTGGCCCGCGCCCGCGCGCTGCACGCGGGGGAGGACCTCAAGGCCGCCACCACGGAGTTCGCCGCCCTCGCGGCCGAGTCGGCCGGCTGGGACGACGACCCCGGCAGCCACGCCATGATCGCCGCGGAGACCGCCGTGGTCCTCGCCGAGTCCGGCGAGTTCGGCCGGGCCCGCGAGGCCGCCGGCCAGGCCCTCGCCGCGCACGCCCGGGACCCGCGCTACGAGCAGCTCAGCAGCTGCCTGCGCGAACTCGCCCGTCTCCAGGCCCAGCAGCAGGGTGCCGAGGGCCTGGCCGACGCGCTCGCCCTGCTCGCCGACGCGGGCCGGGTCGCCGACGAGGCCCGCGCCGCGGGGTACGAGGCCCGCGGCCGCGACCTGGACAGCGCCCTCGCCTACGAACACGGGCGGGTCAACGCCTACGCCAGCGAGTACGAGACCTCCCTGACCGCCCTGGACAAGGCGCTCACCCTCCTCGGCGAACCCGAACCCGCCTCCCACGACAGGGACCACGTCGGCGAGTGGGCCGAGTGCGTCCGGCTCGCGGCCGTCGTGGAGGGCCTCTACCTGGAACGCCCCGATCCCGCCCTCGCCCGCCTGGACGGTGCGGTCTCCCGGCTCACCGCCCTCGGCCACACCGAGGAGACAGAGCAGCTGACCACCCTGGCGGCCCGGCTGCGCGACGAGGGGTGACCCGGTGGGCGCGGCGTGGCCCGGCCCCCGGCCGGTCCGCGCCACGCCCCTGTCCGGGGGGTGCCCTCACCAGGTCACGGGCAGCTCGCTGACCCCGCCGGTGAGGGTGGTGCGCACGGCGAGGTCGTCGACGTCCTTGGCGAGCCGCAGACCGGGCAGGCGCTCGGCCAGGGCGGCGAAGACGATGCGCAGCTCCGTGCGCGCCAGGCTCGCCCCGATGCAGAAGTGCGGGCCGTGGCCGAATCCGAGGTGGTTGCGTTCCGGACGGTCGGGGTCGAACGTCTCGGCGTCGGTGTAGACGGACGCGTCGCGGTTGGCCGAGTTGATGGAGAGGATCACGGCGTCGCCGCTGCGGATGGTGACCCCGGCGACGTCGACGTCGGTGTGGGCGTAGCGCAGCAGACCGAGGTCGCCGGGTGCGCCCAGGCGCATGATCTCCTCGACGGTGGCGTTGACCCGGCCGGCCGGGTCGGCGGTCAGCGCCTGCCAGTGGCCGGGGCGGGTGAGCAGGAAGAGCGTCCCCAGCCCGATGCGGTTGACGGTGGTCTCGTGGCCGGCGAACAGCAGCCCGACGCAGAGCCTGATCATTTCGGAGTAGTCGAAGTCCGCGTCGGCGCTCTGGGCGTGTACGAGGTCGGAGATGACGTCCTCGCCCGGCCGGGCCCGTTTGGCCTCGGCGAGCGTCGTCATGTACTCGTTGAACTCCTCCCGGGCCCGTTCGGCCTCGTCCCCGATGGCGTAGTCGGCCATGCGCGCCGACAGCGAGGCGAAGTGCTCGCGGTCGGACTCGGGCACGCCGAGGAGCCGGCAGATCACCGCGACGGGCACCGGGAAGGCCAGCCCGGCATGCAGGTCGACCACCCCGTCGGGGGCCGCGGCACGCTCGGCGAGCAGCCGGTCGATGCAGCCGTCCACCAGCTGCCGTACGTGATCGGAGAGCATCACCATGCGCCGGGCGGAGAAGGCCGGGGTCAGCAGCCGGCGCATCCGGGTGTGATCGGCCTCCTCGGTGGCGTAGTTGCCCGAGGGGCCCTCCTGCACCGCGGCGCTCGTGATCCGGGACGCCCGTTCCGGCTCCGGATGGGAGCGGCCGAGCCGCTTGTCGCCGAGAAGGTCGCGGACCTCCTCGAAACGGGTGACCAGCCAGGCCGGATCCCCGGCCGGTGTGGTGACCGGCGTGATCGGCGCCTCCCGGCGCAGCACCTCGTAGAGAGGTGCGAGATCGAGCACGTTCGGCCGTGCGAAGGGTAGTCGGGAACGCTCGGCGGCACCGTTCATGGTCCTCCTCCTGGACCTCGGAACGCGATCTTCCGGCACTTCGACCGTAACACTTTATTGTCAGTCACTGCCAATAATGTTTTCGGCCAGTCGCCCCGCGGCCCGGGCATGGTTGGATCGCCCGATGGAGGACGTGACCGTGGACAGTGGCCCGATAGCGCCCCGCCGGGGACGGCCCCCGGTCAGCGACCGGCAACGGCAGCGGCAGCGCCTGGACATCTCCCGCCACGCGGTCCGGCTCTTCGCCGAACAGGGCGTGGCCGCCACCTCCGGCGAGCAGATCGCGCGGGCGGCCGGCGTCTCGGAACGCACGCTGTGGCGCTGCTTCCCCAGCAAGGAGAGCTGTGTGGAGCCGCTGCTCACCCAGTCGATCGCGGCCTTCCGGGCGGTCCTGCGCGCCTGGCCGCCCGGGGTCGACCTCACCGAGCACCTGCGCTCCGCCTACCGGCCCGTACTCGACCCGTCGTCCGGCGGGGACGCCGAGGCGGTTCTCACCGTGATCCGGCTGACCCATGACGAACCCGCGCTGCGGGCCGTCTACCTGGTGCTCCGGGAGCGCGCGGAGGGCACGTTCGCCGAAGTGCTCGCCGAACGCGCGGGCGGCTCCGCCGACCTGCTGGGCATCCGGATGCGGGCCGCCACCATGAGCGCCGTGCTGAAGGTGGCGACCGACGACCTCGCCCGGGCCGTGGTGGGGGAGGGCGTCACTTCCGAGGCGCTGCGCCGGCACCGCGAACAGCTCGCCGACGCACTCGGCCTCGTCACCCGGGGGCAGTAGGGGCGTTGCCGGGGAGTCGTCACTCGCGCAACCGGCACCGGCATTGAGCCCGGCATACGCCCCTCCGTGAACTTCGCGCCCAGAAAGTCTTGTTGGCCTCGTTGACACGCCGCAAGCACAGGCGTTTCACTCAACTCTCGTGCATGGCAACGTTGTCAGGCCGTGGGAGCGACCGGATTCGTTGCCTGTCGCCGGCATTCCGGTGACTTTCGGCGCGCCGACACCTGATGTGCGAAGCACGAACTGCTGCGGAGGCAACCGATGGTGAGACCCCGACGTTCAGCCGCACCACCCTCCACCCGAGCGAGATTCCGCCGACGCCTTGCCGTCGTCTGCGTCCTGGGCATGACGGCCCTGCCGCTCTCGGCGACGGGAAGCGCCCTGGCCGCGAGCGCCGGGACGCCGGCCCTCGTGACGGACCCCGCGTCCCTCGTCAACCCCCTCATCGGCACCTCCGGTGCGGTGGACACCTTCCCCGGCCCCGACATGCCGGCCGGCATGGTGCAGTGGGGTCCCGACACGACGCCGAACCGCCCCGACGGCGGCGGCTACGAGTACGCCGACAAGAAGATCTCGGGCTTCAGCCTCACCCACGTCTCGGGCCCGGGCTGCCCGGTCGCCGGCGACCTGCCGGTGCTGCCGGTGACCGGCGCGCTCTCGGGCGACCTCGGCAGCACCTCGGTCGGCTTCAGCCACGCCGACGAGCAGGCCGCCATCGGTTCCTACAAGCTCACCGACGCCAACGGTGTGAAGACCGAGCTGACCGACACCACCCGCGCCGGACTGGGCACCTTCACCTTCCCTGCCGGACAGCAGGCGAACCTGCTGTTCAAGCTCAGCGGGGGCGCCACCCAGGTGGACGGGACCCGCGTCCAGGTGGTGAACAGCAAGGAGATCAGCGGCGCGATCGACAGCGGCCACTTCTGCGGCGCGAGCAACCGGTACACGCTGCACTTCGACATCAAGTTCGACCGGCCGTTCGCGGCGAGCGGCACCTGGGTCGGCAGCACCATCACCCCCGACGCGAAGTCGCTGAAGGCGGGCAGGGTCAGCCAGACCCCGCAGAAGTCCACGTCGAAGCCGCTGAAGGAGAAGCACTTCACCGTCCCGGCGAAGCCGGCCCCGACGGTCCACGGGAGCGCCGCCAAGGCCTCCGCCAAGGCCTCCGCGGCCCCGAGCGCCAGTGCCGCCTCCCGGCTGTCCAAGGCCGCCGAGGCCGCCCAGCCGCCCACGACCGGCGCCAACGGCATGTACCTGACCTTCGACACCACCGCGAACACCACGGTCACGGCGAAGGTCGGCATCTCGTACACGAGTGACGCCAACGCGGCGGGCAACCTCGCCACGGAGATCAGGAACTGGAACGTCGGCGCCGTCGAGAAGGCCAACCACGACGCCTGGAACGCGGTACTGAAGAAGATTGAGGTGGGCGGCGGATCCGCCGACCAGCAGACGCAGTTCTACACCGCGCTCTACCACGCCCTGCTGCACCCGAACGTCTTCTCCGACGACAACGGCCAGTACATGGGCATGGACAACCAGATCCACAAGCTGGCCAAGGGGCAGCAGGCCCAGTACGCCAACTACTCGGGCTGGGACACCTACCGCTCCCAGACCCAGCTGATGGCGATGGCCGAGCCCAAGGTCGCAAGCGACGTCGTCACCTCGATGCTCAACGGCTACGACCAGACGGGCCTGTTGCCCAAGTGGGCCTCGAACAACGGCGAGAGCTACGTGATGGTCGGTGACCCGGCCGCCGGCATCATCACCGACGCGTACGCCTTCGGCGCGACGGACTTCGACACGGCCAAGGCCCTCGCCGCCCTCCAGCACGAGGCCACCGTCCCGAACAACGACCGCCCCGGCGAGTCCGTGCGGGACTCCAAGGGCTACCTCCCGCTGGACGAGAACGACTACAACTGCTGCAACTTCTACGGCCCGGTCTCCACCCAGCTGGAGTACGACTCCGCCGACTACGCCCTCGCGGCCTTCGCGAAGTCGCTCGGAAAGACCGCCGTCTACCAGAAGTTCGCCACCCGCGCCCAGGACTGGATGAACGTCTTCAACCCGCAGACCGGCTACATGCAGGCCAGGAACAAGGACGGCCAGTTCGCGGGCGGCTTCACCCCCGGCACCTCCAACGGCTTCGTGGAGGGCACCTCCGCCCAGTACACCCCCATGGTCCCCTTCAACCTGCAACAGCTCATCCAGGCCCGCGGCGGCACCAAGGCGTACTCGTCCTACCTGGACAGCCTCCTCGACGACATCACCAGCCCCGGCGGCACCGACGCCGACCTGAGCAACGAGCCCAGCGTCGAGATCCCCTGGGAGTACGACTACACGGGCCAGCCCTGGAAGACCCAGGCGGCCGTCCGCGCGGCCCAGCAGGACCTCTACTTCAACGCCCCGGTCGGCTCGTTCGGCAACGACGACCTCGGCGCCATGAGCTCCTGGTACGTCTGGTCCGAGCTCGGCATGTACCCGGAGACCCCGGGCACGGACACCCTGGTGCTCGGCAGCCCGGCGTTCCCGGTCGCCCAGGTGACCCTGGGCAACGGCAAGACGGTGCGGATCAACGCCCCGCAGGCCGCGCCAGACGCGCCGTACGTGCAGTCCCTGAACGTCAAGGGCAAGGCCTGGAACGCCTCCTGGCTGACCTACCAGCAGTTCAAGGGCGCGGGCACCCTCGACTACACGCTCGGCACCCAGCCGAACACCTCCTGGGCGTCCGGCCCGTCGGCGGTGCCGCCGTCGGACACCACGGGCGGCGGCCGGGTACTGGCGGCGACCGGTCCCAGCAACGGCCTGGTCCTCCAGCCGGGCAAGGGCGACGACGCCACCCTCGACCTGACCAACCTCGGCAGCAAGGCCGTCACGGTCGACTGGACGGCGACGGCGCCCTCCGGCGTCACGCTGGACACGGCGTCCGGCTCGCTGACGGTTCCCGCATCGGGCAGCGCCGAGGCCAAGGTCCACGTGACGGCGGGCGCGAGCGAGGGGACGTACCCGGTCACCTTCGCCCTGACCGACCACGGCACCGGTACGGCACTGTCCGGGGCGACCCTGCGCGTGGCCGTCGCCAAGGCCGGGGCGCTGTGGCCGTACGCCACCAACGAGGGCATCTACCCCGACGGCACGACCTACTCGGGCGGGTTCGACGGCGGCGGCTGGGCCTACTCGCAGAACGCGCTGTCGGCGGCCGGCGTCACGAGCGGCTCCACCCTCACCGTCGACGGCATCTCCTACACCTGGCCGGCGGTGACGTCCGGTCAGCTCGACAACCTGGAGATGGCCGGCCAGACGATTCCGATGCCGGCCGGCACCTCGGGGTCGTCGCTGGGCCTGCTGGGCGCCGCGGTCAACGCCCCGACCGACGGCAGCGGGGTCTCGGGCACGCTGACCGTCACCTACACCGACGGCACCACCTCCCAGGCGACGGTCGGCTTCTCGGACTGGACGCTCAACGGCGGCCCGAGCAAGCCGCTGCCGAGTGACACGACGGCCGTCACCACCGCCTACCGGAACACCGGGAGCGGGGGCCGGGACGGCGTGAAGACCTACGTCTTCGCGACGAAGGTCGCGCTGGATCCGTCCAAGCAGGTGGCGTCGGTGACGCTGCCGGTGACCGGCCAGACGGGCACCGACCACCTGTTCGCCTACGGCTTCGGCCAGTAACTCCGGCAAAGAGAGGGCCGGTTCCCCGGGCGTGTGCCCGGGGAACCGGCCCTCCTCGATGCCTGCCGCTACTGGACGTAGCAGTTCTTGACCGTCCCGGCGGCCGGATCGTCGAAGACAGCGTTGTCACAGGGCGTGCCGCCCGTGAAGCTGCCGTAGGCGTAGTGGCCGTCGGCCCCGTAGGCGACCTCGTGGGTGCCGGTGAACGAGCAACTCCCGTTCTCGGCCGCGCAGGTGGTCCACGTCGTGAACGTGGGCGGCGGGGCCGTCAGGTAGCAGGACTTGGCGGTGCCGGGGGTGGGGTCGGGGAAGGCCGTGTTGTTGCAGGCGGTGCTCGGCACGGTGGCATAGGTGTACGTGCCGTTGGCGCCGTAGGCGACGGTCATCACGCCGGCGTACGAGCAGGTGCCGCCCTCGGTGGCGCACGGGGCCCAGACGTTCGTCGTGGGCGGCGGGGTCTGGACGTAACAGGCCTTGGCCATGCCGCTGATCGGGTCGTCGCCGAACGCCGTGTCCGTGCACGCGGTGTTTCCGGTGGCGGTGAGGTAGTCGAACCGGCCCTGGGCGCCGAAGGCGAGGGTCTGCGTGCCGGAGACGGCGCAGGTGCCGTTCTCCAGCGCGCACTGTGCCCAGGTGCCCGGCAGCGAGGTGTGCTCGGTGGGAGACACGGTGCCCGTGGTGGGGTAGGCGACGGTGTACGAACCGGGTTGCACGCCGCGGAAGTAGATGTAGTCGGCGTCCTGGTCCGCGCTCGCGACGCCGGTGGCGCCGGTGAAGGCGGTGCCGTTCCAGGCGGTGGTGCCGTTGATCGTGACCGTGTGGCTCTGGCCGAACCTGGGTACGGCGATCACCCCGGTGGAGCCGGTGTCGGAGCCCGTGTCGACCTGCAGGGTGAAGCTGCCGGAGGCGGGGTGGTCGTAGCTGACGTGGACGGTCTTTCCGGCGGCCACGGTCAGGGTGCCCTCGACGTGGGTGAGATCGCCGGGGTGCGGGACCACCTGGTAGGCGGTGCCGCCCGCGCCGGTCGGCTGGATGCCCAGGACGTCGGAGGTGAGCGCGCCGGTGGGGCCGGTCGACCAGCCGTGCGCCATGCTGGTGAAGGAGCCGCCGTAGGGGCCGACGTCGCCCTGGTTCGAATACCCCTCCCAGAACGTGCTGTTGGTGCCGATCGGGGAGTCGAGCATGAAGCCCCACTCGGTCCTGATGAGGTTCAGGGCGTTGGTGTCGTCACCGGCGGCGAGGTGGGCGTAGACCTCCATGGAGCCGGTGAACGGCGAGATGTTGTTGTTCCACTCCGGGGTCTGCGAGCCGCGGCTGCCCCAGCGGGTGCGCAGGTAGGCGGTCACGCTGTCGGCCTGTGCGGCGGAGGAGGTCACGCCGTACCAGACGGCGAGGGAGTTCCCGTCCTGCGGGTGGACGGTGCTGGTGGGGTTGTCCTTGTAGGCGCCGGCGGACGCGTCCCAGAGACGGGAGTCGATCTGCGTCCGGAGGGCCGCGGCCTGGTTGCCGTAGCTGGTCGCCAGCGTGCTGTCGCCCTCGGTGCGGGCCAGGGACGCGCCGGTGGTCAGGACCCGGTAGAGCATGGCGTTGGCCGCGATGTTCTCCCCGCCCTGGCCGGTGCGGGCCCAGTCCAGGGTGCCGGTGACGTTGAGCAGGCCGTTGGCGTCCACCTTGCCGGTGATGAAGTCCACGCCGCGCTTGTACTGCGACCAGATGCCGTCGAGCCAGCTCCGGTCGGCGGTGTCCAGGTAGTAGGTGTAGGTGCCGAGCAGGGTCCACATGTGGTAGGTGTCGGAACCGAAGAGGTTGAACTGCGGGCCTCCCCAGGGGAGTTCGCCTGACGACTTCTGGATCTGGTACACGGTGGTCAGTGAGTTGCGGGCGGCGGTCAGGTCGTCGGTGCTCACGTACGCCGTGGGCAGGGAGATGCCCAGGTCGCCGGGCCACACGGAGCGGTCGCGCTTGGCGCCGTCGGACAGGACCTCGCTGCCCACCCCCACCACCGCGTTGTTCTCCCACCCGGAGGAGACCGGCGGATACGGCCGCCCCTGGGCCGGGTCGATGGTGTCCATCTGGACGGTGTAGGCGCCCGCGTACCAGATGCGGTTGAGCAGCGTGTCGTTGGAGTAGAAGTAGTCCGGGTAGGCCGCCGGATTCGTGGCTCCGGGGGCGGCCGAGAACGCGAGCGAGACGCCGTTGACGTCCACCCAGCCACCGGAGTCGAGGAAGAGCGTCAGATAACGGAATCCGCCGCGCAGCTTGTCGGCGGGCATGGTGTAGCTGCCGGCGCCGTTGACCGTCGCGTAGATCGCGCCGTCCGTACCGCCGCCCGAGTTGTCGCTGCTGTTGCCGACGTACAGCGACGACTCGCTGAAGGCCAGCCCCACGCTCTGCCCGGCACTGCTCGCCCCGGAAAAGCTGAGGGTGACGATGCCGCCGACCTCCTTGCCGAAGTCCAGGGTCACGGCCGAGCCGCTGCCGTTCAGCCGGGTGGCCTGGTGCGACAGCACATGGGTGGGATCGCTCACCGAGCCGGCGGTCCGGTACACCGAGACCGGTGCGAGCGTCCGCGAGGTCGGAGCGAGGTTGTAGGGGTCGCCGGGGGTGGCCGCGGCCGGCGTGGCGGCCACCGCCGGGGGCGGGGACTCGAAGGGTGCCACGCCGCCGAAGGCCAGGCCGAGGCCGACGACGAGCGCGATACGGAACGCGCCTTTGAAGGGATGGTTCACGGGAGGGTCCCCTCGGTTGATTGGAACGTTTCAACTTTCTTCAACACGTCGCCAGAGAAGAAACGCACGCGGTGAAGCTTCGGATTGTCGAGGTGTGTGCATGTGTGTGAATCGATTCAAAACCAGGATGGGCGAGTGGTGCAGACCAATCGGGAGTGGGTCCAGGCAAGCAGGGTTGACGCGTGCAAGTCAATACGGGTGCGGAGCCTTGTCGTCCGGACCGGAGCGCGAGACGCGCCCCGTCGACTCGCCCGGGTGAGGAAGCCCGAGGTCGCCGCCGGGGCGCGCGTGGTCGCGGCCGTCAGCCGAGGGTGAAGTCGTCCGCGTCGACGGTGGACTGGCCGTACCAGCCGTGCACGTAGACGGTCACCGCTCCGCTGCTTCCGGTGGTGAAGCTGACCGTGAGCTGGTTCCAGCTGCTGCTGTTGGACCAGGTGCTCGCGGTGGCGCCGCCGCTGACCCCGAGGTAGGCGTACGGGCCCTGCACCCAGGCGGTGAGGGTGTAGGTGTGGTTGGCGGACAGGGTGACGCTCTGGTCGCACTCGCCGGTGCTGCTGGAGCTCGGCGTGACCTGGAGGGCGTGGCTGCCGCTGTGGACGGGGCTGGAGACCACCGCGCTGCCGCCCGTGCAGGTCCAGGGGCTCGCACTGCCGGTCTCGAAGCCCGCGTTGGTCAGCGAGCCCCCGCCGCCTCCGCCGCTGCCGGAGGACGTGACCGTGAGCGAGTAGGTCGCGCTGTGGCTGCCGCTCGCGGCCGTGCCGGTGACGGTGATCGGGTAGGTGCCCGCGGCCACGGACGAGCCGGCCGTCGCCGTCAGCGTGGAACTGCCGCCGGACGTCACGGACGTGGGGGAGAAGGAGACGCTGACGCCGGAGGGCGCGCCGGAGGCGGAGAGGCTGACGGACTCGGCGCTGCCGGAGGTGACGGCCGTGCCGACGGTCGCGGTCGCCGAACCGCCCTGGGCGACCGAGGCGGAACCCGGCGACAGGGACAGGGAGAAGTCGGTGGCGGTGCCGCCTCCGCCGCCCGTACTGCCTTCGTAGGGCACGAACGCGTCGGTGAACGCGAGCGTGTTCTGGCTGATCTCACTGCACGTGGACAGCGAGTTGGCGCTTCCGCTGCACGGCTGGTCCCGGTTGGCCGACCAGAACGACAGGCGCCCGACGCCGTTCTGTGCGGCGAAGGACTCCACCGTCTGGGCGTCCGCGAGGGTGAAGGTGGACCCGTCGTCGTTCTTGCCGATCATCGGCGTGATGCCGAGGTTGGCATAGGTGTAGCCGGAGTCGACGGACTGCATCTGCGCCAGCGTGGCCTTGGCCGCGGAGACCGCGCCCTGCCCCATCTCGGTGCCGGTGCCCGCGTAGTAGTCCATGGCCATGATGTTGACCACGTCGATCCTGATGCCCGCCGTCTTCGCGGCCTTGAGGATGTTGACGCCGTCGCCGGTGAGCCCGCTGGTCAGCACGGGCAGGGTCATGGAGAACTTCAGGTTGGGGTTGGACGCCTTGAGGTCCTTCATCGCCTGCATCTGACGGGCCGCGGCCGCGGTGTCCGCGATGGCGGCGCCCTCGACGTCGAAGTCGAGCTGGGTGACGCCGTAGTCGTTGATGATGGCCTGGTACCCGGCGTCGATGCTGCTCTGGGTCGAGCACGTCCAGGCGAGCGGCTCACCGCTCGCCCCGCCGGAGGAGATGATGACGGAGGCGCCCTCGGACTTCGCCCTGGCGATCTCGGGGTCGGTGTAGGAGTCGTTGCCTATGGGGAGCGTGTCGCCCCAGATCTGGGTGCAGCCCTCGCCGAGTACGAAGGCCGCCGTGTAGGCCTTGAGTCCGTGTCCCGTGACGGCGGTGTCGAGCAGTCCTTCCTGACCGTTCGACATGTCGACGTAGGGAGCCACGGAGTAGACGCTGCTCCCCGCGGCGCTGCCGGCGGGGGCCAGGGCGACGGTGACGCCGGTGGCCGCGAGTGCGAGCGCACAGGCGGAGGCCGCAAATCTTGCCAGGTGCATGACAGTGGCCCTTTCGGGATGCCCATCGAGGGCGGGGTGGTGGGGGTGGGCCGAGATTTGGTACATACCAAACCGCCGTGGAGGCCTGTCAGTCAAGAGGACTAGACCAACTCCATACCATTCGGGGATGTCTCCCGTCTCCGGCGGGCGGGCGGGCCGGAGACGGGAGACCCCGTCTCACCGCGCCGTCAGGAACTCGTCCGCGGCCAGGGGGCGGTTCACGATGCGGATGTCACCGATGCTGCCGTGGAAGACGATGTCGACGGCGCCCGCGTACTCGTGACCGCCCACCAGCCACGGCAGCCCGAGCGAGGTGAGGCCGGCCGACAGGCGGTCCGGGTTGTCGGCGACTGGGGCGCCCTCGACGTACAGCCTTGTACGGCGGCCGTCGTTGACCACCGCGAGGTGCCACCACTTGAGCTCCACCAGGCCGTGCCCCCAGTTGGTGGTCGGCCAGGTGTCGTTCAGCGGGTAGTGGTTGAACTGCGGCTCGCGGCCGTTGTTCGAGATGGAGAGCTGGAGCACCGGCTCGCCCGGGTCGGTGTTCCTGCCGTGCTTGCCGGCGTCCCCGGCCGAGCCGCGGCGGCTGAGCACCGACGCCCAGCCGTTGTTCCCGGCGTCCCAGTCCAGCGGCAGCATCACGAACGTCTCGATGGTGTACCCGGACCTGAACGTCTCGCCGTTCAGCGGAGCTTGCGCCCCGGTGGTCAGGTACGAGCCGTGCAGCGGGTTGCGGCCGCCGCTGAACTTCAGGCCGGCGTGCGCGGGCTGGTCGGGGTGGTGGTCGGCGGACCAGGTGAGCGCGTCGGCCGCGGTGCCCGGCAGGGTCACCACCGTCAGGTCGTTGCCCTTGCCGGACAGGTCGCGGACGGTGTCGCCCGCGGTGAGCGCGGTGCCGGGCGCACCCTGTCCGTCGAAGCGCCAGTAGGCCAGCGTGCCCTTCACCAGCTCCCGGGCGGCCGGGCGGGCCGGCCGGCCCGGAGCCGGGGCGAAGCCGGAGAAGCGCCGCTCGAAGTCGATCGGCACCGAGAAGGCGTCGACCGGGCCGGTGATCCGGGCGTGCTCGGCCGCCAGTTCGGAACGGGACTCCGGCTCCTGGGCCAGGATCCACGGGTTGACCGTCTCCACGTCGATCGTGTTGCGGGCCAGGTCGAAGTGGTACAGCCGGATCATGCCGCCACCGCCGAAGTAGCGGTTCTGGTAGTTGGTGATGTGCAGGTGCACATCGTTACCGGCGGCGTTCTTCGCGGTCGTCCGCGCGGGCGGCCAGTAGTGGCCGTTGAGGGTGAGGAAGATCTGGTCGTTGCCGTCGATCAGCCGGTCCCAGACCGTCCGGCCGTGGTCGGAGAGCACGGCGTTGTCCTCCGGGTCGCCGGACTCGTACGGGAAAACGTTGTCATCGTAGTCGGAGTAGACGAGGTCGTGCGTCGTGAGGATCACCGGCAGTTTCGGGTGGGCCTTGATGACGCCCTCGGCCCACGCGAACCCCTGCTCGCTGGTCCGCCAGTCCAGGGCGAGCAGCAGCCAGGAGCGGCCGGCGGCCCGGAAGACGTGCGCGGTGTTGTAGCCGGTCGGGTCGGCCCCGGCGAACGTCTTCGCGTGAGCGAACCGCTGCGGGCCCATGGTCCGCAGGTACGCCGTGTCGCCGCGGCCGTCGTCGCCGCTCACGTCGTGGTTGCCGGCCAGCACGCTGTACCCGGCACCGTGCGCGTCCAGCAGCGCGAACGCCTTGTCGACCTGCTGGAACGAGGACGGGTCCGCGTCCTGGGTCAGGTCGCCGAGGTGCGCCATGAACACGATGTTGTCGCCGTTCGCGTTTCCGCTGTGGTCGATCACGTAGCGGAACGACGCCTCCTGGGGCGTCCGGTTGACGCTGTCCTGGCTGCCCCAGTAGAGGAACTGGGTGTCCGGCATCACCGCGAGGGTGAACCGGAGGGCGTTCGGATCCGGTCTCCAGGCGCCGCTCCCGGTGCCGCCGGTGGCCTCCGCGGCGGACGCGGGTGTCGCGCCCAGCACGGACGCACCGGTTCCCGCTGCCGCCGCTCCCGCGCCGGCCAGCGCCGTGCTGCGGAGGAAACCGCGCCGGCTCTGCCCGGTGCTCTCCTGCGCCGGGGTGTCGTCTCGATGGGACATGGGGCCGCCTTTCCCGTGCCGATGGCTCAAACGCGACGACGCTACCCAGCGGCGCTCCCGGTCGGGCGGCCAAGAGGTGACTGGTGAAGAGCGGTCGTCTGTCCGGGGCTTGAATCGCCGTCGGGGCGTGGCGGGCCACAGCCTCTGGGCACGGTGCGCCGTCGTCAGGAGGGCGATGCCCGACTGGGGATCATTCGCAGTGCTCCGGCCTTGAGGCCGGCGGTGAAGCGAATCCTGTGGTCGCAACGCGGACCGTCGCGGTGGCGTTCCGGCGGAGCGGGGACCTGCTTCGTGGCGGTGACGGGTCGCTCACATGTTCCCGGTGGCGACGTGGGTTCGACTTGCCTAGTGCGATCGTCATGCAGCTCCGGTACGCCTTCAGGTTGTACCCCGACGCCGCCCAGCAGGCCGCGCTGGCCAGGGCGTTCGGGTGTGCCCGTGTCGTGTTCAACGACGCGGTCCGCGCCCGCGAAGACGCCCGTAGGGCCCGGCAGCCGTTTCCGACGGCCGGTCAGCTGTCCCGGAAGCTGATCACCTAGGCGAAGCGGACGGCTGGGCGGTCTTGGCTGGGTGAGGTGTCCGCGGTGGTGCTCCAGCAGTCCCTTCGGGACGTGGAAACCGCGTACCGCAACTTCTTCGCCTCCCTCAAGGGCACCCGCAAGGGACCAAAGCTGGGCCCGCCTCGCTTCAAGTCCCGCAAGGACGCCCGGCAGTCGATTCGGTTCACCGCCAACGCCCGCTGGAACATCACCGCCAGTGGCCGTCTGAACCTGCCGTAGTTGCGGCGTTGTTCGTCGGTCAGGAACGCCAACCTCCCTCGCCATCGCTTCTCCCCGTGCTGTGACGGCGCTCACCTCAAGTCACGTGACCAGCAGATGCAGTGGCGGGGCCTGCCGGTTCGGGCGGTCGGGTGCGGTTCCCACGCCACGGGTCTCGATCGCTAGTCGGATGCGGGCGGAGCGACGCCGGCGGCCGGGAGGAGCAGTTTGTCGACCATGTCCAGGAGAAATGGCCGGTCGACAGACTTGCCTTCGATCAGGGCGCGGTATGCCGCGAGGGAGGGGATCAACCGACTCAGCATGTTCAGGTCGACGTCGTCTGCCATCTCGCCACGGGCGATGGCGCGGTCGATCATCTCGCGGAAGGCGGTTGCCCACGGTTCGATACAGACGGCGTTCGTGATCTCGGCGACCTCAAGATCCTGAGAGGCCATGGACAGGAGGCCTTTGGTCACGCTGAGCTTGCGTTGCTTTTCCTCGATCGAATCGGGCTTGAACATGGCGCGAAGGTCCTCGCGCAATGATCCGGTATCAGGCGGCTGCTCGATCTTGGCGGTGTGGCGGCCCATGTGCCTGAACGCGTCGAGGACCAGTTGGGGCTTCGACTCCCAGCGGCGGTAGACAGTCGCTTTCCCCGCGTGGGCGCGGGCCGCGACGGCATTCATCGTCATCCGCTCATAGCCGACCTCGGCGAGCACCTCCAGCGTGGCGTCGAGGATGTCGGCGTCGCGTGTGTCGTCCCGTTGCCTTCCCCCTCGGCCGACGCGTCGAGACCCACGACCAACCACTGAGGAGTCGTCCATGAGCCAGATCATACCCGGGCCAGTTCCGGAACCCTGTAGTATCGGAACTCATAAGTCTCGTTCATGTGAGGCGACGCGCTGACCAACGAAGAGCGCCGACTCCCACCCGAAAGGCAAGCCGTGAGTTCCACAACGTTGAGACCGCAGGCCCAAGCTGGCGCCGAGCGCAAGAACGTCGCGTTGTTCCTGCTGGCAATGACTCAGTTGCTGATCATGATCGACGGCTCGATCGTCAATGTGGCGCTGCCGGCGATCGGCCGTGGCCTGCACATCTCGACCGAGAACCTCTCCTGGGTGGTCAACGGCTACACACTGTCCTTCGCCGGCTTCCTGCTCCTGGGCGGCCGCGTCGCCGATCTGGTCGGACGGCGGCGCATGCTCATTCTCGGCCTGGCCGTGTTCGTCGCCACGTCGCTGCTGGGAGGCCTCGCGCAGAACGATGCGTGGCTCATCGCGGCCCGCGCAGGACAGGGCATCGGCGCCGCGATCGCCTCCCCCGCGGCGCTGTCGATCATCACCACGATGTTCACCGAAGGTGCGGAGCGAAACCGCGCGCTCGGCGTGTGGGGCGCGGTCGCCGGGGTCGGCGGCGCAGCAGGCGTGCTGCTGGGCGGCGCCTTGACCCAATACCTGGACTGGCGCTGGATCCTCTTTGTCAACGTGCCGCTCGGCGCGGTCGTGATCGCCTTCGCCCCCCGCTTCCTGAAGGAATCGCGCTCAGACCATCCCGGGTCTTTCGACCTGGTCGGAGCGGGATTGATCACTGGGGGACCGGCGCTGTTGGTCTACGCGTTCGTCAACGCCACCAGCGTCGGGTGGGGATCTACCCAGACGATCTGGCCTCGGGCCTGATCAACACCGTTCAGCAAGTCGGCGGCGCGCCCGGACTCGGCGTTCTCGCCTCTATCGCCAGCAGCGCCACCAAAAGCTCGCAGGCCTCCAGTCAAGCCGTCGCGCTGACCCACGGGTTCTCCCACGGCTTCCTCATCGCCGCCATTGTCGCGATCATCGCGACGCTGCTCACCCTCCTGCTCATCTCAAACCGCGACAGCCGCGAGCACGCCCGGGCCGCCCAGCGCGGGCAGGCCCCGTCGTCGTCTGACAGGCATCTAAGACCTCCAGAGGCGGCACAACGGCGACCCTGCCCTCACATACAGAGCGCCGTAGGCGGACGCCAGCCTCCGATCCACAGACCTCAACCCAAGAAAGATCAATCATGAGCGTTGTCATCGTTGTCTCCTTCAAGCCGGATCCCACCCACCGCGACGAGCTGATCGCCGCTGTCGACCGGGCGGCGAGGGTGTTTCACACCGAGCACGGATGTGAACGCTTCACGCTCTCCGCGAACGACCAGCGCATCGTCCTGATCGAGAAGTGGGCCGACCAGCAAGCCCTCCAGGCCCACCAGGGCACCACCAGGCTGCATGAGCTGTTCGCTGAGATCGACGGCATGGTCATCGGCAACCCCGACATCCAGTTCCTCACCCCCCACCCTCTCGGCGAAGCACCACAAGGCGTCCTCTGATTGCGATGAATTGGTTCGTCCGCAAGCTCGATCCCGCCATCGGCTCAAACGTCGGCGGCCGGCCGTGTGGCCGCCGCGTGGGCGAGCGCGTCCTCGATGGACCGCAGGCAGCGCAGCGCCTCGGCGTGCTGATGCCGATAGCGCGCATCGAAAGTGGGCCGCCGGCCGGGTGGCCCTTTACCGAAGGGAAGACCATGACGACTGCGTTCGATCCGATCGAGCTGGGCGGCAAGCGTCTGGCCAACCGCATCGCGATGGCGCCGATGACCCGAAGCCGGGCCTACGGGCCGAGGGCCAGTGCGACAGGGCTGATGGCGACCTACTACGCCCAGCGTGCAAGCGCCGGGCTGATCATCACCGAAGGCGTTCAGCCGTCGGTGGTCGGTCAGGGCTACCCCGACACTCCGGGCCTGCACTCCGCCGAGCAGGTCGCCTCGTGGCGCCAGGTGACCGATGCGGTTCACCGTGAAGGCGGAGTGATCTTCGCGCAGCTGCTGCACACCGGCCGCATCGGCCACCCCAGCCTGCTGCCCGCGGGCCTGGTGCCGGTGGCGCCCTCCGCCGTCGCAGCGAAGGGGCAGCTGTACACCCATGAGGGCCTTCAGGACTTCGTCACTCCGCGGGAGCTGGATGACGAGGAGATCGTGCAGACGATCGCCGACTTCGCCGACGCGGCGCGCAACGCCATCGCCGCCGGTTTCGACGGGGTGGAGCTCCATGGGGCGAACGGCTACCTGATCCACCAGTTCCTCGCCCCCAACACCAATCAGCGCACCGACCGATGGGGAGGCGACACAACGGGCCGGGCGCGCTTCGCCGTCGACGTCACCCGCGCCGTCGCCGGCGCCATTGGCGCGCACCGGACCGGCGTCCGCTTCTCTCCCGGGTCCCCCTTCAACGACATCGACGAGACGGACCAGGCCAACCTGGAGGAGACCTACACGACCGTGACGGCCGCTCTCGCCCCGCTGGGCCTGGCCTACCTGCACATACTCGAAGGTTCCCACCAGAGCCTGACGGGGGTCCTGCGCAAGGACTGGCCCGGCACGTTCATCCTCAACCCCTTCACCTCCCCTGAGCCCACCGACCACCGCTCCCTGAGCCTGATCGAGGACGGCACCGCGGACATCCTCGCCTTCGGCGCACTGTTCGTGGCCAACCCCGACCTGCCCCGTCGCCTCGCATCCGGCGGCCCCTACAACGAACCCGACCACGCCACGTATTACGGCGGCGACGAGCACGGCTACACCGACTATCCCTCCCTACCCGCCTGACCACCCGGGGCGCGCCCCGTCCCGTCCACTCCTCATCTGAGGATCTGATCGCGACCACCGTCGCCGCCCCAACCCATCCCGGCGGCACCGAGGAACCAGCCCACCCAGTCGGTCGCCGATACCGCCCTGATCACGGACGCCGTCGACCAGCCAGACGGCCTCTCCCCTGGGACAGGCCGTCGCCCTTCTGACCGGAACAACGAAAGGAAAGACTCGATGCGAGTCGTGCACGTCACTGAGTTCGGCGGCCCCGAGGTGCTGTCCGTGGTAGAGGCGCCAGAACCCCAACCCGGCCCCGACCAGGTGATCGTCGCTCTGGCGTTCGCCGACGTCCTCTTCCTCGACGCCCTGATCCGCAGCGGGGGATGGGCAACCCGGCACTTCGCCCGCACACCGCCCTTCGTGCCCGGAACCGGCGGCGTCGGGACCGTGATCGCGGTCGGAACCGGCGTCGACCGCGCCTGGCTGGGACGCCGGGTCCTGGCCGCCGCCGAGACCGGCTACGCCGAACAGATCGCCGTCTACGTGGGACAGCTCCTGCCCGTCCCCGACGAGGTCGACGACCAGACTGCGGCGGCCCTGCTGCACGACGGCGCGACCGCGGCCGCCCTGGACCGGCTCGGCGAACCGAGGCGCGGTCAGTGGGTACTGGTCACCGCCGCCGCGGGAGGAGCCGGGTCACAGCTGGTCCAGCTGGCCGCGGGAGCCGGAGCACGCGTGATCGCGGCGGCGTCCACCGGTGACAAACGAGCCTTCGCCGAGAAGCTGGGCGCCGAGATCACCATCGACTACACCCAGCCCGGATGGGACGACCAGGTGCGAACCGTAACCGGCGGCGGAGTCGGCCTGGCCTACGACGGTGCCGGCGGCGGACTCGCGACAGCCACGCTGTCCACAGTCGTCGACGGTGGCCGACTGGTCACCTACGGCACGACGAACGGCTTCGCCTCCCTCGACTACGACGACGTCACCCGCCGCGGCATCGACATCATCACCCCCGTGGCCTCGGGCGCACTCACCGACGAGCACCTGCCCAACGCCGCGCGGGCCCTCGCCCTCGGCGCCGAAGGACGACTGCGCCCAGTGATCAGCGCGGTCTACCGCCTGGAGCACGCGGCCGACGCCCACCGCGATCTCGAAGCACGCAAGCTGATTGGCAAGGCCCTGCTGGCGATCACCTGACAGGCGCACGCTCGCTCCGCGTAACGCGGCGGCGCCGGAGCCGACCCCGTTCCGGGGGTCGCCGTATCAACGGCCGCAAAAACAGCGGATATCGCTGACCTGGGACGATGTCGCTCGGGGTGTGGTGTCGCCCGGTAATCGTCGAAGTGTTCCGGCTCAGCCCCGTCGGCGGGCAGCTGGGCCGCGTGAAGCGACGTGCCGGGCGACCGCATCGACGCCTGGGCAAGCGTAGCGCTCCAGGGACCGCACGGAGGCGTGCCGGGAGCGGGCCACCAGCATCGGCGTGGACGTGCCGTTCTCCGCGTCGTGTGTCAACGCACAGTGCCTGAGCCGGTGCAGTGTCCAGCCCTCCAGGTCCTCGATGTCCTCGGGCCGGGCGAGCGGGTTGGCCAGCAGCCGGGCGGAGGTCTCGAAGATCTCCTCTGCCCGGCGGTAGGAGAGGCGGGCGCGGCTGGTCTCCTCGCACACGTCCAGCGTCGCGGTCCCGGCCGGAGCCTTGCGGCCGGTGAGGAAGAGCGGGCCGCATGTGCGTCCGGTGATCAGGCGGGGCAGGAGCCGGGCGGTGCCCGACTGCCAGTGGATCCACTCTGTTGCTCCGCCCTTGGCGGTGATCTTGCCTCGCTTGTCCTGCGGGTACAGATCCTCCACGTTCAGGCACAGCACCTCGTCGGCTCGGCCGCTGATTCGTAGAGCATCTTCCAGAAGGTCTTCTCCCGCAGCGATGCGTCCGGCCGCCACTGGGCGGCGATCTGGCTCTGGGCCAGGGCTTTGGTGCGGTCCGGCGGGGCCGGACGCCGCTCGATGCCGATCGTCGGATCGCATTCGATCCAGCCCTGGCGCTGCCACCAGCCGATCGCCTTGCACGCGATGGACAGTTCACGGTCGACCGTGTCGGCGTCCATCTCGTCCGCCACGAGTGCGGGCCCGAAGGCGGGTGTGAAGGCGGCCGCGACGGAGGGTGTGAAGGCGGCCACGAGGGCGGCTTCGCGTTCCGGTCGGCGGTCGTCGGCGGCCGGGTGCCGCAGGAGTACGTCCGCGCGGTCGAGGCCGGCTGCCGGGACGCCCTCGCCGAGGGCCCCCTCGGCGGCCATCCGGTCACCGGGCTGCGCGTCACACTGACCGACGGTTCGACGCATGTGAAGGACTCCTCCGACACGGCGTTCCGTACGGCGGGGCGGCTCGGCCTCCGGGAGGCACTGCGGGCCTGCGCGATGACCCTGCTGGAGCCGGTCGCCGAGGTCACGGTCACCGTGCCCGAGGACGCGGTGGGCGGCGTGCTCGGCGACCTGGCGGCCCGGCGCGGCCGGGTCACCGGTACCGCGGCGCGGGGCGGCGCGGCGGTGCTCACCGCCACCGTGCCGCTGGCCGAACTCTTCGGCTACGCGACCCGGCTGCGCGGCCGCACCCAGGGCCGCGGCACCTTCACCGCGCGCCCGGCCGGCCACGCCCCGGCCCCGGCCGCGGCGCCCGTCCGGTGAACCACGGCGGGTGCCGGGGACCACCTCCCCGGCACCCGCCGCCGACGCCCGGCCGCGCGCCCTCCACCGCCGCCCGGTCACGCGCCGCCGCCGGTACCCGTACCCGCCGGCCTCCTCCGCCTGCACCGTCGTACCCGCCTTCCGGATCCGCCTCCGCGCGCCGGCGACGACTCCGCCGACGGTGCCCGCCGACGCCCTCGCCGCGCCGGGACCCTCGCACCTGCCGACGCGCCCGGCACCCGGCCCCGCCGCACCGCCCGCAACCACCCGTCGAAACAGAACCGTTGTGGAACGCCGGCCGCCCCCGCCCCGCGCAGGTCACCCCGCTTCGGCCCAGGTCACGCCGCCGGGGGCGGGGGTGCTGTCGCCGCGGAACCGGCTGTTCCCCGGCCCGCCTGCACCGATACCCGTGCCGGATCCCTTGACGAGCCACTGTTCGAGGGATTAACTCACGTCCTAAATTAAGCCATGAGGGGCTTTGGAAGCCGAACGTCGGCCCAGGCGTCCGCACCGCGCGGGCGCCGGCCTTCGCGAAGCCCTCTCGGGGTTATCGACTCCCGGAAAGGCACAGCTGGAGCCATGCGCAGCATCCGAGCCGCGGCCGTAGGCGCCGTCACCATGTCTCTCGCCCTCGCGGCCACGGCCTGCGGTGGCGGTTCGTCCACCGGGGGCGGGTCCGACGACTCCCCGAAGACGCTCACCTACTGGGCCTCCAACCAGGGCGCCAGCATCGAGGTCGACAAGAAGGTCCTCCAGCCGGAGCTCGACAAGTTCCAGAAGCAGACCGGCATCAAGGTCAAGCTGGAGGTCGTGCCCTGGTCGGACCTGCTCAACCGGATCCTGACCGCGACCACTTCCGGCCAGGGCCCCGACGTGCTGAACATCGGCAACACCTGGAGCGCCTCGCTGCAGGCGACCGGCGCGCTGCTGCCCTGGGACGCCAAGAACTTCGGCAAGATCGGCGGCAGGGACCGGTTCGTCGACTCCGCGCTCGGCTCCACGGGCGCCGAGGGCAAGGACCCGGCGGCCGTACCGCTGTACTCGATGGCGTACGCGCTCTACTACAACAAGAAGATCTTCGCAGACGCCGGCATCTCCAAGCCCCCGGCCACCTGGGACGAGCTGATCGCCGACGGCAAGAAGATATCGGCGAAGGGCAAGTCGGTGCTGGGCGCCGAGGGCGGCAACGTCTCGGAGAACATCCATCACGTCTTCGTCTTCGCCAAGCAGCACGGCGCCGACTTCTTCACCTCCGACGGCAAGCCCAACTTCACCGACGGCAACGTCGTCGCCGCGGTCAAGCAGTACGTCGACCTGATGGCCAAGGACAAGGTCATCCCGACCGGTGACGCCGAGTACGCGCAGAACCAGTCGGTCAGCGACTTCGCCAAGGGCAAGCAGGCCATGCTGCTGTGGCAGTCGGCGTCCTCCAACCTCACGTCGCAGGGTATGAGCGACAGCGACTACGGCATCGCCCCGGTGCCCGTGCAGTCCGGCACCCCCGGCACCGGCGCCCAGGTCAACTCGATGGTCGCCGGCATCAACCTGGCGGTCTTCAAGAACACCAAGAACCTCGACGGCGCCACCAAGTTCGTCAAGTTCATGACCAGCGACGACGAGCAGAAGATCCTCAACACCGCCTACAGCTCCATACCGCCGGTCAAGACGGCCCAGGAGGACGCGGCCTTCAACACCCCGGCCAACTCAGTCCTGAAGAACACCCTCGCCACCAGCGCCGCGGCCCTGCCCCAGGTGGCGTCGGAGTCGCAGTTCGAGACCACGGTCGGTACCGCGGTGAAGAACCTGTTCGCCGACGCCGCCGACGGCCGCGCCATCACCACCGACTCCGTGAAGGCCGAGCTGGAGAAGGCCCAGCAGCAGATGCCGGCGGCCTGAGCACCATGACGACCACCACCACCGCCGTACAAGAGCCGGTGCGTGCGAACTCCCCCGGGACGGCGGGCGGCTCGGGCCGCCGTCCCGGGCGGATCCGCCGGATCGGACTGCCCTACCTGCTGCTCCTGCCCGCCCTGCTGCTCGAACTCCTCGTCCATCTCGTCCCGATGGTCATCGGCGTCGTGATGAGCTTCAAGGAGCTCACCCAGTTCTACATCCGCGACTGGACCACCGCCCCCTGGGCCGGATTCGACAACTACAAGCTGTCGGTCGAGTTCAACGCCCCCATCGGCAAGGCCCTGTTGCACTCGTTCCTCGTCACCGTCGGCTTCACCCTGCTCTCGGTCGGCCTGTGCTGGCTGATCGGCACCGCGGCCGCCGTGTTCATGCAGGACACCTTCAGGGGCCGCGGCCTGCTGCGCGCCCTGTTCCTGGTGCCGTACGCGCTGCCGGTCTACGCGGCCGTCATCACCTGGGTGTTCATGTTCCAGCACGACAACGGCCTGGTGAACCACGTCCTGCACGACCAGCTGCACCTCACCGACAAGCCGTCCTTCTGGCTGATCGGCGACAACAGCTTCTACGCGCTGCTCACCGTGTCGGTGTGGAAGGGCTGGCCGTTCGCCTTCCTGATCGTGATGGCCGGCCTCCAGAACATCCCGCGGGAGCTGTACGAGGCGGCCGCCCTGGACGGCGCCGGCATGTGGCAGCAGATCCGCCGGATCACCCTGCCGTCGCTGCGCCCGGTCAACCAGGTGCTGATCCTGGTCCTGTTCCTCTGGACCTTCAACGACTTCAACACGCCGTACGTGCTGTTCGGCAAGTCCGCGCCGGAGGCCGCCGACCTCATCTCGGTCCACATCTACCAGGCCTCCTTCGTCACCTGGAACTTCGGCACCGGCTCGGCCATGTCCGTGCTCCTGCTGCTCTTCCTGCTGGTGGTGACCGGCGTGTACCTGGTGCTCACCTCGCGCGGACGGAGGACCCCGGATGTCTAGCCCCAGCTCGCCCATGGCCCCGCCGCGTTCCTTCCTCTGGTCCCGGCGGATCTTCCTCACGCTGCTCACCGGGTTCGTGCTGGTCCCCGTGTACGTGATGATCTCCAGCTCGCTCAAGCCCCTCTCGGACGTCACCGGCAAGTTCCGCTGGCTGCCGAGCGGGCTGACCGTCCGCCCGTACATCGACATCTGGTCGACGGTCCCGCTCGCCCGGTACTTCGTGAACTCGCTGATCGTGTCGGTCGCGGCGACCGTCTGCTCGGTCGTCGTCGCGGTGTTCGCCGCCTATGCCGTCAGCCGCTACGAGTTCCGCGGCAAGCGCGTCTTCACGGTCACCGTGCTGTCCACGCAGATGTTCCCGGGCATCCTCTTCCTGCTCCCGCTGTTCCTCCTGTACGTCAACATCGGCAACGCCACCGGCATCGCCCTGTTCGGCTCCCGCGGCGGCCTGATCCTCACCTACCTGACGTTCTCGCTGCCGTTCTCGATCTGGATGCTGATCGGGTACTTCGACTCGGTGCCGCGGGACCTGGACGAGGCGGCGCTGGTGGACGGCTGCGGGCCGCTCGGCGCGCTGCTGCGGATCGTCGTACCCGCCGCGGTCCCCGGGATCGTCGCGGTCGCCGTCTACGCCTTCATGACCGCCTGGGGCGAGGTGCTCTTCGCGTCGGTGATGACCAACGACACCACCCGCACGCTGGCCGTCGGCCTCCAGGGCTACTCCACGCTCAACAACGTGTACTGGAACCAGATCATGGCCGCCTCGCTCGTGGTGAGCGTCCCTGTCGTGGCCGGCTTCCTGCTCCTCCAGCGCTACCTCGTCGCCGGGCTGACCGCCGGCGCCGTCAAGTGAACCCGCTTCGCAACGAAGCCAGTTCCGAAGGGAATTTCGTGACCATCGACCTCGCCGCCCTCCCGCACGACTTCCTGTGGGGCACGGCAACAGCGGCGTACCAGATCGAGGGAGCCGTCGCCGAGGACGGCCGTGCACCCTCCATCTGGGACACCTTCTCGCACACCCCGGGGAAGATCGCGGGCGACGACAACGGCGACGTCGCGTGCGACCACTACCACCGCTGGCGCGATGACATCGACCTCATGCGGCAACTGGGCGCGAACGCCTACCGGTTGTCGGTCGCCTGGCCGCGCGTGCGGCCCGGCGGGGACGGCCCGGTCAACCCCAAGGGCCTGGACTTCTACGACGAGTTGATCGACGCCCTGCTGGCGGCCGGCATCGCCCCGTCGGTCACCCTCTACCACTGGGACCTGCCGCAGGCCCTCCAGGACCGGGGCGGCTGGCCCGAGCGGGCGACCGCCGAGCACTTCGCCGCGTACGCCTCCGTCGTCGCCGAACGCCTCGGCGACCGTGTCCGGCACTGGACCACCCTCAACGAGCCGTCCTGCTCCGCCTGGATCGGCCACCTGGAGGGCACGATGGCCCCCGGCTGGACCGACCTCACGGCCGCCGTCCGCGCCTCCTACCACCTGCTCCTCGGCCATGGCCTGGCAGCCCAGGCCATCCGCGCCGCCGCGCCCGGCGCCGAGGTCGGCATCGTCAACAACCTCTCCACCGTGTTCGCCGCCACGGACCGCCCCGAGGACGCGGCCGCCGTCCGCCGCCACGACGGGCACGTCAACCGCTGGTGGCTGGACCCGGTGCACGGCCGCGGCTTCCCGGCCGACATGGTCGAGACCTACGGCGTCGAACTCCCCGAGCGCCCCGGCGACCTGGCGACCATCGCGACCCCGCTCGACTGGCTGGGCCTGAACTACTACTTCCCGGCCTACATCGAGAACGACCCGGACGGCCCCGCGCCCTACGCCCGTTCGGTCCACCGCCCCGGCGTCCCGCGCACCGGCATGGACTGGGAGATCGACGCGAGCGGCATCGAGACGCTGCTGCTGCGCCTGACCGAGGAGTACGGCGCCCGCAAGCTCTACGTCACCGAGAACGGCTCCGCCTACCCGGACGTGGTCCGCCCCGACGGCACGGTCGACGACCCCGAGCGCCAGGCGTACCTGGTCAGCCACCTCGCGGCCTGCGCCTCGGCGGCCCGCAAGGGGGCCCCGCTGGCCGGCTACTTCGCCTGGTCGCTGCTCGACAACTTCGAGTGGGCGTACGGCTACGCCAAGCGGTTCGGCCTGGTCCACGTCGACTACCGCACCCAGGCCCGCACGATCAAGGGCAGCGGCCACCGGTACGCGGACATCATCCGCGACCACCGGGGCCAGGCCCGCCGGGCGGCCTGACACACACCGCGGTGGGCGCGGACCAGGGGAGTACCGCGCCCACCGCACGTTCGACCGTCATACGTGTGAGCGACGACAGCGCACCCTTCCAGGTGCGTGATGCGTACGCTGCCTCGGCGTACGAGGGCAATGCGTGGACCGTACGTGGATCTTGCCGTCACTCTGGGTGAGTTGAGCGTGGGGAGCGGAGTGCGCACGTACCTGGAGGTGGCCGCGTATGACGAACGGTGTGGACGAGAGTGACGGCGACGACCTGACGGGCTGCGAGGTGGAGCGCGAGCCCGATCCCTCCGACAGCCTGCGGACCTTCGGGGCCGTCGTCCATGCCCTGCGGGAGCACGCCGGTTACAGCAGGTCCGAGTTCGCCGAGCTGGTGCGGTACTCCAAACACACGGTCGCGTCCGTGGAGCTGGGACGGCGGATGCCGGACCGGGCGTTGGTGGAGCGGGCCGAGGAAGTGCTGGGCAACACCGGGGCGTTACGGAAGGCGGCCCAGTTCCTGACGCGGGGCGACAAGGGGCTGGCGGTCTGGTTCCGGCGGTGGGCCCGGCTGGAGCGGATCGCGGTCAGCCTGTGCACGTACGAGTGCAGGCTGGTGCCGGGGCTGTTGCAGTCGGACGGATACGCGCGGGCCGTGTTCGACGGCACCATTCCGGTGGTCACCGACGAGGGGCTGGAGAACCTGCTCGACGTACGGATGAAGCGGCAGCGCATGCTCTTCGAGCGGCCGACGGTGCCGTTCAGCTTCATCGTCGAGGAGCACGTGTTCCTGCGGCGGTTCGGGGGCGCGGAGCTGATGCGCGAGATGTACGACCATGTGCTGGAGCGGGCCGCTCTGCGCAACGTGACCCTGCAGATCGTGCCGTTGGAGGCGGGGTTGCATGCGTGTCTGGACGGACCGGTCCAGCTCTTGGAGACGCCGGAGGGGCGGCGCTTCGCGTATTCGGAAGGGCAGCAGAACGGGCGGCTGATCGGTGACGTGAAAGAGGTGAGCCTTCTCCAGCAGCGCTATGACACACTGCGCTCGCAGGCCCTCAACCCCAAAGAATCGCAGGGCCTGTTGGAGCGACTGCGAGGAGAACTATGAGCACGACGGAACTCGCCTGGTTCAAGTCCAGCCACAGCGGTAGCCAGGGAGACAGCTGCATCGAGGTCGCTGTCACCGAGCAGGCCGTCTGCGTGCGGGACTCCAAGGACGTGTCCCGACCGCACTTCGCCGTGTGCCGTGACGGCTGGACGGAGTTCGTGGCGTTCGTGGCCGAGGCCTGATCCCCGCGGCACCCCTCGGGACGTTCACGCGTTCGGGTGATGCATTCCCGTTCGGGAGCTCCGTGGCGGCCTGAGTCGTTTGGATTCGTGCGGGCAAGCGCAGGATCGACGATCGCCACGGGGGCAGTGATGAGTCTCTCCTTCAGCCGGAATCCGGACGGCACCACGACCGGGCACAACACGGAGACAGGCCTCACGTTCACAGCGGCCGACGCCATCGAGGAACCCGATGAGTGGCTGGAGCGAGGCGGCGGAAGCCGGGGTGCCTGGCGGTGCCGCCGAGCGGGTTCGCGGCGCCGTCGTGTGTGACAGCAGACCGCGCTCACAGCAGACCGCGGCACACGCACGGGAAAACCCCAGCCATGAGTGAACGGGGCGTCCCTGCCGCGCGTACCACCCCACCGTGGGAGGATCGCTCACCATGAGTGCGTCACCGGCGGTACGGAGCCTGCGTGCCGCGGTGTTCGCCGCGGTGTGCGTGCTGCTGGCTGCCGCCGGGCACGGTCTCGCCATGGGCGACATGCCGCCGCTGTGGGCCGACGCGGCCGGGTTCGCAGTCGTGTTCGCCCTCGGGCGGGCCCTCGCGGAGCGTGAGCGCGGGTTGCCGGAGATCGGCGTCGGCATGCTGCTCACCCAGGCCGGTCTGCACTTCGGCTTCGACGCGGCCCGCGCCGTCACTCCGGCCGCTCCCGCGCCCGCCATGACCATGGCCCACACGCGCATGCACGGTCACGCCATGGCCGGTATGGCCAATATGTCGGGCATGCCTGGTATGCCAGGGATTCACGGTGTGGCGCAGCAGTACCCGCACGTCCACGTCCTGACCGCGCACGCCACCCTCGCCCACGTCGTCGCCGCGCTCGTCGCCTCCTGGTGGCTGCGGCGCGGCGAGGCCGCGCTCTGGTCGCTGCTGAGGCGGGCCGCCGCGCTCGTCCCCGGTCTGGCCGCCTGGTGGCACGACGCCCCGCTGCCCGTCCCGGCCGGCGGGCCCCGCCTGGCCCCGGCCGGCCCGATACGGCCCCGCCGGCTGCTCGCGCTGCGGCACGCGGTGAGCCGGCGCGGCCCCCCGAACCCGATCCCGTACCCGGCCTGACAGTCGTAAGACGCCCAAACAGACTTCACTCGTACGGAGATCGACTCGCTCATGTCCACCACCCGACTGACCCTCCGCCGCGCCGCCACCGTCACCGCGCTCGCCGCCGTGTCGGTCCTGGCCGCCGCCGGTATCGCCGCCGCGCACGTCACCGTTCACCCCGAGAGCTACGCCAAGGGCGCCACCGACGGCGTGCTCACCTTCCGCGTGCCCAACGAGGAGGACACCGCCGCCACCACCAAGGTCCAGGTCTACCTGCCCACCGACCACCCGGTCCTGGGCGTCCTCGTCACCCCGCACGACGGCTGGACCGCCAAGGTGACCACCACCAAGCTCAAGACGCCCGTGAAGACCGACGACGGCACCATCACCGAGGCCGCCTCCGAGATCACCTGGACCGGCGGCAAGATCGGCGCCGGCCAGTTCGAGGACTTCGACGTCGCCTTCGGGCAACTGCCCGAGGACACCGACCAGCTGACCTTCAAGACCCTGCAGACCTACTCCGACGGCAAGGTCGTCCGCTGGATCGAGGAGGCGCAGAGCGGCGACGACGAGCCGGAGAACCCGGCGCCGACGCTCAAGCTGACGGCGGCCGACGACGACTCCGCCGCGTCGGCGGCGCCGGCCACCGGGAGCAGCGGGAAGACGGCCACCGCGGCCGCCGACTCCAGCGACTCGACCGCCCGCGGCCTCGGCATCGCGGGCCTGATCGTCGGCGTCCTGGGCCTGGCGGCGGCCGCGTTCGCCGTCGTACGGACGCGGGGCGCGAAGTCGTAGGCCAACACCCGTCGGTGCGTCGGTAGACGGCGAAGGGGCCCGGACCGTTCACCGGTCCGGGCCCCTTCGCCGTGCTCGGTTCAGCGCACCGCCAGCTCCAGGAGCTCCAGTTCCTCGGCGGAATCCGGCACGCGCTCCGCTGTGACCGCGGGCGCCGCCTCGAGGGAAGCCGGCCGCGCGTTGCGCCACAGCCACCGCACGTCCCGGCCGAAGGACCACACCAGGGAGCCGAGCGCCAGCAGCACCACGCCCAGGTTGGCCAGGTAGGGCAGCAGGTCCGCGCCGGCCAGCAGCAGGCAGATGCCCTGCATCGCGGCGACCGTCTTGCGGGCCATGGAGTGCGGCAGCGGGGCGTTCAGCCAGGGCGCGGCCTTCGCGGCCGCGACGAACGCGTAGCGCATTCCGCCGATCAGGAGGACCCAGGGGCCGAGCTGCATCGAGACGTACACGCTCAGCACCAGGATCAGGAACGCGTCGACCTCCATGTCGAAGCGGGCGCCCAGCGCGGTCGACGTACCCGTCCTGCGGGCCACCTTGCCGTCGACGCCGTCGAGGATGAGGGCCACGGCCGTCAGGCCGACCAGCAGGGTGACCGGCGGGGAGCTCTCGAAGGAGTCGGCGACCAGGGCGGTCACGCCGCCGACCAGGATCGCGCGGCCGAGGGTCACCCGGTTGGCGGGGCCGAAGGAACGGGGGCGACTGCGGTGCAGGGCCCGGGAGAGCACGGCCCAGGTGGCTGTCGCGAACGCGAGACCCGTGAGCCAGCCGGCCGGCCCCATGCCGATCGCCGTCCCGAGCAGGGCCAGCAACAGGATCTGCACGCCCGCTCCCACAGCGGTCTCCTGCTGGACCAGCCTGGCTTCGTAAGTGTTGTTCAGGGCCACCGCACGTCCTCCGGCCGAGTGACAGAGTCGATCAACGCCGCGTACTGTGCGCGGCCTGTGCACTTCTCGCTGTGCACATCTCCGTACGTGAACCACTTCCCGATCGTTCAGGAGGATGCCGATGAACTCCTCGGCCCGCGCGTTCTGGCTCCGCTCTCCGGGCCATGGCGAGCTCCGTGAGGTCTCCCTCGCGGAGCCCGGCGAGGGTGAGGTACTGGTGCGCGCGCTGTACTCGGGGGTCAGCCGGGGCACGGAGACACTGGTGTTCCGGGGCGGGGTGCCCAAGAGCCAACACGCCGTGATGCGGGCGCCCTTCCAGGAGGGCGAGTTCCCAGGTCCGGTGAAGTACGGCTACCTCAGCGTCGGCGAGGTCGAGCAGGGACCCGATGGGCTGATCGGGCGTACGGTCTTCTGTCTGTATCCGCATCAGACGCGTTACGTCGTTCCGGTGAGCGCGGTGACGGTGGTACCGGACCGGGTACCCCCGGCACGTGCGGTACTCGCGGGCACGGTCGAGACCGCCGTGAACGCCCTCTGGGACGCGGCGCCGCTGCTCGGCGACCGGATCGCGGTCATCGGCGGCGGCATGGTCGGCTGCTCGGTCGCCGCCCTGCTCGCCCGCTTCCCCGGCGTACGGCTCCAGCTCGTCGACGCCGACCCGGCCAGGGAGAAGACCGCCGAGGCGCTCGGCGTGGCCTTCGCGGCCCCCGAGGACGCCCTCGGGGAGTGCGACCTGGTGGTGCACGCCAGCGCCACCGAGCAGGGCCTCGGCCGCGCGCTGGAGCTCCTCGCGCCGGAGGGCACGGTCCTCGACCTGAGCTGGTACGGCGACCGGCGGATCGCCCTCCCGCTCGGCGAGGCCTTCCACTCCCGCCGGCTCACCGTGCGCAGCAGCCAGGTCGGCACCGTCTCCCCGGCCGCCCGCGCCGGCCGCACCTACGCCGACCGGCTCGCCCTGGCCCTGGACCTGCTGGCCGACCCGGCGCTGGACGCCCTCATCACCGGGGAAAGCGCGTTCGAAGAGCTGCCGGAGGTGCTTCCGAGACTCGCCTCCGGGGAGCTTCCGGCCCTCTGCCACCGGGTCCGCTACGGCGACAACGGCTGACGGAACGTCCAATGACGTCCGGTGCGGGCCGCCAAGAGGTCCTGACCTGAGAAAAGAGTGAGAGTGGACTGAACGCGGGGAAGCCAAGAGCCGTATTAAGGGCATCCCCCGGCAGGGATCAGCCGGGGGACCAGACGCGCCGCACCTGGAGGGTCGTCCGTTGTTCAGCATCACCGTCCGCGATCACATCATGATCGCCCACAGCTTCCGCGGCGAGGTGTTCGGGCCCGCGCAGCGCCTGCACGGCGCCACGTTCCTGGTGGACGCCACCTTCCGCCGTGAGCAGCTGGACGACGACAACATCGTCGTCGACATCGGTCTTGCCACCCAGGAACTCGGCGCCGTGGTCAGCGAGCTGAACTACAGAAACCTGGACAACGAGCCCGACTTCGCCGGGATCAACACCTCCACGGAGTTCCTCGCGAAGGTCATCGCCGACCGGCTCGCCGAGCGCATCGAGAAGGGCGCGCTCGGCGAGGGCGCCCGGGGCCTCGCCGGGCTGACCGTCACCCTCCACGAGTCCCACGTCGCCTGGGCGAGTTACGAGCGTGCCCTGTGACCGACATGACCGTCGGCCGCAAACCGGCCCTCACCTACGTGCCCGCACAGCGCGTGTCCACCACCGACAGCGAGACTCCGGCGAACATCGGGATCCTCCCCATGTCCCTGCGCAACGTGCACTTCGTCATGCCCGGCGGCGTCGACGACCCGGCCAACCCGAGCGGCGGCAACGCCTACGACCGGCGGGTCTGCCTCGACCTGCCCGGCTTCGGCTGGCAGGTCACCAAGCACGCGGTGCCCGGCTCCTGGCCGCGCCCCGACACGGCCGCCCGCGACGCCCTGGCCCGCACCCTGCGGGAACTGCCCGACGGCACGGCCGTCCTGCTGGACGGTCTGGTGGCCTGCGGAGTCCCGGAGATCGTCGTACCTGAGACGGAGCGGCTGCGGCTCGCCGTACTCGTGCACCTCCCGCTCGGCGCCGAGACCGGGCTCGAGGCGGCCGTCGCCGCCGACCTGGACGCCCGCGAGCGCACGGTGCTGCGCGCCGTACCGGCCGTGATCGCGACCAGCGACTGGGCGGTACGACGGCTGGTCTCGCACCACGGCCTGGCCCCCGAGCGGGTCCATGTGGCCGCCCCGGGCGCCGACATCGCCCCGCTGGCCGCCGGCACCGACGGCGTCTCGCACCTGCTGTGCGTCGCCGCCGTCACCCCGCGCAAGGGTCAGCACCGGCTCGTCGAGGCGCTCGCGGCGGTCCGGGACCTGCCGTGGACCTGCACCTGCGTCGGCGGTCTCGACGCGGCTCCGGAGTACGTCGCCCACCTGCGGTCGCTGATCGCGGAGCACGGGCTGACGGACCGGCTGCACCTGGCGGGCCCGCGCGCCGGCGCCGACCTGGACGCCAGTTACGCGGCCGCCGACCTGATGGTCCTCACCTCGTACGCCGAGACCTACGGCATGGCCGTCACCGAGGCCCTCGCCCGCGGCATCCCGGTGCTCGCGACCGATGTCGGCGGCCTGCCGGAAGCGGTCGGCCGCGCCCCCGACGGCGGGGTGCCCGGCATCCTCGTGCCGCCGGAGGACCCCGCCGCGCTCGCCGCCGAACTGCGCGGCTGGTTCGGCGAGGCGGACGTACGCCGCCGCCTCAAGGCCGCCGCGCGCGGCCGGCGGGCGGCACTCGACGGCTGGGCGACCACCGCCCGCAGCCTCGCCGGAGTCCTGCTGCGGCTCCCTGACGAACCCCGGAGGGCGGCATGACCAGCGAGACCACGACCACTACTCCGGTCGGCGCGATACCCGCGCAGCCGGGACCGATGGATGTTACGGATGCGGGAATGGGACGAGAACGCGAACAGGCGCCCTCCGAGGTGATCGCCGGAGCCGGTCCCGTCGTCCGTCCGGGCGAACGGGCCACCGTGCGGCTGCGGGAGACCGGTCCCGAGGAACCGCCGCGGTACGCCCCCGAGTGGCTGGAGCTGCGGGAGAGCGCGGACGCGGCCGCCCGGGCGCACGACCTGCTGGACCCGCTGCGGATCCGGCTGGCCAACCTGCCCGGCAAGGCGGGCGGGACCGTCGTGCACGACCTGGGCTGCGGCACCGGCTCGATGGGCCGCTGGCTCGCACCCCGTCTGGACGGCTCCCAGCACTGGATCCTGCACGACCGCGACCCCTACCTGCTGCACTTCGCCGCGGTCGCCTCGCCCCGCGCGGCCGCCGACGGCAGCCGGGTCACCGTGGAGACCCGGCGCGGCGACGTCGCCCGGCTCACCCCCGACGCGCTGATCGGCGCCTCCCTGGTGACCGCGTCCGCTCTCCTGGACGTCCTCACCCGCGAGGAGGTCGACATACTCGCCGAGGCCTGCACCGGGGCCGGCTGCCCCGCGCTGCTCACCCTCTCGGTCGCCGGGCGGGTCGAGCTGACCCCCGCCCACCCGATGGACGCGGAACTCACCGAGGCGTTCAACGCCCACCAGCGGCGCGGCGGACTGCTCGGCCCGGACGCCGTCACCGCCGCCTGCGAGGCCTTCGCCGACCGGGGCGCCACCGTGAAGGTGCACCCCAGCGCGTGGCGGCTCGGCCCCGACGAGAAGGCGCTCACCGAGCAGTGGCTGCGCGGCTGGGTCGGCGCGGCCGTCGAGGAGCGCCCCGATCTGGCCGGCCGCGCCGACGCCTACCTGGCCGAACGGCTCGCCGCCAACACGGCCGGCGAACTGCGGGTCGTCGTGCACCACAGCGACCTGCTCGCGCTCGCCCGGCCGACCGGAGGCGCCGCATGAGCACCCCGACCCTGGTCCGCGAGGCCGCGCCCGTCGCCGCCGCGCTCGCCGCACCCCGGCGGCTCAACCTCCGCGCCGTCCGCACCCACCTGGGCACCGTCGCCGGAGCCGCCATCATCGCCGTGCTGCTGTGGCGGCTCGGCACCGGCGTCTTCCTCGACGGACTGCGCCGCATCGACACCCCGACGCTGGTCGTCGGCCTGGCGGTCGGCGCGGTCACGACCGTACTGAGCGCCTGGCGCTGGCAGTTGGTGGCCCGCAGCCTCGGCCTCAGGCTGCCGCTCGGGCCCGCCGTCGGCGACTACTACCGGGCGCTGTTCCTCAACGCGGCCCTGCCCGGCGGGGTGCTCGGCGACGTGCACCGGGCGGTCCGGCACGGGCAGAGCGAGGGTGACATCGGCCGCGGGGTCCGCGCCGTCGTCCTCGAACGCACCGCGGGACAGATCGCGTTGACGGTGTTCGGCGCGGCCGCGTTGCTGATCCTGCCCTCGCCGGTGCGCGCCGAGGTGCGCAGCTTCGCCCCGCTGGCGGCGGCCGGGCTGGCCGGCGCGTGCGCGATCGTGGTCGCCGTCCGCATGAACAAGGCCCCGGGCAAGCGTGCCGGTGCCCTGCGCGCCACCCTCGGCGAGGCCCGCCGCGCGCTGCTGTCGCGGCGGAACGCGCCGGGCGTCGCACTGTCCTCGGCGGTCATCCTCGCCGGACACGTCGGGATGTTCGTGGTGGCCGCGCGGGTCGCGGGTTCCACCGCCTCGGTGGCGGCGCTGACGCCGATCGCGGTCCTGGCGCTGGTCGCGATGGGCCTGCCGCTGAACGTCGGCGGCTGGGGCCCCCGGGAGGGCGTCACCGCCTGGGCGTTCGCCGCGGCCGGCCTCGGCGCGGACAGCGGGCTCGCCACCGCCGTCGTCTACGGCGTCCTCAGCTTCGTGGCGGCCCTGCCGGGTCTGGTGGTCCTGGTCGTCCGCTGGTACGCGGGGCTGCGCTACTCCCGCCCGGCGGTGAGCAGTTCGAAAATCGCGCCGAAGGAATCCGCGAGGCTCGACAGGAGTTCCTTCCCCTTTTCCGCCGAGCCCAGGGAAGGACGGCCGATGACGCCCGACTCGGTATAGGCGGACATTCCCAGGGTGAGGAGATGACGACGGTCGTCAGCGATGAAATCGGCAGACTCGTGACCAGGGCGGACCAATTCGGGATGAGCGTGCAGCAGAATGGAGGTCTCGATTTCTCCGGCATGCATGTCGGTGAGCGCCGAGGTCTCCACCCCGGCCCGCTCCAGGGCTGCCTCCCAGTCCTCCGCGGCCGGGTACAGCGCCATCCGCTCGCCCCGCGCGGACGCCTCCTGTACGACGTTGCCCAGCACGTAGTTGCCGCCGTGGCCGTTGACCACGACCAGCGCCTCGACGCCCGAGCGGCGCAGCGAGCCGGCGATGTCGTTCACCACCGCGTGCAGCGTCACCGCGGAGATGCTGACGGTCCCCGGCCAGGCCGCGTGCTCGTGCGAGCAGGAGACCGTCACCGGAGGGAGGAGGTGCACCGGGTACGCGGCGGCGATCTCCCGGGCGACGGCACAGGCGACGAGGGTGTCCGTCGCGAGCGGAAGGTAGGGGCCGTGCTGTTCGAAGCTCCCCACGGGAAGGACGGCGACCTGTGTTGAAACGCCCGCCCCCCTGGTCCGTACCTCTTCCGTAGTGTCCGTCGGCACCAAGCCGTATGCCGCCGTACGCGCGCCCGAACCACTCATCATTCACGGCCTTTCGTCTCCTCTTAGGAATCAGATCATGACAGAGAACATCGGCGTACTCGGCAAGAAGTCCCCACGGCGTTCGGGCGTGGAACGCGTCGTGAATGCACCGCTGCCCACCGTCTACGGGAAATTCCAGGCGATCGGCTACCTGGACCACGACCGCGGTGACGAGCAAGTCGCCCTGGTGTACGGGGACATCGACAGCGACCGGGTGCTGACCCGGCTGCACTCCGAGTGCCTGACCGGGGACGCCTTCGGCTCCCAGCACTGCGAGTGCGGCGACCAGCTCGCCGCCGCGCTGCGCGCGGTCGTCACCGAAGGCAGCGGCATCGTCGTCTACCTGAGGGGTCACGAGGGCCGCGGCATCGGCCTGCTGGCCAAGCTGCGCGCGATGGCCCTGCAGGCGGAGGGCCTGGACACGGTCGAGGCCAACCTCGCGCTCGGACTGCCCGTGGACGCCCGTGACTACGGCGTCGCCGCCGGCATCCTGAGCGACCTCGGGGTGCGTTCGGTACGCCTGATGTCCAACAACCCGCGCAAACGAGAGTCCTTGGTACGGCACGGCATCGAGGTCGCCGAAACGGTCCCGCTGCTCATCGAGCCGTGCGAGAACAACATCACCTACCTGCGGACGAAGCGCGAGCGTCTCGACCACGTGCTGCCCCACCTGGACGCGGTGGCGCACTGGTCCTGAGGTACCGGGCGGCCTCCCGGGGAAGGATCGGGGGAGACCGACAGGAGGGACACGCGTGAATCTTCGGGCCCAGGTCGTGATCGTCGGCGGCGGGGTGATGGGCACCAGCATCGCCTGCCATCTCGCGAGGGCGGGCGTCCGCGACGTCGTCCTCGTCGAACGCGACGAACTCGCCGCCGGATCCACCTCGAAGGCCGCGGGCGGTGTGCGTGCCCAGTTCTCCGACGAGCTCAACATCCAGCTGGGCGCGCGCAGCTTAGAGGCCTTCGCCCGCTTCGGCGAGGAGATCGGGTACGACATCGGACTGCACCGCGTCGGCTACCTCTTCCTCCTTTCCACCCCCGAGGAGGTCGCCTCCTTCGAGGCGGGCGTCCGGCTGCAGAACCACCTCGGCGTGCCCAGCCGGATGCTCACCCCGAAGGAGGCGGCCCGGCTCTCCCCGCTGATCGCCACCGACGGACTGCTGGCCGCCGCCTACTCCCCGGACGACGGCCACTGCACGCCCGAGTCCGTCGTGCACGGCTACGCGGCCGCCGCCCGCGCCCACGGCGCCCGCGTCCTGCGCCACACCGAGGTCACCGGCGTCGAACGGGACGGCCCCTGCATCACCGCCGTGCACACCACCCTCGGCCGGATCGTCACCGAGACCGTGATCTGCGCGGCCGGCGCCTGGTCGCGGGCGGTCGGTGCGATGGCCGGCGTCGACCTGCCGGTGCAGCCGCTGCGCCGGCAGATCGCGGTCACCGAGCCGGTACCGGGACTGCCGCCGACGCTCCCGATGACGATCGACTTCACCACCAGCCTGTACTTCCACGCCGAGGGCCCGGGACTGCTGCTCGGCATGTCCGACCCCGACGAACGGCCGGGCTTCGCCACCGACACCCACGACCGGTGGATCCCGCGCCTGTACGCGGCGATGGAACGCCGCGCCCCGGCCCTGCTCGACCTGCGCCGCACCGGCGGCTGGGCGGGCCTGTACGAGAACACCCCCGACCACAACGCGCTGATCGGCGAGGCACCCTCGGTCTCCCGGTTCCTGTACGCCACCGGGTTCTCCGGCCACGGCTTCCTGCAGGCACCGGCGGTCGGCGAGGTGGTGCGCGACCTGTATCTGGGCCGCGCCCCCTTCCTGGACGTCCGCCCGCTCGGCGCCGGCCGGTTCGCGGCCGGCGCCCCACGCCCGGAGTCGAACCTCGTGTGAACGGCGCTCAGTCCAGGATCGCCTCGTGCACCAGCCGGCGCAGGTCCGGGAAGACCTTCAGGGTCTTCGGCCGGAGCTGGGTGTGGAACTGCACGGTCAGGTCGTGGGTGGGGTCGACCCAGAACGCGGTGGTGGCCGCGCCGGTCCAGCCGTAGGCGCCGGGGCTGCTCGGGGAGAGGGTGCGGTCCGGGTCGATCACCACGGAGACGCCGAGGCCGAAGCCGAGCCCGTCGTTGCCGGGTTCCCGGTGGACCGGGGCGCCGTAGGTCCGCAGGTCGGCCCCGCCGGGCAGGTGGTTGGCGGCGAGCAGCCCGACCGAGGCGGGGGACAGCAGCCGGACGCCGTCCAGTTCGCCGCCCCGGCGCAGCATCTCCGTGAAACGGTGGTAGTCGTACGCCGTGGCCGCGAGACCCCCGCTGCCGGACAGGAAGCGGGGGCGGCCGCGCAACGGCAGCCCGGGGATCACCTCGATGCCGCCGCCCTCCGTCTCGCCGTACAACTCCGAGAGCCGGTCGGCCTGTTCGGGCACGATGTGCAGGCCCGCGTCCGGCATGGCGAGCGGACGGAAGATCCGGTCCGCGAAGAACTCGTCGAGCCGCTGCCCGGAGGCCACCTCGACGACCCGGCTGAGCACGTTGAAGCCGACGGAGTAGTTCCACTGGGCGCCCGGCTCGAACTGGAGCGGCATCCGGGCGTACACCGCCATCGCCTCGGCGAGGTCCGCGCCCGACGGCACCGAGAACTCCAGGCCCGCCTCGCGGTAGCAGGCGTCCACGGGGTGCGTGTGGTAGAAGGCGAAGGTCAACCCGGCGGTGTGGGTGAGCAGATGGCGGATCCGGATCGGGCCGTCGGCCGGCCGGGTCACCATGTCGTCGCCCGAACCGGAGACGTGGACCCGCGGGGCGGCGAACTCCGGCAGGAACCGGTCGACCGGGTCGTCCAGCGACAGCAGCCCGTCCTCCATGAGCAGCAGCACGGCGACCGCGGTGACCGGCTTGGTCATGGAGTAGACCCGCCAGATGGTGTCCGCCTCGACCGGCAGCCCGGCCGCGCGGTCGCGGTGGCCCTGGGCGGTGAGGTGGGCGACCCGGCCGCCGCGTGCCACGGCCACCAGGTAACCGGGCAGCCGCCCTTCGTCGACGTAGTGGGCGAAGTGCTGGTCGAGGCGGTCGAGCGCCTTCACGTCCAGCCCCACCTCACCGGGGTCGACTTCCTGTCGCAGCTGTGCCATCGCTCTCCTTGGGTCGTGTCGTCCGCGGTGCGGTCCGACCTCGGACCTCATCGTCGCGCAGGAAGAGGGGAACGGTCCCGCTCATCCACGTGTGGTGTGACGGACGCTATAGAGGGGACCCCGGAAACGGACGCGCCGCCGCCACGCCGAGCACGGCCGGGCGCCCGAGTCGTACGGCAGGTCATGATGGCTCATCAGTTCGTACATGCCCGCGCCGCCCCGCGCCGACTCCGGGCACACCCGGCCCGGCGCGGCACATTGTGCGCCCGGTGCGACCGCACTGTGGCCCGACGGCCACTCTCCGCGCACGGCCGGTTGGGTGCGGCACCGGCGTGCGATGGCCGGGAGACGTCCGAGTGGGCGGGGAAGCGGCGGCGGGAATGCCTGACGGACGCGGCGGGGTTCCACCCGACATGACCCAGGAAGCTCTTCTGAAGCTGCTCGGCGAAGGACACGACGGGGTGCTGGTCACCCTCAAGAGCGACGGACGCCCCCAGCTGTCCAACGTCAACCACGCCTACGACCCCGACGAGCGGACCGTGCGCGTGTCGATCACCGACGACCGCGCCAAGACCCGCAACCTGCGCCGCGACCCCCGCGCCTCGTACCACGTCACGAGCCCCGACCGCTGGGCCTACACGGTCGCCGAGGGCATCGCCGAGCTGTCGCCGGTGGCGGAGGACCCGTACGACGCGACCGTCGAGGAGCTGATCCGCCTCTACCGCGACGTCCGCGGCGAGCACCCCGACTGGGACGACTACCGCGCCGCGATGGTCCGCGACCGCCGGCTGGTGCTGCGGCTGCGCGTGGAGCGGGCGTACGGCATGCCGCGCGCCTGACGGGGCCTAGGACCTGTGGTGCAGGGCGATCGGCCGATGGCCGCGCGAGCGGCGCACACCTAGGCTGCGGAGGAGGAAACGGCAGCTCGGGAAGAGGTCACGATGTCCGTCGACGGCCGTAGTCACATCCGGATCGCCCGGCCCTCCCGGGACCTGGCGGTGGCCGAGCGGTTCTGGGTGCGGGGGCTGGGGCTCGGTGTGGTGTGGCGGGCCGAGGGCGGGCCGGAACCCGGCGAGCACGACCTGCTGATGCTGGGCTGGCCGGACGCCGACTGGCATCTGGAACTGGTGCACGAGCCCGCCCGGCCCGTGGAGCCCCGGCCCACCGAGGAGGACCTGCTGGTCGTCTACGTCGACGGGCCGGTGCCGGCGGACCTGGTCGCCCGGCTGGAGGAGCACGGCGGCAAGCGGGTGCCCTCGCCGAACCCGTACTGGAACCGGTGGGGCGTCACGGTCGAGGACCCGGACGGGTACCGGCTGGTGCTCTGCGAGCGCGGCTGGTCCAACGCGTGACGCGAGGTCCTTGCCGTCCCGGCCTCCCGGGACTAGCCTCCGCGCGTGATCAATGGGGCACATGTGGTGATCTACACCCGCGACGCCGAGGCGGACCGGGCCTTTTTGAGGGACGTGCTGGACTGGCCGCACGTCGACGTGGGGCACGGCTGGCTGATCTTCCGGCTGCCGCCGGCCGAGGTGGCGTGCCATCCGGCCGACGGCGAGCCCTCGCACGAACTGATGCTGATGTGCGACGACCTGGACGAGACGGTCACCGAACTCACCGGCAAGGGGGTCGAGTTCAGCCGACCCGTCCAGGTCGCGGCCTGGGGCCGGGTGACGGCCCTCCGGTTGCCGGGCGGAGGCGAGGTCGCCTTGTACGAGCCGCGTCACCCGCGCGCCTAGCACCGGTCTCCTCCCGTACCCAGGTCTCCAGCCACTGCGTGAACTCTGCAGCCTTGTCCGGCCAGTTGAAGTGGGTGAGGGCCGCCTCACGGCCGCGCTGGGCCGCGGTGTGACGCAGGATCGCGTCGGTGCTCAGCCTGCGGATCGCCTCCGCCGCAGCCCGCGGATCCTCGTACGGGACGACGAGCCCGCAGCCGTGCCGCTCCACCATGTCCGCGGCCAGCGGGGTGGGCGTGGTGATGACGGGGACGCCGTGGGCCATGTACTCCACGACCTTGGTGGGCCGCGAATGGCGGTAGTTGGGCTGGTCGTGCAGGAGGGAGAGGCCGGCCAGGGCGCCCGGGAACAGGGCGAGGGCACGGTCGTTGGGCAGGAAGCCGTGCCAGCGCAGGACGCCGTCCCGGTCGGCGGCCGTGAGCGCGTCCCGGACGTCGGGGTCGGCCGCGCCGGCCACCTCGACGCGCAGGCCGGGGCCCAGGTGCCGGGCCGTCTCTATCAGGTCCAGCGCGCCGCGCGCCCGTGACAGGTGACCGACGTAGACGACCCGTTCGGTGCCCGGCGGTTCCGGTGCCGCGGTCGGGGCGGTGGTGAAGTTCGGTACCACGGGATGGCTGCGGCGGAACCGCTCCTGGTAGGCGTCCTCGGCGAGCAGCAGTCGCAGATGCCGCTCCGCCAGCCGTTCGGCCGCGCGGACACCGAGCCGCAGCGGTGGCCGCAGTGCTCCCGGCACCCAGCGTTTCATGGCGAGCGCGGCCGCGGTGTCCTCGTGCACGTCCCAGACGACCACCGGACCGGTGCCGGACCGCCGCCAGCGGCGCAGGGTGCCGGGGAGGGCCAGCAGCAGCTCCGGGTCGTGCAGCAGGATCAGGTCCGCCTCGTGGCCGCGCCGGGCCAGCAGGGTCCGGGCCGCGCCCACGGCCGCGCGGCGGCTGCGGCCCGCGGCCCGCGGCAGGTCGATGCCTTCGAGGTCCGGGCGGGGCCGCACCTCGCGGGCCGAGAACGGCGCCGCGTAGACGACGTGGTGTCCGCGGTCCCGCAGCGCGGTGATCTGCCGGTGCAGGATGCGCGCGTCCTCGGGGTGGTGGACGACGGTGACGACGAGTATCCGCATCTGAGCGCCTTTCGGCTCCGTGGCTCGGAGCCCTTCGACTCCGAGCCACGGAAGGGGAGTTGCTACACGGGTCGGCTACAGCACCTCGACGCCGGGCCGGAAGATCCGCCCCCGGGTGTCGAAGAGCAGGCGGGCCTCGTCGCCGAGGGCCGGGAGGTCGTAGGCGGAGTGGTCCTGGAGCAGGATCGTCAGGTCGTGCGACCGCACCGCGGCCATGACGTCGGTGACCCGCGGCACGGCCTCCCCGTCCACGAACCAGGCAGGTACGAACGGGTCGTGGAAGGCGATCTCGGCCTCCCGCTCCCGCAGCAGCCGGGCCACCGGCACCGCCGGTGCCTCGCGCTGGTCGGCGACGTCCGGCTTGTAGGTGACGCCGAGGAGCAGCACCCGGGAGCCGTGCAGCGCCCGGCCCTCGTGGTTGAGCAGGTCCTGGGCGCGCCGGACGACGTACTCCGGCATGTGCGCGTTGATCTCCCGGGCGAGTTCCACGAACCGGAACTCGTAGCCGATCGAACGCACCTTGTAGGACAGGTAGTTGGGGTCGATCGGGATGCAGTGCCCGCCCACCCCGGCGCTCGGCCGGAAGGGCTGGAAACCGAACGGCTTCGTCCCGGCGCAGCGGATCGCGTCCCACACGTCGACGTGCAACTCGCGGCAGAGGATGGCCAGTTCGTTGACCAGGGCGATGTTGACGTGCCGGTAGGTGTTCTCCAGGAGCTTGGCCATCTCGGCCTCGCGGGTGCCCTTCGCCTGCACGACCGTGTCGACGAGCTTGCCGTAGAAGGCGGCGGCCTTCGCCGCACACGCCGGGGTGCAGCCGCCGACCACCTTGGGCGTCTGGCGCAGCCCGTGCGTGGTGTTGCCGGGGTCGATGCGCTCCGGTGAGAAGGCCAGCGCGAAGTCCTCGCCGGCCCGCAGCCCCGACTCCTCCAGGAGCGGCCTGACGATCTCCTCGGTGGTGCCCGGATAGGTGGTCGACTCCAGGACGACGAGCCGCCCGCGGCGCAGCCGGCCCGCCACCGCCCGCGCGGCGGAGGTCACCGCGCTCAGGTCGGGGCCGCCGTCCTCGCTGAGCGGGGTCGGCACGCAGATCACCACGGTCTGCGCCCGGGCCAGGCACTTGTCGTCGGTGTACGCGGTGAACCCGGCCGCCCGCATCCGGGCGACGTCCTCGTCGGAGACGTCGTCCACATGGGAGTGCCCGGCGTTGAGGCCCTCCACGACCCGTGGGTCGAGGTCGAGCCCGGCCACTCTCAGGCCGACCAGCGACGCCTCCCGCGCGAGCGGGAGCCCGACGTAGCCGAGTCCGATGACGGCCAGTTCGTAACTGTCGGTCTGTTCCTCATCCCCGAGCGATGCGCTCGATTCCCCGAGCGGTACGGCCTTTTCGACCTGCATAGGGATTCACTCCGCCCTCGACGGCAGCAACGGCAGACGCCGTATGGATCCGAAGAGCCCGGACGGTGAGCGGTTCCGGGCGCGGGGTCTCAGACACATCCAAGAGCGCGGTACGCGTCTCGGGTCGTGGCAGCGACCCTTTTCCAGGTGCGTTCACGCGCCACCAGCGCGCGGGCGGATGCTCCCCATTCATGCCGCCGATTTCGACTGTAGAGCAATACTTCGAGAGCTTCTGCCCAAGCCTGCGGAGATTCAGGCGGGATGAGCCGCCCGTTCACTTCGTCTTTCACCAGTTCTCGTAGGGCTGTGACATCACTGGCCGCCACGGGAAGACCGCTCGCCATCGCTTCGACCGGCTTGAGCGGGGTGACCAGATGGCAGACCCGTTCGTCGGTGCGCGGCACCGCGAAGACGTCCAGAACACCGTGGTAGGCGCGCACTTGGTGGTGCGGCACACGCCCGGTGAACAGGGCGGCGCCGGAGCCCAGCCCGAGCCGTCCGGCCAGCGCCTGGAGCCGGCCGCGCTCCGGTCCGTCGCCGACGATCAGCAGCCGCAGCGGGACACCCCGACGGCGCAGTTCGGCACCCGCATGGAGCAATGTGCCGATTCCCTCGTGTGGAGTAAGGCTGCTCACGGTGCCCACCACGAAGTCGTCCGCCGCGATGCCGAGCCGGGCGCGCAGTTCCGCCCCGTCCGGCGGCGGGGCGAGGAAGGCGTCGTCCACCGCGTTGGGCACGATCAGAACCCGCTCCTCGGGCACCCCGCGGCCCACGATCTCGGCCTTCATCGCCGCGCCCAGCGTCAGCACCAGATCGGCCCCGCGCATGCAGTACGTCTCCAGGGCGCGCCGGGCCCGGTACGACGGGTCGTCCGCACCGCGGCCGGGAGCCTGGGTCAGCCAGGTCTCCTCCAGGAACCCCCGCACCTCGTACACCACCGGCAGCCCGTAAGTCTCCCGCAGGGCCAGCGCCACCCGCCCGTTGCCGTGGTCGGTGGCCGCGTGCAGCACCGCCGGCCGCAGCCGCTCCACCAGGCGCCCGGCCAGCTCGGCGTTGCGGGCCAGGACCGCCCCCTGGCCGTAGGGCAGCCCGTACGGCAGCAGCCGGTGCTGCGGCACCCCGTTCACGACCTGAGACGGGCGGGCGTCCAGGACGCCCTGCGCCACCGGGAACCCGATCCGGGTCACCACGTGCGGGTCGAGCCCGGCGGCCCGCTGGGCCTCGGCGAGGGCCTGGGTGCGCACGGTGTAGCCGGCGTGTTTGAACGGCAGTCCGTTGGTGACCAGATGGAGCACCCGGCCCGGCTCGGGCCGCACCCCCCGCCCGGCGGGCGCCGCGACCCGGGCGGCGGACGGGACGGCGGTGGGCCCGGCCGTACGGGCCCGGGCGGCGAGCCGTCTCTCGACGGGTTTCAGCCCGCGCCGCACCCGCCCCGGCAGCAGCCGTACGCCGAGCAGCGCGGCCCGGGCGGGGTCGTGCCGCAACTCGCCCCAGGCGACGGATGCGGCCAAGCTGAGTGCACGGGGGAACCGCAGCACACCACGCGGCAGGTACCGGGACGGACGTCGGGCCATGTCGCCAAGGTAGGCCGACAGAGCGGAGAACGTACGACATGAACGGCCGCGTACTCCATGTCGTAGGGACCAGGCCGAACTTCGTGAAGGCCGCGCCCGTCGTCGCCGCCCTGCGCGCGACCGGGCACGACCAGGTCCTGGTGCACACCGGTCAGCACTACGACGAACGGATGTCGCACATCTTCTTCCGGGAGCTGGGCCTGCCCGCCCCGGATACCGACCTCGGCGTCGGCTCCGGCAGCCACGCCAGGCAGACCGCAGACCTGCTGGTGGCGCTGGAGGGCGAGCTGCTCGCCCGCGCCCCGGCCCTGGTCGTCGTCTACGGCGACGTGAACTCCACCCTGGCCGCGGCCCTGGCCGCCGCCAAGCTGGGCATCCCGGTGGCCCATGTCGAGGCGGGGCTGCGCAGCTTCGACATGGCGATGCCGGAGGAGGTCAACCGGCGCCTGGTCGACCAGCTCGCCGAGCTGCTCTTCGCCACCAGCCCGGAGGCCGTCGGCCACCTCGCCCGCGAGGGCGTCGACCCGGGTCGGCTGCACTTCGTCGGCAACCCGATGATCGACACCCTGCTCACCCATCTGGAGCATTTCGACCCGGCCGCCGCCCGCGCCGCCCACGCACTGCCCGAGCGGTACGGCGTGGTCACCCTGCACCGCCCGGCCAACGTCGACGACCCCGAGGCAGCCGCGGCCGCCGCCCGCGCCCTCACCGAGGCCGCCGGCCACCTCGACCTCGCCGTCCCCCTGCACCCGCGCGGCCGGGAGGCGCTGCGCAAGGCGGGCCTCGCCGACGCGCCCGGCATCCATCTCCTCGAACCGCTCGGCTACGTCGAGTTCATGGGCCTGGTCCGCGGGGCCGCCGCCGTGATCACCGACTCGGGCGGCGTCCAGGAGGAGACCACCGTGCTCGGCGTGCCCTGCCTGACGCTGCGCACCACGACCGAACGCCCGGTCACCGTCACCCACGGCACCAACCGCCTGGTCCGGCACAGCGAACTGGTGCCCGCCCTGCGCAAGGTCCTCGACGGGCAGACGGCGGCCGACCCCGAGGGACCACCGCTGTGGGACGGCAAGGCCGGCCCCCGCATCGCCCGTGTGCTCACCGAGTGGCTGGAGCGCCATGACTGACGCCACCCGTACCTACCCCGAAGCCCCTCTGACCTACTGGGACACCCGGCACCGCGAACGCGACGACCTCGCCTCCGGCGGCCACATCGGCCTGGACCGGCCCGGCAACGAGATCTTCTACGCGATCCGGCTCGGCCAGCTCCTCACCCTGATCGGCGACCTGTCCAGCCCCGCCTCCCCGCTGTTCGTCCTCGACGCGGGCTGCGGCAAGGGGCACTTCGCCCGATCCCTCGCCCGCTGCGGCCACCGCGTCGACGCCTTCGACGCCAGCGAGGCGGCCGTCACCCACGCGCGGGCCGAGGGCGGCGGCCCCCGCTTCACCGTCGCCGCCCTCGACGAGTGGCGCAGCCCCTGGCTCTACGACGTGGTGATGTGTGTGGACGTCCTCTTCCACGTCCTGGACGACGCGCAGTGGGCCGCGAGCCTGCGCAACCTCGCCTCGCTCGTCCGGATCACCGGCCGGCTGATCGTCACCGACGAGAACACCGACGAACCCGTCCCGCGCGGCGACTACATCCTGCACCGGCCGATCGCCGCCTACCGCGAGGAACTCGATCCCCTGGGCCTGCGCCACACCCTCTTCCGGCCCTACGGCTTCCGCGAGAACCGGGTCGGCTTCCATGTCTTCACAAGGACCCGCTGATGCGCCTGACCGATCTGCTCCACCCGCACCTGGACGACGTGACCTCGGTCGTGGACGCGACGAGCGGCGGCCTGTGTCTGGACCCCTATCTGCACCTGCCGCCCGGCGTCGAGCTGCGGCGGCACGAGGAACCCGTCGGCGAAGGGGAGCTGATGCTCCTCTGCTACGGACCCGACCCCGCCCTGCACGGCGCCGAGGCGGACTGTCTGGCCGCACTGGAACGGATGCGGCCCGGCGGCCGCGGCCTGATCGTCTTCGGCCACCCCGGCACCGACCTGCCCTACCACCGGCTCCTCGACGCCCTGGTGGCACACCGCTGCCAGGTGCTGCACGCCGCCTCGCTCGGCTACACCCACCTGCACGCCGGGGCGGTGTTCGCCTGCACCGAGGAACTCCTGCCCCCGCACGACTGGTTCGGCCGCCCGCTGCCGGCCGACGGCTTCGCCACCGCCCTGAGGATCGCCGACGAGTACGTCCTGGCCGACTTCGTCTCCCGCTCCCAACGGGCCCGCCTGATCGACCTGGAGCGGGCCGCCGAGGACACCGCCCGCGCCCTGGAGACCGCCCGCGAGGACGGCCTCGCCGAACGGCTCGCCGCCGCCCTGCGGGACAAGGACCAGCTCTCCTCCGCGCTGTGCCGGGCCCGGGAGCGGACCGGCGTGCTGGAGGCGCGGGTGTCCATGCTGGAGGGCTCCACCGCGCTCCGGGTCGGCAAGGCACTGGTGTCGGCGGCCCGGTCGCCGAAGCGCCGCGCGGCCCGGCTGCCGGGCGAGCTGTACGGGCTGTGGCGGCAGCGGAAGGCCAAGGGCCGCCCCGCCGGCTCCCGGGCCGCCGTCTCAGCCCCTGCCTTCGCGCCGGAGCCGCACGCCGACGACCGCTTCCACCTCTCCCACCGCGCCCTGTCCGTCGCGCCCCGCGACCGGCTGGTGATCACCGGCGTGCTCACGGACGGCACCGCCCAGGACTTCGCGGCGGACGCGGTGGTCAGCCGGGTGCTGCCGCACGACGGGCGGCTGCTGGTCGAGCGCACCGACCCGGACGTCTTCCTCGTCCAGCTGAGCGCCTGTGCGGCCCAGGACGGGCCCTGGTCGCTCACCGGCACCGGGCTCGCCCCCGACCTGGACCGGCGGCTCGCCGAACTGGTCTCCCGGGCAAGGGGGCTGGGCCGTACCGCGGTGCTGTGGCGGGACGGCCCGGCGTCGTCCGCCCCGGGGCTGTCCCTGCTGCCCTGGGACAGCGTCCTCGACGGCGACACCGGGACGGCGCTCTTCCGCCTCGACCCGGTCACCGACGGCCGGGACCGGCTCCGGGACGTCTTCGTGCAGGACAGTACCCGGGTCCGGCTGGCCCGGCTCGCCGCCCTCACCGGCGGCCCCGACCCGCTCGCCGAGCGCCGGATCGCCGTCCTCGCCGCGCCCCGGGACGCCACCGACGTGGCCCGGCTCGTCGCCCAGGCGCTCGGCCAGCTGCACCGGCCGGCCGAGGTGGTCGTCGCCGACCCGGCGGGCCTCGCCCTCGACGAACTCACCGCCGCCTCGGTCGCCGTGCACGCCGGACCGCCCACCGCACCCTGGGTCGCCGACTGGACGGACCTGACCGAGGACCGCCCGGACACCCACCTCCTCGACCTGCTCTGCGCCCAGGAGTTCTCGGGCGCCGACGCGGTGGGCCACACCCCCGCCGCCGACGACTACGCCTTCGTACCGGCCCTGAAGCCGCTGCTCGTGCGCCGGTCCCTCCTCGACACCGGCACCCCGCCGGACACCTGGTCGCGGGCCGGGCACCGCCTGTTCGCCGTGCGTGGAAAGGAACCGTCATGACCCGCACCCTCAGGGCGCTCGTCTACGGCGACGTGGACCTCAACCTCATCGACGGCTCCGCCGTCTGGGCCCAGTCGACGGTCCAGGCCCTGTCCCGCGCGGGCTGCCGGACCCGCCTCGTCCTCAAGGCCCCGGTCGAGACGGGCAGGCTGACCGACCCCCTCGCAGGCCTGCCCGGGGTCACCGTGGTGCGGCCGTACGAGGAACACCTCGTCCCCGGCCAGGGCGCGCACCCCCTCTCGCCCTTCCAGGCCTCGCAGCTGCTCGCCCGGCTGGACGCGGAGGAGCCCTGCGACCTGCTGGTGCTGCGCGGCCGCCGGCTGGTCAAGCAGATCGTCGGCGACGGCGCCTTCGAGGGCCGGATCTGGGCCTACCTCACCGACATCCCGCAGTCCCCGGCCGACATGACCGAGGAGGCCCGCGCCGACCTCGCCCGGATCGCCGCGGCCTCCCGGCAACTCCTGTGCCAGACGGAGGAGTTGCGCTGTTTTCTGGAGGCCTGGGTGCCGGAGGCCTGCGGCCGGTCCGTGCTCTGCCCGCCCGCGGTGCCCGAGCCGGGCTTCCCGGTCCCGGCCCGGAACGGCCTGCACGATCCCGTACGCCTCGTCTACACCGGCAAGTTCGCGCCCCGCTGGAACACCCTGCCCATGACCCGGCTGCCCGCGATGCTGGCCGAACGCGGCATCAGGACCGAACTGCACGCCGTCGGCGACAAGATCCACAAGGACCCGGGCCACCCCGGCTTCGACACCGCCATGGCCGAGGCGCTGCGCACCACCCCCGAGGTCGTCCACCACGGCGGCGTACCGCGCGAGGAGGCCATGCGCCTCGCCGCCGACTGCGACCTCGGCCTCGGCTGGCGCGACGCCTCCCTCGACGCCAGCCTCGAACTCTCCACCAAAGTACTGGAGTTCGGCTCCCTCGGCCTGCCCGTCGTGCTCAACCGCACCCCCGCCCACGAGGCCCTGCTCGGCGCCGACTACCCCCTGTTCGTCCCGGGCACCGCCACCCTCGCGGACGCGGCGGACGCCGTCTGTCTCGCCGTACGCGACACCGCCGCCCGGCACCTCGCCGCCGACCGGTGCGCGGCGGCCGCCCGGGAGTACACCATGGAGGCCGCGGCGGCCCGCTGGCGCGGCCACCTCGACCGTGCCTTCCCCGCCGCACCCGCCGCCGTCGCCGACCGGGCCCGCCCGCTGCGGGTCGGCGTCGCCGGCCACGACCTGAAGTTCCTCACCCGTCTCCTCGACCACCTCCGCGCGCTGCCCGGCCTCGACGTCCGGATCGACGCCTGGCCCGCGCTCGCCCGGCACGACGCCGCCGCCAGCCGCGAACTCGCCGCCTGGGCCGACGTGGTGGTCGTCGAGTGGTGCGGCCCGGCGGCCATCTGGTACAGCCGCCACAAGCGGCGCGGCAGCCGGCTGATCGTGCGCCTGCACCGCTTCGAACTCGACGCCGGATACCCGCGGCAGGTCGACATCGACGCCGTCGACCGGGTGGTGTGCGTCAGCCCCTACTACGCCCGCGCCACCCGGGACCGCACCGGCTGGCCCGCGGCGAAGATCACCACGATCGGCAACTGGGTCGACGTCGACCAGCTCGACCGGCCCAAGGCGCCCGGCGCCCGCCACCGCCTGGGCATGATCGGCATCGCGCCCAGCCGTAAACGCCTCGACCTCGGCCTCGACGTCCTCGAAGCACTCCGCGCCCGCGACCGGCGCTGGCACCTCTCGGTCAAGTCCAAGCCGCCGTGGGAGTACTGGTGGATCTGGAACAAGCCCGAGGAACGCGAGCACTACGACGCGATCCTGCGCCGCATGCAGACCTCGCCGCTCCTCGAAGGGGCCGTCGTCTTCGACCAGTTCGGCCCCGACGTCCCCAACTGGCTGCGCCGGATCGGCCACGTGCTCTCCACCAGCGACGACGAGAGCTTCCACCTCTCGCCGGCCGAGGGCATGGCCTCCGGCGCCGTACCCGCGCTGCTGCCGTGGCCGGGCGCCGACGAGATCTACGACCGGCGCTGGATCCACGACACCCCCGAGGCGATGGCCGACGCGATCACCGGCCTCGCCGAACAGGAGGACTGGCAGTCCGCCGGGGCGGCGGCCCGCGAACAGGTGCGGGAGGGGTTCTCGCTGGAGCGGGTGGCCGAGGAGTGGACGGAGCTGCTGGTGTCCGGGTGAGTCCAGGCGGGACACGCGGTGCCCGAGGACCCCGCGTCCGGCGGTTTCGCCGGGAGGGGCGTCAGGCCGCCGACTCCGGCCGGCCGGCCGGCTCGGGCAGCAGGCGGGCGCTGAGGCGGTCCGGGCTCGGCCAGCGGACGTCGTGGGCCCAGCCCAGTTTCTCGAAGATCCGGATCAGACGTGCCGACGGGTCGATCTGGCCCGGCAGTACACCGTGGCGTGCGCCTGTGGGGTCGGCGTGATGCGAGTTGTGCCAGCTCTCCCCGAAGGACAGCAGGGCGAGCGGCCAGAAGTTGGTGGCCTTGTCCCGGCTGGCGAACGGGCGCCTGCCGGCGACGTGGCAGACCGAGTTCACCGACCAGGTGACGTGGTGCAGCAGCGCCATCCGCATGACGCCGGCCCAGAAGAACCCGGTCAGCGCACCGGCCCAGGTGCCGGTGACGAGCCCGCCGACCAGTGCGGGGGCCAGGAGGGAGACGACGGTCAGCGGCCCGAAGAGCCGGCCGACGATCCGCAGGTCGCGGTCGGCGTCGATGTCGGGCGCGAACCTGGCCCGGTTGCTCAGCTCGCGCTTGAGCATCCAGCCGATGTGCGCGTGCAGCAGCCCCTTGAGCAGCGCGCGCGTGTCGGTTCCGAAGCGCCACGGCGAGTGCGGGTCGCCCTCGCGGTCGGCGAAGGCGTGGTGGCGGCGGTGGTTCGCCACCCACTGCACCGGCGAGCCCTCGACCCCCAGCGAACCCGCGACCGCCAGAGCGATGCGCAGACCCCGCTTCGCCTTGAACGAGCGGTGCGTGAAGAGGCGGTGATAGCCCACCGTGAGGCCGAAGCCGGACACCAGATAGGCGAACAGGGCCATCGTGACGTCCAGCGCCGACAGCCCCCGCCCCCACAGCAGCGGCACCGCGACGACCAGGCAGATCAGCGGGCCGACCACGAAGATCCACATCGCGACGCCGGCCACGGCGTTCTGCGGGGCGTCGAGCAGCGGCCTGACTCCGGCCGCGGTGTCGGCGTCGCCCTCGGCGACGGTCTGTTCAGAACGGTCAGCTGTGCTCGGGCTCATCGGTTCCCCGCCGTTGCTCGAGGTTGTCGGACATGGTGCCGCCTACGGCACACCATCGCAGCGAACGGCATCCCCGCAGGTCATCGCTCATGTCCAGGGTGTGAACGGCGTGGGACCAAATCTCCTTGAGGGGCGGCGAAGGTCCGCCCGGGCGCCGGCCCGGGCGGACGTGTGCCTGCTTCGCGGTACGGACGGGCCCTCAGGCCGTCACGGTCTCCGGCCGGGACGCCTCGCGGGGGGTGCGGGACCCGAGGTCCTCCGTGGCCACCGTGTGGGTCTCGCGGGCGGACAGCGCGGCGATCACCGGCGGCACGCACAGCGCGGCCGTGAACAGCGCCACCGCCGACCAGTCGTCGCCGCCCGGACCCGCGATCTGCGCCGCGAAGGTCACCGCGAACCCGGCCACCGCGAACCCGATCTGGGTACCGATCGCCATGCCCGACAGCCGGACCCGGGTCGAGAACATCTCGCCGTAGAAGGACGGCCAGACCCCGTTCGCCGCGCTGTAGACGATACCGAAGGCGACGATCCCGAGGAGCATGATCAGCGGGTACGAGCCGGTGGAGATCGCCCACAGGTAGCCGAACATCGCCACCGCACTGCCCACCGCGCCGATCAGGTAGACCGGCCGCCGCCCGATCCGGTCCGACAGCGTCGCCCACGCCGGGATCGCGCCCAGCGCCACCAGGTTCGCCAGCGCACCCACCCACAGCATCGACGTCTTCGACATCCCGACCGAGTCGCTGGTCGCGTACGCCAGGGCCCACACCGTGAAGATCGTGCTCACCGAGGCGATCAGCGCACCGCCGATCACCCGCAGCACGTCGGCCCAGTGGTACCGCACCAGCGTCACCAGCGGCAGCCGTACGACACCCTCGGTCGCCGCCTGCTCGGCGAAGGCCGGGGTCTCCTCAAGCCTGCGCCGGATCAACCAGCCGACCGCGGCCACCGCGACACTCAGCCAGAACGGCACCCGCCAGCCCCAGGACATCAGCTGGTCCTCGGGCAGCTGGGAGACCGCGATGAAGACCAGGGTGGCGATCAGCTGGCCGCCCTGGGTGCCGCCGAGCGTGAAGCTGGTGAAGAAGCCGCGCCGGTTCGGCGGCGCGTGTTCCAGACTCATGGAACTCGCGCTGGCCTGCTCGCCGGCCGCCGAGATGCCCTGCAGCACCCGACACAGCACCAGCAGCACCGGCGCCAGGCCGCCCACCTGGGCGCGGGTCGGCAGACAGCCGATCAGGAACGTCGACAGGCCCATCAGCAGCAGCGTGAAGACCATGACCTTCTTGCGGCCGATCCGGTCCCCGAAGTGCCCGAGGAACAGCGCACCGACCGGACGGGCCGCGTACGCGACACCGAACGTGGCCAGCGAGAGCAGGGTCGCGTTGGCCGGGTCCGACTCGTCGAAGAAGACCTTCGGGAAGATCAGCGCGGCCGCGCTGCCGTAGATGAAGAAGTCGTAGTACTCCAGGGCGCTGCCGATCCAGGCGGCCAGGGCGGCCTTCCTCGGCTGGCCACCGGGCGGTACGGCGGTGGCGGCGGACTGGGCGGGGACGGACACGGCGGTGCTCCTTCGGGAAACTCCGACGCAGGCGGAGTGAGCGGCGGGGGAGAAGGCCGGTTCCCGGGGATGACGGGGTCGGCGGACCAGGGGCCGGGTGCTAATTAACCCACTGGATAGTTAGTCGCGATGGGTACGGATGTTGCGCTCGCGTTTCCCCGGTGTCAAGAGGTCGGGCCGTTCCCGTCCGGTCCCGCCCGGTGTCCGGTGCCCGGCGCGGTCAGTCCGCCGCGCGCTCCGCGGTGAGGTAGGCGATCACCATGTCGCCCAGCATGGCCCGGTAGTGCGCGCGCTGCGCCGGGTCCACCAGGTCGCGGCCGAAGAGGGCGCGGAAGGTCGCCCGGTTCGCCACCCGGAAGAAGCAGAACGAGCTGATCATCGCGTGCAGGTCGACGGCGTCCACGTCGGCCGTGAACAGGCCGGACTCCTGCCCGGCGGCCAGGATCCGGCGGATCACCTCCAGCGCCGGCGAGCCGATCCTGCCGAGCTTCTCGGAGGCCGCGATGTGCTCGGCGCCGTGGATGTTCTCGATGCTGACCAGCCGGATGAAGTCCGGGTGCTGCTCGTGGTGGTCGAAGGTCAGCTCGGCGAGCCGGCGGATCGCCGCGACCGGGTCCAGGTGCTCGACGTCCAGCTGCTGCTCGGCCTCGCGGATCACGCCGTACGCGCGCTCCAGGACCGCCGTGAACAGCTGCTCCTTGCCGCCGAAGTAGTAGTAGATCATCCGCTTCGTGGTGCGGGTGCGGGCCGCGATCTCGTCGACGCGGGCCCCGTCGTAGCCGGCCCGGGCGAACTCCTGGGTGGCCACGTCGAGGATCTCGGCCTGGGTGCGGGCGGCGTCACGGAGCCGCCCGTGGGTCTGTGCCGGTTCGTCGACGCTGGTCATCGGGTTCCTATCGGGTTCCTTCGCGGGGAGGCCGGTGCGGAGATTGTAGAAGCCCGGGGCGGAGGTGTTGCCGGCGAGGTCTTCCCCTGCCGTGGCCTTCGGTGTATAGCTAACGTACTAGTTCGTACATTAACGTTTGTGATGCCGCTCTGGAGGGCCACGTGGCCAAGGACTCGTATCTCGTCGGACTGGTCGGTGCCGGCATCGGCCCGTCGCTCAGCCCCGCCCTGCACGAGCGCGAGGCCGGCCGGCAGGGGCTGCGGTACCTGTACCGGCTGATCGACATCGACGCGCTCGGCGTGGCACCGGAGGCCGTGGGGGAGCTGGTGCGCGCCGCGCGGGACCTCGGCTTCGACGGGCTGAACATCACGCACCCCTGCAAGCAGCTCGTCATCGAGCACCTCGACGCACTGGCCCCGCAGGCCGAGGCGCTCGGTGCGGTCAACACGGTGGTCTTCGAGGCCGACGGGAGGGCCGTCGGCCACAACACGGACGTGACCGGGTTCGCGGCGTCGTTCGCGCGGGGATTGCCGGATGCCTCGCTGGAGCGGGTGGTGCAGCTCGGTGCCGGGGGTGCGGGGGCCGCGGTCGCGCACGCGACGCTCACGTTGGGGGCCGAGCGGGTCACTGTCGTGGACGCGGTGGCCGAGCGGGCGGCCGGGTTGGCCGGGCAGTTGTGCGGGCAGTTCGGGGCGGGCCGCGCGGTGGCCGCGGGCCTGGAGCGGCTGCCGGACATGCTGGCCGGTGCGGACGGGCTCGTCCACGCGACGCCTACCGGGATGGCCGCGCATCCGGGGCTGCCGGTGCCCGCGGAGTTGCTGCATCCCGGGCTGTGGGTGGCTGAGGTCGTGTATCGGCCGCTGGAGACGGAGTTGTTGCGGACCGCTCGGGCGTCGGGGTGCGCGGTGCTGGACGGGGGCGGGATGGCGGTGTTCCAGGCCGCGGATGCGTTTCGGTTGTTCACGGGGAGGGAGCCGGACACTGCTCGGATGCTCGTCGACATCGAGGAGCTGGCAGAGAGCTCGGCGGGTCAGGTTGTGTGACGGGTGCGGGCCGGTGGGGGTTGATCGCGCCCACGCGGCGGCAGCCGCAAATCGATACAGCCCCGCGCCCCTGAAAGCAGGGAATTGCAGTGCACGTGAGGAAAAGGGTCATGCGTACTTCCATTGCCACCGTTTCGCTCAGCGGGTCTCTCACCGAGAAGCTCACCGCGGCCTCCCGGGCCGGGTTCGACGGGGTCGAGATCTTCGAGAACGACCTGCTCGCCAGCCCGCTCCCGCCCCGTGAGATACGGGCCCGGTGCGCCGATCTGGGGCTCACCGTCGATCTCTACCAACCCATGCGGGACATCGAAGCCGTCCCCGACGACGAGTTCGCGCGCAATCTGCGGCGCGCCCGGCACAAGTTCGAGCTCATGCGGGAACTGGGCGCCGACACCGTCCTCGTCTGTTCCTCCGTCTCCGCGCTCGCGATCGACGACGACGGTCTCGCCGCCTCCCAACTGGCCCGACTCGCTGATCTGGCACAGGACTTCGGCATCCGGGTCGCCTACGAGGCGCTCGCCTGGGGGCGGCACGTGAGTACGTACGACCACGCCTGGCAGATCGTCGAGTCGGCCGGTCATCCCGCCCTCGGGACCTGCCTGGACAGCTTTCACATCCTTTCCCGCGGGTCCGATCCGAAGGGCATCGGGGACATCCCCGGCGAGAAGATCTTCTTCCTCCAGCTGGCCGACGCCCCGCTGCTCGCCATGGACGTGCTCCAGTGGAGCCGGCACTACCGGTGCTTCCCGGGGCAGGGCGGGTTCGACGTCGCCGGGCTGGTGCGGCATGTTCTGCGCACGGGGTACGACGGGCCGCTCTCCCTGGAAGTCTTCAACGACGTCTTCCGGCAGGCGGAGGCCGGGCCGACCGCCGTCGACGCGCACCGTTCGCTGCTGGTGCTCCAGGAGGCCGTCGGGGTGGGGGAGCTGCCCCCGCCGGTCGTGCCGACGGGGGTCGCGTTCGCCGAACTCGTCACGCCGGACGCCGAACCGGTCTCGGCGCTGCTCGGCGCCCTCGGCTTCGCCCGGACCGCCAGGCACCGCAGCAAGCCCGTCGACCTGTGGGAACAGGGCAAGGCCCGGGTCCTGGTCAACACCGGTCCCGCCGCCCGCCGCGAGGGCACCGGCCTCGCCGCGATCGGTCTGGAGTCACCGGACCCGCGGGCCGCAGCCCGCCGTGCCGAGGCCCTGCTCGCCCCCGTGCTGCCCCGCCGCCGCGCCCCGGAGGACGCCCCGCTCGACGCGGTCGCCGCCCCCGACGGTACGGAACTGTTCTTCTGCGCCACCGGCCACGACTCCGAACTCCGTGACTGGCGCGCCGACTTCGCCGAGGTGCCGCACGAACCGGCGCCGGGCCCGGCGTACTTCGACCACCTCGCGCTCACCCAGCCCTGGCACCAGTACGACGAGGCGGTCCTCTTCCACCGCAGCGTCCTCGGCCTGCACCCCCAGGAGAGCGTCGACGTCGCCGACCCCTACGGGCTCCTGCGCTCCCGAGCCGTGACCAACGCCGACGGCACCGTCCGGATCGTCCTCGGGGTCGGCGCCGCCCCGGCCGACGACACCCTGCACGCCCAGCACATCGCCCTCGCCGTCTCCGACGTGGTCGCCGCCGCCCGGGCCTTCCGGGAGGCCGGCGGCGGTCTGCTGCCCATCCCCGCCAACTACCACGACGACCTCGCCGCCCGGTACGAGTTCGCGGACGGCGAGCTGGAGACGTACCGCGACCTCGGCATCCTCTACGACCGGGACGCGGACGGGGTCTTCCGGCACTGCTACACACGGACGGTCGGACGGGTGTTCTTCGAACTCGTCGAGCGGGATCCCGGGTATCGCGGCTACGGCGCCCAGAACGCCCCGGTGCGCCTCGCGGCCCAGCACGCCGGACGGTGAGTCACAGGCGGGGTTCAGGATTCTTACAGCTTCCATGGGTGATACTCACGAACATCCTGAATGTTCCTTGACAACCCGGACGTGACGTTCGCCGGAATCCAGTCGTCCTACAGGCCGTAGCACTCCGGGGCGCTCAGGAAGCCCTGGACACGGGAGTCCTGGAGGCCGTCCGCGATGCCGAGCCCTGTCAGCGCCGAGCCGCTCGTCCGTGTCGAGGGGCCGCCGCCCGCGCCGGCCCCGGCACGGAGCCGTACCCGGCGCTACGAGCGCCCGATCCTCGCCGGCATCGCCACCGTCGCCGCGCTGCTCTTCTTCTGGGGCATCTGGCACAGCGCCTACCACACCTTCTACGCGAGCGCGGTCCGCAGCATGACCGACAACCCGGTCGCCTTCCTCTACGGCTCCTTCGACCCGGGCAACTCCATCACCCTGGACAAGCTGCCCGGATTCCTGTGGCCGCAGGCCCTGTCGGCGCTGGTCCTCGGCTTCCACCCCTGGTCCCTGGTGGTCCCGCAGGCCCTGGAGGGCGTGGCCTCGGTGGTCCTGCTCCACGTGGTCGTACGGCGTTGGGCCGGCGTACCGGCCGGGCTGCTGGCCGCCGCCTTCCTCACGCTCACCCCGGTGACCGTGGGCCTCGGCCGTTCGGTCACCGAGGACGCGCCGTTCGTCCTGCTGTTGCTGCTGGCCGCCGAGGCCACCCAGCGGGCCACCGCCCGCGCCCGGCTGCGCACCCTCGTCCTGGCGGGCGTCTGGGTCGGGGTGGCCTTCCAGTGCAAGATGCTGGAGGCCTGGGCGGTGCTGCCCGCGCTGGCCGTGACCTACCTGGTGGCCGCTCCGACCACGGTGCGCCGCCGGATCCGGGACCTCGCCGTGTCCGGGGCGGTCATGCTGGCGGTGTCCCTGTCCTGGATGCTGGCCGCAGGCCTCACCCCGGCCGCCGCCCGCCCCTACCTCGACGGCACGACCGACAACTCGCCGATCGCCCTGGTCGTCGGCTACAACTTCCTGACCCGTTTCCAGACGCTGGGCGTCGACGCGGCCGGCACCGGGAGCATCGTCGCCGACCGGGCGCACAGCAGGGCGTCGGCGGGAATGGGGGACAGCGTCTGGAAGATGTTCAGCCCCGGGCTGGCCAGCCAGACGGGCTGGCTGTACCCGCTGGCGGCGCTGGGCCTGGCCGCCGGGCTGTACGGCCTGTGGCGCCGCCGCCCGCAGCGCACCGACCCCTTCCTGGCGGGGTACCTGCTGTGGAGCGTCTGGCTGGTGACGTTCTTCCTGGTCTTCAGCTTCGGCAGCGTGACCGGGCACACCTACTACATGGGTGTGGTCGCGGTCGGCCTGTCGGTCCTGGCCGCGACGGCCGTGACCCGGGTGCGGCGCCGGACCGTACTGTGCGCGGTCCTCGCCGTCAACGTCGGCTGGTGCGCGGCCCTCACCCTGCACTACCCGCGCTTCTTCGCCTGGTCGGTCGGCGTCGCCGCGGCCCTGGCCCTGCCGGCGCTGGTCCTCCTCGCCGTCGGCGGGTCACGTCCGCGCAGGGCCGCCCTGGCCGTCGCCCTCGCCGCGGTCCTGGTCGTCCCCACGGTCTGGTCCGCGTCCGCGACCTCCCTGCGCTACAACCAGCCCGGCGGGTTCGGCCGGATCGGCCCGGGCAGCATCGCCACCCGCAACGGCGCCTCCGCCCTGACCCCGGCCCAGCAGCGCGTCCTCGCCTACCTCACCGCCCACCGCGAGGGCGCCCGCTACCTGGCCGCCGTGCCCCGCTGGCAGATGGCGGCGCCGTACATCCTCTCGGACAACGCCTCCATCCTCCCGCTCGGCGGCTTCACCGCCCATGTGCCGTACCCCGCGCCCGGCACCTTCCACCATCTGATCGACACCGGCCGGCTCCGCTACGTCCTGCTCTCCGCGGCCGACCTCACCCACCGCGCCCGGGGCGCGAAGACCCCGGGCCGGGCCCTGGTCCGCTGGACCATCGGCCACTGCTCACCGGTCCACGTCGCGCGCTACACCCTCTACCGCTGCGGGGCCGCCGGGCACGGACGCTGAGCGGACCGAAGGCCCCGGACCACGCACGGTCCGGGGCCTTCCAGGGTGCTGCGGATCAGCCGATGTCCGAGAACACGAAGGAGAACTCGGCCGGTGCGGCGTGCAGCTGGTACTGCGGCAGGACGCCGGGGCCGCAGGACTGCGAACCGATGCCGTGCTGGCCGTGGTCCAGGTTGACCCAGACCGTGTCACCCGGGGTGAGGTCGCTGCGGTGAGCGGCCGCGTCCAGTTGCTCGGTGGTCCAGCGGCGGGCCGTGAACCAGAACTCCGGGTCGCCCTCGATCCGCAGCCCGCCGATCTCCGCCCAACGGACGTCCGCGCGGGCGCCGTTCTCCTGCGGACGGAGGTACGGCGTCTGCAGGTCGTCCACCGTCGACTGCCAACGGCCCACCACTGAAGCCGTTCTGGTGTCCGGATACGCCTCGCCCGGCCCGCCGCCGAACCACCGCACACGGTCCGCCGCCGACAGCCCGAAGCGGACGCCGAGCCGGGGCAGCGGCACCGTCCAGTCGCCGTCCGGGGTCACGGAGACGGTGAGTCCGAGGCGGCTGCCGTCCGTGGTCCAGCGGTAGACCGTCACCAGCCCGAACTCCCAGGCGGCGGGCGCCACCCGGGTGCGCACGGTCAGCGCGTCGGCGGTCTGCTCCACCGCGTCCAGCCGGTGCCGCATCCGGTGCAGACCGAACTTCCGCCACAGCGCGCCGTAGCGGATGTCGCTCTGCCAGGCGGCACCGTCGTCGTTGTCGGTCGTCGCCCGCCACACGTCCAGGCGCAGTCCGGTCACCGCCACCGAGCCGATGCTCCTCAGCGCGCCGCTGCGGGCGTCGAAGGCGGCCGGGCCGAGGGCGATCGACCCGTCACCGGACACCACGGGTCCGGCGGAGGCGGCGAAGGCCGGCAGCTGCCGCCCCGAGACGGGGAACTGACCCCAGGCGACCACATGACCGCGCGGTCCCCAGCCGGTGTCGGCGGCCAGTACCGCCCGTACGGTCCACTGCGTCTCGCCGCTGCCGGCGGCGACCGGCGGCTCCGGCAGTTTCACCTCCGCCGACTCGCCGGCCGCCAGGGCCGGTACCGCCAACGGGCCCGACTCGACGGTCTCGCCGCCGACCTGGTACGACCACTCGAAGTCCAGCGCCGACAGATCGGCGAAGTCCTGCCTGTTGGTGACCCGGACGGTGGCGCCGTCGCCCTCGATGCGGACGGGCTCGATCACCTTCTTGTACTCCACCAGCCCCGGGGAGGGCTGCCGGTCCGGGAAGACCAGTCCGTCGCAGACGAAGTTCCCGTCGTGCAGCTCCTCGCCGAAGTCGCCGCCGTACGCGTAGCCGTACCGCTCGTCCTCGATGCCGTGGTCGATCCACTCCCAGATGAAGCCGCCCTGAAGCCGGTCGTACGACTCGAAGATCCGCTGGTAGTCGGCGAGCCCACCGGGACCGTTGCCCATCGCGTGCCCGTACTCGCACAGGATGAAGGGGAGTTGACGACGCCGATGGGTACCGCCGTCCAGTTTCCGGCCGATCCGCTCGACCTCGGCGTGGTCGGCGTACATCCGTGAATAGACGTCCGTGTCACGGCAGTCGATGTCACCCTCGTAGTGCACGAGCCGGGAGGCGTCCCGGCCGTGGATCCACTCGGCCATCGCGGTCAGGCCCCGCCCGGTGCCCGCCTCGTTGCCGAGCGACCAGATCACCACCGACGGGTGGTTCTTGTCGCGCTCGACCATCCGGGCGGCCCGGTCGAGCAGCGCCGGGGTCCAGCGGTCGTCGTCGACCGGGTTGTCCCGCCAGGCCTGCTCGGTGAAGCCGTGGGTCTCCAGGTCGCACTCGTCGATCACCCACAGGCCGTACTCGTCGCACAGGTCGAGGAAGGCCGGGTGCGGCGGGTAGTGGGAGGTGCGGACCGCGTTGATGTTGTGCCGCTTCATCAGCAGCACGTCAGCGAGCATGGTCTCCGGGTCGAGGGCCCGGCCCTTCTCGGGGTGCCACTCGTGCCGGTTGACGCCCTTGAAGAGGACGGGCCGCCCGTTGACCTTGATCAGCCCGTCCTCGAGGACGACGGTCCGGAAGCCGATCCGCAACGGCACCCGCTCGCCCTCGGTGGCCAGCACCCCGTCGTACAGCCTCGGTGTCTCGGCCGTCCACGCCTCGACCGGGACGGTGACCGGCTCACCGGTCGCGATGTCGACGCCCAGTTCCGGCACGGTGACCCTGCCGTCCACGTCGGAGTCGACGCGCAGCGTGCCCGCGCCGGTGACGTGGTCGTAGGAGGCGTGCACGAAGAAGTCGAGGGCGCTCCCGGCCGGGCGGTGCAGCAGGGTCACGTCCCGGAAGATGCCGGGCAGCCACCACTGGTCCTGGTCCTCCAGGTAGGAGCCGGCCGACCACTGGTGGACGCGGACGGCGAGCACGTTGCCGACCGCCTTCAGGAGGTGGCCGACCGCGAACTCGTGCGGCAGCCGGGAGCCCTTGAACTCGCCGATGTCCGTGCCGTTCAGCCAGACGCGGGCGCAGGACTCGACCCCGTCGAAGCGCAGGACCGTCCCGCCGTCGGTCAGGTCCCAGTCCTCGGGCAGGTCGAAGGCGCGCAGGTGGTCACCCGTGGGGTTCTCGGTCGGCACCCTCGGCGGGTCGACCGGGAACGGGTACAGGTGGTTCGTGTAGATCGGCGCGCCGTGGCCCTGGAGCACCCAGTGCCCCGGGACCGACACCTCCGCCCAGCCGCCGGCGTCGTACCCCGGCTCGGCGAACGCGTCGTCCTCGGAGTCCGCCGTGGGCGACAGCCGGAAACGCCAGCTGCCGTTCAGGGAGAGGGACGCGGCGTCCGAGCGCGGACACCAGGCCCGGGGAGGCAGGGCGCCCGAACCCGGGGAGACGTCCTCGACATAGTCGGTGGCGGAGGTGCGGAAAGACATCGGTCTCCAGGTCGTGAGAGTGCGGTGTCAGCCCTTGATGCCGGTCTGCGCGATCCCCTGGACCAGCCAGCGCTGGAGGAAGAGGAACACGAACACCAGGGGCAGGATGGAGATGGCGGTGGCCATGAAGATCAGATGGAAGTTGACGGTCTGGTTGGTCATGAACGAGGAGAGCGCGACCTGCACGGTCCAGGCGTTCGGGTCCTGGCCGATGACCAGCGGCCACAGGAAGGCGTTCCAGCCGCTGATGAACGTGATCGTGGCTATCGCAGCGAAGAAGTTCAGCGAGTTGGGGACGACGATCCGCCAGTACGCGCCCCAGTAGCCGAGCCCGTCCACGCGTGCCGCCTCCTCCAGCTCCTTGGGGAATCCCAGGAAGTACTGCCGGAAAAGGAAGCAGGTGAAACCACTGAACAGGCCCGGAACGATCATGCCCCGGTAGGTGTCGATCCAGCCGAGGGACGAGACCAGCACGAAGCTGGGCACGAAGGTGACGGCCGTGGGGACCATCAGGGTCGCCAGAACGGCGTAGAAGACCTTGTTGGCGTGCTTGTAGGGGATGCGGGCGAGCCCGTATCCCGCCATGGAGCAGAACAACAGGGTGCCGACGGTGCTCAGGACGGCGATCACCGTGGAGTTCCACATGGAGTGGGCGAACTCGACGGTGGGGTCGTCGAAGAGCTCGGAGATGTTGCCCCACTGGAAGGAGGGCAGCAGCTTCCAGTTCTCGCCCGTGATCTCCGGGTCGGTGGAGAGCGAGTTGCGGACGATCAGGTAGAAGGGGATCAGGAAGAGGAAGGCGGCGACACTGACGGCGAGGTACAGACCGGTGTTGCCGAGGACGCCTCCGCGCTTCTTGCGGTTCTTGCGGACGTGCGGTGCGGTGACGGTCACTTTTCCTCCCCTCCGCCGAAGCCCATGATCTTGCCCTGGGCCAGGGTGACAATGCAGATCAGCACGGACAGGATGACCGCGCCCGCGCTGCCGGCGCCGTAGTCCTGGTCGGTGCCCAGGGCCGTCTTGTACAGCTCCATGAGCGGTGTCTGCGCCCAGGTCGCCTTGGTCCCGATGATGTTGAAGAACTCGTCGAACGCCTGGTACGCGGCGATGAGCAGCAGCAGGATCACCGCGGTGGAGGTGGCGCGCAGTTGGGGCAGCGTGATGTACCGGAAGGTCTGCCAGCCCCGCTTGGCGCCGTCGATGGAGGCGGCCTCGTACAGCTCCGGCGGGATGTTCTGCAGCGCCGCCAGGAACAGGATCATGTAGAAGCCGGCCTGGATCCACAGCCGCAGGGTCACGATGACCAGCCAGTACCAGGGCGGGCTCGGGTTGGATATCCAGGACGTGTTGTCCACGCCGAACCAGCTCATGACGGTGTTGGCCAGGCCGAACCGGACACCGTTGAAGATGGACATCTTCCAGATCAGCGCCGCGGCCACGTAGGAGACGGCGGTGGGCAGGAAGAACACCGACCGGAAGAACGCCCTCATGAAGCGCAGCTGGTTCACCAGGAGCGCGAGGCCCAGCGACAGCGCCCAGGTGGTCGGCACGATGAACGCGGCGAACACCGTGAACGTCACCAGCGAGGAGGGGAAGTTGCTGTTGGTCAGGATCTGCTTGTAGTTGTCGAAGCCGACGAAATGACTCGGCGTGACGGTGTACCGGGCGTCGAAGAAGCTGAGCCAGAAGCTCCAGACGATCGGCACGAAGACGAAGATCACCAGGCCGATGAGGAACGGCCCCGTGAAGAGCCAGAAGTTGAGCGTCGGGTTGCCCCGCAGGCCCCGCCGCGGCCGGGCCGGGGAGGCCTTGGCCGGGGCGGGCTGGGCGACCCCGCGTGTGGTGGTGGTCGACATGTCGTGGTCTTCCCGGCGGCCTATCCGAACAGCTTCTTGAGTTCGACGTCGACCTTCTTGTCGCAGGCGTCGAGCGCGGCCTCGGGGTCTCCGTTCTTGCGCACGGAGGAGGCGATCACGTCGTTGAAGGCGGTGATCATGGTCTGGTCGAAGCCGATGTTGTCGAAGTGGCCGTAGTCGGTGAAGAGCTTGACGCCCTCAGCGGGCAGGCCCGACTTCAGCTTGGTGGCCGACTGGGCTATCGAGGTGCGCGGCGGGATGTGGAAGCCGTACGAGGTGGCCCAGTCCTCCTGGTACTGCTTCTGGTCGATCCACAGCCACTTGACGTACTCCTTGGCCGCGTCGACGTTCTTGCCCTTGGCGTTGACGAAGATCGACCAGCCGCCGTTGTAGACGGACGGCTTGCCCGCGCTGCCGATCTTCGGGAACGGGAAGATGCCGAGGTCGTCGCCGAGGGCCTGCTGCATGGCCGGCATGGACCACATGCCGCCCCACTGGATGGCGCACAGGCCCTGGTTGAGCGAGGAGGGGTCCCAGAAGTCGGTCGGGGCGTCCAGCAGCACGTGGCCGCTGGTGAACAGGGTCCTGAGCTTCTTCAGGCCCTCGATGACGCCCGGGGTGTGGTAGGCGATCTGGTTCTTCGCGTCGAGGGTGTCGGCGCCGGCCGACCAGATCAGGGTGTTCTGGATCGCGGTGAAGTCGTTGCCGAGGAAGACGCCCTTGACCTTGCTCGTGGTGAGCTTGGCGGCGGCCTCGATCAGCTCGTCGAGCGTCGTCGGCACGTCGACCTTGGCCTTCTCCAGCATCGACTTGCGGTAGTAGAAGAACTGCGGGTCGTCGATCATCCGGATCCCGTAGATCTTCCCGTCGACCGTGTGGGAGTTGATGTCGTTCGGGTTGAAGTCGTCCTTGACCGGGTCGATGAGGTCGCTCAGGTCCGCCACCTGGCCGCTCTTGACGAGCTGGAGCTGCGGGTGGAACTCGAAGACGTCGGGGGCCTTCTTGGTGAGCAGGGCCGCGAAGAGTGCGGACTCGAAGTTGTTGCCCGTGATCCAGCTGGTGCTCACATCGGCCTTCTTGTAGGCCGCCGCGTACCGCTTGAGGGCCTGCTCGGTGCCCGCCTCGCCGTAGGCGTGGAAGTACTGGGTGAGCTGGGTGCCCGACCCGCTGCCCCCGCCTCTGCCGTTGTTGCCGCCGCACGCGGCCAGGGTGCCGGCTGCGGCCATGCCCGCGGCCGCCCGGAAGAGAGACCGGCGGGACCAGTTGTTGTTGCTGAGTGCCGACATGCTGACGTCCTTGTCTGTCGAGTGCGGCGTGGGCGCCGTGGCCGTGGGAGGCCCTGAAAACCTCGGGAGCCGGATGGCTGAAATTGCGTTGCGGAGCGGGACGTTAACCTTCGGCTAACACTTCGGCAAGAGGTTGGACGAAGTCTGCGCGAAACGTTGTACCCCGTTCGGAATGGCGAACAGGAGGTGGCGCAAGGCGAGTTGAGGGCCGCCGCGTCAGGGGGCGGCGGCCCTCGGTCCGGGGGAGGCCGGTTGGCTACTGCCTGGTCCAGGCCTCGTTGCTGCCGCTGTTGCAGCTGTAGAGGATCACCTTGCTGCCGTCCGCGGTGGCCTGCCCGCTGACGTCCAGGCACTTGCCGGACGCCTCGCTGAGGATCTGCCCGTTGGCGTTCAGCAGCCAGCGCTGGCTCGCGTCACCGGTGGGGTCGGCGGTGGCCGTCAGACCGGAACCCGACGCCGTGAGATAGCCGTTCGGGCCCTTCAGGGTGCCGTTCGCGTCGTACGACCACGACTGGTCCGCAGTGCCCGTGCAGGTGGCGATGGCGGCCCCGGAGGCGCCCGCCGTCAGGCACTTGCCGGACTGCCTGCCGGCCAGCGCGCCGGTGACGGCCGAAGTGCCGTTGCCTTTCCGGCCCTTCTGGTCGAGGACGTACGTCGTGATCGAGCGGGCCGCCAGGGTCGTGGAGACCGTCCCCGCGCTCACCGACGGCTCGGCGACGTCGGCCCAGTCCTCGGTGGCCGAGGTGCGCACCGCCTCCCTGGCCCGTTTCGGCGCCGCGTTGTTGAAGTGCAGACTCAGCGGGGTGTCGGTCGCGTTGTGGTTGTTGACCACGACCACCCACTGCCCGCCGCTGTCGTACGCCGACACCTCGACCCCGGCCGGCGCCCCGGTCACGTTGTGCGCGACCGAGCCCGGTTTCACGAACTTGCTGTACTGGCCGAGGGCGTAGTACCGCTTGGTGAAGTACAGCGTCTGGTTGCCGTTCGTCGCGTAGTCGGGGTCGTAGTAGATCAGGCCGTCGTTCCAGCCGACGTCGTTCTTCGCGTACGGGTCGGTGCCGTAGCCGCTGGCCAGCGCCACCCACCACTGGAAGGCCGAGTCGTGGGCGCTCGCGAAGTCCTTGTAGATGATCCGGGACATCAGCAGGGCGTTGTCGATGGACGGGTCGTACTCCTGGTTCCAGCCCGTCGAGCCCTTGCCGAAGCAGCAGATCTCGGTGGCCCAGGACTTCTGTCCGACGCTCCTCGACGTCTCGTAGACGTTGGCGAGTTGGCCGTCGTTCGGGTTGTTGTACGTGTGGTGGGCGAGCGCGGACACGTACTGGGCGGTGCCCGGCTGCGAGATCCACTGCGGGAGCTCGGAAACGAACTGGGTGGTCTGGCTGGACTCGTCGGCGATGATCGAGGTCGTCTGCTTCCGGGCCTGCTGCTCGGCGCCGAGCGCCCGCACGATGTCGTCGCGTTGGTCGACGGTGACCTTCATGCCCTCCTGGCCGCACGAACCGAAGTCGTTGTCCGGCTCGTTGAAGGGGCTGATGTAGTCCAGCTTCACACCCTGCCCGGCGAAGTGCTGGGTGACGTCGGCGATGTACTTGGCGTAGTCGCCCTCGTTCTCCGGCTTCAACTGCCCGCCGCAGCTCTGCCCGTTGGTGGTCCACCGGGCGGGCGCGCTGTTGACGAAGCCGATCAGGTCCTCGACGCCGTACTTCGCGGCGTACGTGAGGAACGTCCGACCGCCCTTGTCCCGGCTCCAGTCGTACGAGCCGTCGGCGTTCAGGAAGTCCTCGGCGACCCGGGCCGGGGTGGTGACCGCGACCCCGCCACCGCCGATGTTGTAGCGGTACGAGCTGAGGTCCAGGCCCTGCTTGGAGAAGAGCAGCTTCGCCACCCGGGCCTGGACCTTGGGGGAGAAGTGCTGGAGGTCGTTGACCCACCAGGCGCCCGAGGCGCCGATGTCGTCGATGGTCTGGGCGGCGTGCGGGGACACCTCGGCGGCGGCGGTGCCGGTGGCGGCCGAGGTGGGCGGGGCGGATATCAGGGGTCCGGCGACGGCCAGCGCGGCCGCGGCCGTCAGGAGGACCGATCTCCTGCGGTGGGGGTGTGACACGTGCATCCCTTCCGTCGTCATGAAGGTCGTGCGGTACGGCTCCTTGCGGGGGTGGTGCGTTTCGGTGCCCTCTGTCCCACGGCCTGCAGGGCGCCCTCCAGTGCGAAGGTGGCGGCGCCCAGGCAGACCGGGTCGGTGGGGACGGGGGAGAGGACGATCTCGGTGGCGGCGAACGGCCGCCTCAGCGCGTGCCGCCGGACGGCCTCGCGCACTTCGTCGAGCAGCGGTGCGCCCAGCTTCCTGGCGACCCAGCTGCTCAGCACGACCACTTCGGGGTTGTACAGATTGACCAGGTCCGCGATGCCCGCCCCCAGGTAACGGGCCGTGTCGCGGACCACCTTGACGGCCGCCGGGTCGCCCGCGGCGACCCCGTGGGCCAGGGCGTCGATGGTCGCCGTCTGGTCCTCCGGGTGCAGCAGCGTGCTGCGCGGGCTGAGCTCCCGCAGGTTCAGCATGATCCCGGGGGCGCCGACGTACGTCTCGACGCAGCCGTGGTTGCCGCAGTGGCAAAGCCGCCCGTCCAGCACGAGCGTCGTATGGCCCCACTCGCCGGCGCTGTTGCTCACTCCGCGGTACAGGCCGCCGCCCAGCACCAGCCCGGCGCCGACCCCGGTGCCGAGGTTCACCACCACGGCGTCCTCGCGCCCTCGCGCCGCCCCGAACCACAGCTCGGCCACGGCACTCGCCCGCAGCGGGTTGTCCAGGTACAACGGATAGGCGATGTGCTCGGAGAGCAGGTCCAGCAACGGCACGTCGTGCCAGTCCCAGTTGGGCGCGTACTCGGCGATGCCGGTGGCCCGGTCCACCTGCCCCGGCACGCTCACCCCGACCCCCAGCACCCGCGCGCCCTCGACGCCGGCCTGGGCGACCACCGAGCCGACGGCCGTGGCGACGTGGGCGACGGCCTGCTGGGGCCGGCTCTCACCCGGGCGCATGTCCTCCACCGCGCGGGCCAGCACGTTCAGCCCCAGGTCGAACAACTCCACCCGGACGTACGTCTCCGCCATGTCGACGCCGATCAGGGCGCCGCCCGAGGAGTTGACCGCCACGAGCCCCCGGGGGCGGCCGCCCGCCGAGTCCTCGAAGCCGACCTCGGTGATCATCCGGAGGTCGAGCAGCTCGCCGACGAGGGTGGCGACCGTGGCCACGCTCAGCTCGGCGGCGGCCGCCAGCTCCTGCCGGGAGGTGGGGGACCGGGCGATGATCTGGCGCAGCACCTCGTAGCGGTTCGCGGTGCGGATGTCACGCGATGTGCGCTTCACGCGGCTGCCCCTCCCATCCCGTCACGGCCGGGCCGGGGCCTACGACGGCACCGGCGCCGCGTCAGGCTATGGGCTTCACAGGACTTTCGACAAGGGGTTAGGAAAGGGGCCGTAGAAACATCCCCAGTGTGGCTCCGGGAGAGCTGCCGGTGACTGCCCGGGGCCAACACGTGGAAACGGCCCGCCAGTTGCCACTGGCGGGCCGTCCACGATGCGTTACGGCTGCTTGTTCCACTCCGCGATCACGGGCCACCCGTGCTCGCTGGACAGCCGGCTGACGGTTCCGGTAGCCAGCTGGAACAGCCTGCCCTCGGCGGGCGGCAGCCCCAGGCGGCGGGCCGTCAGCACCCGCAGGAAGTGGGCGTGGGCCACCAGGATCACGTCACCCGTGCCGGTGTTGAGCGCCGTCTCGACCTTCCTGAGCACCCGGTCGGCCCGCGCACCGATCTGCTCCGGCGACTCGCCGGGGTGGCCCTGGGGGCCGGGCGGGACGCCGTCGGTCCACAGGTACCAGTCGGGGCGGGTGCGGTGGATGTCCACCGTGGTGACACCCTCGTAGCCGCCGTAGTCCCATTCGTGCAGGTCGGGGTCGGGCACGACCCCGGTCAGGCCGGCGAGTTCGGCGGTGCGTATCGCGCGGTCCAGCGGGCTGGACAGCGCCAGTGCGTAGGTCCGGCCGGTGAGGAGCGGGGCGAGGGACTTGGCCTGTTCCTCGCCGTGCTGGGTGAGGGGCAGGTCGGTCCAGCTGGTGTGCTGTCCCGACAGGCTCCACTCGGTCTCACCGTGGCGGACCAGGAGAAGGTCCCCCACCGTGCACTACTCCTTCGACTCGACGGCGTGGCCGCCGAACTGGTTGCGCAGCGCCGCGATCATCTTCATCTGCGGGGAGTCGTCCTGGCGGGACGCGAACCGGGCGAAGAGGGAGGCCGTGATCGCCGGCAGCGGCACCGCGTTGTCGATGGCCGCCTCGACGGTCCAGCGGCCCTCGCCGGAGTCCTGTGCGAAGCCCTTCAGCTTGTCCAGGTGCTCGTCGTCGTCCAGGGCGTTGACCGCGAGGTCGAGCAGCCAGGAGCGGATGACGGTGCCCTCCTGCCAGGAGCGGAAGACCTCGCGGACGTTGTCCACCGACTTGACCTTCTCAAGGAGCTCCCAGCCCTCGGCGTAGGCCTGCATCATGGCGTACTCGATGCCGTTGTGGACCATCTTGGAGAAGTGCCCGGCGCCGACCCTGCCGGCGTGGACGTAACCGTACGGGCCCTCCGGCTTGAGCGCCTCGAAGATCGGCTGGAGCCGCTCGACGTGCTGCTTGTCGCCGCCGACCATCAGGGCGTAGCCGTTCTGCAGGCCCCACACGCCGCCGGAGACACCGGCGTCGACGAAGCCGATGCCCTTGATGCCGAGCTCGGCGGCGTGCTTCTCGTCGTCCGTCCAGCGGGAGTTGCCGCCGTCGACCACCGTGTCGCCCTCGGACAGCAGGTCCTTGAGCTCGTCGACGACGGACTGGGTGGCGTGGCCGGCCGGGACCATCACCCACACCACGCGCGGCGCGTCGAGCTTCTCGACCAGTTCCTCGAGGGACTTGACGTCGGAGACGTCGGGGTTGCGGTCGTAGCCGATGACGGTGTGCCCTGCGCGGCGGATCCGCTCGCGCATGTTGCCGCCCATCTTGCCGAGGCCGATCAGACCCAACTGCATGGCTGTCATGTCCTTCACTTCCTAAGCGTTCGGTACGTCGAGACGAGGGCGGTGGTGGACGGGTCGAGGCCGGGCACGTCGGCGCCTTCCGTCAGGGCGGGCTCGATGCGCTTGGCGAGCACCTTGCCCAGCTCCACGCCCCACTGGTCGAAGGAGTCGATGTTCCAGATCGCGCCCTGCACGAAGACCTTGTGCTCGTAGAGCGCGACGAGCTGGCCGAGGACCGACGGGGTCAGCTCGCGGGCCAGGATCGTGGTGGTGGGGTGGTTGCCCTTGAAGGTGCGGTGCGCCACCTGCTCCTCGGCCACGCCCTCCGCGCGGACCTCCGCCGCCGTCTTGCCGAAGGCCAGCGCCTGGGTCTGGGCGAAGAAGTTCGCCATCAGCAGGTCGTGCTGCGCCTTGAGCTCACCGCTCAGCTCGGCGACCGGCTCGGCGAAGCCGATGAAGTCCGCCGGGATCAGCTTGGTGCCCTGGTGGATCAACTGGTAGTACGCGTGCTGGCCGTTGGTGCCGGGCGTGCCCCACACCACCGGGCCGGTCTGCCACTGCACCGGCCGGCCGTCCCGGTCCACCGACTTGCCGTTGGACTCCATGTCCAGCTGCTGGAGGTACGCGGTGAACTTGGAGAGGTAGTGGCTGTACGGCAGCACCGCGTGCGACTGGGCGTCGTGGAAGTTGCCGTACCAGACGCCCAGCAGGCCGAGCAGCAGAGGCGCGTTGGCCTCGGCGGGGGCGGTGCGGAAGTGCTCGTCGACCAGGTGGAAGCCGTCCAGCATCTCCCGGAAGCGGTCCGGGCCGATGGCGATCATCAGCGAGAGACCGATCGCCGAGTCGTAGGAGTAGCGGCCGCCGACCCAGTCCCAGAACTCGAACATGTTGTCCGGGTCGATGCCGAACTCCGTCACCTTGCCGGCGTTCGTCGACAGGGCCACGAAGTGCTTGGCGACGGCCTTCTCGTCGCCGCCCAGCCCGTCGAGCAGCCAGGTGCGGGCGGAGGTGGCGTTGGTGATCGTCTCGATCGTGGTGAACGTCTTCGACGCGACGATGAACAGCGTCTCCGCCGGGTCCAGGCCGCGGGTGGCCTCGTGCAGGTCGGCGCCGTCCACGTTGGACACGAAACGGAACGTCAACTCCCGTGCGGTGAAGGCCCGCAGGGCCTCGTAGGCCATCGCAGGACCCAGGTCCGAGCCGCCGATGCCGATGTTGACGACGTTCCGGATGCGCTTGCCGGTGTGGCCGGTCCACTCGCCGGAGCGGACCCGCTCGGCGAAGCCGCCCATCTTGTCCAGCACGGCGTGCACGGCCGGGACGACGTTCACCCCGTCGACCTCGATCACCGCGTCGCGCGGGGCGCGCAGCGCGGTGTGCAGGACCGCGCGCCGCTCGGTGATGTTGATCTTCTCGCCGCGGAACATGGCGTCCCGCAGCCCGAACACGTCGGTGGCGGTGGCCAGTTCCTGGAGCAGGGCGAGGGTCTCGTCCGTGATCAGGTGCTTGCTGTAGTCGATGTACAGGTCGCCGACCCGTACGACGTACCGCTCGGCACGCGCCGGGTCGGCCTCGAACAGCTCACGCAGGACGGGCTGTCCCTCGGCCCGGTGGTCCTCCAGGGCGGCCCACTCGGGCCGCCGGGTGAGCTCGGGGGTGTCAGGCATGGGAAGCGGTCTCCTTGGTGCCCTCGCCCCGAAGAGCGACGGCGTACATCTCGTCGGCGTCGAGGCGGCGCAGTTCCTCGGCGATGAGTTCGGAGGTGGGGCGGACCTTCAGGGCGAGGGTGCGCGGCGGCTGGCCCGGCAGGGTCAGGCTGGCCAGGGGGCCCTCGGGGCGGTCGATGACGATCTCGCCGGCGGCGGTGCCGAGCCGTACCTTCGTGACGACCGGGCCGGGGGAGACCACGCGGTCCACCTTGACCTTGAGGCGCGCCTCCAGCCAGCGGGCGAGGAGTTCGGCGCTGGGGTTGTCCGCCTCGGCCTCGACGGCCGCCGAGGTCACGTCGACCCGGGCCTGGTCGAGGGCGGCGGCCAGCATGGACCGCCACAGCGTGAGCCGGGTCCAGGCGAGGTCGGTGTCGCCGGGCGCGTAGTTCCGGGCGCGGGTCTCCAGGACCTGCATCGGCCGCTCGACCGCGTACAGGTCGGTGATCCTGCGCTGGGCGAGAGCGCCGAGCGGGTCCTTGGAGGGGGTGTCGGGGGCCTCCACCGGCCACCACACCACCACCGGGGCGTCCGGCAGCAGCAGCGGCAGCACCACCGAGTCGGCGTGGTCGGAGACGTCGCCGTAGGTGCGCAGCACGACCGTCTCACCGGTGCCGGCCTCGGAGCCGACCCGGACCTCCGCGTCGAGGCGGGAGGCGGTGCGGTCGCGCAGGGTGCGGGCGTGCCGCTTGATGACGACCAGGGTGCGCGAGGGGTGCTCGTGCGAGGCCTCCTCGGCCGCCTTGATCGAGTCGTAGGCGTTCTCCTCGTCCGTGACGATCACCATCGTCAGGACCATGCCCACGGCGGGCGTGCCGATGGCGCGGCGGCCCTGCACCAGCGCCTTGTTGATCTTGCTTGCCGTGGTGTCGGTCAGGTCGATCTTCATGGCCTGCGCCAGCTCCGTCCGTCTCGTGCGAGCATCTCGTCGGCTTCCTTCGGTCCCCAGCTGCCCGACTCGTACTGTGCGGGCTTACCATGCTTTGCCCAGTACGTCTCGATCGGGTCGAGGATCTTCCAGGACTCTTCCACTTCCTGGTGACGAGGGAACAAATTGGCGTCGCCGAGCAGCACGTCCAGGATGAGCCGCTCGTACGCCTCCGGGCTGGACTCCGTGAACGACTCGCCGTACGCGAAGTCCATCGTCACGTCCCGGATCTCCATCGAGGTGCCCGGCACCTTGGAGCCGAACCGGACGGTCATGCCCTCGTCGGGCTGGACGCGGATGACGATCGCGTTCGCGCCGAGTTCCTCGGTGGCCGTGGAGTCGAAGGGGGAGTGCGGGGCCCGCTTGAAGACCACCGCGATCTCGGTGACGCGGCGGCCGAGCCGCTTGCCGGTGCGCAGGTAGAAGGGGACGCCCGCCCAGCGGCGGTTGTCGATGCCGAGCTTGACGGCCGCGAAGGTGTCGGTCTTCGACTTGGGATCGATCCCGTCCTCCTGGAGGTAGCCGATCACCTTCTCGCCGCCCTGCCAGCCCTCGGCGTACTGCCCGCGCACGGTGTGCCGGCCCAGGTCCTCCGGCAACCGCACCGACTTGAGGACCTTCAGCTTCTCGGTGAGCAGCGCGTCCGCGTCGAACGCGATCGGCTCCTCCATCGCGGTGAGGGCCATCAGCTGGAGCAGGTGGTTCTGGATGACGTCACGGGCCGAGCCGATGCCGTCGTAGTAACCCGCGCGGCCGCCGATGCCGATGTCCTCGGCCATGGTGATCTGCACGTGGTCGACGTACGACCGGTTCCAGATCGGCTCGTACATCTGGTTGGCGAAGCGCAGCGCCAGGATGTTCTGTACGGTCTCCTTGCCCAGGTAGTGGTCGATGCGGAACACCTGGTCCGGATCGAACACGTCGTGGACGACCGCGTTCAGGTCCTGCGCCGACGCCAGGTCGTGGCCGAACGGCTTCTCGATGACCGCCCGCCGCCAGGCCCCTTCCGGCGGGGTCGCCAGGCCGACCTTCTTCAGCTGCTGCACGACCTTCGGGAAGAACTTCGGCGGCACGGAGAGGTAGAAGGCGAAGTTGCCGCCGGTGCCCCGGGAGCTGTCCAGTTCGTCGACGGCTGCCTTGAGCTGCTTGAACGCGGTGTCGTCGTCGAAGTCGCCGGGGATGAACCGCATGCCCTCGGCGAGCTGCTGCCAGACCTCCTCCTGGAACGGGGTCCGGGCGTGCTCGCGCACCGCGTCGTGGACGACCTGGGCGAAGTCCTGGTCCTCCCAGTCCCGGCGGGCGAAGCCGACGAGCGAGAAGCCCGGCGGCAGCAGACCGCGGTTGGCCAGGTCGTAGATCGCCGGCATCAGCTTCTTGCGGGACAGGTCACCGGTCACCCCGAAGATGACCAGGCCCGACGGGCCGGCGACCCTCGGCAGCCGCCGGTCGCGCGCGTCGCGCAACGGGTTGTCCCAGTCGGCGGCGGGCACCACCGGCACCCGCACCTCCTTGGCGGTCTCGCTCATTACGCCTCAACTCCCTTGCTGTCCAGGGACTTCGTGACGGCGTCCAGCAGCTCCTGCCAGGCCACCTCGAACTTGGCGACGCCCTCGTCCTCCAGCTTGCCCACGACCTCGTCGTAGGAGATGCCGAGCCGCTCCACCGCCTCCAGGTCGGCGCGGGCCTGGGCGTAGCCCCCGGTCACCGTGTCGCCGTGGATGTCACCGTGGTCGGCGGTCGCGTTCAGCGTCGCCTCCGGCATGGTGTTGACGGTGCCGGGGGCCACCAGCTCGTCGACGTAGAGGGTGTCCTTGTACGCCGGGTCCTTGACGCCGGTGGAGGCCCACAGGGGGCGCTGCCTGTTGGCCTTCGCGGCGGCCAGCGCGGCCCAGCGGTCGCCGGCGAAGACCTCCTCGTACGTCTCGTAGGCGAGCCGCGCGTTGGCCAGCGCCGCCCTGCCCTTCAGCGCGAGCGCCTCGTCCGTCCCGATCACCGTCAGCCGCTTGTCGATCTCGCTGTCGACGCGGGAGACGAAGAACGAGGCCACGGAGTGGATCGTGGAGAGGTCCAGGCCCTTGGCGGCGGCCTGCTCCAGGCCGGCCAGGTAGGCGGCCATGACCTCGCGGTAGCGCTCCAGCGAGAAGATCAGCGTGACGTTGACGCTGATGCCCTCCGCGACGACCGCGGTGATCGCCGGGAGACCGGCCCTGGTGGCCGGGATCTTGATCATCACGTTGGGGCGGTCGACCAGCCAGAAGAGCTGCTTGGCCTCGGCGACGGTGGCGGCGGTGTCGTGGGCGAGGCGGGGGTCGACCTCGATGGACACCCGGCCGTCCGTGCCGTGCGACGCGTCGTATACGGAATGCAGGATGTCGGCGGCGGCCCGCACGTCCTGCGTCGTCATCATCCGCACGGCCTCCTCGACCGTGACCCCGCGCACCGCGAGGTCGGACAGCTGCTCCTCGTACCCCTCGCCGGAGCCGATGGCGGCCTGGAAGATCGACGGGTTCGTGGTCACGCCCACGACGTTGCGGTCGGCGACGAGCTCGGCGAGGTTGCCGGTGCTGATCCGCTTGCGCGACAGGTCGTCCAGCCAGATCGAGACGCCCTCGTCGGAGAGGCGCTTCAGTGCTCCCGCGGTGGCGGTTGCTTCGGTCACAGTGATCATCTTCCCTTACTGAACTGTTTCTGGCTGGTGGATCAGACGGTGCGGGCGGCGGCGAGGGACTCGTGGGCCGCGGCCGCCACGTTCTCGGCGGTGAAGCCGAACTCGGCGAACAGGGTCCCGGCGTCGGCGGAGGCGCCGAAGTGCTCCAGGGAGACGATCCGTCCGGCGTCGCCGACGAAGCGGTACCAGGTCAGGCCGATCCCGGCCTCGACGGCGACCCGCGCCTTCACGGCCGGCGGCAGGACGCTCTCGCGGTACTCGCGGGACTGCTCCTCGAACCACTCCACGGACGGCATCGACACCACCCGGGTGCCGATCCCCTCGGCCTCCAGGAGGTCGCGCGCCCCGACGGCGAGGTGCACCTCGGAACCGGTGGCGATCAGGACCACCTCCGGGGTCTCGGTCGACGACTCGCGCAGCACGTAGCCGCCCTTGGCCGCGTCCGGGTTCGGCGCGTACGTCGGTACGCCCTGGCGGGTCAGCGCGAGCCCGTGCGGGGCGGGGTGCGTGGCGTGCCTCTTCAGGATCTCGGCCCAGGCCGTCGCGGTCTCGTTGGCGTCGGCCGGGCGGACGACGTTCAGGCCCGGGATGGCCCGCAGCGCGGCCAGGTGCTCGACCGGCTGGTGGGTCGGGCCGTCCTCGCCCAGGCCGATCGAGTCGTGGGTCCAGACGTACGTCACGGGCAGCTGCATCAGAGCCGACATACGGACGGCGTTGCGCATGTAGTCGGAGAACACCAGGAAGGTGCCGCCGTAGATCCGGGTGTTGCCGTGCAGGGCGATGCCGTTCATCTCGGCGGCCATCGAGAACTCGCGGATGCCGAAGTGGACGGTACGGCCGTACGGGTTCGCCTCGGGCAGCGGGTTACCCTTCGGCAGGAAGGAGGACGTCTTGTCGATGGTGGTGTTGTTGGAGCCCGCGAGGTCGGCGGAGCCGCCCCACAGCTCGGGCAGCACCGGGCCGAGCGCCTGGAGGACCTTGCCGGAGGCGGCGCGGGTGGCGACCGCCTTGCCCTCCTCGAAGACGGGGATCTCGGACTCCCACCCCTCGGGGAGCTGACCGGCCACGACCCGGTCGAAGAGCCGGGCGTGCTCCGCGTGCTGCGTCCGCCACTCGGCGATGCGCTTGTCCCAGGCCGCGTGGGCCTCGGCACCCCGGTCCAGGGCGCGGTGGGTGTGGGCCAGGACGTCGGCGTCGACCTGGAAGCTCCGCTCCGGGGCGAAGCCGAGGACGCGCTTGGTGGCGGCGACCTCGTCGGCGCCGAGCGCGGAGCCGTGGGAGGCCTCGGTGTTCCGCGCGTTCGGGGCGGGCCAGGCGATGATCGTCCGCATGGCGATGATGGACGGCCGCCCGGTCTCGGCCCGGGCCGCCTTGAGCGCCGCGTACAGGGCGCGGACGTCGACGTCGCCCTCGGCGGTCGGCTCGATGCGCTGGGTGTGCCAGCCGTAGGCCTCGTACCGCTTGAGGACGTCTTCCGAGAAGGCGGTCGCGGTGTCGCCCTCGATGGAGATGTGGTTGTCGTCGTAGACGAAGACCAGGTTGCCGAGCTTCTGGTGGCCGGCCAGCGAGGAGGCCTCGGCGGAGACGCCCTCCTCCAGGTCGCCGTCGGAGACGATCGCCCAGATGGTGTGGTCGAAGGGCGAGGTGCCCTCGGGCGCCTCCGGGTCGAAGAGGCCGCGCTCGTAGCGGGCGGCCATGGCCATGCCGACGGCGTTGGCGACGCCCTGCCCGAGCGGCCCGGTGGTGGTCTCGACACCGGCCGTGTGGCCGTACTCGGGGTGGCCGGGCGTCTTGGACCCGTGGGTGCGGAAGGCCTTGAGGTCGTCCAGCTCCAGCTCGTACCCGGCGAGGAACAGCTGGGTGTAGAGGGTGAGCGAGGTGTGCCCGGGGGAGAGGACGAAACGGTCCCGGCCGGTCCACTCGGGGTCGGCCGGGTCGTGGCGCATCACCTTCTGAAAGATCGTGTACGCGGCCGGGGCCAGACTCATCGCGGTGCCGGGGTGCCCGTTGCCGACCTGCTGGACCGCGTCGGCCGCGAGGAGGCGCGCCGTGTCCACGGCACGCCGGTCGAGGTCGGTCCACTCGAAGCCGTCGTCGACGCCCACTGATGTCTGCGTGCTCATCTTCAAGAAGTCCTCGTTCGAAGCGTTCTGGCTGGCCTGACGCGTTCAAAAGTAAAAGTCTGACTTTTGGGAGGGAAGGTCGGGGTGTGTCAGCCTGTGGTGAAAGTGGGACACGGATCTTCGACAGGGACGGCACGAGAAGGACATGGCGGACAGAACGCCCAATGGGGCGGGCGACGGTGACGGGATCAGAACCTTCCCCTTCCCGGTGGATCTGAGCGTCGGCGGCGTCGGCATCCAGGTCGGCCCGATGGGGACCGAACGCCGGTGGCACGCCGACGCCCCGCTGGAGCGCGTCCACCGCATCGACTTCCACGTGGTCATGCTCTTCACCGAGGGCCCGGTCCGGCACATGATCGACTTCGCCGAGTACGAGGCCCGGGCCGGCGACCTGCTCTGGATCCGCCCGGGACAGGTGCACCGCTTCTCGCGGACCTGCGAGTACCGCGGAACCGTCCTGACCATGCAGCCCGGCTTCCTGCCGCGGGCCACCGTCGAGGCGACCGGCCTCTACCGCTACGACCTGCCGCCCCTGCTCCGTCCCGACGCCCCGCGGCTCGCCGCGCTCCAGGCGTCACTCGCCCACCTGCAACGCGAGTACGAGGACACCGAAACCCTCCCCCTGAGCCTGCACACCTCGGTGCTGCGGCACTCCCTGACGGCGTTTCTCCTCCGCCTCGCCCACCTCGCGGCGAGCTCGGCGGAGGCTGCCCGCCGCCAGGCCGATACGACCTTCACCCTGTTCAGGGACGCGGTCGAGAAGGACTTCGCCACCAACCACAGCGTCAGCGCCTACGCGGACGCCCTCGGTTACTCCCGCCGCACCCTGGTCCGCGCGGTCCGCGCCGCGACCGGCGAGACCCCCAAGGGCTTCATCGACAAGCGGGTCGTCCTGGAGGCCAAACGCCTCCTCGCCCACACGGACCTGCCGATCGGCCGGGTCGGCGCGGCGGTCGGCTTCCCGGACGCGGCGAACTTCTCCAAGTTCTTCCAGCTGCACACCGGGCAGACCCCGGTGGCGTTCCGGGCGGAGCTGCGCTGACACGGCGACGGCGCCGGAGGGGGCCCCTCCGGCGCCGCGTGCCCGACTCCCGTGTCAGTGACCGAAGTCGAACCAGTTCACGTTCACGAAGTCCGCCGACTGGCCGCTGCTGAAGGTCAGGTAGACGTCGTGGGTGCCCGTCACCGAGCTGATGTTGGCCGGGACCGTCGTCCAGGTCTGCCAGCCGCCGGTGTTGGCGACCGAGAAGCTGCCGATGGGGGAGTTGGAGGGGCTGTCGAGCCGGACCTGGACCAGGCCGCTCACCCCGGAGGCGGCACCGCTCGCCACCCTCGCGTAGAACTGGGCGGCCGCCGTGGAGCCGAAGTTGACGCCCTTGTAGAGCGCCCAGTCGCCGTTGGCGACGTAGCCGATGTCGGAGCCGCCGCCGGTGTCCGTGGTGGTCTCCGTGCTGACGCCGGCCTGGCTGTCGTAGGACTCGGCCTGGATGGCGCTGTAGGCGTCACGGTTGCCGGTCGGCGGGGTGGTGGTACCGCTCCCACTTTGCGACAGCACCTGGACGTAGTCCACGACCATCGGGTGGCCGGACTCGGTGGCGGAGGTCGGGCCGCCGCCGAACGCGGCCGGGAAGCCGCCGCCCATCGCCACGTTCAGGATGACGAAGAAGCCGTGGTTCGTGGCGTTGGCCCAGGTGGTGGCGTCCACCTGGTTCGCCGTCACGGTCTGGTAGTTGACGCCGTCGACGTAGAAGCGGATCGCTTCGGGGCTCACCGAGCGGTCCCACTCCATCGTGTAGGTGTGGAAGCCGGACTGGCAGGTGGTGTTGGGACAGGCGGTCGAATTGCCGAGGCCCGTCGTCTCGTTGCACGGGCCGCCCGAGGCCGTGCCGCAGTGCATGGTCGCCCACGTCTTGTTGATGCCGTTGACGTTCTCCATGATGTCCAGCTCGCCGACGCTCGGCCAGTTCTGGTAGTTGCCCCGGTAGGGGGCGCCCAGCATCCAGAAGGCCGGCCAGTAGCCGAGGGCCGCGTTGCCCGTGACGTTCGGCATCTGGATGCGGGCCTCGACGCGCAGCTTGCCGCCGGCCGGGGGCTGGAAGTCGGTGCGCGTGGTCTCGATCCGGCCCGACGTCCAGTTGCCGGACGCGTCCCGGACCGGCGTGATCTTCAGGTTGCCGCTGCCGTCCAGGGCGACGTTGGCGGTGGACGAGGTCATCGTCTCGACCTCGCCGGTGCCCCAGTTGGCGGCGCCTCCGGGATACGAGGTCCCGGTGTCGTACTGCCAGTCGGAGGTGTTGACGCCGGTGCCGGCGGTGCCGTTGAAGTCGTCGAGGAAGACCTGGCTCCAGCCGGACGGGACGGAGGGAGCCGAGGCGTTGGCGGGCAGGGTGGCGGTCGTGGCGGCCGCGACCGCCAGGCCCATGGTGGCGAGCCCGGCGAGGAGCGCGCGCCGGAACGAGCGCCGCCGTCTGTGGTCCGCAGGAGGTATACCGGAGGTTTCGCTCATGGGGGTGCCTCTCGGGTACGGAGGGGGTGCGCGGGTGTGCCTCCGAGAGCGCCAGGCGTGACGGGGGACTGGCTGAGAGCGCTCTCAAAGTGGGCCCAATGTGCTCTCCGTGGCTGCGACCGTCAAGAGTTAAAACAAAGAATCTCCTTGATTCTCACGGGAGTTCACTCTGTGAAGCCGACCACTCGCTAGACCGCGCTGCCGGCCTTCCAGTCCGCCCAGGACAGGTTCCAGCCGTTCAGGCCGTTGGAGGCCTCCACGGTCTTCTCGCCGGAGTTCCTGACGATCACCACGTCTCCGAGGATCGAGCTCTCGTAGAACTTGTAGCCGTCCACCGAGGAGTCGCTCGCCCCCTTGGCGTCGTGCAGGCCGACACAGCCGTGGCTGGTGTTCTCGTGCCCGAAGACCGAGGTGGACGCCCAGTAGTTGCCGTGCACGAAGGTGCCGGAGGTGGTCAGCCGCTGGGCGTGCGGGACGTCGGAGATGTCGTACTCGTCGCCGAGGCCGACCGTGGAGGACTCCATCCGGGTCTGCTTGAACCGCTCGCTGATCACCATGATCCCGGACCAGGTGGTGTGCTGCGCGTTGCCGCCGGAGACGGGGTAGGTGGCCAGGGTGGCGCCGTCCCGCTCCACGACCATCTGCTTGGTCGACAGGTCGACGGTGGAGATCTGCTCGCGGCCGATGTGGAAGGTGACGTCCTTCGACTGGACGCCGTAGACGCCGTCCGAGCCCTCCACGTCCTTCAGCTTCAGGCTCAGCGTGATCGTGGTGCCCTTCGCCCAGTACGTCTCCGGGCGGAAGTCGAGCCGGGTGTCGCTGAACCAGTGCCCGACGATCTCGACCTCCGGCTCGGCGGTCACGGTGATCGCCTTCTGCACCGCCGCCCGGTCCGCGACCGCGTGCGTGAAGTTGATCGACACCGGCATGCCGACGCCGGATGTGGAGTCCGCCTCGGGCGTGAAGTAGCCGATGAACGTCTCGCCGGGGGACTTCGTGGTGAAGGTGGCCACCGTCTCGTCGGTCGCGCCCTGCGCCTTCGCCGTCACCGTGTACTTCGTCCCGGAGTACGGGTTCTTCGCCGAGGTCCACTTCGTCTTCGCGTCGTTGAAGGTGCCCGACAGCGTCGTCCCGTCGTTGCCCGCGACCGTCACGGAGGCCAGCGTGCCGTCGGTCACCGTGACCTCGACCGGAGTGGTGAACTCGGCTTTCCTGGTGCCCGAGACGGGCGTGACCGTGATCGTCGCCTTCTTGGTCGCGGACTTCACGGAGGCCGTGGCACCCTTGCCGTCGGAGCCGGCCGAGGCGTCCGCGGAGGAACTGCATCCGGCCAGCGCGGCCCCCGCGGGCACCGCGCCGAGAGCGGCGAGGATCCCGCGCCGGGACCACTTCCCCGACTGCCGTCCGGACCCGTTCGATATGTGCTGGACGCCCACGACACGCCTTCCTGACTTGTCCACCTGTGTCAGGCATCCTTAGCTGGTTGTCTTGGCGGCTCCTTTGAATTGCGGGGGTGCTGCCTGAGATTCGGATGAGGAGCCGGGAGATCGCTGTGCGCAGCGGTGGGAAAATCGGTCGGAGCCGCGGGTGATCCGTCGCCGATCCCTCCATGGCCATGGGCTGCCTCCCCCGATGCCGCTGCCTACCGCAGCGGTCTCGACCGGGTCCGCAACGTGTGCTCCGGCGCCGATGACGGCTTCGCCTGCGCGGTCGCCCTCGACCCCGGCCTCGCGCGCGGCCACGTCGGCCTCGCCTTGCTGTGCCATGAGTGCGCCGCCGTCGGTCGACGCGCCCCGCGCCCACGCCGACGCCCAGCGTGCCGCCTGCGAGCGGTCCGACGAACGCGAGCGGCTTCGTGGCGGTGGTGATCCGCCGGGTTGCTGGTGACGACGGGGACGAGGCGTCCGTACGGCATCTGCGCGAGCATTCGGGAGACACCCTGACGCTCGCGGCAGCAGGGGCGGCTGCACGAGGCGGGGGAACTGGCCCACCGCGCGCTGGGTGCCGAGGCCGCCTCCAGGCACGCGGTGCGGGCCCTCACCCATGTCTACTACGAGTCCGGGGCGCATGAGGCGGGCCGGAACTGGCTCGACGGGTGGGCGTCCGGGCGGGGTCGGGCGCGGTGCACAGGCGCACTTCTCCGGGCGCATCGCCCTGAGCGAACTCGCCCTCGACGACCTGGCGGCCGGGCGCCCCCGCTGGTTCACCTGGTGTCTTGCGAGGAGGCCCCGGCGTTCAGGTAGGGGAGGAACCGCATTCGGTGACAGCGACGCGGGGCGTCGCCGTATCCAGCCTCCGGGCGGGCGGGACATCCGCCTCGTCCACCCCGCGTACACCACGATGGACTGCGCGCAGTGCGGAGCGAGAGCCAAGCACGCACTGCCGCTGGGTGAGCGCACCTACACCTGCACCGCATGCAAAGCCGTGTCCCCGCGGGACAAGAACTCTGCACGCGTGATGCTCGTCCGGGCCGGTCTCGACCCGGCTGGTACTGATGGCATAAGACCTCCTGGAGCGCTGCTCCAGGAGGCGGCCTGAGCCAGGAATCCCCTCCCACAGGGATGGGGAGGATTCAAAGCGTGTGCATGGTCCTGGACAGATGGCTGCGATCATCATCTCCTCAGTACCTCGCACCGCCGTCACACCGGGGGACCCGTATGCCCAGTCGCCGCCGCTTCCTCACCGGGGCCGCCGCCGCGCCCGTCGCGCTCGCGGCGGTCGCGGGGTGCGAGGACGGGGACGCGGCGCAGCCGGCCGCCGAGCAGCCCCGGCCCACCGTCAAGCCCGCCGTCGCGGCACCGGCCGCGCAGCACCCGTCGGACCGGCCCAACTTCGTCGTGATCCTCGCCGACGACCTCGGCTACGGCGAACTCGGCTTCTACGGCCAGCAGTTGATGCACACCCCGCGCCTGGACACCCTCGCCGCCGAGGGCCTGCGCTTCACCCAGGCCTACGCGCCCGCCCCGGTCTGCGCGCCCTCGCGCTGCTCGCTGCTCACCGGCCTGCACAGCGGGCACGCGACCGTGCGCACCAACCCCTGGGGACCCGGCGGCCAGGGCGCCCTCACCGAGAAGGACTTCACGTTCGCGGAGGCGCTCAGGGCGCTCGGCTACCGCACCGGCCTGATCGGCAAGTGGGGCTTCGGACCCAACGCCCCGGACCAGCCGAGCCACCCCAACGCCCGTGGGTTCGAGGAGTTCTACGGCTACCTCACCCACCACCACGCCCACGACTACTTCCCCGACTACCTGTGGCACAACGGCACCCGCGAGGAGATCCCGGCGAACAAGGGCGGCGCCCAGCAGGTCTACGCCCCCGACCTCATCTCCGAACGCGCCCTCGGCTTCCTCCACACCCACCGCGACGAGCCGCTCCTGCTCTACCTCGCCCCGACCGTGCCGCACGCCCCCAGCAAGGACCCGCACGTCGGCGCGTACGCCGACCGCCCCTGGACCGGACCCAACAAGCGGCACGCGGCCCAGGTCACCACCTTCGACACCCTGGTCGGCGACGTCACCGACAAGCTCACCGCGCTCGGCCTCGCCGACCGCACCGTCGTCCTCGTCACCAGCGACAACGGACCGCACGAGGAGGCGGGCACCGACCCCGACCTCTTCGACGGCAACGGCCCGCTGCGCGGCTACAAGCGCAACCTGTACGAGGGCGGCATCCGCGTCCCGTTCATCGCCTGGTCCCCGCGGCACGTCAAGGCCGGCACCACCGACCGGCCCACCCCGCTCACCGACCTGCTGCCCACCCTCGCCGACCTCGCCGGCGCGCCCGCCCCCGCGGACGTCGACGGCCTCTCCGTCGCCCCGCTCCTGCGCGGCTCCGCCGACACCGCCCGCCACGACAGCCTCTACTTCTACCGCAACCACGACGGCGTCACCGCCCGCCAGAACGCCGCCGACCACGGCCGCGGCGACCGGCTCGCCGAGGCCCTGCGGCACGGCGACCTCAAGGCGATCCGGTTCGCGCCCGGCCAGAGCCGCCTCGCCCCGGACGACCAGTGGGACGTGGAGCTGTACGACCTGGCCCGGGACCCCGGCGAGGAGCACGACCTGGCCGCCGCCCGGCCCGCCCGGGCGGACGCGCTGGTGAAGCTGATGCACGCGTCGTGGGCGCCGGCCTATCCGCGCAAGCCGTTCGGCGTGAGCCTCGAAGTCAGCGGCCGGGGCACGGAGTTCACGGTCACCGCCACACTCGCCAACGGCTCCGCGCGCCCGTGGAACGCCGCCCGGCTCACCCTCGACACCCCGAGCGGCTGGACCGCCCACGCCCGGGAGGCGGCCACCGCGCCCCGCCTGGACCCCGGCGAGCACCTCACGGTGCACTGGCGTGTCACCCGCCCCGGGGTCTCCACCGCCACGGCGCTCACCTGCCACGGCACCGCCCACCACGGGGACGACGAGGTGACCTACACGGCGACGGCGGCGGTCAGCTGACCAGGGTCGGCCGCTCACGGCGCACCCGCGCCGGCACCGCCCACCACTGGTCCGGGCGGTCCACGACCGGGGCGTCCGGACCGGTGTCGAGGTACCGGGCGAGGCGCAGCAGGTAGGCCGCGATGCCCGCCGCGCCCTGCATCCAGGACGTGCCCGGCGGCAGCAGCGGGGTCTCGATGCGGTACTCCACGAAGCGCCAGCGGGCCCCGTCCCCGTCTCTGACGGCCCGCTCGACCAGCGCGTCGCCCATCCGGAGCGCGGCGTCCACCAGCGGGTCCGCCCCCGGTGTCCCCGCGAGGTCCTGTGCCGCGTCGAGGACGATGTCCCCGACGCCGGCCGTCCCGCAGCAGCGGCCGTCGTTGTCCCAGAACCCGGGGCGCAGCCGCTCCGGGAGCCCCGAGGCGAGGGTCGAGGCCAGGCAGCGCTGCCGCAGCTCCGCGACGCCGTGCCCCGCCACCTCGGTGACGCCCGCGTGGGCGAGCGCGGTGAACAGGTGCGAGGTGCCCGCCGGGCCGTGGCACCAGGTGTACGTGACCGGTTCCACCTCCCGCTTCGACGGCGGGATCGTGTGCGGGACGACGAAACCGCCGTCCGCGAGCGAGCCCACGGACAGTACATGGCGGGCCGCGTCCGCGGCGGCCGCGACGAAGTCCGCACGCCGCACCGCCGCGCCCGCCACCGCCAGGGCGGCGCCCACCCCGGCGGCGCCGTGCGAGTAGTTCGGGCACCGCCACTCCGTGGTCGGCGAGATCCCCCAGTCCAGGCCCGTCTCCGTGCGGTCCGCCATCCGCAGCAGGGCCTCGCCGCCGGTCGTCGCGATCGGCTCCGCGTACTCGCCGCCCGCCCAGACCGCCGTCATGACCACGCCCGCGACGCCCATGATGATGTCGCTGAGGGGCGCGTCGGAATCCGGCACGAACGTGGTGGTGGTCCGCCAGCCCTCGGGCGTCGCCAGCTCGGCCAGCCGCCGCAGCACGACCGCCTCGCTGCCCGGGGCGAGGAGCCGCAGCGCCGTGGCATGGCCCGCCAGGCCGAGGTAGAGCGAGGGTTCGGTCACGACGGGTGCCTGCGCGGACAGGCGGCTCACGATCCCGGCCGCCAGGGCCTGTTCCGGCCCGCTCAGCGGACGGTACCGCGCGATCTCGGCCAGCACCGGGGCGAGTCCCGCGATCCCCGCGTACAGCGAGTCGCGGTCCTCGCCGGGGGCCGGGTCGGGGCCCTCGTCACGCACCTCTTCCGGCAGCCACGGCCCCTGGTCCTCCCGTACCTGCCCCAGCACCCATGCCCAGGCGGCCTCGCCCAGCTCCCGGTACACCTCGCTCGCCGTCACCCGGACACGCTACAGGGCCTGGCCCGCCGTCCGGTCCGGCTGCCAGCCCAGCGCCCGGGAGATCCCGCGGGCCGCCAGCCGCACCGCCGGGACCAGCACCGGCACCTGGGCGTCGGCCTCGGGCACCACCACCGAGACGGCCGCCACCACCTGTCCCGTCGCCCCGCGCACCGGAGCCGCCACCGACAGCGCGTCGTCGGTGACCTGACGACTGCTCACCGCGGCGCCGGTCCGCCGCACTTCGGCCAGCGAGCGGCGCAGCCGGGCCGGATCGGTGACGGTGTACGGCGTGAAGGACGTCAACGGGCCCGCGCAGTAGTCCTGCTGGAAGCCGGGCGTCTCGTGCGCGAGCAGGGCGAGCCCCACTCCGGTCGCGTGCAGCGGCCAGCGGGCGCCCACCCGGATGTGCACGCCCACCGCCGAACGCCCCGACAGCCACTCGATGTAGACGACGTCCGACCCGTCCCGCACCGCCAGCTGCACGTTCTCGTGCGTCGCTTCGTACAGGTCCTCCAGATACGGCAGCGCGATCTGCCGCAGCGCGAGACCGCGCGGCGCCAGTGCGGCCAGTTCCCAGAGCCGCAGTCCCACGTGGTAGAACCCGTCCGCGTCCCGTTCCAGCGCGCCCCACGCGGTGAGCGCGCCGACCAGGCGGTGCGCGGTGGTCAGGGTGAGCGCGGCCCGGCGGCTGATGTCCGTCAGGCTCAGCGCCGGGTGCCCGTGGTCGAAGGCGGCCAGAACCGCGAGCAGCCGGTCGGGCGCGGAGCGGGCGGCGGCGGTCATGGCTGGTCGGCGACGCGCAGCAGCAGGGCGTGGAGCGTCGCCCGCTCGGCGGGTTCCAGCGGGGCCAGCAGTTCGTTCGTCACCCGCTGGCCCGCCTCGTCGGTGTCCCGCAGGAACACCCGGCCGGCCTCGGTCAGGACGACGATCCGGCTGCGGCGGTCGTCGGGAGAGGGGCGCCGCTCGGCGAAACCCAGCTTCTCCAGGTCGTCGACCAGGCCGACGATCGCGCTCGGGTCGTAGCCGAGCCGGGTGCTCAGCTCCCGCTGGAGCGAGCCCTCCGAGCCGGCGAGGAAACGCAGCACCGCGTAGTGGCGCAGCCGCAGCCCCGACTCCTGCAGGAACGTGTTGAAGACCTGCCCGGAGCGCAGACCCAGGCGGTACAGCAGGTAGCCCGTGTCCGCGTGCAGCCCGCGCATCCACGGCTCGTCCGCGTCGATCGAGGTCGGGTTCTCGGTGTGCTGGCGGGTGATGGCGGTCTCCCTGGTCCTGGCCCCTGCGGCGGGGCGGTCTGTGGCACAGATTCCAGCATGAGGCACCCGTGGGACGACAACAACTATTGACGACAACAATTATTGCTCTTAGCTTCGATCTCGAAAGCCGCAGGTGGCCTCAGGGGCCGCCGCCGTCGTCTGTGAAGGGACCGACCGTGCCCACCATCGATCTCACCGGCAAGGCCGCCGTCGTCACCGGAAGCGGCCGGGGTCTCGGCCTCGCCTACGCCCACGCCCTCGCCGCCCACGGCGCCTCGGTGGTCGTCAACGACGTGGACGAGACCGTCGCCGAGCAGGCCGTGAAGTCCATCACCGCGGCCGGCGGCACCGCCGTCGCCGAGGTGGTCCCGGTCGGCACCGCAGAGGCCGCGGACCGGCTCGTGAACAGGGCGGTCCAGGAGTTCGGCCGCCTCGACATCCTCGTCACCAACGCGGGCATCCTGCGCGACAAGGTGCTGTGGAAGATGACCGACGACGACTTCGACGCGGTCGTCACCACCCACCTCAAGGGCACCTTCACCTGCGCCCGCGCCGCCGCCGTCCGGATGCGCGAGCAGGGCGAGGGCGGCACCCTGATCCTGGTCGGCTCCCCGGCCGGCCAGCGCGGCAACTTCGGCCAGACCAACTACGCTGCCGCCAAGGCCGGCATCGCCGCCATGGCCCGCACCTGGTCGATGGAGCTGGGCCGGGCGGGCATCACCGTCAACGCGATCGTCCCGGTGGCCGCCACCGCGATGACCGAGACCATCCCCGCCTTCGCCCCCTACATCGAGGCCATGCGGAACGGCGAGCCGCTCCCGGGCTTCCTGCGCAAGGGCGAGGGCTTCGGCACCCCCGAGGACTGCGCGGCCCTCGTGCCCTTCCTGGCCTCCGAGGCCGCCCGCTCGATCACCGGCCAGGCCATCGGCATCGGCGGCGACAAGGTGGCACTCTGGTCGCATCCGCAGGAGATCAGTGCGGCCTACGCCGACGGCGGCTGGACCCCGGACACCCTGGCCGAGGCCTTCCCCACCTCGGTGGGCGCCGAACTCCAGACGGTCGGCATCCCGGCGCCCAAGCTCCCGGAGGCGTGATGGACCTGGCATCCCTCACCGCGATCGACGTCCACACCCACGCGGAGGTCTCCTCCCGGGGACACTCCTCCCTCGACGACGACCTGCACGACGCCTCCGCCGCCTACTTCAAGGTCGAGGGCAAGCGGAAGCCGACGATCGAGGAGACCGCGGCCTACTACCGGGAACGGAACATGGCCGCCGTGATCTTCACGGTGGACGCCGAGTCCGCCACCGGCACCGCGCCCGTCCCCAACGAGGAGGTCGCCGAGGCCGCCGCCGCCAACGCCGACGTCCTCATCCCCTTCGCCTCCGTCGACCCCTTCCGGGGCAGGGCCGGCATCCGGCAGGCCCGCCGCCTGGTCGAGGAGTACGGGGTGAAGGGCTTCAAGTTCCACCCCAGCATCCAGGGCTTCTTCCCGAACGACCGCGCGGTGGCCTACGGCCTCTACGAGGTGATCGAGGAGACCGGCACCATCGCCCTCTTCCACACCGGCCAGACGGGCATCGGGGCCGGGGTGCCCGGGGGCGGCGGCATCCGGCTGAAGTACAGCAACCCCCTGCACGTGGACGACGTGGCCGCCGACTTCCCGCACCTGAAGATCATCCTGGCGCACCCGTCCTTCCCCTGGCAGGACGAGGCGCTCGCCGTCGCCACCCACAAGCCGGGCGTGCACATCGACCTGTCCGGCTGGTCGCCGAAGTACTTCCCGCCGCAGCTGGTGCAGTACGCCAACACGCTGCTCAGGGACAAGGTCCTCTTCGGCTCCGACTTCCCCGTCCTCACCCCCGACCGGTGGCTCGCCGACTTCGCGAAGCTGCCGATCAAGGACGAGGTCAGGCCGAAGATCCTCAAGGAGAACGCCGCCCGCCTGCTCGGGCTGGCCACGCCGTAAGGGGCCGCAGATGCGCAACGAGGGACTGGGATCGTGGCCCGCACGCCGGGCCCGCAAGACCCCGCACCGCACGGCTTTGGTGTTCGGTGAGGAGAAGACCGACTACCGCACGCTGTACACCCGCACCACGCGCCTGGCGCACGCCCTGCGCGCCCTGGGGGTCCGCCGCGGCGACCGGGTCGCCTACCTCGGCCCCAACCACCCCGCCTACCTGGAGACCCTGTTCGCGGCCGGTACCCTCGGCGCGGTCTTCGTCCCGCTCAACACCCGCCTGGCCGGCCCCGAGATCGCCTACCAGCTCGCCGACTCCGGCGCCAAGGCCCTGCTGTACGGCCCCTCGCACGCCGGACTCGTCGCGGGCCTGCCCGGCACCACCGACGTCCGGACCTACGTCGAGGTGGGCCCCGAGTACGAGGAGTTGCTGGCGGCCGCGGCGGACGACACGATCGACGAGCCGGTCCTCCCCGACGACACCTGCATCATCATGTACACCTCGGGGACGACCGGCCGCCCCAAGGGCGCCATGCTCACCCACGCCAACCTCACCTGGAACGCGCTCAACGTCCTGGTCGACACCGACCTGATGGCCGACGAACGTGCCCTGGTCTCCGCCCCGTTGTTCCACACGGCGGGCCTGAACATGCTCACCCTGCCGGTCCTCCTGAAGGGCGGCACCTGCGTCCTGGTCGAGGCCTTCGACCCGGGGACCACCCTCGACCTGATCGAACAGCACCGGATCACCTTCATGTTCGGGGTGCCCACGATGTTCGAGCAGGTGGCCCGCCACCCGCGCTGGCCCGCCGCGGACCTCTCCTCGCTGCGCATCCTGACCTGCGGCGGCTCCCCGGTCCCGACCCCGCTGATCGCCGCCTACCAGGCGCGGGACCTGACCTTCCTCCAGGGCTACGGCATGACGGAGGCCTCGCCCGGCACCCTCTTCCTCGACGCCGAGCACGCGATCGACAAGGCGGGCTCGGCGGGCGTACCGCACTTCTTCAGCGACGTGCGGGTGCTGCGTCCCGACCTCACCCCGGTCGACGTCGGCGAGCCCGGCGAGGTCGTGGTCCGCGGCCCCCACGTCATGCCCGGCTACTGGGGGCTGCCGGAGGAGACCGCGGCCTGCTTCGCGGACGGCTGGTTCCGCAGCGGGGACGCGGCCACGGTCGACGAGGACGGTTACGTCTTCATCGTCGACCGCCTCAAGGACATGATCATCTCCGGCGGTGAGAACGTCTACCCCGCCGAGATCGAGGACCTGCTCCTCGCCCACCCCGACATCGTCGAGTGCGCCGTGATCGGCGTACCGGACGAGAAGTGGGGCGAGGTGCCGCGCGCGGTGGTCGTGCCCCGCGAGGGTGCCGTCCTCGACCCCGAGGAGGTGCTGGCCTCGCTGGCCGGGCGGCTCGCCAAGTACAAGCTCCCCAAATCGGTGGTGCTCGCCGACGAACTCCCGCGCACCGCCTCCGGAAAACTCCTCAAGGCCCGGGTGCGCAAGCGCTACGGCACCGACTCCCAGTAAGGAAAGCGACATGAGCGTCACGGTCAACGGACTCGACGAACTGAAGAAGCTCTCGGGCAGCGACCTCGGCACCAGCGACTGGATCGAGGTCACCCAGGACCGCATCGACACCTTCGCCGACGCCACCGGCGACCACCAGTGGATCCACGTCGACCCGGAGCGGGCGGCCGCGGGCCCCTTCGGCGCCCCGATCGCCCACGGCTACCTCACCCTGTCGTTGTTCATCCCCCTGTTCACCGAGCTGCTGGACGTCCAGGGCGTCACCACGAAGGTCAACTACGGCCTGAACAAGGTGCGTTTCCCGTCCCCGGTGAAGGTGGGCTCGCGGATCCGGCTGGCCGCGAGGCTGGCGGAGGTCGAGGACGTGCCGGGCGGTGTGCAGATCGCCGTCGACGGGACGATCGAGATCGAGGGCGGGGCCAAGCCCGCAGCCGTACTGCAGAGCCTGTCGCGCTTTTACGCGTAGGGGCTTGCTGTGGTGGGGAACTGCGGGCCGGTGCGGGCTGGTCGCGCAGTTCCCCGCGCCTCTATGGGGCGCTCAGCTCAGCTCAGTTCACCACGTCCACGAAGATCGGGTTCGAGTAGAACCACGTGTCCGCCCACGGGTCGCCGTTGCCCGGCTCGTGCGGGATCGGGCCGTGCGGGTCGATCGCCGCGCCCAGGTAGCCCGTTCCGTTGCGCTTGCCGTCGCTGCCGCGCAGGCGGACGTAGAAGGACTCGTCCCCGGCCGTGACCGGGATGCGCAGGGTGTAGGTGCCCTTGCGGCCCGACACGTCCTTCGTCTGGACGACCTTGGTGTCGGGCGCCTGCCAGGTGTCGCGGTCGGCGACCGGGCCGCGCACGGCGCCCCGGATGACGTCGACGTGCGCCAACTGGGGCAGGATGCCCTGGGCGTTGGCCCGGGACGCGGTCGTCACCGTCACGTTCAGGGTGATCCGCTCGCCCTTGCGGACGCGCAGCCGGCCACCCAGCGTGACACCGGCGCCGTGGTCGCAGTCCCGCTTCAGCCGGACGTCGAGGCCGTCCAGCAGGTGCCCGTGGTCCAGCCAGACCCGGCCCGCGCGCAGGCCCGCCATCACCGCACGGTAGCCGTACCGGGTGACGCCGACGTGGGTCCGGCTGAACTCGCCGGGCCAGAAGTCGCTGCCGGGCTGCGGCGTGTCGGTGTTCACCGGGTCGGGCAGCTTGCCGGTGTTGTCGAAGTTCTGCCCCGCCGGCCAGTCGCCGTTCTTCCAGGTGTCGAAGACCGTGCGGTGGTTGTCGGAGTTGGTGGTGATGGTGAACAGGCGGCCCTCGGACAGCATGGCGTCCCACAGACCGCCGACCGTCGCGGTGGCCCAGTCGAAGCCGCCGTACGTCAGATACGCGTCCGCCGGGTAGCCCGACCACGACTGCGCGGACGGCTTGTTCTCGTACTCACCGCGGATCGAGGTGGCACCGCGCCAGCCGGGGATCGCGGCACCCTGGGCGCCGGGCGCGCCCTCCATGCCGATCATGATCTCGGCGGCCTCCTCGTTCCCACCACCCCACCCCGCGTCCCGCCAGTTGCGCATCTCGTGCGGGGAGTCGATGCCGAGCCGCAGCGGGTGGTTGGCGAGGACGAGGACGTCGTCGACGTAGCCGGTGCGGCGCTGCTCGGCCAGCCACTGGATGGCCTTGACGGCGTGCCCCTCGTTGCGGGCGGTGTCGGCCGCGCCCGCCGACCCCTCGGTGTAGCCCAGGAGCTTGCCGTCGTAGGCCAGCTCGAACTGCGTGAGCAGGTCGGTCTCGTGTGGTCCCGGCGCGGCGAACACCGTGCAGTGCTCGGCGGCCGGGATGTACCACTCCAGACCCTGGAAGATCAGCTGGCGCGGGTTCTCGGCACGGGCCTTGAGGATCTCGGCGTGCTCCGCCTTCGCGCCGTAGTAGGCGTGCCCGAAGTTGGAGTGCTCGTTGAACACCATCCAGTCCAGGCCGTACTTCGCGGCGGCCCGGGCCTGCTGGGAGAACGTGTACTTGGCGTCGTGGCTGTACACGGAGTGCACGTGGTGGTCGCCGACCAGGTAGGCGAGGCGGGGGTCCTCGCCGCCCAGGCCCCGGCCGGACGCGGCGAACGCGGGGGTCGCCGCCGACCCGAGCGCGAACGCGGCGCCGAACAGGCCCGCGCGGCGCAGGAGTCCACGCCTCGACATGCCCTGGGCGTCCAGGTCGGCGGGGGAGACGGCAGGGTCCGCCCAGGTGGGCAGCTGCTGCTCGGTCATGAAGACGATCCTCGTAACGGGGGTCAGTGGGTCATGAAGGAGGAGACGGGCAGTGCCCGGGAGACGATCCGGACGTCGCCGAGGCGGCCGTACAGGATCTGGTCGATCTTGTCGGCGTACTCGTAGCCGCCGAGCAGCCACGGCTTCCCGGACGAGGCGATGCCGACCGCGGCGGCGTGCGGGTTGCGGGCCACCGGGCAGCCCTGCACGTACATGGTGGTGTGCTTGCCGTCGTTGACGACGGCGAGGTGCCACCAGATCTCCGGGTCGGTCTCGTCGCCCCAGTTGGTGGCCAGCTGCTGCTGGTTGAGCGGGTGGACGGCCCACTGCGGGCCCGGGCCGTCGGAGAGGGAGAGCGTGGCGAGCGGCTCGTCCGGGTCGTCGGTGACGGTGCCGACCGAGCCGTTGCGGCCGGTGCGGCTGACCAGTCCGGACCAGGCGTTGTGCGAGGCGTTCCAGTCGGCGGGCAGCCGGTAGAACACCTCGATGGTGTAACCGTCCTTGAAGGTCGCCGAGTTGAGCGGCGCGCCGTCGACGGTCCGCAGGTAGGCGCCCTTCAACGGCGACTTGTAGCCGGTGAACTCCAGGCTGCCGTGGCCCGGCTGGTCCGGGTGGTGGTCGGCCGACCAGCCGAGGGTGCCGCCGCCCACCGGGACCACGGTGAGGTCGTTGCCGTTGCCGGACAGGTCACGGACCGTGCCGGAGACCGCCGAGTCGAACCGCCAGTAGGCGGCCGTGCCCCGGACCAGCATCTGCGAGGCGGGCCGCGCCGGGCGGACCGGCACCGGGGCGAAGCCTTCGAAGCGGGCCGCGAAGTCGATGTCGACGGAGAAGCGGTCCGCGTCGCCGCTCAGCTCCATCTCCTGCCGCTCCAGCTCGTTCAGGCCCTTCTTGGCCCGGCCGAGGATCCACGGCGAGACCGTTTCCACGTCGATGACGTCGCGGTCCAGGTCGAAGTGGTAGAGGCGGATCATCGCCGCGCCGCCGAAGTACCGGTTCTGGTAGTTCGTCAGGTGCAGGTGCACGTCGTTGCCGGCCGCGTTCTTGCGGGTCGCGCGGCGGGCCGGCCAGTAGTGGCCGTTCAGGGTGAGGAAGATCTGGTCGTGCTCGTCGACCAGCTGGTCCCACAGCTGCTGCCCGTACGACGACAACTCGTCGTCGTCCACGACCAGTTCGTGCGTGGTGAGGATGACCGGCGCCGTGGGGTGCGCGGCGATGACGTCCTTCGCCCAGGCGTACCCCTTGGCCGACAGCCGCCAGTCCAGCGCCAGCACGAGCCACTCGCGCCCGGCCGCCCTGAACAGGTGGTAGGTGTTGTAGCCGTCCGCGGAGGCCCCGCCGAACGTCGGCTGGTCTGCGAAGCGCTGCGGGCCGAAGGCGTCCAGGTACGGCGTGGCACCGCGCTGGTCGTCCGTGGACGACCTGATGTCGTGGTTCCCGGCCAGCACGCTGTAGCCGACCCCGCGCCGGTCGAGGATCTCGAACGCCTTGCTGATCGCGGCGAACTCCTCCGCCGCGCCGTTCTGGGTGAGGTCGCCGAGGTGGGACAGGAAGACGATGTTCTCGTCGGACTCGCCGCCGTGCTCGAGGAGGTAGCGCAGCGACGCCTCGATGGGCGCCGGGTTGATGCTCGGCCCGTCGAAGAGGTACTGGGTGTCGGGCATCACCGCGAGGGTGAAGCGCCGGCTCTCCGGGTCGGGCCGCCGGCCGGAGCCGGAGGACGCGTCGGCGACGTCGGGCAGCGCGACCCCGGCGGTGGCGGCGGCGCCGAGCAGCGCGGTCGCCCGGAGGAAACTGCGGCGTCCGGCTCCGGCCTGCGCGGCCTCGCCCTGAGGGTGGTCATGCGAAGTACACACGTGTGCTCCGTGAGTAAGCAGAAGTGACGGCGAAGGGCGTGGGGGGATCTCGGAAGACGGATCTCGGCAGACGGTTCTCAGAGGACGCGCAGGGTCCAGCTCCAGCGGTGGACGCCCGGTGCGACGAGGTAGGAGGGGAAGGTGTCGGGGCCGCACGACGCCGTACCGAGGCCCCGGTGTGCGGCGTCGATGTGGACCACACAGCCGGCCCGCGGTACGAGTTCGTCGTGGTGCGCGACGGCGGTGAGGTCCTCGGCGCGGTAGCGGCCGACGGAGACCTGGCGGGGCTCGTCCAGCTCGACCGCGAGTCCGGTGGCGTCCGGCGCCGACAGCGTGAACCGCCGTACGCCGTGCCGGCCGCCGCTCTCCTGGGGCCGCAGATACGGGGTGAACAACGCGTCCACCGGGAGGGAGTGGTGGCCGACCGGGGCTCCGGCGGCACGGTCGGGGTACGACTCCCAGGGACCCTGACCGAACCACTCCAGCAGATCGAGCCCGGCCGCCGTCTCGAAGACAGAGCCGACCCGGGCCACGTCCGCGAACTCCTCGGGCAGCTCGGCCGACTCGTCGACCCGGACCCCGCCCTCGACCGGCGTGAACTCCTGCCGGTGCCGTACGACCCCGACCGTGCCGGCGTACTCCGCGAGCACGGTCACCCGGGCGCCGTCGCGGTGTACCGAGACCACCTTGCGCACCAGCTGGTCCAGGCCCCAGGCGCGCCAGCGCAGCGCCATCCCGCCCAGCTCGTCGTTGTCGGTGGGCGCCCGCCACAGCGAGAGGGCCGGCGCGGCGGTCAGCAGCGGATGCAGCAGCAGTCCCTCGCCGTCCACCTCGACGGCGGGCCCCGCCGGCACCGGCGGCCCGAGCGGGTCCGCCGCCCGGATCCGGATCTGCGGCGCGCAGAGCTCCGTACCGGCCGGTGCCCACGGCTGGTCCTCGGCGACCGTCACCCGCAGCGTCAGCCACGCCTCACCGCCGTCCGCCGGCACCTCGAACGGCAGCGGTACGGCCGCCGTCTCGCCGGGGCACAGCTCGGGCAGCTCGGCCGGGCCGGTCAGGGTACGGCCGTCGGCCAGCGCCAGCTCCCAGGTGCCGGCCAGCCAGTCGAAGCCCCGGAAGTGCTGGTGGTTGGCGAGGACGATGCCCTCGTGACGGAAACACCGGATGCGGACCGGCGCCGCGATCTCCCGGTGCTCGTACATCGCGGGCTTGGGGGTGCGGTCGGGGAAGACGATCCCGTCCGCGACGAAGGCCCCGTCGTGCAGGGCCTCGCCGAAGTCGCCGCCGTACGCCCAGCGGTGGCCGGGCGCGGCGACACCGTTGTCGTACAGTCCGGCGCCCGCGCGCCCGACCGGTCTTCCGTCGCTCACCCGCTGGAGAATTCCGTGGTCCCAGAACTCCCAGATGAACCCGCCCTGAAGACCCGGAGTGGACTCGATGGCGGCCCAGTGGTCGGCCAGCGTGCCGTTGCTGTTGCCCATGGCGTGCGAGTACTCGCACTGGATCAGGGGCTTGGTCTGCTCCCCGGACAGGGCGTGGGCGACACAGTCCTCCAGTGCCGCGTACATCGGGCAGGCGATGTCGGAGGCCACGTCCGGGTCGGCCCAGCCGAGTTTGGCGGCCCCCTCGTACTGGATGGGCCGGGTCGGGTCGTGCCGCCGGACCCAGCCCGCCGCCGCGTCGTGGTTGGCGCCGTAGTCGGACTCGTTGCCCAGCGACCAGATGATGATCGACGGGTGGTTCTTGTCGCGCAGCACCATCCGCGAGACCCGGTCCACGAAGGCGTTCAGGTAGCGCGGGTCGTCGGCGATCTCGTGGGCGTGGTCGTGGGACTCGATGTCCGCCTCGTCGACGACGTAGAGGCCCAGCTCGTCGGCGAGGTCGTAGAGGGCCGGGTCGTTCGGGTAGTGCGAGGTGCGGACGGCGTTGAACCCGAAGCGCTTCAGCACCACGAGGTCGGTGCGCATGTCGTCGTAGGACACCGTCCGCCCGGTGAGGGGGTGGAAGTCGTGCCGGTTGACGCCCCGGATGAACACCCGCTCGCCGTTGACGAGCAGGTCCCGGCCGACGATCTCGACGTCCCGGAAGCCGACGCGGTGGTACGACGTGTCGGCGACCGTGCCGTCCGCGCGGTGCAGCCGCACGGTCAGCCCGTACAGCTCGGGCTGCTCCGCGTTCCAGGTGCGCACCTCCGGCACGGCGGCGCGGATGCGGGCCTCGCCGAGGAAGTCGGAGACCCGGTCGTCCTCGGTGTTGAGCCGGTCGAACTCGGCGTCCTGCGCGAGCGGTTCGCCGTCGAGGTCCCCGGTGACGTACCAGCCGCCGGGCAGCGACCCGTCGCCGGCCGCGTTGCGCACCTGGCAGTCCACGCGCAGGTCGCCGTCCCGCCGCGCCCGCACGGTCACGTCCGCGAGCCGGAACGGGTCGGTCGCGTACAGCAGCACCGAGCGGGTGATCCCGCCGTGCCACCAGTGGTCCTGGTCCTCGACGTGCGAGGCGTCCGACCACTTGACGACGGTGAGCCTGAGGGCCGACCGCGCGCCGGGGCGGACGGCGTCGGTCAGGTCGAACTCGGCCGCCAGGTGCGAGTCCTTGGAGACGCCCACCGGCCGCCCGTCGACGTGCACGAGGAGCACGCTCTCGGCGGCGCCGACCTGGAGCACGATCCGGCGCCCGGCCCACTCCGCGGGCACGTCCAGCTCACGCTCGTAGACCCCCGTCGGGTTGGCGGCCGGGGAGCCCGGCGGGAACTCGCGGAACGGCATGGTGACGTTCGTGTACTGCGGCAGGTCGTCGGTGTCCTGCACGGTCCAGGCGCCCGGGACGTGGGCCGTGGACCAGGAGCCGCCGACCGCCGCGTCCGGAGCTGGCAGCAACTGGAAGTGCCAGTCGCCGTCCAGGGGGAGTGCTCCGGCGCGCCGGTCGACGGCGTTCATGGGGAGCCGCCCCCAGGAGGTCACCTCGGGGGCTTCCCAGGGGCGGAGGGCGATCAGGGGATCGGCGGGCCGGGGCCCGGGGATCGACGGACCGTTCATCGGCTGGTGGCTCACTTCTCTGGTGGCGTGGGTGGCGTGGGTGACGTGGCGGGTCCGGGCAGGACGCGACCCGCCCAGGCCCAGGCGGGGTCGACGGGGATGCCGAGCCGGTCCAGGACGGTGGGGGCGATGTCGATGAGGCGGGGGGCGTCGAGCAGGGTGCCGCCGGGCGAGCCGGGCTCGGCCAGGATCACGAAGACCTCCCGTTCGGCACGCGTGTCGCCGCCGTGGCCGCCGGCGTCGAGGTGGCCGTGGTCGGTGGTGACCAGTACGGTCCACCGCTCGCCGGAGCCCCGGGCGCCGACGGCCGCCAGCAGGCGTCCGAGGTGGCTGTCCTGGGCGAGCAGGGCGGCGTCGTAGGCGGGGGAGAGCGGGCCGGTGGCGTGGCCGGCCTCGTCCGTGGCGCCGAAGTACACGAACACCAGGTCCGGGTCGTGCTCGGTGAGCCAGCGGACGGCGGTGCGGGCGACGAGCTCGTCCGCGGCCGCGTAGCCGTCGCTCTCGCCGTCGTGGTGCACCCGCCGGCCGATGGCGGGGCCGAGGGTGCCGCGGTGGACCAGCTCCGGCCAGGAGACCACGGCCGCGGTGCGCAGACCGGGACGGGCGGTGGCGGCGCGGCTGAGGAAGTCGGGATGGCGGGTGTAGTCGGCGCCGGCGAAGTCGTTGCCGGTGACCCCGTGCCGGTCGGGCCACACCCCGGTCAGCACGCTCGACCAGCCGGGGCCGGAGTCGGTGTAGGCCATGCTGGTGGACGGCCCGTCCCCGGCCTGGCCGTCCGCCTCGCCGTACGGCAGCAGGCTGGTGCCGTGGGCGCCCGATGCCATGAGGCCGTGCAGGACGGGCGCGTGGGCACCGGGCCGGGTCAGCCGGTCGTGGCGCAGCCCGTCCATGCCCACCACGAGTACCCTGCCGTCCCGGCCGATGTCCCTCACCGGATCCCTCCTCTGTCGCGCGCGGGTCAGGTGCCCTGGACCGCACCCTCGGTGGCGCCCGCGATGAAACCGCGGGCGAATATGGCGAACACCAGCACCAGCGGCAGGGAGGCCATCAGCACCCCGGCCATGACCATGCTGTAGTCGGTGGTGTGGCCGACGTTGAGCTGGGCCAGCTCCACCTGGAGGGTCACGTGGTCGGGGTTGGTGAGCACGATGAGCGGCCAGACGTAGTCGTTCCAGGCGCCGACGAAGGCGTAGATGGCGAGGAAGGACAGCGCGGGCCTGATCATCGGCAGCGCGATGTTCCAGTACTGGCGGAAGAACCCGGCGCCGTCGATGCGCGCGGCGTCGAGGAGTTCGTCGGGCACGCCGTTCTCGATGTACTGGCGCAGCCAGAAGATGCCGAAGGCGTTGGCCAGGGCTGGCGGGATCAGCGCCTTGAGCATGCCGACCCAGCCGATGTTCGACATGAGGATGAACTGCGGCAGGATCGCCAGCTGCAGCGGCAGCATCATGAACAGCAGCAGCGTGCCGAAGAGCACCTTGCGGCCGGGGAAGTCGAACTTGGCGAAGGTGAAGGCCGCCAGCGAGTCGATGAAGAGCACCAGGACGGTGGTGACGGTCGCGACGATGACCGTGTTGAGCATCGACCCGAAGAAATCGATGGTGTTCAGCACGTGCCGGATGTTCTCCAGCAGGTGCGAGCCGAAGGTGAACTTCGGCGGGCTCTTGTAGATGTCCTGGGTGGTGTTGGTCGCCATGACGATCGTCCACAGGAACGGGAAGACCGAGAGCAGGACGGCCGCCATGAGGATGATGTGCGCGGTCAGGCCCTTGGGGCGGCGCAGCCGCCTCGCGCGCGGGGCCGGCCGCGTCGGGCCGGCTGCCGGGTCGGCTGTGGTCACGGCTTCCTCCCTCGTTGGGTGATGCGCCAGTTGACGGCGACGAGGACGATGATCAGCAGGAAGAAGGCCCACACGATGGCCGCGCCGTAGCCGTAGTCGTTGTTGAGGAAGGCCGACTGGTAGAAGTACAGCAGCGTGGTCAGACCGGCCTGTCCCGGGCCGCCGAGGTTCGCGTTGGCGGCGTTGCTGGCGAACAGGACCTGGGGTTCGCTGAAGCTCTGCAGACCGTTGATCGTCGAGATGATGACGGTGAACAGGATGATCGGCCGCATGATCGGGATGGTGATCTGGAAGAACGTGCGGACCGGGCCGGCGCCGTCCATCTTCGCCGCCTCGTAGATCGAGGTCGGGATCGCCTGGAGACCGGCCAGGTAGATGATCATGTTGTAGCCGGTCCACATCCAGGTCATCAGCAGCGAGATGACCACCTTGATCAGCCACGGGTTGCTCAGCCACGGCACCGGCGAGATGCCGACTGTGCCCAGGATCGCGTTGACCAGGCCGAAGTTGTTGCTGAACACCGCGCCGAAGAAGATCGCCACCGCGACGATCGAGGTGACGTTCGGTACGTAGAGGGCGATCCGGTAGAAGCCCTTGAAACGGCGCACCGAGTGCAGCAGCGTCGCCAGCACCAGGGCGCCCAGCAGGGTGGGCACGGTGGACAGCACCCAGATCACCAGGGTGTTGCGGATCGACAGCCAGAAGACCGGGTCCGACCACAGGAACCTGAACTGCTGCAGGCCCACGAACTGCATGTCGCCGAGGCCGTCCCAGCGCTGGAAGGCCAGGTACAGCGAGTAGAAGACCGGGAAGAAGGAGAACGCGGCGAAGATCAGGTAGAAGGGCGAGATCGCGAGGTACTGCCGCCAGTACGACAGCGGCCCGCGCCGCCGGGGCCGTGCGGTGGTGCCCGCGGGCGTGGCGCGCCGCGGGCGGAACCGGGCCGGGCCCGGCCCGCCGCGGTGTTCGGGCACCGCGGCGGGACCGGTCACCGGAGGTGACGTCACCTCAGTTCACCCCCTGCCGCCGGGCGATCTGCTTGGCCTGGCTGACCGCGTCGTTCCAGGCGTCGTCGGGCTTCTTGCCCTTGGCCTCGATGTTGGTCAGCTCCGTCATGTACGGGGCCATGACGGCGGCGTCGGCCGGTGCCTCGTAGCTGTCCGGTATCGCCTTGGCGGCCGGGCCGAAGACCTCGATGATCTTCTGCCCGCCGAAGAAGGCGTCGGGACCGGTCATGGCCGGCATGGCGTACGCGGCCGGGGCGGCCGGGAAGATGGCGGCGTCGGTGAAGCCGCGGGCGTCGTTGGTGGGGCTGAGGATCCAGCTGATGATCTTGAAGGCTTCCTCGGGGTTCCGGCACTGCTTGGGCAGCGCCAGGTAGGAGCCGCCCTGGTTGGCCGGTCCGACCGGGTTCGCACAGACCCGCCACTTGCCCTTGGTCTGGGGCGCGGCCTGCTCGATGTCCAGCGCGTGCCAGGCCGCGCCGAGTTCGGTGAGGAGGTTCTTGCCGACGGCGGCGTTCCAGCTGTTGTCGTTGATCTTGGCGTCGATGCCCAGGGTGTAGGGGCGGACGGCCGTGGTCCACGCGCTGCGGATGTGGTCCTGGTCGCCGATGAAGTGGTTGTTCTTGTCGATGAACCGCTGGGTGCCCTGGCCGACCGCGATGTTGAAGACGGAGCTGATGTTGTTGACCAGGAAGGTGCCGGGGTTCTTCTTCTGCAGCTCGGTGCCGAGCGTGAAGTAGTCGTCCCAGGTCGTGACCAGGGCGGCCACCTTGTCGGGGTCGGTGGCGACGCCGGCCTTGGCGAACAGGTCCTCGCGGTAGAAGAGCGCGGTGGGGCCGATGTCGATCGGGAAGCCGATCTGCTTGCCGTCGCTGGTCTGGGCGAGCTTGGTCTTCCAGCCCAGGTACTGCGAGGACAGCTTCTTGAAGCCCAGGTCGTTCAGGTCGAGGAAGCGGGAGGCGTTGGGCAGGAAGGACGCCATGTCCTCGCCCTTGATGCCGGTGATGTCGGGCACGGAGGAGCCGCCCGCGGCGAGGGTGGTGGTGAGCTTCTGCTTGAAGTCGCCGCCGATGGAGGAGGCGGTCAGCTTGACCGAACCGCTGAAGTGGGTCTTCGCCTCCGCGACCACCTTGTCGCTGAGCGCACCGCCCCAGTACCACAGGGTGAGGTTCTTGCCGTTCTTGGTACCGCTCGATCCGGAGCCGCCGCATGCGACGGTCAGGCCGGACGCGGCCGCGGTGAGTGCGGCGGCCTGGAGGAAGCCTCTACGTGAAAGGTCCACGGGTCACTCCTGTTGTTCCTGTTCGTGGTACTGAGGGGCGTTGGTGCTGTGGATCGTGGGGCGGTGGGGCGGTGGGGGGTGGGGCGTTGGACGGTGGGGCGTCGGGCTGCGGACGGGTGTGGGTCAGGGCTGCCGGGCGGGCGGGGTGACCGGGGCGTGGTGCACCGGGGGGCCCACGTCCGCCGGCAGGCGGTCTGCGAGGAAGCCGTAGGTCTTCCTCAGTTCGGGATCGGTCAGTGAGCGCCACCAGCGGTCGACGCCGTACCAGCCGGGGGCCGCGAGGGCGCCGCCGTGGTGCTGTACGGAGAGCCCGGCCGCGAGGACCGCGAACCGCAGCCGCTCGGCCAGCGGCCAGCCGCCGAGGGAGGCGGTGACGAAGCTCGCCCCGAACACGTCCCCGGCGCCCGTGGCGTCCAGGACGTCGACGGGGAGGGCCGGGACCTCGGCGTACTCGCCGGTGGTCTGGTCGACGGCGACCGCGCCGTCCCCGCCCCGGGTGACGACCGCCACCGGCACCAGCTCCGCGAGCGTGCCGAGGGCCGCGACCGCGGTGTCGGTGCGGGTGTAGGCCATCGCCTCGGTCTCGTTCGGGAGGAAGGCGTGGCACAGGGCGAGCTGGTCGAGCAGGTCGCGGGACCACTCCTGGGTGGGGTCCCAGCCGACGTCGGCGTAGACGTGGGTGCCGTTCGCCGCGGCCTTGGCGATCCACTCGCGCGGCTCGGCCTCGATGTGCACGAGCGCGGTGCGGGCCTCGGGCGGGTCGCCCATCAGCGTGTCCTGCGAGTACGGGGGTTCCTGGCCGTGCGTGACGAGGGCCCGGTCGTGGCCGGCGGCGAGCGAGACGGTGACGGGGGTGGGCCAGCCGTCCGCGGTGCGGGAGAGCGAGAGGTCGATGTCCTCCTGGTCGCACAGGACGTCCCGGCAGTACTCGCCGTAGAAGTCGTCCCCGAAGACCGTGGCCAGCGAGGTGCGCAGGCCGAAGCGGGACGCGGCCACCGCGAGGTTCGCGATGCCGCCGGGGCCGCAGCCCATGCCGGCCGTCCAGATCTCCTCGCCCGGCGTCGGCGGCTTGCCGAGCCCCGTGAGGACGAGGTCGTAGAAGAGCAGCCCGGTCAGCAGCACATCGGGCCTGTCGTCGTCCACGCGCGCAGCCTCTCGTCAAAACTCGTCATTTTCGATGACCGGAATCGTGCGCCGATCGAAGAGATTGGTCAATACCCGAGCAGAACTGAGCATGGATTTGATTGAAGATGACGAGTAGTGTTCGCCGCGTGCTGGCAGAACGACGACACCAACTCATCCTGCGGGCCCTGCGCGCCGGTGGCCCCGCTTCTGTGACCGACCTCTCCGAGCAGCTGAGCGTGAGTCCGGCCACCATCCGGCGCGACCTGGTCAAGCTGGAGGAGGACGGGCTGCTCACACGTGTCCACGGCGGCGCCGTCGTCGAGGAGGGCGACCAGCCCTTCGCCGAGGTCGCCGAGGTGCGGGTGGCCGAGAAGGACGCGATAGCCGCGTGCGCGGCGGCGCTGGTCAAGGACGGCCAGTCGGTGCTGCTCGACATCGGCACCACCGCCTTCCGGCTCGCCCGCCAGCTGCACGGCCGCCGCCTCACCGTCATCACCAGCAACCTGGTGGTCTACGAGGAACTCGCCGACGACGAGGGCATCGAGCTGGTGCTGCTCGGCGGCATGCTGCGCCGCGAGTACCGCTCCCTGGTCGGGTTCCTCACCGAGGACAACCTGCGCCAGCTGCACGCCGACTGGCTGTTCCTCGGGACCAGCGGGGTGCGCCCGGGCGGCCAGGTGATGGACACGACGGTCGTGGAGGTGCCGGTCAAGCGCGCCATGATCGGGGCGAGCGACAAGGTCGTGCTGCTCGCCGATGCCGCCAAGTTCCCGGGCACGGGCATGGCGAAGGTCTGCGGTCCCGGGGACCTGGACATGGTGGTGACCAACGCGCCGGTGGACCCGGCGACGCGGGCCTCCCTGGAGGAAGCCCGCGTCGAGGTGGTCCTGGCAGGAAAGGCTCAAGCGTGAAACTGACGATTCTGGGCGGTGGCGGGTTCCGCGTGCCGCTCGTGTACGGCGCCCTGCTCACGGACCGGGCCGAGGGGCGGGTCACCGAGGTCGTGCTGCACGATCTCGACGCCGGCCGGCTCTCCGCGGTCGCCCGGGTCCTGGCCGAACAGGCGGCCGGCGTCCCGGGCGCCCCCGCCGTGACCGCCACGACCGACCTGGACGAGGCCCTCACCGGCGCCGACTTCGTCTTCTCGGCGATCCGGGTCGGCGGCCTGGAGGGCAGGGCGAACGACGAGCGGGTGGCCCTGGCCGAGGGCGTCCTCGGCCAGGAGACGGTGGGTGCGGGCGGCATCGCCTACGGCCTGCGGACCGTGCCCGTCGCGGTCGACATCGCCCGGCGGGTCGCCCGGCTCGCCCCGGACGCCTGGGTCATCAACTTCACCAACCCCGCGGGCCTCGTCACCGAGGCCATGTCCCGGCACCTCGGCGACCGCGTCATCGGCATCTGCGACTCCCCGGTCGGCCTCGGCCGCCGGATCGCCCGGGTGCTCGGCGGGAACCCGAAGGAGGCCTGGATCGACTATGTCGGCCTCAACCACCTCGGCTGGGTCCGCGGCCTGCACATCGAGGGACGCGACGAACTCCCGCGCCTGCTCGCCGACCCCGACCTGCTCGGCTCCTTCGAGGAGGGCAAGCTCTTCGGCGTCGACTGGCTCCAGTCCCTCGGCGCCATCCCCAACGAATACCTGCACTACTACTACTTCAACCGCGAGGCCGTCCGCGCCTACCAGCAGGCCGAGAGGACCCGCGGCGCCTTCCTCCGCGACCAGCAGGCGCACTTCTACGAGGCGGTCACCGACCCGGGTGCCAGGGCCCTGGACGTCTGGGACCGCACCCGCGCCGAGCGCGAGGCCACCTACATGGCGGAGAACCGGGAGACGGCCGGCGCCGGCGAGCGCGACGCCGACGACCTCTCCGGCGGCTACGAGAAGGTCGCCCTCGCCCTGATGCGGGCCATCGCCCGCGACGAGCGCACCACCCTGATCCTCAACGTCCGCAACCGCTCCACCCTCTCGGTCCTCGACGGCGAGGCCGTCATCGAGGTGCCCTGTCTGGTCGACGCCAACGGTGCCCACCCGGTCGCCGTCGCCCCGCTCCCCGACCACGCCACCGGTCTTGTCTGCGCGGTCAAGGCGGTCGAGCGCGAGGTGCTCGCCGCGGCCGAGTCCGGCTCCCGTACGACGGCCGTGAAGGCGTTCGCGCTGCACCCGCTGGTCGACTCGGTGAACGTCGCCCGCCGGCTGGTGGAGGGGTACACCGGGGTCCACCCGGGCCTCGCGTATCTTAAGTGACCAGCCGCTCGGAAAGCGCTTTCCAAACCTCTTCTGGAGACTTCCCATGCACGACGAACGCCGCCGGATCGAGGAGCGCGTAGAGCGCCTCCACAACCAGCGCATCAAGCCCGCGATCTACGCGGCCACCGTCCCCTTCGAGGTCGCCGCGTGGCAGGCCCCGGGGGAGCCGGTCTCCTTCGAGGAGGCCGCGGCCGCCGCGTACGAGCCGTTCGCCATGGACACCCCGTGGGGTCCGCCCTGGGGCACCACCTGGTTCCGGATGCGTGGCCAGGTGCCCGCCGAGTTCGCGGGCCGCCGCGTCGAGGCCGTCATCGACCTCGGCTTCGTCGGCGACTGGCCGGGCAACCAGGCCGAGGCCCTGGTCCACCTCGCCGACGGGACCCCGCTGAAGGCCGTCAACCCGCTCAACCAGTACGTGGCGATCGCCAACCCGGCGACCGGCGGCGAGGTGATCGACTACCTGGTCGAGGCCGCCTCCAACCCCGACATCCTCGCCAACGACTTCGCGGCGCCGACCCCGCTCGGCGACGTCCTGACGGCCGGCGACAAGCCGCTCTACACCTTCAGGCGCGCCGACATCGCCGTCCTCGACGAGGACGTCTGGCACCTCGACCTGGACATCCAGGTACTGAAGGAGCTGATGCTGGAACTGGGCGAGCACGACCCGCGCCGGCACGAGATCGCGCACGCCCTCGACCACGCGATGGACCTGCTCGATTTGGACGACGTCTCCGGCTCGGCCGCCGCCGTCCGCGAGGCCCTGAGGCCCGCGCTGTCGAAGCCCGCGCACGCCAGCGCCCACCGCATCTCCGGCGTCGGCCACGCGCACATCGACTCGGCCTGGCTCTGGCCGATCCGCGAGACCAAGCGCAAGACGTCCCGCACCTTCTCCAACGTGACATCGTTGGCGGACGAGTACGAGGAGTTCGTCTTCGCCTGCTCGCAGGCCCAGCAGTACGAGTGGGTCCGCGACAACTACCCGCAGGTCTGGGCCCGGATCCAGGAGTCGGTCAAGAAGGGCCAGTGGGCGCCGGTCGGCGGCATGTGGGTGGAGTCCGACGGCAACCTGCCGGGCGGCGAGGCGGTCGCCCGCCAGTTCGTCCACGGCAAGCGGTTCTTCATGGAGCACTTCGGGGTCGAGACCAAGGGGGTGTGGCTGCCGGACTCCTTCGGCTACAACGCGGCCTACCCGCAGATCGCCAAGCTCGCCGGCAACGAGTGGTTCCTCACCCAGAAGATCTCCTGGAACCAGACCAACAAGTTCCCCCACCACACCTTCTGGTGGGAGGGCATCGACGGCACCCGCATCTTCACGCACTTCCCGCCCGTCGACACCTACAACGCCCGCTTCAGCGGCGAGGAGATGTCCCGCGCGGTCCGCAACTACGCCGAGAAGGGCGGTGCGACGCGCTCGCTGGCCCCGTTCGGCTGGGGCGACGGCGGTGGCGGCCCCACCCGCGAGATCATGGAGCGGGCCCGCCGCCTGAAGGACCTGGAGGGCTCCCCGCGCGTCGAGGTCGAGCACCCGGACGCCTTCTTCGCCAAGGCCCGCGCCGAGTACGAGGACGCCCCGGTCTGGGTCGGCGAGCTCTACCTGGAGCTGCACCGCGCCACCTACACCTCGCAGGCCCGCACCAAGCAGGGCAACCGGCGCAGCGAGCACAAGCTCCGCGAGGCCGAGCTGTGGGCGACGACGGCCGCGCTGCACGCGCCCGGCTACCGCTACCCGCACGAGAAGCTCGACCGGCTCTGGAAGACGGTCCTGCTCCACCAGTTCCACGACATCCTGCCCGGCTCCTCGATCGCCTGGGTGCACCGCGAGGCCGAGGCCGAGTACGCGCGTGTCGCCGCGGAGCTGGAGGCGCTCACCACCGAGGCGGTCACCGCCCTGGGCGGCGGCGCGGCCCGGGTCTTCAACACCAGCCCCTACGGCCGTGCGGAGGTCGTCCGGGACACCGCGGGCACTCCGGTGTACGTCGAGGTCCCCGCGGGCGGCAGCGCGCCGCTGACGGCCGCCGCCGAGGCCCCGCGGCCGGTGACCGTGGACGGCCGGGTCATCGACAACGGACTCGTCCGGGTGGAGATCGCCGAGGACGGCACCCTGTCGTCGGTGTACGACCTCCGCGCGAACCGTGAGGTCCTCGCCGGCCAGGGCAACCTGCTCCGCCTGCACACCGACCTCCCGAACTACTGGGACGCCTGGGACGTCGACAAGCACTACAAGAACCGCTACACCGACCTGCTCGACCCCTCCGAGATCACCGTCGTCGACACGGACCCGCTGCTCGGCGCGATCCGCATCACCCGCCCCTTCGGCAACGGCTCGACGATCACCCAGACGGTCACCGTCCGCGCCGGCAGCCCCCGGATCGACTTCGAGACGGACATCGACTGGCACGAGGCCGAGAAGTTCCTCAAGGCAGGCTTCCCGGTGGACATCCGCGCCGCGCACTCCTCCGCCGAGATCCAGTTCGGCCACGTCCAGCGGCCCACGCACACCAACACCAGCTGGGAGGCGGCCCGCTTCGAGGTCTCCGGCCACCGCTGGGTGCACATCGGGGAGCCCGGCTACGGCGTCGCCGTCATCAACGACTCGACGTACGGCCACGACGTCTCCCGCACGGTCCGCGAGGACGGCGGTACGACCACCACGGTCCGGCTCTCCCTGGTGCGCGCCCCGCGCGTCCCGGACCCGGGCGCCGACCAGGGCCGCCACCGCATCACCTACGCGCTGCTGCCCGGCGCCACCATCGGGGACGCGGTCGCCGAGGGCTACGCCCTCAACCTCCCGCTGCGGGTGGCCGACGCGGCGGGCGAGCCGCAGCCGGTCGTCTCGGTGGAGGGCGACGGCGTGACCGTCGAGGCCGTCAAGCTCGCCGACGACGGCTCCGGCGATGTCGTGGTCCGCCTCTACGAGTCCCGGGGCGGCCGCGCCCGGGGCGTCCTGCGCACCGGCTTCCCGCTGGCCGGCGCCCGGGTGACCGACCTCCTCGAGCGCCCCCTGGAGGACGCCGACGTGGACGGCGACACCGTCTCCGTCGCGCTGCGCCCCTTCCAGATCCTCACCCTCCGCCTGCAGAGGAGCTGACCGGATGGCCATGCAACCCTGGTTCACCGATGCCAAGCTGGGGATCTTCGTGCACTGGGGCATCTACGCCGTGGACGGGGTCCAGGAGTCCTGGTCCTTCTACGACGACATCGTGCCGCACGACCAGTACATGTCCCAGCTGGGCCGCTTCACCGGCGCCAAGTACGACCCGAAGGCGTGGGCGGACCTGTTCGCCCGCGCCGGCGCGAAGTACGCCGTACTCACCAGCCGTCACCACGACGGTGTGGCCCTGTGGGACACCGGGTACGGCGACCTCAACCTCGGCAGGGACTACCTCGGCCCCTACGCCGAGGCCCTGCGCGCGCACGGCCTCAAGGTCGGCCTCTACTACTCGCACTCCGACTGGAACCATCCCGACTACGCCTCCACGCGCAAGCCGGGCCGCCCGCCGGAGCTGGAGGACAACCGGTACTCGGAGGTGGCGGCCGAGGACGAGGACCTGGCCGCCTGGGAACGCTTCATCGCCTACCGGGACGGCCAGATCACGGAGCTGGCCTCCCGCTTCCGGCCGGACCTGATGTGGTTCGACGGGGAGTGGGACCGCAGCGAGGAGCAGTGGCGGATCCCCGAACTCGCCGCGCTGATCCGGTCGTACGTCCCGCACGTCGTCTTCAACGCGCGGATGCTCAGCGAGGGCGACTACGCGACCCCCGAGCAGGGCGCCCCCATCGTGCCGCCGGACGGCCCGTGGGAGCTGTGCCTGACGATCAACGACTCGTGGGGGTACCAGCACCACGACCACAACCACAAGTCCCTCGCCCAGCTGATCCGCTACTTCACCGAGACCGTCGGGGGCGGCGGCAACCTGCTGCTGGACGTCGGTCCCATGGAGGACGGCACCATCCCGCAGCCGCAGGTCGAGCGCCTGGAGGGGCTGGGGGAGTGGATCCGCCGGCACGCGGAGGCGGTGTACGGGACGGGACGCGGCCTGCCGGCCGGGCACCACTACGGCCCGAGCACCCTCTCCGCCGACCGGCGCACCCTCTACCTCACCCTGTTCGACGCGCCGCGCGCCGAGATCGGCGTCCGGGGCCTGGCGACCAAGGTGAACAGGGTCACCGTCCTCGGCACCGGCACCGAACTCGGTCACCGGGTGGTCGGCGGGCTGCACGAGGCGGTCGGTGTGCTGTGGATCGACCCGCCGGCGGCGGCCGACCTCGACCCGTACGCCACCGTGCTCGCCGTCGAACTGGACGGGGAGCTGGAGCTGTACCGCGGTTCCGGCCGGTTCTGAACCGGTTCGAGCTATAAGTCTGGATTTCTCATATGAAGAATTAAGAGAACGGTAAGTCGGCTGGTCACGGCGGCTTTTCGGGCCGCCGTGACCCTGTCGGTTTCCCTCCTGGACACCTTGGGTTCGCCTGACACCCCTGGGATGCGGGACGGCAGGGACGACAGAAAGGCATCACCGTGCGAGACCCGCGAATGTCAGCGATCGCCAAGGGGCTCAAGCGCCGTGGCCGGCTCATGGCACAGGCGGTGAGCCCGCCGCGCAAGACCCTGGACGCCATCCCGACCCAGCGCCCCGCCGAGCGGCCGCAGCAGGCCCCCGACGACGGGTATACGGCCCCGCTCGCCCCGCGCCTCGTGCAGTCCCCGGCCTTCGTGCTCTCCTCGGTGCGCTCCGGCTCCACGCTGCTGCGGGTCCTGCTGAACAGCCACAGCCGCATCCGCGCCCCGCACGAGATGCACCTGCGCACGGTGCACGTCCGCATGTCCCGGGAGTTCACGGCGGACGCCATGAAGGAACTCGCCCTCGACCGCGAGGAGCTGGAGCACGTCCTGTGGGACCGGGTGCTGCACCTGGAGCTCAGCCGCAGCGGCAAGGACGTCATCGTCGACAAGACCCCGCCGAACACCCTCATCTGGCCCCGGCTGCACCGATGTTGGCCCGAGGCCCGGTTCATCCTGCTGCTGCGCCACCCCGGCGCCGTCATCCGGTCCCTGACCAGCCGCCGCGCCGACCCCGACCACGAGGCGATCCGCGCCGAGGTGCTGAGCTACGCCGAGAAGCTCGAAGAGGCCCGCCAGAACCTCACCGGCGCCCATGTGATCACGTACGAGGACCTCACCGCCGACCCGGAGCGGGTCACCCGGGGCCTCTGCGAGTACCTCGGCGTCCCGTGGGAGAGCGGCATGCTCGACTACGGCAAGCAGGACCACGGCACGTTCAGGCCGAAGCTCGGCGACTGGAGCAAGGAGATCAAGTCCGGCCGGATCCAGGCCGCCCGCCAGGCCGACCCGGCCGCCGAACTCCCGCCCCGGCTCGCCGAGATGGCGAAGGCGTGGGGATACCCGGTCTAGGCATCCCCACGCCGACGGTTCCTGTTCGCTCAGCCTTCGCTCAGCCGGTGAAGCCGGCCGTGATCGAGGTGAACTGCCAGTCGCTCTGGCTGATGCCGGAGCAGTTGCTCACCACGCCGCCGCCCGCGCAGCCGCGGTCCCGGTTCGCCGCCCAGAACGCGAGCCGGGCGATGTGGTGCGAGTTCCCCCAGTCACGGATCTGCGTCCAGATCGCCGGGGTGGTGTTCTCCTGCTGGTCGGACAGCCCGTTCATGCCGGAGATCCCGATGTGCGCGTAGGCCGTCGCGTCGTCCCAGCCGAACGTGGACTTCAGCTTGGTCTTCAGCCCCTCGGCCGCGGCCACGGTGTTGCCGTACATGTCGGAGCCGCCGCCGAAGTCGAACGGCATGATCGTGAAGACGTCGATGTCGGCGCCGATCGACTGGGCCTGCTCGATGAGCCGGTTGCCGTAGTACGTCGGGCCGGTGGTGGACGTCCCGAAGGTGACGATCGTCTTCAGACCGGCGTTGTTGGCCTTGACGGTCTTCAGGGCGGTCAGGATCTTCGCCTGCACGGCCTCGTTCTCGAACTCGTCCGTGTTCTCGATGTCCATGTCGACGGATTTCAGACCGTAGGCGTCGATCACCTTCTGGATCGCCCCGGCCAGCGCGCTCGCCGAGGAGCAGTTGGCGCCGAGCTTGCTGCCCTGCCAGCCGCCGAACGACGGGGTGACGTCACCGCCGGCCGCCCGGACCTGGTTGATCGCGCTCTGGTCGACGCCGCCGGTGAGCGCCCGGCTGCCGTCCCAGGCCGGGGTGCAGCCGCCGGAGTCCAGCACGAAGGCCATGGTGAAGTTCTTGATGCCGGTCGCGTTCATCACCGTGGCCGGGTTCGGCGGGTCGCCCCAGCCCTCGTACAGGTAGGGCGCGGCCTGCTTGAAGCCGGTCCCGCCGCCGCTGCCCGCGCTCGTCGTCACGGAGACGGAGTTGGAGGCGGCCGACACGTTCCCGGCCGCGTCCCGCGCCTTCACCGTGAACGTGTACGCCGTACTGGCCGACAGCCCGCTCACCGTGGCGGAGGTCCCGGAGACGCTCGTTGCCAGGGTCGACCCGCGGTAGACGTCGTACGCCGTCACCCCGACGTTGTCCGTCGCCGCCGACCACGACAGGGACACGCTCGACGAGGTCTTCCCGGTGGAGGTGAGGTTCGCGGGCGCGGTGGGCGCCTGGGTGTCGGAGCTGCCGCCGGGCCCGTCGAGGCTGATGTCGTCGGCGTAGTACGTCCCCTGGGCGTACCACCCGTGGACGTAGATCTGGGCGCTGGTCTGCGAGGCCCCGGTGGTGAAGGAGACCGTCAGCTGGCTGTACTGGGACGTTGAGGTCGTCCAGGTGGACGCACCGCCGGTCACCCCGAGGTAGACGTACGAGCCGCGGACCCAGCCGCTGAGCGAGTACGTCGTGTTGGGCTGCACGGCGACGGTCTGCGTGCACTGGGCGTTGTCACTGGAACTCGCGGCCCCCGCGAGCGCCTTGGAGCCGCCGTGCACGGGCGAGGACACGACCGAGCCGAGGTTCCCGGAGCAGGACCACGGCGAGAGGCTCCCCGACTCGAAACCGGGGTTGGACAGGATGTTGGCCGCCTGCGCGGTACCGGGCAGCGCGATGGCTCCGGCGAGCGCGAGAGCGGCGGACCCGAGCAGGGCGAATATCCGACGTCTGGAACGTCTGAGCGAGTTGCGCACGCGATCTCCCTGAAGGAGTGGGGGTGTTCGGGAGTTGCACGAAGGTGCAAGGAGGTGCGCAACAAAGTTGGTATGGACCAATCCGCCTGTCAAGAAGACAGACGTGAATTGGTCCATACCGGTGAGATGAAGCGCCCCGAAAGGGGCGCGGGGAACTGCGCGATCGGCCACAACGGACCCGCAGTCGGCGTCGTGCCTACAGCGGCAGCGCCTCCGCCGCCTCCACCGACCCGACAGCAACAGGCGCAGGCACCGCCGCCTGCAGCACCACCTCTTCCGCCTCTTCCCGCTGTACAGGAACCGACGGCAGAACAGGCTTCGGCCCGGACACCACCGCGTAGTCCTGCCCCAGGAACGGCGGCTCGATCACCCCGGGGTCCTCGCCGAGCGCCAACTGCACGGCCGCCCAAGGCGCGTTGACCCCGCAGAGCGACAGCTGGTGCAACCCGCCCGCCGGCCGCGTGTTCACATCGAGCAGCACCGGCTGGTCGCCGTACATCCGGAACTGGATGTTGGACAGGTAGTGCAGCCCGAAGCCCTCGGCGATGACCCGCGCCGGCCTCAGCCACTGCTCGTCGAGGGTGAACCCGCGCCGGCGCCCCTTCTTGGTGCGGCCCACGGCCAGCCGGACCCGGTTGTCCGGCCCGGTGAGGCAGTCGACGGACACCTCCGGCTCCTCGAGGCGCGGCATCACCAGCCAGTCCACCGGCTGGTCGGCGCGGCGCAGCGCGTCCACGACCAGGTCGAGCTGGACGTACGGGCCGGGGAACCCGTTGAGGTGGAAGAGCGAGAAGGGGGCGCGCGTGATCACGCGGAAGCCGACACCACCCGCACCGGCGGCCGGCTTGAAGCAGGCCTTGTGCCCGCCCGCCTCCAACTCCTCCACCGCGGCGACGAGTTCGTCCGCCGTGCGGACCCGCGACCAGGGCGGCACCGGGACGCCCACCGAGCTCACCGCCTCGTACGCGGTCGCCTTGTCCTCGAAGACCGCGGTGCCCTCCGGCGTCGGCGCCAGCAGGGCCGTGCCGATCGCCTCAAAGTCGGCCCGGTGGGCCACGATCGCCGACTGGTGCAGCCGGGGTACGAAGACATCGATGCCGCGGCGCTGGCACTGGTCGAGGGCGTACTCGACGTAGCCGGCCGGGGACAGGCCCTCCGGCTCCAGGTCGGCGGTGTCCGCGGCGGCCAGCACGGGGGAGTCGGCGTCACCGTGCGTCGCATGGATCTCGACCGCCCGGTCGCTGGGATTTCTCCGCAGCTGATCCATGAAGAACACGTTCTCCGCGTACGTGCGGTTGAGCCAGACGCGTACGCGAGAGCGCATTAAAGCCGCCTTTCGGGGTTTTCGGGCAGGGGTCAGCGGGCCCGTGCCCGGGCAGGGTGGTTGGAGGGACACCAAACCGCCCTGGGCGAAGGGAAGTTCGTGGCGGTGGTGTTGGGGGGATCATACGGCTTTCGAGGGGCCCCGCGTGCAACGCGAGTGTTACGGATTTCCCCGTACTGTCCACGCGCGTTTTCCTGCACCGTCCACGCCGGTTTCCTTGACGGCCCGAAGCCCGGCCCCGCCCCCGGGCGGGTGCTCTTGTTCCCGGCCCCCGAAATGTGTTGGGGTGGGGGCCGACGACGTGATCGGAAGGGGTACGGGGTGGAGTCCACGGCGGGTGCCGGGCAGTTGCTGGCCATCAGCGACCTGCACATCTCGTACCCGGAGAACCGCGAGCTCGTCGGGAAGATGCGTCCGGAGACGGACGAGGACTGGCTGATCGTCGCCGGTGACATCGCGGAGACCGTCGCGGACATCCGCTGGGTGCTTCAGACCCTCGCCGGCCGCTTCCGCAAGGTGCTGTGGGCGCCCGGCAACCACGACCTGTGGACCCACCCCAAGGACCCGGTCACCCTGCGCGGGGTCGCCCGCTACGAGCACCTCGTCGGCCTCTGCCGGGAGCTGGGCGTGCTCACCCCCGAGGACCCGTACCCGGTCTGGGAGGGGCCCGGCGGCCCGGTCGCCGTGGCGCCGCTGTTCCTGCTGTACGACTACTCCTTCCTGCCCGCCGGCTGTGCCACGAAGGAAGAGGGCCTCGCGTACGCGCACGGCACCGGCGTCGTCTGCAACGACGAGTACCTGCTGCACCCCGACCCCTACCCGACCCGCGAGGACTGGTGCCTCGCCCGGGTCGAGGAGACCGAGCGCCGGCTCGCCGAGCTGCCGGAGGACCTGCCGACGGTGCTGGCGGGGCACTATCCGCTGGACCGGCACCCCACGGACGTGCTCTGGTACCCGGAGTTCGCCATGTGGTGCGGCACCACCCGCACCGCCGACTGGCACCGCCGGTTCCGTGTCGCCACCATGGTCTACGGTCATCTGCACATCCCCCGGACCACCTGGCTCGACGGGGTCCGCTTCGAAGAGGTCTCCGTGGGATATCCCCGCGAGTGGCGCAAGCGGTCCGGGGAACCGGGCCGGTTGCGCCGCATTCTGCCGATGGAGGTCGGAACCGGTGATCGAGGAGCTGCTCCCGGAGTCGGTGGTGGCCGTGGAGATGCTCGGTGACGAGGCGATCCGCGAGGCCCCGCTCTACCCCGAGGAGGCGGCGCTGGTCGCCCGGGCCGTGCCCAAGCGCCGCCGTGAGTTCTCCGCCGTGCGCGCCTGTGCCCGCAGCGCCATGGAGAAGCTGGGAGTCCCGCCGCAGCCCGTCCTGAGCGGCGAGCGCGGCGCCCCGCGCTGGCCGGACGGGCTGGTCGGCAGCATGACCCACTGCGAGGGTTACTGCGCCGCCGCCCTGGTCCGCGCCACCGACCTGGCCTCCCTCGGCATCGACGCCGAACCGCACGCCGCGCTGCCCGAGGGCGTCGCCGAGGCCGTGCTGCTGCCCGCCGAGCGGCAGCGGCTCGGCCTGCTCGCGGCCGCACGGCCCGGCGTGCACTGGGACCGGCTGCTGTTCAGCGCCAAGGAGTCGGTCTACAAGGCGTGGTTCCCCCTCACCGGGAAGTGGCTGGACTTCATGGAGGCCGACATAGAGCTCGTCCCGGAGCCCGGTGGGCGGCCGCACGGCATCCTGCGCGCCCGCCTCCTCGTCCCCGGCCCGGAGGTCGGCGGGCGGCGACTGGAGGTCTTCGAGGGCCGCTGGAGCGTGGGGCACGGCATGCTGACCTCGGCCGTGGTCGTGCCGCACCCCTGACGCGCCGTCGGCTCAGGTGGGTGGGCACCAGTCGTGCAGCAGCCGGAAGAACGCCTCCTCGTTGCCCGCCAGTCCGGCGCCGGCCAGGGCCTCCTCGGCCTCGGCGAGCACGGCGGGTGGCACCACGAAGGGGCGCGGGGCGTCGGGCGGTCCGTCGAAGGCCGCGCGCACGGTGTGCAGCAGGCGCAGATAGGCCTGGACGGCGGCGCGTTCACGGTCGGTCAGTACGGCGGTGTGCATCGGTCGGCTCTCCCCGTCGGTCGTCGTGGTCACGCGCCCGGACGGCGCGGGCACACCGGGTGTGCGGTGCGCACCCCCCAGCTTGCCGGTCACCACTGACAACGCCCCCGTGCCGGGCCCCGGTTCGCTCGCTTAGCGGAGGCGAAACCTCACCGAAACTCCCCGGGGAAAAGTCTTCCTACCCTGGAAGGAGACGAATCCGGCCGGGCCGCAGCGGGCCCGGGACAGCGGGGGAGGCCGACCGTGCCAGAAGCGGTGCCCAGCCGTCCGCAGCGCACGGCGCACCTGCGCCCGGTGGGCGACGGCGAACTGGAGACGCGCCACCGGGTCGTGCACGGCTACCGGCGCGCCTACCGCATCGCAGGCGACGGGCCCGCCCTGGTCCTCGTCCACGGCATCGGGGACTCCTCGGCGACCTGGGCACGGCTCATCCCCGACCTCGCCCGCACCCACACCGTGATCGCCCCCGACCTGCTCGGCCACGGTGAGTCGGACAAACCGCGGGCCGACTACTCGGTCGCCGCCTACGCCAACGGGGTGCGGGACCTGCTGACCACCCTGGGCATCGAGTCCGCGACCCTCGTCGGGCACTCGCTCGGCGGGGGAGTCGCGATGCAGTTCGCCTACCAGTTCCCCGAGCGCACCGAGCGGCTCATCCTGGTCAGCGCGGGCGGGGTGGGCCGCGAGGTCAACCCGGCGCTCCGGCTCGTCTCGCTCCCCGGCGCCCATCTGCTGCTGTCGGCGCTGCGGCTGCCCGGCATGCGCCTCCAAGTGGGCCTGGCCGTACGCCTGCTGAGGCTCCTGGACACCGGCCTCGGCCAGGACGCCCCGGAACTGCTCACCCTGGTCGACGCGCTCCCCGACGAGACCTCCCGCAACGCCTTCGTGCGCACCCTGCGCGCGGTCGTCGACTGGCGCGGCCAGGTCGTCACCATGCTGGACCGCTGCTATCTCACCGAGGGCATGCCGACCATGCTCCTGTGGGGCGACCGCGACAGCGTGGTCCCGGTCCGGCACGCCCACCGCGCCCGCGAGGCGATGCCCGGCGCCCGGCTGGAGATCTTCGAGGGAGCCGGGCACTTCCCGTTCCACGCCGACCCCGCCCGGTTCGTCGCCCTGGTCCAGGATTTCACCGCCACCACCGCCCCGGCGGACTGGAGCCGCGAGCACTGGCGCAGCCTGCTCCTCGACGGCCGCCCCGACCCCGGACCCGGCCCGGCCGCGCAACGTGACCTGCGCGAGGCCAGCGAACGCAGCGCCACCTGAGTCCGCGCCGCGCCGGTCGCTGCATCCCCCGCCGCCACGACGGGACGACGACCGGCCGTGCCCGGCACCCGTCCCGGGCGTGCGGACATGGTTCCGCCCCTGCCGGGGGCGGATCACTTGCCCAGGTAGCCCAGCGACGCCTCGATGCGCCCCGCCACGTCGTGCCGTCGCACCGGCCCGCGCAGCGCCGAACCCGTGAGCCAGGTCCGGCACTTGCTGGCCAGCAGCAGCCCGAAGGTCTCCGCGTCGCGTTCCTCGGCCCGGTCGAAGCGGGTGCGGGCGACCACCCGCTGGACGGCGGCCCGGAGCGCGGCCCGATCGGCTTCGGTGCCCGCGTCGGAGCCGGTGCCGGTGACCGCGCCGAGCAGTCGCGCGGCGACCCCGACCCCCTCCACGTCGTGGCCGCAGTGCTCGGCGTGCATGTGCCACAGCTCGTGGCCGAGGATCACCAACTGGTGGTCGGGCACAGTGCGTTCCTCGACGACGACCAGGTCGCGGTCGGCCAGGTCCAGCCACAGCCCGCTGGCCGTGCCGGGCGGGAAGACGGCCGTACGGAACTGGACGGGGCGGCCGCGGCGACGGCCCAGCGCGTCGCACAGCGCCCGGTACAGCTCCTGCGGCGGGGCGGGCGTGGGCAGGGTCAGTTCCCCGACCAGCTCACCGCTCAGCCGGCGCATGTCCCTGCCGATGCCCACTTTCCTCCCTCGGCTCACGACTGTCGGCTCACGACTCGGGCCGCTTGACGCTCTCCAGGAGCATGTCCAGCCATTCCGCGACCTTGTCCCGGTGCTGGTCGGTGGGCAGCTGGGCGGCCCGCCAGGCGATGCCGCGCACCCCGTGGTCCTGCAGCAGCCGCTCCAGCGGGTCCTCGGCGGCCTCGGCGGCGGCCCGCTCCCGGTCGGCCAGCTTCTGCAGCAGCTCCTGCTCGACGCGCTGCAGGGCGCCGGCGAGCGCCTCGGGGTCCTCGGCGGTGAGGAACCCCGCGTGCACGCGGAAGTAGCGCTGGAGGGCGTCGCAGTGCTCCATGGTCGGCCGCCGGTCGCCGTTGATGAGGGCGCCCGCCTGCTGCCGTGACATGCCGGCGCCGTCGGCGATCTCCTGCTGGGTGTGCTTGCGGCCGTTCGGCTTGAGCCGGGTGCGGCGCAGCAGGTCGAGGCGTTGCAGGAAGCGGGCCTGGACGTCGGGCTCGCCCGCGGGGCGGCCGGTCAGCAGGGCCCGGACCACGGGCTCGGGGACACCGCAGGCGTGGGAGAGCCGTCCGACGTGGAGGACCTCGGCATGCGCGACGCCGAGCCGGTCGGCGAGCGCGGTGACACGGGCGACGGCGGCCGGCAGCTGGGCGGTCGCCGTGGCGCCCGGATCCTCGTAGCCATCCGTCACCGACAGAACTCCTACGTCTCTCAGGGGAATCAGGGGCTTCTCACAAGCTGCGCCGTGAAGGTCCCGGCACCCGCACGACCCCCCGGAGATTAGCGGGTCGTTCGAACTCACATCCAGGTCTCGCCACAACTGTGGCCAATTTCGGACGTCAACAGGCATGAAATGCCACGATAGTTGACATGACTCAGGGTGGGGCAGCAGGATCACAACGCCGCGAGAAGGCCGCATAGGCAAGAGGGGTGACCTCCCGATGGCATATCAGGCAGGTGGGCGGCGGCCGGCGCCGCGGCCCGTCCCCGAGAGCCTTGAGGCCCAGGCGTACCTCCAGGACTACGTGCTACTGCTGGACGCCGTCCCCTTCCCGTCCCTGGTGGTGGACCACCGATGGGACGTGGTGCTGGCCAACGGCGCGTTCGAGACACTTTTCCGGGCGGTCGCCCCGCATCCCACCGCGATGCCCGGGGACAACTTCCTGCGTTTCGTCCTGTTCCACCCGGATGCCGGAACGATTCTCGGCGCCCACGAGGCAGGCTGGTGCCTGCCGATGCTGGCGCAGTTCAAGGCGACCCTGGAGCGGTTCGGTCACGACCACGAACTCCAGTCGATCCGCCGGGAGATCGCCCAGGACCCCATCATGGAGGCCGCCTTCCGGCAGGGCCTGCCGCACTGGCTGCGCGCGGTGGGCGAGGACGGCGCGCAGCTCGACGGAGCCGTCCGGCTGCTGCTGCACCCGGACCCGCTGCTGGGCGCCACCGAGTGCCGGGTCGTCGGCGAAACCCCCAAGACCCTTCAGGACATGGGCTACGCGCGTTACACCCTGGTGCTGCGCGCCGCCCCCCGCCCCGCCGCCCCGCGCCGCTCCCGGCGGCCCGGCGGCCTGGGCGCCCATCTGACCGTCGTCCCGGTCCCCGAAGGCTGACCCGGCACCGTCGGCGTTCAGGTCGCCGACGGCGCCGGGCCGGACGCCGGCCTCGGCTCAGCCCTCGCGCGACCCCGCCCCGGGCCGTCTCGACCCGTCTCGGCTCCGGCTCATCCGCCCGCCACGACCAGGACCAGCGGCACACCCCGGCACGGCACCAGCCGAAGCCCGCCGAACGTGCCCGGCCGCCCGCTCTCCAGGACCGCCGCGAAGTCCGGCCCCTTGGCCAGCGAACCGGCCAGCTGCGCCGGGTCCGCCGACGCCGCCACCCGGCCCCTGGCGTTGACGAGCCGCGCGGGTCCGGGCAGCTCGCGCAGCAACGGCAGCGCGGCCGCCTCGAAGTGCCGCAGGTACACGTCGGCCGCGGCCACGCCCAGGAACCGGCCGCCGACCTCCACCGGCGCGGACAGCGTGAGGCTGTACTCGTCCGAGCAGAGGTAGTCGACGTACGGCCCGGCCACCGCCCGCCGCCCGGTCTCCCGGGGCAGCGCGAACCAGTCCCAGTGCGTGTAGTCGGAGTAGGCCGAGGTGCGCGGGTCCAGGTCGAGGAGGAGCGGCCGTACGTCCCCGGACGCGTCGCTCTGCCACCACTCCAGCCACGCCGGGACGTCGGCCAGCACCCCGGGCGCGGCCACGAACCCGACACCGGAGACCAACTCCTGCCGGGCGAGGCGCAGATGGAGCCCGGGGCGGAGCGCGGCCAGGTCCGCGGTCACCGGCCGGCGGCCCTCGGCGGCCACCCGGGCCAGCAGCGCGGCGGTGTCGGCGCGGGTGGCCGCGACGGCGTCGAACACCGCCTCCAGGGCGTGGCCGACCCGCGCGGCCACGTACTCCTCGGCGGCGTCGAGCGTGGCCGCCGCCGGACCGGAGGGGACGGTGCCGCGGCTCATGGTGCCCTCCGGCGGACGGGGGAGCGGGCGCGGCGCGGCTACAGGGCCAGCCGCAGGGCGATGAGCCGTGCCGTCGAGTCCCGTACGCACCGCTCGGCCAGCTCCCTGGCCGATGTGTGCGCCCCATCCTGCACGGCCGAGATTACGGACCGGTGACGGTCCGCCACCTCTTCACGATATTCGTCGTCGCCGAGCACAAGGCAGAGCAGCGCCCCGATCTCCGCCTGCAGTGCGACCTGTTCCCGGGTGAGCCGGGCCGACTGGGCGGCGGCGGCCAGCTCCACATGGAAGCGGCCGTACACCCGGCTGCGCGCCGCCGCGTCCGGCGCGCCGCGCAGCTCCTCGGTGGTCCGGCGGAGCTGGTCGAGATCGTGGTCCTCGGTGCGCCGCGATGCGAGGTCGGCGGCGGTGCCGGACAGGGCCGCCCAGTGGTCGCCGAGGTCGCGCAGCTCCTCGGGGCTCCAGAGGCGCAGCCGCTCCGTGAGCCGCTCCCGGTCGGGCACCTCGGGGGAGGCCACGAAGCTGCCGCCGCCCCGGCCCCGGCGGGTGACGACCAGACCCTGCTGGCGCAGGGCCATCAGCGCCTCCCGCAGGGTCACCGTGGACACCCCGAGCTGCCCCGCCAGTTCGGTCTCGCCGGGCAGCTGCTCCCCGTCGGAGAGCAGGCCGAGCTCGATGGCGTCGCCGATCCGGCGGACCACGGCGTCGACCCGGGCCCCGCTGTCCACCGGGGCGAAGACGGCCTTTCGGGCGCCGCCCACCGTCTGGTGCTGTCTCACGGCCCACCACCCTATGCGTTGACCCAACCTTTACCTCGGAAGGGTCTTGAGATGTGAACTATGACTTCATATCTTTCCGGTCACCAGGTGCAACGCACGAGAGCGGCAGAGAGGTTCCCGCCCATGGAGGCCAGCGCGATCCGGTTGCGGGATCTGCGGAAGTCGTTCGGCGACACGAGCGCCGTGGCCGGCGTCGACCTGGAGATCCGGGACGGCGAGTTCTTCTCGATGCTCGGCCCCTCCGGCTCCGGCAAGACCACCGTGCTGCGCCTGATAGCCGGCTTCGAGACCCCCACCTCGGGCACGATCGAACTCGCCGGGCAGGACGTCACCCGCCGCGCCCCCTTCGAACGCGACGTGCACACCGTCTTCCAGGACTACGCCCTGTTCCCGCACATGAGCGTCGAGCAGAACGTCGCCTACTCCCTCAAGGTCCGGGGGATCCCCAAGGCCGAACGCCTGGTCCGCGCCCGCAAGGCCCTCGCCGAGGTCCGCCTCGACGGCTACGGCGCCCGCCGCCCCTCCCAGCTCTCCGGCGGCCAGCGCCAGCGCGTCGCCCTCGCCCGCGCCCTCGTCGGACGCCCCCGCGTCCTCCTCCTCGACGAGCCGCTCGGCGCTCTCGACCTCAAGCTGCGCGAGCAGATGCAGATCGAACTCAAGGCCCTGCAGCGCGAGGTCGGCATCACCTTCGTCTTCGTCACCCACGACCAGGAGGAGGCACTGACGATGAGCGACCGCGTCGCCGTCTTCCACCAGGGCCGCATCGAACAGGTCGGCACCCCCGCCGAGATCTACGAACGCCCCGAGACCGCGTTCGTCGCCTCCTTCGTCGGCACCTCCAACCTGCTCTCCGGCCAGACCGCCCTGCGCGTGCTCGGCGAGAGCGGCACCCACAGCGTCCGCCCGGAGAAGATCCGGGTCCTCGGCGAGAGCGCCGACCCGGACCCGGAAGGGCACGTCACCGCTCTCGGCACCGTCGCCGAGGTGGTCTACCTGGGCGACGCCACCCGCTTCCTGGTCGACCTGGACGGCGGCGGCCGGCTCACCGCGCTCCAGCAGAACCTCGACACCTCCGCCGAGGACGTCACCGCCTACCGAGGCACCCGCGTCCGGCTGCGCTGGCAGCGCCGGCACACCGTCCACGTCCCCGACTGACCCGCCGTCCCCTCACGTCCGGATCCGCCGTCCCTCACGTCTGGAGTACGCCGTGCGCCTCACCCGTCCCCTCACCGCGGCCGCCTTCGCCGCGCTGCTGCTGGCCGCCACCGCCTGCGGCTCCTCCGGCTCCGGCTCCTCGACCGGCCTCAACCCGCCCGACCTCAAACCCCTGGCAAAGCTGGGCAAGTCCGAGGGCGAGGTGAACCTGATCGCCTGGGCCGGCTATGTCGAGGACGGCTCCGACGACCCCAAGGTGGACTGGGTCACCGACTTCGAGAAGCAGACCGGCTGCCAGGTCAACTCCAAGGTCGCCGCCAGCTCCGACGAGATGGTCAAACTGATGAAGACCGGCCAGTACGACGCCGTCTCCGCCTCCGGCGACGCCTCCCTGCGCCTGATCGCCTCCGGCGACGCCGCCCCCGTCAACACCAAGCTCGTACCCAACTACAAGGACGTCTTCAGCGGCCTGAAGAACGGCGCCTGGAACTCGGTCAAGGGCCAGATGTACGGCATCCCGCACGGCCGCGGCGCCAACCTGCTGATGTACAACACCCAGAAGGTCAGCCCCGCACCCACCTCCTGGTCGGCCGTCTTCGACGACGCCGGGAAGTACAAGGGCCATGTCACCGCGTACGACTCGCCGATCTACATCGCCGACGCGGCCCTGTATCTCAAGGCCACCAAGCCCGAGCTGAAGATCAAGGATCCCTACGCGCTCGACCAGAAGCAGTTCGACGCGGCCGTCGCCCTGCTCAAGCAGCAGAACGCGGACATCGGCGAGTACTGGAGCGACTACCTCAAGGAGATCTCCGCCTTCAAGAGCGGCGACTCCGTCATCGGCACCAGCTGGCAGGTCATCGCCAACCTGGCCGCCGGCGAGGGCGCCAAGGTGAAAGCCTTCGTGCCCAAGGAAGGCTCCACCGGGTGGTCCGACACCTGGATGGTCTCCGCCAAGGCCAAGCACCCCGACTGCGCCTACCGGTGGCTGAACTGGATCGTCTCCCCGAAGGTCAACGCCGAGGTCGCCGAGTACTTCGGCGAGGCCCCCGCCAATGCCAAGGCCTGCGCCCTGACCAGCGACAAGAACTTCTGCACCACCTACCACGCGGCCGACGAGAGCTACTGGAAGAACATCGCCTTCTGGAACACGCCCATCGAGCAGTGCCTGGACGGCCGCACCGACGTCAAGTGCGTGCCGTACGCCAAGTGGGTGCAGGCCTGGACCGAGATCAAAGGCTGACCCATGGCCCTGCTCACCCGGACCGCGGGGGCGCTGCACCGGCGCCCCCGGCTCCGCCTCGCCCTGCTGCTGACCGCCCCGCTGTTGTGGCTGGCCGTGCTCTATCTCGGCTCACTGGCCGTGCTGTTCGTCTCCGCGTTCTGGACGACGGACTCCTTCACCTCCGAGGTCGTCAAGGTCTGGTCGACCGACAACTTCCACGAGCTGTTCACCACGCCGGTGTTCCGGCAGGTGATTCTGCGCAGCGTCGGCGTCGCCCTCGCGGTGACCGCCCTGTGCGCGGTGCTCGCCTTCCCGGTCGCCTTCTACACCGCCCGCGTCGCCAAGCCGAGCCGGCGCCCGCTGCTCGTGGTCGCCATCCTCACGCCGCTGTGGGCGAGTTACCTGGTCAAGGTGTACGCGTGGCGGCTGATCCTGTCCGAGGGCGGGCTCGCCGACTGGCTGCTGAAACCGCTCGGGCTGAGCGGGCCGGGCTTCGGACTGCCGGCCACCGTGCTGACCCTGACCTACCTGTGGCTGCCGTACATGATCCTGCCCATCCACACCGCGCTGGAGCAGCTGCCCGACAACCTCCTCGACGCGTCGGCGGACCTGGGCGCCCGTGCGGGGCGGACCTTCCGGTCCGTGGTGCTGCCGATGGTGCTGCCGTCGGTCGCCGCCGGGTCGGTGTTCACGTTCTCGCTCAGCCTCGGCGACTACATCACCGTGCAGATCGTCGGCGGCAAGACCCAGCTCATCGGCAACCTCGTCTACGCCAACATCGAACTCAACCTGCCCATGGCCGCAGCCCTCGCCACCGTCCCGGTCGTCGTCATCGTGCTGTATCTGCTGGCGATGCGGCGGACGGGGGCGTTGAGCAGCCTCTGACAACAGGGTGCTATGTCACATGTCACACATGACACTCTCCCGGCCCGCCCGAGTCGCCCTGCGCCTCGCCGCCGGCCTCGGCTTCGCCGTGATCTACGTGCCGTTGCTGCTGGTCCTCGTCAACTCCCTCAACCCCGACCGCAGCGCGAGCTGGCCCCCGCCCGGCCTGACCACCCGCTGGTGGTCGGCCGCCTGGCACAGCTCCGGCGCCCGCGACGCCCTGTGGACCTCCGTGAAGGCCGGGCTCGGCGCCACCGCGATCGCCCTGGTGCTCGGCACGCTGATCGCCTTCGCGGTCGCCCGGTACCGCTTCTTCGGCCGGGACGCGCTCTCCTTCGTGGTCGTCCTGCCGATCGCGCTGCCCGGCATCGTCACCGGCATCGCTCTCAACTCGGCCTTCAGCGCGGTCCTCGAACCCCTCGGCGTCGGGCTCGGCCTGTTCACCGTGGTCGTCGGGCACGCCACCTTCTGCGTCGTGATCGTCTTCAACAACGTCGTCGCCCGGCTGCGCCGCACCTCCGGCAGCTACGAGGAGGCGGCGGCCGACCTGGGCGCCGACACCTTCCGCGCCTTCGCCGACGTCACCTTCCCGCTGGTGCGCTCGGCGCTGCTCGCGGGCGGGCTGCTCGCCTTCGCGCTCTCCTTCGACGAGATCGTGGTCACCACCTTCACCGCCGGTCCGGGCGTCCAGACCCTGCCCCTGTGGATCTTCGACAACATGACCCGCCCGCAGCAGGCGCCGGTGGTGAACGTGGTGGCGGCGGTGCTCGTCCTGCTGTCCGTCGTCCCGATCTACGTCGCGCAACGGCTCTCGGCGGACACGGCGACCGCCAGCCGCGTCTGAGAACGGCGAGCCGGGAAGCCGAGCTTCGGCTGCGTGTGCTCCTGCCGTCGCCCCCGAACCCAGGCGCCGCGACAGCCACGGAGACTGGCGCGCTGCCGCCCAGAGGGACTTTTCAACCGCACGCTCGGACAGCTCCGCCACTGCCTCCGGCACCGCGAGCCGTTCGACGGCCAGACCGCCTTCCCCGTTCGGGCCGCCGGCGCGGCCTGACGGCAGACCACGTCTGCGATGCCGTCCCTCTCGCAGAGACGGGCAACGTGTGACCGAGCCGATCGCCGGATGGATCTGGGGCCGGAACCGGCGTGCCTTCCTCGAGTTGCTCTCCCGCTACGCCGGATACGCCTTGGACGGAACCGACTGGGACACCATCGAAGCCGGCGGCCAGGAAGTGTCCGTCAGCGTCACAGGAGCAGGCACAAGTGAGCTCCGGCTCCGCACGGACACCCTCCTGTCCGCCTTCGCCGGCGTCTGACCACTGGTCAGAGCACCTAGAGTTGCGAAGCCCCTCCGTCGACAGGGAACTCCGTTCCCGTCGAGAAGGTCGCACCGAACGCCAAGTAGGCCACCGCGGCGGCCACTTCCTCGGACATCCCCAGTCGCTGCATGGGGTTGGTGCTCCGGTAGGTGTCCTTCATCGTCTCGGCGACGTCGGCGGGCAGGGAGCGGTCCAGGATGCCGGTGTCGATCGGGCCGGGGCTCACGGCATTGACGCGCACCTTGCGCGGCAGCAACTCGCGGGCCAGGGTGCGCGTCATCGACCGCAGGGCCGCCTTGCTCGCCGAGTAGACACTGAGCGCGTCGAGGCCCAGGACGTTCACCACCGACGTGGTGAGGACCACGCCGCTCCCTTCGCGCAAAAGCGGCGCCAACGCCTGCACCGTGAAGTACGGGCCCTTGGTGTTGATGCCGAACAGCGCGTCGTACATCTCCTCCGTCGTCGCGTCGAACGGCGCGGACGCAGTGACACCGGCGTTGACGAACAGCGCGTCCACGGTGCCGAAGCACTCGCTGACCGCACCGGCCAGCGCCTCGATGTCCTTCAGGTCGGCGGCGTCGCTGCGGACGGCGACCGCCTTGTCCCCCAACTGCTCCAGCGCGGCGTCCAGGGTGGACCGGGTGCGGCCGGTGATCAGTACGCGCGCCCCACCGTCCGCGAACAACCGGGCCGTAGTCAGGCCGATACCGCTGCTTCCACCCGTGATCACGATCTTCTTGCCGTCGTAAGTGCTCATGCCCTCAACCCAAATATCCACCCGCACCCCCTGTCCAAGACCTGTTCCGTATGCCGTCATGTCCCAGGCGTATGAAGACATGCGACGTACCCTGGGCGAATGGACGTCGATCTGCGGCTCGTGCGCTATTTCACGGTCGTGGCGGAGTACGGCAACTTCGGCCGGGCCGCCACCGAGCTGCACCTGGCGCAGCCGTCGCTGAGCCGTCAGATCCAGCGACTGGAGGCTCGGCTCGGTGTCCGGCTTTTCGACCGTTCGCCGCAGGGCAGCAGCCTCACCGACGCCGGTCGGGCATTCCTGCCCAGGGCCCGGACACTGCTCCAGGAGGCCGAGCAAGCCGCTCGCACGGCCAGGGCAGCCGCCCAGCCCCGAACCGTCACCGTCGGCTACGCCGAAGGACTGGTCATCACCGCCTGTGTGCAAGAACTACGCCGCCGGCACCCTGACGGCCAGGTCCGCACCCGGCACCTCGACTGGCGGGACATGCACGCCCTCGCCGAGAGGCGGGTCGACGCACTCGTCGCGTACAGGCCGCTGTCCTTCCCCACGGACGGCTTCCGGGTGACCAAGCTCCACGAGGAGTCGCGGGTTCTCGTCACGTCGGCCGGACATCGTCTGGCGAAAGAGAAGGCTGTCAGCCTGCGGACCCTGTCGGCCGAGGAACTGGTGGCCTGCGTCAGCACTCCGGTTGTCTGGAGCACGCCCAAGCCGGTCGGCGACCGCCCGGCACCACCCCCGCCCGCGATCGACGACAGCTACGAGGACAAGCTGGAACTCATCGCGACCGGCCACTGTGTCGCGATCTTCCCTGCCGGCGACCGACGCGCCGCTGCGCGCGAGGACGTCGCCCTGGTGCCGGTCATCGACATCGATCCCTGCGAGGTCGTACTCGTCACGCGCGCAGACGACCCCAACCCACTGCTCGGACCGTTGGAAGACGTCGCACGTGCATTGCTCGGCACCACCTCCCGACGGGAGAACAGCGACCCGTCGGTCAACTGACCCCCATTGCCTCTTCTTCGAGTTCCACCTGTCGAAGGGGCCGGGGCGCCGGTTGGACCGCGAGCTCTCCGCTGTCCGGGAAAGGCGATGCCGGGGAGACGGGCCCTGCCGCGCTTGCTTCTGCGGCGCTTCGCCGATGGCGAGCAGATCATGCGTGTGCCCCTCGGCAGCGGCGGGTGCCGCTTACGCAAGCAGCTTGCGTAAATTACGCTACTCTTGCGTGCATGACGCGACGACTTGCGGAAGTAGCCAAGAAGGTCGGGGTCAGCGAGGCCACGGTCAGCCGGGTGCTCAACGGCAAGCCGGGGGTCTCCGAGGCGACCCGGCAGGCGGTGCTCTCGGCCCTCGACGTGCTCGGGTACGAGCGCCCCACCCAACTGCGCGGCGAGCGCGCCCGGCTCGTCGGTCTGGTCCTGCCCGAGCTGCAGAATCCCATCTTCCCGGCGTTCGCCGAGGTCATCGGCGGCGCCCTGGCACAGCTCGGGCTCACGCCCGTGCTGTGCACCCAGACCAAGGGCGGGGTCTCCGAGGCGGACTACGTGGAGCTCCTGCTGCAACAGCAGGTCTCCGGCGTGGTGTTCGCCGGCGGGCTCTACGCCCAGGCCGAGGCGCCGCACGACCACTACCGGCTGCTCGCCGACCGCAACATCCCGGTGGTGCTGGTCAACGCGGCCATCGAGCACCTCGGCTTCCCCGGCGTGTCCTGCGACGACGCGGTGGCGGTGGAGCAGGCCTGGCGGCACCTCGCCTCCCTGGGGCACGAGCGCATCGGCCTGGTCCTCGGCCCCGGCGACCACGTCCCCTCGGCGCGGAAGCTGGCGGCGGCGCGGGTGATCGGCGACGTGCCGGACGAGTTCGTGGCCCGTGCGATCTTCTCCATCGAGGGCGGCCACGCGGCCGCGTCCCGGCTCATCGACCGCGGTGTCACCGGCATCATCTGCGCCAGCGACCCCCTCGCCCTGGGCGCCGTCCGCGCGGCCCGCCGCAAGGGGTACGAGGTGCCCTCCCGGGTCTCGGTGGTCGGTTACGACGACTCGGCGTTCATGAACTGCACCGAGCCCCCGCTCACCACCGTCCGCCAGCCCATCGAGGCCATGGGCAGGGCCGCCGTCGAGCTGCTCAACGCGCAGATCGGCGGCACGGTCGTACCGGCGGAGGAGCTGCTGTTCGAGCCCGAGCTGGTCGTCAGGGGGTCGACCGCGCAAGCGCCGAAAGCCTGAGCCCAGGAGATCCCATCCGCTGTCGAATAATTACAGATTCTGCGTGACATCTTGCGCGGCGGTGCTGCCGGTGCTTGAGTGTGCGGCGCCCACCGGTCCCGGTGCGGCGCCCAACTGCTCCTGTTCTGGGGGGTCCACCGATGTCCAGCACCGGGTTCCGCCGTGCTCTCGTCGCGATCGGCGTCTGTTCCTCACTCGCGCTCTCCGCCACGGCCTGCGGGTCGGGCGACGACGACGCGGGCAGCGGCAGGACGCGCATCACCGTCAACTGCGAGCCGCCGAAGAGCGCCAAGGTCGACCGGTCCTTCTTCGACCAGGACATCGCCGACTTCGAGAAGAAGAACCCGGACATCGACGTCGTCGCGCACGACGCGTTCCCCTGCCAGGACCCGAAGACCTTCGACGCCAAGCTCGCCGGCGGCCAGATGGAGGACGTGTTCTACACGTACTTCACCGACGCCAAGCACGTCGTGGACATCAACCAGGCGGCCGACCTCACGCCGTACCTCAAGGAACTGAAGAGCTACGACACCATCCAGAAGCAGCTGCGGGACATCTACACCGTCGACGGCAAGGTCTACGGCATCCCGCGCACCGGCTACTCGATGGGCCTGATCTACAACCGCAAGCTCTTCCAGCAGGCAGGCCTCGACCCCGACAAGCCGCCGACGACCTGGGACGAGGTCCGCGCCGACGCCAAGAAGATCGCCGCCCTCGGCAACGGCACCGTCGGGTACGCCGACTACAGCGCGCAGAACCAGGGCGGCTGGCACTTCACCGCGGAGATGTACTCCCAGGGCGGTGACGTGGTGTCGGCCGACGGGAAGTCGGCGACCGTCGACACCCCCGAGGGCCACGCGGTCCTGCAGAACCTGCACGACATGCGCTGGACCGACGACTCGATGGGCAGCAAGCAGCTGCTGATCATCAACGACGTGCAGCAGATGATGGGTTCGGGCAAGCTCGGCATGTACCTCTCGGCGCCGGACAACATCCCGATCCTGGTGAAGGAGAAGGGCGGCAACTACAAGGACCTCGCCCTCGGCCCGATGCCCGGCGGCAAGGGCACGCTCATTGGCGGCGACGGCTACATGTTCAACAAGAAGGACACCCCCGCCCAGATCCGCGCCGGCCTCAAGTGGCTCGACTCCATGTTCCTCACCCCCGGTGACGGCTTCCTCGGCGACTACGCCCGCGCCAAGAAGAACAACGCGCCCGTCGGCCTGCCCGAGCCCCGCCTGTTCACCGGCGCCGCCGACGCCAAGGACCAGGCGGTCAAGAAGGCCAACGCCAACGTGCCGGTGGAGAACTACCAGGCGTTCCTCGACGGCAACCAGTCGCTGCAGATGAAGATCGAGCCGCCGGACGCCCAGCAGATCTACTCCGTCCTCGACGGCACCGTCTCCGCGGTCCTCACCAAGAAGGACGCCGACATCGACCAGCTCCTCAAGGACGCCAACGACAAGATCGACGGCATCCTGGCCAGGGGCTGACCCGTGACGACCAAGACGGCCGCGCGACGGCCCGCCCCGGCGGCGGCCGACGCCCGCCAGACCCCGGCGCCGCCCCCGGCAGGGGACCGGACGCGGCGCCGGATCACCGACCAGGCCCGCGCCTACGGCTTCCTGCTCGGCGGACTGATCTGCTTCGCCCTGTTCTCCTGGTACCCGGCGATCCGCGCCGTCGTGATCTCCTTCCAGAAGTACACGCCGGGCTCGTCCGCCGAGTGGGTCGGCACCGCCAACTTCACCCGGGTCCTGCACGACCCCGAGTTCTCGGCGGCCTGGCGCAACACCCTCACCTTCACGCTGCTGGCCCTGCTGATCGGCTTCGCGATCCCCTTCGTCCTCGCCCTGGTCCTCAACGAACTGCGGCACGCGAAGGCGTTCTTCCGGGTCGTGGTCTACCTCCCGGTGATGATCCCGCCGGTGGTCAGCGCCCTGCTGTGGAAGTGGTTCTACGACCCCGGGGCCGGCCTCGCCAACGAGACGCTGCGCTTCCTGCACCTGCCCACCTCGAACTGGACCAACGGCACCGGCACCGCGCTGATCTCCCTGGTGATCGTGGCCACCTGGGCCAACATGGGCGGCACCGTCCTGATCTACCTGGCCGCCCTCCAGTCCATCCCCGGCGAGCTGTACGAGGCCGCCGAACTGGACGGCGCGCATCTCCTGCAGCGCGTCCGGCACGTGACGATCCCTCAGACCCGGTTCGTCATCCTCATGCTGATGCTGCTTCAGATCATCGCCACCATGCAGGTGTTCACCGAGCCGTTCGTCATCACGGGCGGCGGCCCGGAGAACGCCACGGTCACCGTGCTCTACCTGATCTACAAGTACGCCTTCCTCTACAACGACTTCGGCGGCGCCTGCGCACTCAGCGTGATGCTCCTGGTGCTGCTCGGCATCTTCTCCGCCGTGTACCTGCGGCTGACCCGGTCCGGGGAGGACGGATGAGCAGCGCCACCCGCACCCTGATCTCGCCCGCGACGCTCGCCCGTCCGCGCGGGAGGGCGGTCTACTGGAGCGTCTTCACCGGTGTCGTCGTCCTCTTCGCGCTCGCCTTCCTGTTCCCCGTGTACTGGATGGTGACCGGGGCGATGAAGTCGCCGGACGAGGTCGCCCAGACCCCGCCCACCCTCATTCCCCAGCACTGGCACCTGTCCGGCTACACCGACGCCTGGGACCTGATGCAGCTCCCGGAGCACCTGTGGAACACGGTGGTGCAGGCGGCCGGTGCCTGGGCCTTCCAGCTCGTGTTCTGCACGGCCGCCGCCTACGCCCTGTCGAAGCTGAAGCCGGCCTTCGGCAAGGTGATCCTCGGCGGCATCCTGGCCACCCTGATGGTCCCGGCCCAGGCGCTGGTCGTACCCAAGTACCTGACCGTCGCCGACCTGCCGCTCATCCACACAAGTCTGCTCAACGACCCGCTCGGCATCTGGCTGCCGGCCGTCGCCAACGCCTTCAACCTCTATCTCCTCAAGCGGTTCTTCGACCAGCTGCCCCGCGACGTGCTGGAGGCCGCCGAGATCGACGGCGCCGGAAAGCTGCGCACCCTCTGGTCCGTGGTCCTGCCCATGTCCCGTCCGGTCCTCGGGGTCGTGTCGATCTTCGCCCTGGTGGCGGTCTGGCAGGACTTCCTGTGGCCGCTGATGGTCTTCTCCGACACCGACAAGCAGCCCATCAGCGTGGCCCTGGTCCAGCTGTCGCAGAACATCCAGCTCACCGTGCTCATCGCCGCGATGGTGATCGCCAGCATCCCGATGGTCGCGCTGTTCCTCGTCTTCCAGCGGCACATCATCGCGGGGATCAGCGCGGGCAGCACCAAGGGCTGACGGCCCCTCCTCCGACAGAAAGGTTCGCCCAGTGGGACAGCCCAGCCATGCCCCGAAGGACCACGAGGACCACGAGGACCGCGAGGACCGCGACTGGTGGCGTTCGGCCGTCATCTACCAGGTGTACGTCCGCAGCTTCGCCGACAGCGACGGCGACGGCACCGGCGACCTCGCGGGCGTCCGCGCCAGGCTGCCGTACCTCGCCGAACTCGGCGTGGACGCGCTGTGGTTCAGCCCCTGGTACCCGTCACCCATGAAGGACGGCGGTTACGACGTCGCCGACTACCGGGCCATCGACCCGGCCTTCGGCACCCTCGCCGAGGCCGAGAAACTCATCGCGGAGGCCAGGGAGCTGGGCATCCGGACGATCGTCGACATCGTCCCCAACCACGTCTCCGACCAGCACCCCTGGTTCCAGGCCGCGCTCGCCGCCGGACCCGGCAGCCCCGAGCGCGAGCTGTTCCACTTCCGCCCCGGCCGCGGCCCGAACGGCGACCTCCCGCCCAACGACTGGCCCTCGCAGTTCGTCGGCTCCACCGAACCGGTCTGGACCCGGCTGCCCGACGGCGACTGGTACCTGCACCTCTTCACGCCCGAACAGCCCGACCTCAACTGGGCCCATCCGGCCGTCCACCAGGAGCACGAGGACATCCTGCGCTTCTGGTTCGAGCGGGGCGTCGCCGGCGTCCGCATCGACTCGGCCGCCCTGCTCGCCAAGGACCCGGACCTGCCCGACCTGGCCACGCACCCGCACCCCCACCCCTTCGTCGACCGCGACGAACTCCACGACGTCTACCGCTCCTGGCGCGCCGTCGCCGAGGCCTACGACGGCGTCTTCGTCGGCGAGGTCTGGCTCCCCGACGCCGAACGCTTCGCCCGCTACCTGCGCCCCGACGAACTCCACACCGCCTTCAACTTCTCCTTCCTGTCCTGCCCCTGGGACGCGGCCCGGCTGCGGACCTCGATCGACACCACCCTCGCCGAGCACGCCCCGGTCGGCGCCCCCGCCACCTGGGTGCTGTGCAACCACGACGTGACCCGTACGGCCACCCGGTACGGCCGCGAGGACACCGGCTTCGACTTCGCGGCCAAGGCCTTCGGCGTCCCGACCGACCTCGCCCTCGGCACCCGCCGGGCCCGCGCGGCCGCCCTGCTGTCCCTGGCCCTGCCCGGCGCGGTCTACATCTACCAGGGCGAGGAGCTGGGGCTGCCGGAGGCCGAGATCCCGGTCGACCGCATCCAGGACCCGATGTACTTCCGGTCCGGCGGCACCGACCCCGGCCGGGACGGCTGCCGGGTGCCGCTGCCCTGGGCGGCCGGGGCGCCGCACGCGGGCTTCGGCTCGCGCGAGGAGCCGTGGCTTCCGCAGCCGGCCGGCTGGGCGTCGTACGCGGTCGACCGGCAGCAGGACGACGCGGACTCCGTGCTCGCCCTCTACCGGCGCGCCGTCGCGCTGCGCCCGCGCTTCGGCGACGGCCCCCTGACCTGGCTGCCCGCCCCCGAGGGCGTCCTCGCCTTCACCCGCGCCGACGGCGTGACGTGCGTGGTCAACCTCGCCGCCGCCCCCGCCGAACTCCCCGCCCACTCCCGACTCCTGCTCAGCAGCGGCCCGCTGGACGACGCCGGCCGGCTGCCGCAGGACACGGCGGCCTGGCTGACGAGCTGAGCCGCCCGGACGTGCGCTGCCTGCGGCTCACCGTCACCGTCAACAAGGGCCGCCCGACGGGCCGGTTCAGCGATGTGGAGGCGTATCCGACTTCGTGACCGGGTCCTCCTCCCGGGGAACCCCGCGCTTCGCCGCCTGGATCTGCTCGTAGACGTGGGTCCGCAGTTCGGCGAAGCGCGGGGCGACCCGCGTGTGCAGCTGGTCGCGGTCGTCCGGCAGATCGACCTTCAGCTGCTCGCGGACGACGGTCGGGGAGGCGGACAGGACGATCACCCGCTGCCCCAGGTAGACCGCCTCGTCGATGTCGTGGGTGACGAACAGGATCGTGATCCCGCGCTCCCGCCACAGCCTCCGGACCAGGTCCTCCAGATCGGCCCGGGTCTGGGCGTCGACGGCGGCGAACGGCTCGTCCATGAGCAGCACCCGGGGCTCGTAGGCGAGGGCGCGGGCGATCGCCACCCGCTGCTGCATACCGCCGGAGAGCTGCCACGGGTAGGCGCCGGCGGCGTCCGCGAGACCGACCGAGCCGAGCGCGTCGGCGACCAGCTCCCTGCGTCGCTCGCGTGGCAGGTGCTTCTGCTTCAGCGGGAGTTCGACGTTCTCGGCGACCCGCATCCAGGGGAACAGGCTGCGGCCGTACTCCTGGAAGACGAACGCCATCCCGGGCGGTGGCCCGGTCACCTTCCGCTCCTCCAGGAGGACTTCACCGCCGGTCGGGGTGAGCAGGCCGCCCATGCACTTCAGCAGGGTGGTCTTGCCGCAGCCCGACGGCCCGACCAGGCAGACGAGTTCACCCGCCGCCACGGTGAAGGTGAGGTCCCGCACCGCCTCCACGCGGCGGCCGGATCCGTCGTAGACCTTCTGCAGACCGCGTACGTCGAGCATGGACCGCCCCTTCGCGAGGTTCATTCAGGACCGCCGGGTTGTCGCGCGCAGCCCGTGGTACCAGCCGAGCACGCGCCGCTCGACCACCTGGAAGACCACCGACAGCGCGAAGCCGAGCAGGCCCAGCAGCAGGATCCCGGTCCACATGTCGGGGATCGCGAACTCGCGCTGGAACTGCACGATGGTGAAACCGAGCCCGTTGCTGGCCGCGAACATCTCGCTGATGACCATCAGGATGATCCCGATCGACAGCGCCTGCCGCAGGCCCGCGAAGATCTGCGGGCTCGCCGAACGCAGCACCAGCGTACGCAGCCGGGCCACGCCTGTGATGCCGTAGGAACGGGCCGTCTCCGCCATCACCGGGTCGACCGCCCGGACGCCCTCGACCGTGTTGAGGAGGATCGGCCAGACGCAGCCGCTGGCGATCACCACGATCTTCATGGAGTCGCCGATGCCCGCGAACAGCATGATGACCGGGACCAGGACGGGCGGCGGCACCGCCCGCAGGAACTCCAGGACCGGTTCGCACACCGCCCGCACCCGCCGGTACGAGCCGATGACCGTGCCCAGGGCCACGCCCACGACGGCCGCCGACGCGTATCCGGCGAGCAGCCGCAGCACACTGCGCAGCAGGTCGTCGCGGAGCCGCTGACCGGTCCAGACGTCCGGGAAGGTCTTCAGGATCGTGCGCAGCGGCGGCCAGTAGACGTTCGTGCTGCCGGCGGAGGCCAGCCACCACAGCGTGACCAGGACGGCGGGCAGGGCGAGGACGTACCCGGCCTTCAGCAGGACGTTTTTCACACCGCCGCCTCCCCGCGCACCGACTGGTGCCAGGCCAGCGCCCGCCGCTCCACCGACCGGGCGCCCACGTTGATGACCAGCCCCAACATCCCGGTCACCACGATCAGGGCGTACATGTCCGGCACCGCCTGCGACGCCTGCGCGACCGCGATCTGCTGCCCCAGCCCCGGTGCGCCGATGACCAGTTCGGCGGTGATGGTGAGGATCAGCGCGACCGCGGCGGCCAGCCGGACGCCGGTCATCACGTACGGCAGCGCGGTCGGCCACAGCACGTGGCGGACCCGGGCCCAGGTGCCGAGGCCGTACGACCGTGCCGTCTCCTCGGCGACCGGGTCGACGTCCTGGACGCCGTACATCACCTGGATCAGGACCTGCCAGAAGGAGGCGTAGACGACGAGCAGGAGGACCGAGCGGAGTTCGGTGCCGTAGAGGAGGATCGCGAGGGGGATCAGGGCGACCGAGGGGATCGGGCGGAGGAACTCGATCGTCGAGGCGGTGGCCGCGCGCAGGTGCGGGACGACGGAGAGGACGACGCCGGCCACGATGCCGGCGCCGACCGCGACGGCCAGGCCCACCGCCCAGCCGGTGAGGGTCTCGCCGAGCGCCGACCAGAAGGCCCCGTCGGTGAGTTCGGTACCGAGGGCACGGGCGATCCGGCTGGTCGGCGGGAAGTAGTCCGCCTTGACCAGGCCGAGCCGCGGCACCGCCTCGCCGAGGGCGAGGAAGGCCGCGAGCCCGGCCGCCCCCAGCACGGCGTTCAGACCCTGCACGGGACCTTTCACGGCTTTGGTCACGGCAGCAGCTTGTCCAGGTCGGGGGCCGTCTTGAAGAGGCCGTCCTGCTCGCTGAGCTTCTCCAGCGTCTCGATCGACGAACGGTTCGCCTCGGCGGGCCACTTGGGCAGCGTCACCTCGGCCAGGACGTCCGCCGGGGTCTTGGTGTAGGTGGTGACGATCTGCCGGACCTCGTCCGGGTGCGCGTCGGCGTAGGACAGCGACTCCGCGACGGCCTCCTGGAACTTCTTCACGACGGCCGGGTTCTTCTGCGCGTAGGACGTCGACGTGAAGTACATGGCCACCGTGAGGTTCTGCGCCACGTCGACCAGCGGCGAGGCGATCTCGGTGGCGCCCTGGAGCTTCATGGTCGCAAGCGCGGGCTCGACGGCCATCGCCGCGTCGATCCGGCCCTTGTCGAGCGCGGCCGGCATCTGGTCGAAGGCCAGCTCGACGAAGTTCACCTTGTCCGGGTCGCCGCCCGCCTTGCGGACGGACTCGCGCACGGCGGTCTCGTTGATGTTCTTCAGCGTGTTGACGGCGACCTTCTTGCCCTCCAGCTGCTGCGGCGACGTGATGCTGCTGCCCTTCTTCACGACCAGCCCGCCGAAGTCCTTGCCGGCCACGCCCGTCGAAGCCACGCCGTTGGCGATCGCCTGCACCGGCACACCGTTGGACCGGGCGATCATCAGCGAGGTCATGTTGGAGAACCCGAACTGGAACTGACCACTCGTCACACCCGGCACGATGGCCGCGCCGCCCTGCGCGAGTGTCGTCGACAGCTTCAGGCCGCGCTTGCTGAAGAAGCCCTCCTTCTGGCCGAGATAGAGGGGGGCCACGTCGACGATGGGGATGATCCCCACCTTGACCGTGGTGGTGCCGCCCGACGAGCCGGCAGTCGACGACGAGCCCCCGGAGGAGCCGCAGGCCGCCGTGGCGAGCAGGAAGGTGCCGGCCGCGAGACCGGCGAGCAGACGACGCATGGCTCCTCCTGTGCAGACAACGGTGTTCCGACAGGCTGTGCGCACCGCGCACAGTGGTGCTCGATCGGGGGGTGCTGAGCGGGACGGTAGAACCGGCCGGAGGAGCGGGTCAATGGGGTTGGCTGACAAAATTGTTGACAGTTATCGAACCGCGCTCTCACCGTGTTCCAGGTGTCGGCCAAGTCGGACCGGGGAGGCGACGATGCCCGTGAACGCCCGCGCACCGCACTTCGTGAGGTCCTTCGAGCGTGGCCTCGCCGTCATCCGCGCCTTCGACGCCGAGCATCCGGCGCACACGCTCAGCGAGGTGGCCCGCGCCTGCGACCTGACCCGCGCCGCCGCCCGCCGCCTGCTGCTCACCCTCGCCGACCTGGGATACGTGCGCTCGGACGGCCGCCTGTTCCGCCTCACCCCGCGCATCCTCGAACTCGGCTACGCCTACCTCTCCGGCCTCGACCTGCCGCGTCTCGCCGCCCCCTACCTGGAGCAACTCGTGTCGCTGGTGGGGGAGTCGGCGGCGCTGTGCGTCCTGGAGGGGGACGAGGCCGTCTGCGTCGCGCAGGTGCCGGCCCGCAGGGTCATGGCGGCGGCCGTCGCGGTGGGCGCGCGCTTCCCCGCGCACGGTACGGCGGTGGGCCGCGCGATGCTGAACTTGCCGGAGGCGGCAGGCGCCGCGGAGTACGTGCTGCTCGACGGCGACCCCGAGGACGGCGTGACGACACTGGCCGCCCCGGTCCGGGACCGGGGCGGCCAGGTGGTGGCCGGGGTGAGCCTGGCGGTGCACTCCGGGCGGATGTCCGCCACGACGGTCCGCCGCGATCTGCTGCCGCGTCTCCGGGCGGCCGTGGCGGCGATCGAGGCGGACCTGCGGATCACAGATCCAGCACCAGACGCGTCCCTCGGCACCGCGACACACAGATGAGCATGGTCTCCCCGGCCGCCCGTTCCTCCTCGGTGAGCACCGAGTCCCGGTGGTCCGGGTCGCCTTCGAGGACGTCCGTCTCACACGTCCCGCAGGTGCCCTCGGTGCACGAGTAGAGCACCTCGACCCCGGCGGCCCGGACGGTGTCGAGCACGGAGACGCCGGGCGCGACGGTGACGGTACGACCGCTCTGCGCGAGGACGACCTCGAACTCCCGCTCCTCGCCCGCCTCCTGGGCCTTCGGCTGGAACCGCTCGACCCGCAGCACGCCGGCCGGGCAGCGCCCCTCCACCGCGTCCAGCAACGGTCCTGGACCGCAGCAGTACACGAGGGTGCCGTCCGGGATGTCGTCGAGGACGGCGGCCAGGTCCAGCAGTCCCGTCTCGTCCTGCGGGGCGACGGTGACCCGTTCGTCCCCGTACCGCGCCAACTCACCGGTGAACGCCATGGATTGACGGCTCCGGCCGCCGTACAGCAGCGTCCACTCGGCGCCCGCGGCCTCGGCGGCGGCGAGCATAGGCAGGATCGGGGTGATGCCGATGCCGCCCGCGACGAACCGGTAGCGGGGGGCGGGTTCGAGCCGGAAGTGGTTCCGCGGCCCGCGCACCCGCACCTTGTCGCCGACACCCAACTGCTCGTGGACGTGGGCGGATCCGCCCCGCCCGTCCGGTTCCCTGAGCACCGCGATCCGCCAGCCGGACCGGTCCCCGGGCTCCCCGCAGAGCGAGAACTGCCGTTCCAGCTCCGGCCCGAGCACGACATCGACGTGGGCGCCGGGCTCCCATCCGGGCAGCTCCTCGCCCAGCGGATGGCTCAGGGTCAGGGCGACGACTCCCTCGGCCGCCGACACGCGCTCGGCGACGACGAGTTCGGCTTCGTACAGGCTCATGGGGTGCGCTCCGGGGGCTGGTGTCCTTCGGGGTGGCCGAGCATCCACTCCCACATCTCGACCGGGTCCTGGGCGGTGTGCTCGGCTCCGCAGTGACAGGTGCCGTGCAGCACGTCGGTGCCCGGCAGCCAGTCGATGCGGTAGATCTCACCGGTCTCGCCGGTCGGTGCGGTCACAGGACCTTCTCCACGGGCTTGTCGCCCTCCTCGACCAGCCGGGCGAGGATACGGCGGGCGGCGAGGCCGCCGGTGTCGATGTTGATGCTCAGTTCCTGGTAGCCGGCCCGCTCCGAACCCAGCGTCTTCTGGAGGAGGTTGAGGGCGTCCACGTCCTGCATCACCACCGTGTGGTTGTTTCCCCGCAGGAACTCGGTGACCTCGGCGTCGTCCGTCGCCCAGTCCCGGGAGACCATCCAGAAGTCGTACACCTTGCCGTCCGAGGACGGGGTGATCGCATAGGTGATCTCGGTGTGGAAGCCGTTCGGGTCGCTGCCGTCGGCCTCCGGCACCACGCCGACCGGCGCGATCCGGCTGTGCAGCAGATACAGGCACGGCGCGTGGTACTCGATGTCCTGCCAGCGGGTGATCCGGCCCTCGATCCCGGTCGAACGGGCGTAGAACGGCGGGCATTCGGCGTCGTCCATGTGCCGGCTGACCCGCACGATCCCGGCGCCCTCGTCGACCTCCGTGGTGATGGGCGTCTCGGCGACCTCGGGGGTGCCTATGTACCCGCCGTGCAGGTAGGTCTCGTGGGAGAGGTCGAGGAGGTTGTCGACGAGGAGGCCGTAGTCGGCGTCGATGGGCTCCATGCCCCGCACGGTCGTCCAGCCGGGGGCGTCGAGGTGACGCGCCCGCGGTATGGACTGCGGGTCGGCGAGCGCGGGGTCGCCGATCCACACCCACACCAGGGAGTCCTGCTCGACGACCGGGTAGGAGGCGACGCGGGCGGTGCGCGGGATGCGTTTCTGGCCCGGCACGTACACACACGCGCCGGTCCGGTCGTAGGTGAACCCGTGGTACCCGCACACGATCCGGTCGCCGTCGAGCCCGCTCTCCGACAGCGGGTAACGGCGGTGCACACAGCGGTCGTTGAGCGCGACGGGCGTGCCGTCCTCCTCGGCCCGGTAGAACACGAGGGGTTCCCCGAGGATCGTCCGCCCGAGCAACTCCCGCCCGACCTCGTGACTGTAGGCGGCGACGTACCACTGGTTCCTGGCGAAGGCGGTCGTGTGAGGCATGGGGTTCCCGTCCCTGTCGGCGGGGCTCCGTCGCCCCGCGTGCCGTGGTTGGAATCAGGGTCGTGAAGCCTGCATCGGCTCGGCAAGACGGCTTCTGCCAGGCGGAAGAACTTCTGCAGAGAGGCTGGTCAGAGCCTTGTTCTGTCAGCCTCTAGTTGCCAGGGTGGAGTGCCGCGTGGTGCGGCCGTTCGGTTCGCGCTCGGGGGAGCCGGAGGCGGTGGCGGCGAGTGCGACTACTCGCAGGGCGGCGTTAATCGCCCAATAAGGTCCAGTTAGTTTCAATTGCGATACTTCTTAGTTGGTGGATGCTCGGTACAGCGGCAAGAATCAGCATCGACACAGGTCAACTACTGTTCGTTTGGGAGTCTGGGGCCCTCGGGGCGAATCCGGGGCGAATCCGCACCCTTTCAGGCTGTTGAGCATGTTGCCGCTGGTCAGGGTGGTGTGAGGTCGCGTGTTGGTTCACCTTGCGGGTGGGGGTGGCGCGGCGAGCAGTCGGACCGATGAGCCGCTGAAGAGGCACTGAGTGGCGGTGGCTCGGCTGCCAAGGGCGGGGGCTGACCAGCGGATTCTTCGCTGCTGGTGGCGGTCGCCTTTCGTGATCATGTCCTGCGGAAAGGTCTTCAGGCGGGACGGCTGATGCGTGACGGCCCGGGATTGACGGTTCCTGGCCGAAACCGACCTGCCGAGCGTTTCAGGGGCCGTCCAGGAGCCGCCCGGTGGTCGGGCCATGTGGCAGAGGCCCCGCCGCCTCGCGCGGCAGCCGGCGCTCTCGCAACATCCGGTACCCCACCGGAACTGCCGTTCCTCGGCGCCGACATCAGCACAGCCTCGGTCGGCTCGCCGTCACCGACGCCGAACTGGAAAATCTTGGTACCTCGACGAGTTCATGGGTCCGCGAGGCCCCTTGAGTGGCGCTCGTGTAAGTCCTGCTCTTGGCTGGGCAGTTGGGGGCACATTTGTCGGCGGCCAGTAGAAGTGGCTCTGATCCACTTCTTGCGGTCCGGTGACGGGCAGTCACAGGCGCCTGGAAGAATGGCCGTTCGCGTGAATGGAGCGTGCTCTCGACGGTCTTTGGCCATCTGCCGTCTGTGGTGATCGAGGAGGTCGTGCTCGACGATGCCGCGCTGTCCTTATGCCGCTGCGGCGGGTCCGGTATTTCACGTTCAGCAGGGGCACCTTGGAGCGTCAGGCGCTGTCGGCGTTCGTGTAGGGCGTCACGCGGCCCACGCTCTCCTTGAGGGCGAGGTCGAGCAGTCCGGGGAACCGCTGGTCCAGTTCTTCCTTGCGCAGAGTGTTGATGCGGCGGGTGCCGACGTCGTGCTGCCGGATGACACCGGCCTCGCGCAGGACGCGAAAGTGGCGGGTGAGTACGGACGGGGTCACGTCCTGCGTGAAGCCGCTGCAGGCCAGACCAGGGGAGGCGGCAAGAGTGACGACGATGGTGAGCCGGGTCTCGTCGGTGAGCGCGCTCATGATCTTGAAGAGGTCGAAGTCCTCCATGTCGGGATGGACGAGCGGGGACGCGGTGCGGCTGGCCATGAAGGAAGAGTAGCGCCCCGGCTCATGTTCGCGTTTGTGCGTACATGGGATACGGTGCAGGACGGGGATGACCTTCTTCCCCCTGTCCACCACATTGCCCAAGGATGCCCATGCCCGCCAACACCTCAGAACCCACGTCCGCTCCCTCGCTCTTCTCCCCCGTCTCCCTCGGGAAGATCGAGCTTGCCAACCGCGTCGTCATGGCACCGCTGACCCGGGTACGGGCCGGTTCCTCCGGCATCCCCGGAGACCTGATGGTCGAGTACTACCGACAGCGGGCGAGCGTCGGAATGATCATCACCGAGGCCACCTACCCCGATCATGCATCGCTGGGGTGGGTCGGCGCGCCGGGCATCGCCACCGACGAGCAGGCGGCCGGCTGGCAGCGGGTCGTCGAGGCGGTGCACGCCCAGGGTGGCCGCATCGTCGTGCAGATCATGCACGCCGGCCGCGCCACCCACCCCGACATCAACGGTGGTCGGCGCGTCCTCGCCCCCAGCGCGATTGCCATCGACGGCAAGGCGTTCACGGAGAAGGGCGAGCAGCCCTTCCCCGTACCGGAGGCGATGACCACCGCTGAGGCACAGACAGCCGTGGAGGACTTCGTCGCAGCGGCCCGCCGGGCCATCGAGGCGGGCGCGGACGGTGTGGAAATCCACGGCGCCAATGGCTATCTGCTCCACCAGTTCCTCTCCCCGGGGGCCAACCACCGCAGCGATGAGTACGGCGGGTCGCCGCGAAACCGGGCGCGCTTCGTCGTCGATGTGGTCACGGCGGTCGCGAAGGCCGTGGGGGCAGAGCGGGTCGGGCTGCGGATCTCGCCGGAGATCAACATTTCGGACACCTTCGAGACCGACCGGGATGACGTCCTGGCCACCTACGGCACTCTGGCGGACCAGCTGCGCCCACTGGGCCTGGCCTACCTTTCGGTGCTGCACAGCGAGCCGGGGGGCGAGCTGGTACAGGAGTTGCGGCAGCGCTTCAACGGCAAGCTGATCGTCAACAGCGGTTTCCTCGGGGGGCAGACCACCCGGGAGGACGCGACGCAGTTGATCGAGGCCGACCATGCCGACGCCGTGGTCGTCGGCAGGGCCCTGATCGCCAACCCCGACCTGGTCGAACGCTGGCAGAACGGGCACCCCGAGAACGAGCCGCGGCCGGAACTCTTCTACGCGCCGAGCGCGGAAGGCTACACCGACTACCCCTTCCTCCAGGCGGGCTGAGGTCTCACGGTCACGCCAGGGCCGTGGCGGAGATGTCGGCGAGTTGATCGGACTGCTGTGGGCTGAGGCGGTCGATGACCAGCTGACGCACGTGCCGACTGTGGCCGGGGGCCGCCTGGGGCAGTGCTGCCGGCAGACCCCCGCAGGGTGATCTGGACGTGGCCGGCGCGAGAGTCGCCGCGCCATGCGGCCCGTCGCTGCGCCCCGGGGCGTCGACTTCGTCCGCGACGACACCTCCGGCGGCGCGGCCTACAAGGTCTACCTGGCACAGGCGGGAGCGTATGGCTTCAACGCCTGACGGCCTGACCGCGTGAACCACCGCACCCTGCCGGGGAGTCGTCCTCGGCACGGTGCGGTGGGAGGAAGTGCGGAAGCCACCAGGCCCGGTCGCCGAAGATCGCCATGACGGCCGGCACCAGCGCCGTGCGGTCGACTGACGAAAGCGTCCAACAGGACGCTGATGCAGAGCGCGAAGCCCTTGCCCTTGATGACCTGCATGTCGGCGAGGACGAAGGAGCCGAAGACCGCGGTCATGATGAGCGCGGCGGCCGTGACGATCTTCGCACCATGCCCGAAGTCCCTGACCGCCGCGTCGGCCGGTGGCGCACCGTGGGCGTACTCCTCCCGCATCCGAGACCGCCGCCTGGCGGCGGCACCCAGGCCCATGACGGTGAGGAAAGGGATGCTCACCACGGACAGCGCGATCACCACGGTGGCGCCGGCGAAGACCACCGTGCCGCTTGCCGTACCGGTCGCGAGTCCCGCGGATTCCTTCGGGTCCGTCCCGTCCGCACCTGGGTCTGGTGGCGGGAGACGATGAAACGAGCGGGCGGCGGAAACGCGCGTTTTCCTCAGCGATCACGGAGCTTCGGAGGGCCGGCCGCCCGCGTTCGGCCGTGCCGGTCGGTGGCCGCTAGAAGCCGGGGAAGACCCGTCGCAGGTCGTCGAGGGTGAGGGAGTCGCTCGCCAGCGACACATCGCTCGGCGTGTGCGCGGGTGCGTGACGCCCGGTGGTCAGGCGCAGCCACCACTCCGCCGGTGCGTTCAGGACGGCGTCGGGCCGGTCCGGCTCATCGGTGAGCGTGATTGCGTTCCCCACCTCCAGTCCGAAGGTGCGCTCGGGTGCGGTGGTGTGGACGGCTATGCGGACCGGGCGGGTGTCCAGGGCGTCGGCCTTGCCGAGGAAGTCCAGGAATGCGCCGCCCTGGTCGAGGAGGAGTCCGGTCATAGCGGAGAGCAGGGGCGCCTTGTGATCGAAGGCGACCTCCACGTCCCAGGTGTGGTGGGCGAACTCCGTGAGCCGCACGCCGGACACCGTGGCCACATCGACCGCCGCGGGCAGGAAACCGAGGTCGACCCTCAGGTCCTTGCGCGTCTTTGCGTCGAGGCCCTCGTATCGGCTGACCAGCGCTTCGTCGGCAGCCACGAAGCCTTCGGCCCGCTCGATGGGTGACATGTCGTCCCAGCGCGCCCACACGGACTTGTTGAAGTCCCCGTCGGGCGCGCCGGTGGCGTTCAACGCGCCCTCCAGGACTGCCAGGCTTATCTCGGCGCCACTGCCCAGATGGCTGAGCACCTGCGACACGTCCCACCCTGTAGCCCCGGAGGGCCGGGCGAGGTCGGCGGAGGCGAGGCCGTGCACCACGGTCGTCAGATAGTCGTGTCCGCTGCGCAGGGCATCGATGGTCTGGTCGGCACGGTCGGTCATATGCGTTTCTCCGAATAGGCATGAGGAAGGGAGATACAAGAGGGAAAGGAAGCGTGGACGTGACGGGGGCGACCGCACCCGCGGGTTCGCCCGCGGCCTCGGTCAGGGGACCAGGACGATCTTGCCGCGGGTGTGCCGCTGCTCCAGCTCCGCGAAGGCGTCGGCGACGCGGTCGAGCGGGTACGTGGCGGCGATCGGGATCTCGACGGCACCTGAGGCGACCAGGTCGACCAGTTCGACCAGGATCTCGCGTGCGGTCGCGTTGTGGCGGCCGTCGGTCCTGGCGCCGATCTCCGCCGCGCGTTGCATGGCGACGGTGGTCTGGATGCGGTCCGGTCGTATGCCGAGGTCGAGGGCGAGGTCGAGGTACTCCGGTCCGTAGAGGTCGATGAACGCGTCGATTCCGCGCGGTCCCGCCGCCTGCTCCAGCCGCTCGCGCAGGCCGGCCCCGTACGGCACCGGGGAGACGCCGTGTTTGTCCAGCCACTCGGCGTTGGCCGGGGAAGCGATGCCGAGCACACGCACATCCTGATGGGCGAGCATCTGCACGAGGAACGTGCCGACCCCGCCCGCGGCGGCGGACACCGCGACCGTCTCCCCGGGCTTGGGAGCGACGGCGCGTGCGGCGGCGTAGGCAGTGGCGCCGACCATGTGCAGCGAGCCCGCTACCTCCCAGCTCAGCTGCGGAGGCTTGGCCACCAGGTGGGCCGCCGGGACGGCCACGTGCGTCGCCTGCGCGGACGACACGGGCGTCCAGCCCAGCACCTCGTCACCGACGGCATGTCCGTCGGCCTCCGCGCCGACGGCAACGACGACTCCGGCGAGGTCGCTGCCCTGGCGGGACGGGAAGACCACCGGGAACAGATCCCGGACCACCCCGGAGCGGATCATCGTGTCGAAGGGGTTGACGCCGGCGGCGCGGACTTCGACGACGACTTCCGCTGGGCCCGGCTCGGGCATCGGGACGTCGGTGACGTACAGGACGTCACGATCGCCGTACTGGTCGAAACGCACGGTCCGTGCCGTTCGGTTCATGTCTTCTCCGTGATGTGCGAGGCCGGCCGGGGGCCGGATATGGCTGATGTCTTCCTGCACGGGCGGCGTGGCCGGGCACCGGAAGTCGTAGTGCCGCCCTGGTGGTCATGGCGTCTCCCGTGATGTCCAAAGGTTCAAATTTGAACTCGCCATTCACGATAGAGTGGGGTTTGAATTTGAACAACGGGGAGAGGTGTGGTGTGGGTCATACGCGTTGGCTGAATGACGACGAGAAGCGTGCCTGGACGGCCTTCACCACCGCGCACGCGCTGCTGTACCGGCGGTTGGAGCAGCGGCTCAAGCGGGATCACGGGCTGTCGGGCCTGCAGTATGAGATCCTCGCCCGGCTCAGCGGGGCACCGGAGCGGGAGATGCGGATGGCCGAGCTGGCGGGCGCCCTGGTCAACTCCAAGAGCGGGCTGACCTATCAGATCGGGCAGATGGAGAAGTCCGGGCTGGTGCGCCGACGAACCTGTCCCGGTGACGAGCGTGCGGTCTACGCCGTCCTCGCCGAGGAGGGCATGGCCCTGCTGGAGCGGGCGGCGCCCGGCCACGTGGAGACGGTCCGGGAGCTGCTCTTCGACGCGCTCACGCCCGACCAGGTGCGCGCTCTCGCCGACGGTCTCGGCGAAGCGACCCGGCGCATGACCGACGGATCCGGCGAAGCGAGGCGCCCTGTGGCCGACGACAAAGAATGCCCGGCCTCCGGCTCCGAGGCTGTCGCCGATCTCAGCACCTGAAGGTCGGTCCCGGCGGATGCGCCGCCCGTGGTGGCCGGCCCGCACGCGGCGGCCTGGTGCTGAAACCGGTCACCATCCCCGGCTGTATTGGCGCGGAACGCGCAGGTACTGTCGGCCGAGCTGGGGCCCTGGCATGTCCGCGCCCCGCCCACCGTCTATCACCTTGATTCCTGGCCGAGGTTCGCCCCGAGCCGTCCAGTCCGGAACGAGGACGACCTCATCCCTGGCGGGCCGGCCTCAACCACCTCGAAACCCGGTGCGAGCCGGACCGGCGACAGCTTCCCCACCGGATCATCGTCGGCTCCGAATCCTGTCCCACCCGCATCGGCTCGCTACGGCGACCGGGTGCCGGCCCCCCTCACCTCATCGGCGACTTCCCCCGGGCCGGCTGCGACCACCTCGGCGAGGCCGGCCTCGGCCGGATCGGCTTCACCGGCGAGGACGGCTTCCACCCACACCGCCTACGACGGCCGCGCCCTCGCAGTCGTCCGCCCGACCGGCCCGGGTGGCATCACCGTCCACGTCTCCGCTCCGGAGTGCGAACCCGTCACCGGGAACCCGCGCGCGAGGGCCATGACGTGGGATTTCGCCCCGGGGTCTGCCGAGAGGGGGTGCCAGGTGCCGGTTCAGTAGCCGACGGTGAAGCGCCGGCCCAGGTGCCGGGGGTTCTCGATCTCGTCCACGAGGGCGGCGGCGTAGTCCTCGTAGGAGATGCGGGCCTGTCCGTCCTCACCGGTGACCGGGTGGTCGAGGCCGGTGCGGTAGTGGCCGGTGCGCTGACCAGGTGCGAAGTGCACGGGCGGAGGGGAGAGGTACGTCCAGCTGATGCCGTCGCCCTCGGGTAGGGCGAGGTAGGCGTCGAGGGCCTGGATCTGGCCGATGGCGTACGGCTTGAACTCCTCGGGGAAGCCGGGGGCGTCGTAGAAGCGCACGCCCTCGGGGTTGAGCAGGCTGGCGCCACCGCCCATGTGCAGGATGCGCGGGCCGGTGGGGCCCAGGGCGCGCACGGCCTCGGCGACGGTGGCCACGGCGTCGGTGTACAGCCGTGCGTCGGGTCCGCCGACGGTCAGCACCAGCGCGTCGGCGTCCTTGGCCACGGCGGCGACCGTATCGGGGTCGGTGACGTCGCCGGACACCGCCCGCACCCCGCTGGGGATCGAGTCCATCCGGGAGAGGGCGCGGGCCACCGCGGTGACCTCGTGGCCGCGGGCCGCGGCCTCGGTGACGACTCGGGAGCCCGCCTTTCCGGCGGCCCCGAACACGACGATCCTGCTCATCACTGTGCTCGCTTTCCTTGTTGTACGGGGGCTCAGGCGTTCTGCGCGCCGAACAGGTACTGGTTGCCGATGTCGATCAGGAACGGGCCGCCGTAGGCCGGGTAGCGTTCCATGATCGCCTTCTTGTACGCCTCGCCGTCGTCGTCGAGCAGTGCGCGTGCGTCGGCCAGGTAGCGGCGCAGCTCGGGGTACACCTGGGGCCCGGCGGGCAGGCCGTGTCCGGCCAGGATCGTGTCGTACGACTGGTCGGCGGCCAGGGTGTCGACGGCCTGCTGCCAGCCGGCGATGTCGTTGTTGCCCAGGAACAGGTGGGTGGCGTGGTAGACGAGGTCCTGGGCGACCAGTACGCCCTGCTCAGGCAGTTTGATGACGAGTTCGTCGGCGGCCTCACCGCCGGAGACGGCCTCGAAGACGAACGGCACGCCGTCGATGACCTCCGTGCCCGGGGTGATGTCGACGGTCGGGGTGATGTCGGCGACCGGGATGACGACGCCGGTCGGGTCCTGGGCGTCGCCCTGGGCGACGATCTGCTGGCGGACCGCGGGCAGGGCGTGCACGGGTGCGCCGAAGCGGGCGGCGCCGTGGAAGTGGTCCGGGTGGGCGTGGGTGATGATCAGCCGGTCCAGCGGCTTGCCCAGCCCCTTCGCGTACGCCACCACCTCGTCGGCGTACGCCAGCGCGTACTGCGCGTCGACGGCGACGACGCGGGCCGGGGTCTCGATCAGCTGGGTGGTGACATTCAGACTGTCGTCCGGCGCCATGTAGCTGTGGACGCGAACCGCGCCCTTGTCGATGACCGTGACAGTGCCGTTCATGGTGGGCTTCCCTCTGGTCGTACTGGTCGTGTTCGCACGGCATCGGATCAGCCGTCGCCTTGACCACTGTCACCGGTCAGCTCTGGCCGGGCGAGATACGCTGGAGACTCTTGATGGTCAAAGACGGACATGAGTACGGACTTGAGTGAGCTCTCCATGACGGCCTCGGATGTGGACGGCGCCGCTCGCACGGAGCATGGCCCGATCCCCGGGTTCGGTTTCAACCCGCGGACGGCCCCCGTCTCCGGCTTCGAGATCACCGACCTGGCCACCCTGCACGGCCGGATGGCCGACGGCAGCCTGGAGCGCGTCCACCGCGTCGACTTCCACACCGTCACCCTGATCACCGAGGGCAGCGGGGAGCACGCCGTCGACTTCGTGACGTATCCCTGCCGCCCCGGCACACTGCTGTGGATCCGGCCCGGCCAGGTCCAGCGCTTCGGGCGTCCCGGCGTCATGAACGGCACCCACCTGCTGTTCACCCCCGCCTTTCCACCCGGACTCGCGAGCACCGACCATCTGGTGCGCGAGTGGTACGGCCCCGTCTGCTGGCAGCTGGGCACGGGCCGCGACTACGCCACCGTGTCCGCCCTGCTGGGCCAGGTGCGGGCCGAGTTCACCCGCACCGACGGCGCGGTGTCGCGGGAGATCCTGCAACTGCTGATCGCCACCCTGCTGTTGCACATCGACCGGCTGCCACGGCCCGGTATGCACGATGCCCCGCACGCGGGCCTCGAGATCTACGCGCGCTTCCGCGCCGAGCTGGAGCGCTCCCACACCGTGACCCGGCGCGCCGAGGACTATGCCCGGCGCCTGGGCTACACCGTCAAGACCCTCACCCGCGCCTGCCTGGCCGTCACCGGACAGCCCGTCAAACAGGTCATCGACGCCCGGGTCGTCCTGGAGGCCCAGCGGCTGCTCGCGCACACCGACGAACCCGTGGCGGTGATCGCTCGCCGCCTCGGTTTCTCCGAACCCACCAACTTCGGCAAGTTCTTCACCCGGCACACCGGGACAAGGCCCGGCGACTTCCGCCGGACTCACCAGGGCTCGCAATGAACCCGAACACACCGCGCCCCAGAGCGTGTGCCGGACCCTGCAAGTCCGTTCCTGACCACCGTGAGTCCCCGGGGGACCTCGCCGGCCTGCCGCTTCGCACAGACCATCGACGACACGGACCAGATCTGGTTCCCGCACGTCAGTCGACGCGTCCGTCGCGCGAAGGAGTACCACCATGGCCGCCGTGTCCGCCGAGCGGATGCCCGCCCTCTATCTCAGCCACGGAGCCCCTGCCCTGGCTGACGACACGCTCTGGACGGGCCAGCTGGCTTCCTGGTCCGTCGATCTGCCCCGCCCCACGGCGGTCCTGATGGTCTCCGCCCACTGGGAGGAGGCCCCGCTGGCCCTCGGCGCGGCCCACGACGACCTGGCAGCCCAGCGCACCGTGATCGACGGCTTCTGGGGCGGCCTGTCGAAGCGCTCCGTCCAGTTCGCCTGAACCCTCATCTGTGATGATTCCGATGAAACTGGCCGACTATCGCGCGGCGATCGACCTGGACGAGCCCTTCCGCCCGGCCGCCGCACCGGTGGCGGACCGCGGGATGCTGCTGCACGCCCTGCTGGCGGACCTGGTCGCGGACGGCACAGTCGCCCGTCCCGGCCTGTGGGACGTCGACATCGAGCGGGCCGCGGGGGACCCGCTCCTGGCCCGTCGGCTGTTGGGCACCCTGCTCACCGTACGGCCACCGGGGAACTGGGTCCCGGAGGCCGTCGCCCGCGTCGACGCGATGCTGTCCGCCGAGGCCGCCGACCGCGCGTGCGTGGCGGCGAAGGACCTGCCCAGACTCACCGAGACCCACCCCCGCACCCGCTACCCCGCGGCCGACCGGACCGCCCTGTGGCAGGGCGACCTCACCACGCTCGCCGCCGACGCCGTCGTCAACGCCGCCAACGCGGCTCTGCTGGGCTGCTTCCGCCCCGGACACGCCTGCGTCGACAACGCCCTCCACACGGCGGCCGGCCCACGCCTGCGCGAGGACTGCTCCCGCATCATGGAACTCCAGGGCCACCCGGAACCGACCGGCGCCGCGAAGATCACCCGCGGCTACCATCTGCCCGCACGCCATGTCCTGCACACGGTGGGCCCCATCGTCGACGGCCCTCCCGGCCCGGACGACGCGGTGGCCCTCGCCGCCTCCTACCACTCCTGCCTGGACCTGGCGGCCGAAGCGGGAGCGCGGACCGTGGCCTTCTGCTCGATCTCCACCGGCGTCTTCGGCTATCCCAGGCTGCCGGCCGCCCGCGTGGCCCTGGAAGCCGTCGCCTCTTGGTTGGACGCCCGCCCCGGCGCCCTCGACCTCGTCGTTCTGGACGTCTATGGCACCGAGGACCACGCCGTGTACACCTCCGCGATCAACGAACCCCACGACTGGTGAACCCCATGTCCCACCACCCCATCGACCGCCTCGCCGACTGGTGGCGCGAGGCCGACCGGATCCTGATCGGGGCCGGCGCCGGCCTCAGCGCGGCAGCGGGCATCGACTACAACGACGCCGCCTCCTTCACCCGGGACTTCCCCGCCCTGGCGGCCCGCGGCTTCCGCACCCGCTACGAGATGATCGGCCGCCCCCTGCCACCGGAGCTGCACTGGGCCTACCTGGCGGCCAACGCCCGCACAGTCCGCTTCGACCCCCACCCGAACCCGCTCTACCAACAGTTGCGCGAACTCCTCGGAGACACCGACCACTTCGTGTGGACCTCGAACGTCGACGGCCTCTTCGCCCGCAACGGCTTCGCCCCGGAGCGGGTGTTCACACCGCAGGGCGACTACGCCTTCTACCAGTGCGCCACGCCGTGCACCCGCGAGGTGTGGGACTTCGAGCCGGTGGCGGAGAAGCTGGTCGCGGCCACCGACCCCACGACCGGAACCGTCACCGTGCGGACGGTGGTACCCCACTGCCCGAACTGCGGCGGTGAGGTTCAGCTCAACGTGCGCGTCAACGGCGCCTTCATCGAGGACCACTACCTGCCCACCGGGAGCGCACTGCTCGACTGGGTACAGGCCGAACGCGACTCCCGGCTCCTCGTTCTCGACCTGGGCACCGGCTACAACACGCCCACCGTCGTACGGCTGCCCATGGAACACCACACCCGCATGCGTGCGAGCACCCGCCTGGTCCGCGTCAACCCCGAACATCCCGAGGTTCCCGACGCGCTCGGCCACCGTGCGCTCGCGGTCCCGTTGGACGCGGCCGATGTCCTTGACGCCCTCGTCGTCACGGTCCCCAAATGACCATGACCGGTCCGCACTTCACCTCGTCGGTGGTGAAGCGAGCCACAAGGCTGGGTGAGCGAGAGGCCGCACCCCCCAGCCTGGCGGCCCCACCACAAGGAGCACTTTGGCATGACCAGCCACTTGCGTAGGCGACAGATCAACACGCTGCTGGCCGGATTGGGCGTGTCTCTCGCGGCGAGCGGCACCGCCAGTGCGGCCACGCCGTCATCGGCGCGCGCCACACGGTCCGAGAGCGACCGGCTGGCGGCGCTGTACCAGCAGGCAAGGAAGGAACACGGCACCCTCAAAATCTACGCGGGCGGGGACGCGCTGCGGGGACAGGACCGGATCGCGCAGGCCTTCGAACAACGCTTCCCCGGCCTCGACATCGATATCAAAGTGGACCTGAGCAAGGACCTTGTCCCGCGCATCGACCTCGAACTGGTCCGCGGCCATCCTCAAGGACGCCAAGCACCCGGCGGGCGCCAGGCTGTACCTGAGCTGGCTGACCTCCAAGGAGTACCAGGAGTCGATGGTCTCCCAGTTCTCCGTCCGCTCCGACGTCCGTCCCAAGGAGGGCTGGGGCACCGTCTTCGACTACCCCGACACCGATCCGACCGCGTTCTCCAGGTGGCTGCGCGACCGCGCGGCCGTGGAGGAGTTCCGCAACCAGATCACCTTCTGCATCGGCGCCCCGAAAGGCGAATCACCCACCGAGGACGCGTTTCCCGACCGCCCATGACGGCACGGCTACCCCGATCCCGGTGGGCCAGGGCGAGAGCTGTCACACGCGGGGAAGCCCGCTGACCCGTTCACGGGCTGTCACACCGAGCCGAGTCCCTCACCGATCCGCGGACCTGGGTGCGGACTGTGGTGGCGGCGCTGGTGATCACGGCATCTCCTGTGACGGGCGGTTTATTCAAATGTGAACTCGCCATAGGACGGTAGGCTTGAGTTCCAATTTGAACAGCCTGGAGGGCTGTGACGTGGGTCATACGCGTTGGCTGAATGACGGCGAGAAGCGTGCCTGGACGGCCTTCACCACCGCGCACGCGCTGCTGTACCGGCGGTTGGAGCAGCGGCTCAAGCGGGATCACGGGCTGTCGGGCCTGCAGTATGAGATCCTCGCCCGGCTCAGCGGGGCACCGGAGCGGGAGATGCGGATGGCCGAGCTGGCGGGCGCCCTGGTCAACTCCAAGAGCGGGCTGACCTATCAGATCGGGCAGATGGAGAAGTCCGGGCTGGTGCGCCGACGAACCTGTCCCAGTGACGAGCGTGCGGTCTACGCCGTCCTCGCCGAGGAGGGCATGGCCCTGCTGGAGCGGGCGGCGCCCGACCATGTGGGGCTGGTTCGGGAGCTGCTCTTCGACGCGCTCACGCCCGACCAGGTACGCGCGCTCGCCGACGGCCTCGGCGAAGCGAGCCGCCCCACGGCCGGCGAGACCGCATGCCCGGGGTCTGGTCCCGAAGCCGCCGCCGACCTCAGTGCGTGAGGGGGCACCTTTCCGTGAGTTCACAGAAGTCGGCCCCGATCGACCCGGCAGGCGTCCTCGCATCGCCGGGTTCCAGAGGCGGGGATGCGCCCCAGGCGGCGAGGCGAAAGCCACCCCGGTTCCGGCTGCGGCCAGGGAGCTCAAGTGACCTGCCGGTACGCGGCCTTCCGGACGGTGGCTCGCCACTCGACATGGTGAGGATCCGGTCCGGCGTGATCGAGGACGAGACCGGTTGCCGGATGGAGCAGCGCCAGGACTTCCACACCCTGTTCTGGCTCCGGTCCGGCACCGGCCGGCAGATCATCGACGGGAAGCCGCTGGAGGTTGGATCCCCGACGCTGACGCTGGTCGGCCGTGGCCAGGTGTACCGGTACGAGAACATGCGCGACGTCGACGGCGCGATCATCAGCTTCGGCGACGACCTGCTGTACGAGGGCTCCGCGGTGCGGGTGAACCCGGTGTGGCTTGTCGGGCGCTACGGTGCGCAGTCGGTGAGCGTGCCGGCCGAAGACGCGGCGCGGATGGACCGGCTGGTCGACATCCTGGCGGCCGAGGCCCAGCGCCCGCCGGACGCGCTGAGCGCGGAGGCGCAGAGGCACCTGCTGCTCACGCTGCTGTTGTGGATCCAGCGCTACTGCGACGATGCCCGCGCCGGCGAGGCGTTGAGCGAGGACGGTGACGCCTGGCTGCATCGCCGCTTCGTGGAACTGCTGGAGCGCGACTTCGCCCGCCGCCACGACGTGGACCACTACGCGGACACGCTGCGCGTGCCGGCCCCGCTGCTGGCCCGCGCGCTGTCCAACAGCGCCGGGCGCCCGACGAAGGCGCTGATCATGGACCGGGTCATGCTCGAAGCGTCGCGACTGCTGCGGTTCACCGATCTGCAGATCGGAGAGATCGCGTCCCGGGTCGGCCTGCGCAACCAGTTCTACTTCTCGCGCGCCTTCAAACAGCGGTATGGCGAGTCACCACAGGCCTACCGCACGCGCGTACGCGACGGCTCCCCCTCCCCGGAGACCGAGGCCGAATGACGCCCGGCGCTGCCGACCCCTCGAAAAGGTGCATGGATCCGGTGAATTCCGTCATGGCCTGATCCACTCCGGCTGGCCAGGCTACTTACGTGAGCTCGCGGCCGGGTGGAGGACGCACGGGGACCCATTCGGGCGCGGGCCGAAGACCTGCCGCCGGGCGGAAGGCCCAGGCGGCGTCTCTTCCACTCGACTTGGCTTCCTGAGCGAACCGGAGAAGGACATGGAACTGTTGAATCGGCGGAGTCTCCTCGCCGCCGCTGCGGTCGGTGTGCCGCTGGCTGTGGCCCCCGGACTGGTGACGCCCGCGTCGGCGTCACCCCGGTCGCCGCGCTACGACCACAGATACGAGCTGCAGAAAGACAACTGCATCCACTTCCACATCGCTGACTTCGTCGCCTGGAACAACCGCAAGTGGGACATGCAGGCGTACTACCACGCGTCCGATGTCTACGTGGAGATGTACGGCAAGGCGACCTACACGATCGACGAACACATCGCCGCGATGAAGGACATCCTCGTCACATACCCTGAGGCCCGGATCGTGCAGCACTACCCCAGCGTCGCGCAGGGCGACTGGACCGCCACCATCGGCCACTACAACCTCGAAGGGGTCAACGTCTGCACCGTTGCCCGCCACCAAAGAGGGCAGATGGTCGAGGAGTACCTGTTCACGCGGCTGCTCGCCGATGACGAGCCCGACCCGTACGCCAAGGACGAGATCCTGGTGAGCATCACCAGTCCCGACAGTCAGATGCTTCAGGTGGCCGCGGACATTCGGCCCGGCTGGAACGTGACCATCCGCGGCACCCAGCTGGCCAAGCGGTCGGCCACCTTCACCAGGCGCGAGGGCGGCAAGGTCGTCGAACAGCTCCGGTTCGCCGCGGTCTAGGACCGCGCCCGGAACGGGGGCACCCCGCCCGTCAGCGGATGAACGGGCGGGGTGCCCCCTCTTGACCTGCCTGGAAAGGATCCGATGATGGCGAGGTGAGGACACAGAACGGCGAGTCGGTTCTCGCGAAGGTCGTGCGGATCTTCGAGGTGTTCACCCCGGAGGAGTCGGCCCTGACCGTCTCGGAGATCTCCCGGCGTACGGGGCTGCACGTGGCGACCGCGTCACGGCTGGTGGCCGAGCTGGCCTCGTACGGGCTCCTGACCCGGGACGCGGACCGCCGGGTGCGTGTCGGCACGCGCCTGTGGGAGCTGGCGACCCGGGCCTCGCCCACGCTGTCGCTGCGGAACGCGGCGCTGCCGTTCATGGAGGGCGTCCACGACGTCGTGGGCCATCATGTGCAGCTCGGTGTGCTGGACGGCGACGAGGTGCTGTTCCTGGAGCGGCTGACAGCACCGGGAGCCGTCATCAACTACACCCGCATCGCCGGCCGCCTTCCCCTGCACGCCTCCTCCGGCGGTCTGGTCCTTCTCGCCCACGGCCCCGCCGACCTGCGGAAGCGGGTGCTCGACGGGCCCCTCCAGGGCTACACCCCGAGCACTCCTGCCACCGCCGCGCGGCTGCGGGCGGTGCTTGCCGAGGTGCGGCGGCAGGGCTACGCATACTGCCCGGGATTCGTGCACCCGGACGCCCTGGGCGTCGCGGCGCCGGTGCGCGACGCGCGCGGTGAGGTGGTGGCCGCGCTGGCGGTGATCGTTCCCAACGAGGCGGGGGCCTCGTCCGTCGTGACCGTGGTGCGGACCGCGGCACGCGGTGTCTCCCGTGCGCTCGGGGCCCCGGATGCTCCGGGGCGGGGCCGAGAGCCGGGTGACCCACGTGACGGCAGTGCAACGGCCGGATGACAGCCGGCGGAAGTTCGTCTCTCACTGATTGAGAATGCCGTCGCGACCGCCCCATGCCGCCGCGCATCCTGCCTGCAACTCAACGACGGGAGGCGACAACGTGGTCGGAACCAGCGTGGTTGCGGATGCCGGATCCGGCGTCGGTCCGGGACGGTCGGCGCCGAGAAACGCGGCGACACTGACGGTCTCCGTGAAAGAGGACGTCGCCGAGGGAGTCGTCTCGCTCACCCTCGCCCACCCGGACGGTGCCCGGCTGCCGGACTGGACGCCGGGTTCCCACATCGATCTGGTACTGCCGGACGGGACGACCCGCCAGTACTCCCTGTGCGGCGACCGATGGGACGCGCACACCTACCGCGTCGCCGTGCTGAGGGAGCCGGCCGGCCGGGGAGGATCCGCCTATGTGCACGACGAGTTGAGGCCGGGCGACCTCATCGGGGTCGGCGGCCCGCGCAACCACTTCCCCCTCGTACCGGCCGAGAAGTACCTCTTCATCGCCGGAGGCATCGGCATCACCCCCCTGCTGCCCATGGTCCATCAGGCCGAACTCCTCGGCGCGGACTGGCAATTGGTGTACGGCGGCCGGACCCGGGCGTCGATGGCCTACCGCGAGGAGCTGACGCGGGCCTACGGTGACCGGGTGCACGTCGTCCCGCAGGACGAGCTCGGACTGCTGGACCTCGCCACCTGGCTGGGCACCCCGTGTCCCGACACCAAGGTGTACTGCTGCGGCCCGGCCCCGCTGCTTGCCGCCGTCGAAGCGGCCTGCGCCGCTTGGCCGCCGAACGCCCTGCGCACCGAGCGCTTTACCGCCGGCGCTCACACGCCGCCGGTGCGGGACACGCCGTTCGAGGTCGAACTGCGCCGCACGGGACGCACCGTCACGGTCACCCCGGACATGTCCGTGCTGGAGGCGGTGCGCCGTGCCGGCGCGGACGTGCTGTCCTCCTGCGAGCAGGGCACCTGCGGCACGTGCCTGACTCCGGTGCTGCAGGGACAGCCGGACCATCGGGACTCGGTCCTCGCCGACCACGAACGGGCCGCGAACGACTGCATGTTCCTCTGTGTGTCGCGCTCGTGCGGCGACCGTCTCGTCCTCGACCTCTGAGACCTCTTCATCTGCCCCAAGGAGCCGCCATGACCGAGGCACTGGAGCGTGCCGTAGTGCCGCCCGTGAGCGATGCCGACCCCTTCGCCCACGAGGCCCTGCTGGACCCCGAGCCGCTGCACCGGGCCGTGCGCGAGGCCGGACCCGTTGTGTATCTGTCCCGCTACGACGTTCACGCGCTCGCCCGCTACGAGCAGGTGCACACCGCGCTGGTGGACTGGCAGCACTTCGAGTCGGGATCGGGCGTCGGCCTGGCCAACTTCCGGCACGAGAAGCCCTGGCGCCCACCGAGCCTGCTGCTGGAGGCCGACCCGCCCCGGCACGACGCCCCGCGTCGGGTGCTGCGCGAGATCCTCGCCCCGCCCGCGCTGCGCCGCCTGCGGGAGGCGTGGGCCGAGACCGCTGAGGAACTCGTCGGTCAAGTCCTCACCAAGAGCACCGAGTTCGACGGGTTCACGGCGCTGGCGGAGGCGTTTCCGCTACGGGCTTTCCCGGACGCGGTGGGCCTCGGCCCGGACGGACGGCAGAACCTGCTGCCGTACGGCAACATGGCCTTCAACGCCTTCGGCCCGCGCAATGACCTCGTCGCGGCGGATGCCCACCGAGTGGCCGAGCTGTCGGCATGGGTGAACGCCCAGTGCACCCGGGAGGCGCTGAGCGGGGACGGCTTCGGCGCGCGGATCTGGGCCGCCGCCGATCGTGGCGATCTGACGTACGAACAGGCGCCTTTGGTGGTGCGTTCCCTGCTCACCGCCGGCGTCGACACCACCGTGCACGGCCTGGCGGCCTGCCTGTACGCCTTCGCCACCCACCCCGAGGAGTGGCAGCGGCTGAGGGAGCGGCCGGAGTTGGCGCGGGCCGCGTTCGACGAGGCGGTCCGCTGGCAGTCGCCGGTGCAGACCTTCTTCCGTACCGTCACCACCGACGTCACCATCGCCGGCACGCTCATCCCCGCCGACACGAAGATCCTCATGTTCCTCGGCGCCGCCAACCGCGATCCGGACCGCTGGCACGACCCCGACCGCTTCGACCTCACCCGGGACCCCTCCGGCCACGTCGGCTTCGGCATGGGCATCCACCAGTGCATCGGCCAGCACGTGGCCCGCCTGGAGGCGGAGGCGCTGCTGACCGCCCTGGCCCGCCGCGTCGAGCGGATCGAACTGACCGCCACACCGGTCCGCCATCCCAACAACACCCTGCGCTCGTGGGCCTCGCTGCCCGTGCGCGTCCAGCCCGCCACCTGAACGACCGTCGCTTTGGAAAGTGAAGGAACCAACAATGTCCCAGCAGGTACGAGGCGTCGTCGCGCGGGCGAAGGGCGAGCCGGTCGGCATCGAGACGATCGTGATCCCCGACCCTGGTCCGGGCGAGGCCGTGGTGAAGATCCAGGCATGCGGGGTGTGCCATACCGACCTGCACTACAAGCAGGGCGGGATCAGCGACGAGTTCCCGTTCCTGCTCGGCCACGAGGCGGCCGGTGTCGTGGAGTCGGTCGGTGAGGGTGTCACGGACGTGGCGCCCGGCGACTTCGTGATCCTCAACTGGCGTGCGGTGTGCGGGCAGTGCCGGGCCTGTCTGCGCGGTCGGCCCTGGTACTGCTTCAACACGCACAATGCGAAGCAGAAGATGACCCTCACCGACGGCAATGAACTGTCGCCCGCCCTGGGCATCGGCGCCTTCGCCGAGAAGACCCTGGTCGCGGCCGGACAGTGCACCAAGGTCGCCCCGGCCTCGTCACCAGCCGCTGCGGGACTGCTGGGCTGCGGCGTGATGGCGGGCATCGGCGCCGCGGTCAACACCGGCAACGTCGGCCGCGGCGACTCCGTGGCCGTCATCGGCTGCGGTGGCGTCGGCGACGCGGCGGTGGTCGGGTCCCGGCTGGCGGGCGCCGCGAAGATCATCGCCGTGGACATCGACGACGCCAAGCTGGACACCGCCAAGAAGCTGGGCGCGACCCACACCGTCAACTCCGGCAACACCGACCCGGTCGAGTCGATCCGCGAGCTGACCGGCGGCTTCGGCGCGGACGTGGTCATCGAGGCGGTCGGCCGCCCGGAGACCTACCGGCAGGCGTTCTACGCCCGCGACCTGGCAGGCACGGTCGTCCTCGTCGGCGTGCCGACTCCGGAGATGAAGCTGGAGCTACCGCTGCTGGACGTCTTCGGCCGCGGTGGGGCGTTGAAGTCGTCCTGGTACGGTGACTGCCTGCCTTCCCGCGACTTCCCGATGCTCATCGATCTGTATCTCCAGGGCCGCCTGGACCTCGACGCGTTCGTCAGCGAGACGATCGCCCTGGACGGGGTCGAGGACGCCTTCGCCCGGATGCACAAGGGTGAGGTGCTGCGCTCGGTGGTCGTGCTGTGACGGTCGCCCGCACCGAGCACCTGGTCACGTCCGGCACCTTCAGCCTGGACGGCGGCACCTGGGACGTCGACAACAACGTGTGGATCGTGGGCGACGACGACGAGGTGGTCGTCATCGACGCCGCGCACGACGCCGACGCCATCGGCGCAGCCGTTGCAGGCCATCCATGGCCGACGCGGTACCGAACGCCGCCGCGATCCGGCGCTCGGCCTCAGGGGCGGCGGGCGCGTTGAACGCGACTACGTACGGCAGCACGACCGCGTGCGTCTGGGCGTGCGGCAGGTCGTACCGGCCCCCCAGCACATGACAGATCTTGTGGTGCAGGCCCGAACCCGCCGAGGAGAACGCCACCGCCGGCAGGTAGGCCCCGTACAGGACCTGCTCACGGCCCTCCAGCCCGGCCGGGTCGGCCACCACGGCCGGCAGCCCGGCCGCCAACGCGCGGATGCCCTCGCCTGCCAGCACCTGGTCCACCGGATCGGTGCGCGGCGCCCACATGGAGTCCACGCAGTGGGCGAGTGCGTTCAGTCCCGAAGCGACACTCGTCGCCACCGGCAACGACGACGTGAGTGTGGCGTCGTAGACGATCGGCCGAGGCAGAACCCGCGCGTCCACGCCCGTGGTCTTGCACGCTCCCTCGGTCCGCCCCCGGACGCTCGTGGCTTCCGACCCCGCGTAGGTCGTGGGAACGGCCACGATGGGGATTCCGCTGGTCAGCGCGACGGCCTTCGCCAGGCCGGTGGTGGAGCCACCACCGACGCTGACCAGGAGATCCACCTCGTGCGCGGCGGCTGCGGCGCGGGCCCGCTCCGCCGACGCGACCGGAACGTGCATCACCACCTCGTCGTGGCGCAGGACGACCGGCACGTCGGTGGTGACCTTCTCGGCCAGGTCGGACTCGGCTGCGGACGCGATCACCATCACCCGCGAGCCACCGAGCCGTTCCACTTCGGCGCGCACCGCCGCCGTGGCTTCGCCGGATGCCAGCACACCCGTTGCGGCAGGGTCTCATGCTCGAAACGCACTCGCTTTTCCTTGTTCGTGACAGAAGGCATCCGGTATCGGCGGCAGTCGTCATGACCGCCGCGGGGCGAGCACGATGTCGAACCGCACGCGGGACCAGCTCTGCCCGGACAGGTCGCGCCCGTCGGGGGTGGGGGTGCCGCCCGGATGCCGTTCGAATCGCTTGACGAGGGAGTCCTTGACACCGAACACGGCGTCGGAGTCCAGCAGGTGGTCGCCGTCGACGAAGATGTGGGTGACGAGGGTGCGCAGGCCGGGTCCGGTGGCCATGAAGCGCAGGTCGGAAGCGCGCAGCGGCGAGCGTCCGGTCTCGTCGAGCAGGGCTCCCACAGGCCCGTCGTGCGGGATCGGGTACGGCGTGGGAGTGAGCTCCCAGAAGGCGTAGTCACCCTGGTCATCGGTGAACAGGCAGGCCCGGCCGGCGAGTTGGCCGTGGTCGTACTGCACGTCGCCGCCGATGGGGATCTCGGGGGAGCCTTCGACGAAGAACGGGCCGACCACGGTGGCCTCGGTGGCACCTGCGGTGGCCTCGTGATTGACGTTGATGGTCTGCATGGAGGCACCGAGGACGTCCGAGAGCAGGACGAATTCCTGGCGGCGGTCGGTGGTGATGTGTCCGGCTGCGGTGAGGAAGTCGATGGCGTGCTGCCATTCGGCTTCGGTCAGGCGGACCTCGCGGATGAAGCCGTGCACGTGCCGCACCAGGGCCTGCATCACTTCCCTGAGCCGGGGATCGGGCGTGTTCTCGAATGACGCGAGCACCGTGCGGACCAGCTCGTCCTCGACCTGACGCTACCGATCGGACACTGGGGGAGTGGTGGTCATGCTTCGGTTCCTCCTGAGGGCGGCGCGGTTGCCGGATTCCTCTCGGCCTGTCGTCGCGGGGACGTCACAGGGAGGGCAGGGGTGGCTCGGTCGGTGGCGCGGGTAGCCCGCATTCCCACGGCGACTACGACGGTGAGCACCAGCAGAACGCCTGCGGTGACGCGGTAGCCCACGGCGACGGCATGGGCGAAGGCCTCCGCGACGGCGGTCCGGGCCTGGGTTCCCGTCCGCGCGGCGGCGGCGAAGGCCTCGGTCGGCGTCGTTCCGGCGGCGCCGATCGACGGCGGGAGGCGGGAGGAGAAGCCGGTGGCGATGGCCGTGCCGACCACGGCGACGCCGAGCGCGCTGCCGAACTCCCGGGCGGCGCTGTTGAGTCCCGACCCGACGCCCACCCGGTGCGGCGGTAGTCCGCTGACGACGGCGTGCGAGAGTGCGGGCAGCGCCAGGCCATTGCCGAGCGCCGTGACCAGCGTGTACGCGGTGAGCAGGGGGAAGGGTGTGGTGACGGTCGCCGTGGACAGTACGAGCAGCCCGGCGCCGACGAGCAGCAGTCCCGTGGGCACGGTCCACCGGGCGCCCCAGCGGTCGGTCCACCGCAGGCCGATCCGGGTCGCCACGACGATTCCCGCCGCCAGGGGCAGCCCGCCCAGTCCCGCCTGGAGCGGGGTGAAGCCCTTGGCGTACTGGAGGAACTGGGCGTGGACGAAGAAGAGGGCGAACATGCCGAAGAAGACGGCGGCCACGCCGATGGTTCCCGAACGCACCGGACGCACGCGAAAGAGGCGGGGATCCAGGATGGGCTGCTCCGTGTGCAGCTCCGTCAGGACGAAGCCGGTCAGCACGACGGCGGCCACACCGAAGGCACCGAGGACGCCCACCGACGTCCAGCCGCGGGCCGGGCCCTCGATGATGCCGAACAGCAGGGCGACACACCCCGTGACCAGCAGGGCCGAGCCCGGAGCGTGGAGTCCGGTCGGAGTGCGGGCGGGGCGCGGCGCGACGTACGCCGCGCAGACCAGCAACATGAGGGCTATCGGTACGTAGACCCAGAAGAGCGCACGCCAGGGAAGGTACTGCAGGATCAGTGCGCCGCCCGCGTTGCCCAGCACGCCGCCCACCGGCTGCGAGGCGCCCCAGATCGCGACGGCGGTGGCACGCCGCCCGGCAGGGATGCCGTGCAGCAGCAGGGACATGGAGGCCGGCATGAGCAGCGCCGCGCCGAGCCCGGCAAGCGCCCGGCCGGTGAGCAACAGGGCCACGCTCGGAGCGAGTGCGGACGCGACGGCGCCCGCGGCGAACAGCCCCAGACCGCACAGGAGGGCGCTCTTGCGGCCGAGACGGTCGCCCAATGCCCCGGCGGGGACCAGCAGAGCCGCGAAGACGATGACGTAGGAGTCGACGATCCACAGCAGCTGGGTGGGCGACGGGTGCAGGTCGCTCGCCGACAACTTGGGTATCGCGAGGTTGATGGCGGCGACCAGCGACTGGACGCACATCACGGCGCCGCACATCACCAGGAGTACGCCCCGCGTCCGGCGAGGGGACACGCCGGGGGCGGAGGGCCCTGTGGGGTCGGCGGCCGCCTCTTGTCCGTCGGGCGCGGGGACCTTGGTCACGGTGACGACCGCTTATCCGAGGCTGCGCCGGGTTCGCCGCCCGTCGTTGACGACGACCGCGAGCAGGCCGCCGGCGAGGGCGAGGTTCTTGAGGAAGTCGCCCTGCTGGCGGGCGCGTTGAGGGCCGTCGGGCTGGGTCCAGAAGGGGAAGGCCGCGAGGGTCGTGGGCACCAGCGAACCGGCGAGCGCCGTCGCGCAGGCCGCGGGGGCGATGCCGGCCGCCAGCGCGGCTCCGGCGGTCAGGTGGACGGCCGCGTTGGTGCGGACCAGCTGGCGGTCGGAGAACCGGTCCAGGAGCGGCACCGCACGGCGGCACCGCTTCAGGAAGGTCGCCGCCCCCTGCGCGGGGCCGTCCGGGTGCCGCCACACGTGGCGGCCTCCGGAGACGAAGACGGCGGCGAGGGCGAAGCGGGAGAGGGCGCGGCCGACGTCGTCGTAGCGCGGTGGTGTTTCAGGCATTCCAGGGGTCCATTCGCAGGTGGTGGTCGAAGAAGCGCTCGATCAGTGCCGGGGTCAGCAGCACGGAACCTTCGACGTCCGGGGCGCGTGAGGAGTGCACGGTGGCCGTCATGGGGTGCAGTTCCCAGTCGCCCGTGTTGAGGAAGCCGTGGTCGGCGCCGTGCACCAGCAGCAGATGGGACTCGGCGCCCACGGCGAGCAGCGCGTCGTGGAGCCGGCGGCTCTGGGCCGGGCCGACGAGGAGGTCGGCGTCGCCGTGCAGCAGGAGCACGGGCGGCACACGCTGATGGGCCTGCCGGGCCGGGCTGGCCTCCACGGCGGTGGCGGCCCGGTCCGACGGGCGCCCGCCCAGGAGGCCCCAGGCCGGGTCGGAGGGATCGACGCCCAGCACTCCGCCGGGCAGGGCGTCGTCGTTGAGGTGCAGCAGATCTGTCGGGGGATAGCCCGCCACCACGGCTCGTACGCCCGGAAACGGAACGGAGCCGTCGGCCGTGAACGCCGCCAGCAGCGCCAGGTGCGCGCCGGCGGAGCTGCCCCACAGCCCGACCGACGCCATGTCCAGGCCATGGATGTCCGCGATGTCGTGCAGGTGGCGCAACGCGGCGATGACGTCGTGCAGTTGGGCCGGCCAGACGGCGGCCTCGGAGGACCGGTACTCGATGTCCGCCATGGCGTATCCGCGTTCGGCGAAGAGCCGGGTCAACCGCGGCCCGTAGCCGCGCCGTTGCATGCGCCAGCCGCCTCCCGCGAGCCACACGATCACGGGGACGGGGGCCGGTGCGGACTGCGGCAGGTACAGGTCCATGCGCAGATCCGTGGTGTCGGGCGGTGTGCTGAACACGAGGTTGCGCACCACCCGGACGTCAGCCGGGTCGATCCTCTCGGGCGGCTGCGGTGCCCGGCTGAGTCCCTCCATGAAACGGCCCATGACGTCGGCGTTGTTCGCCCGTACGGCCGTGAGGTCGGAGGCCGTCTCACTGGTCACCGGCTCGTCCCCTCGCGGTCACGGCCAGGAGCGGGAGTGTGCGACGCCTGCTTGCGCGGTGTTCGGCGAGCCGCCGCTGGTAGTGCGGGTCCAGCATGTCAGGCGTCCACTCCATGTCGTGGTCCAGCGTGACGTCGACCGCGGTGACACCTGGCAGCTCGGCGAGGCGCTCCCTGGCCGAGTTGGCGAAGGAGCCCAGCAGCATGCAGGTGGGATCGGTGAGCCCGAACTTCACGCTGACCTGCTGACCACCCGCGCCGTCGTCATGGATCTGGATGTCACTGATCAGGCCCATGTCGTCCATACCGGCCGGGACACCCGCGGTGATGCTGCACGGGTCGACGATCCCGTTGAGCACCTCCCGGACCCGCGCCTCGGTGACGCCGCTCATCACGCCGCCGCCACCGGCTCGGGCTCGACCCTGCCGCCCCATGGAGCCGCCAGTTCGTCGGTGTCGAACTCGTCGCCGGCGATCGTGGCCCGCAGCTTGTCCTCGTCGATGCCATGCAGGCGCAGGAAGTTGCGGCCGAGGATGTCCTTCTTGGCTTCCTTGGTCAGCGGCTCCACGCCGCGTTCCTCGATCAGGTCCTGCGGTGTCTCGAGATCCCAGAAGGCCTCGATCAGCGGGCGCGGATGGGCCGCGATGACTCCGGTGCCCCAGATGACGCGCCGGGCGCCGCCGGGCACCGCGAGGAAGGCGCCCATCGCCTCGGCGAACCGGCGCGGCGCGGTGCGCGCCAGCGCGGAGGTCACCTCCAGGTTGACCACCACGTTCGGGGCGCACTCCATCAGCATCGCCGTCTCCTCGACGAACGCCAGCCCGCCGTGCACCACCTCGAAGGTCAGGTCGGGAAACGCCGCCGCGGCCCCCTCGATGTCGTCGATCCGCAGCGCGTGGGCCGGCCCGGGCCCGACCGGGAGCGCCTTGTGGATCCCCACGACCTTGAGCCCGCGCTCCCGGGCCCGCTCGAACACCGGGAAGCACACCTCCGGATCACTCATGTCCAGCGAGGTGACCCGGCCCTCGACCAGGTCGATCGGGTACAGCTTGAGAGCGTTCACCTTGTGCTCGTCGACCAGTTCGTCGACCCTGTCCTCCGCACCCGGCCGCAGCGGGGACACCGCTCCGTAGACCAGCACCCTGTTCGGCCAGAGCTCTCGCATCTCCAGGCCGGTGGACAGCGCGGAGCCGCCGTCGCGGAAGTGTCCGTAGATCGGTGTCTCGTGGTAGACGATGACGTCGGACTGGCTCTCCGCCAGGATCGACCGTCCGATGGTCTCGGCGCCCGCGCCGTGGTCCAGGTACAGCGACTTCTGGATGGCGTAGCCGGGCCCGCCGAACTTCTGGTGCTGGTGGTACATGTGCTCGCCGATCGCGCGGCCGAAGGCCGGATTGACGCAGTTCTCGGGCAGGAAGTTGTAGTCGTGGGCCACGCCCTCGACCACCAGGGTGTTTTCGATCATCATCTGCTCCTTGTGCTGATGTCCCTTGAGGCAGGGCGTGTCTGTTCGCGCTTACGCCAGCAGCGTCGCGATGCTCTTCAGCGCCTCCACGGCGAGGCGGTCGTCGGTGGCCCCGTCGGCGCCCCCCACCCCGATGCCGCCGATGACCTCGCCGTCGTCCACGGTGATCGGCACGCCGCCCGGTACCGGGAGGAGACCGGCGTCGACGAGGTGCACGGGCGCGACCGCCATCGCGGGTGCGGCGGCGAAGTCGGCGAACGCGGCGGTCGGCATGCCGGTGACCGCGGCGGTGTAGGCCTTGCGGCGCGCGGTCTCGACCCCGATGGGGCCCACCCCGTCGTCGCTGAGCAGCACCTTGGTGATGCCGCTGCGGTTGACGACCACCACGCAGATCCGCGCACCCTCGGAGCGGGCGGCCTCCAGAGCGGCCTCGGCCGAGCCGTGCGCGATGGAGTAGGTCAGCGGTTCCCTCATCCTGGGGTCCTCTCGCGAAGCGGGGTGACCTCGGCGCCCGAGGCGACCGGGACACCGCGGATCAGGTCCGACGCCCTCTCGGCGACGGCCACGACGGTGGCGTTGATGTTCGCCCCGGGCACGTTCGGCAGCACCGACGCGTCGACCACGCGCAGTCCCTCGACGCCGCGCACCCGCAGGTCGGGGTCGACGACCGCGTTTTCGGAGGTGCCGATGGCGCAGGTGCCGCAGGCGTGGTTGCCGGGCATGCCGTTCTGCCGCAGATAGCGCTCGAAGTCCTCGTCCGTGCGCACGCCGGCGCCCGGTGCGAGTTCCGCCGTGATCACCGGGGCGACCTCGGGAGAGCGCAGGACGGCCAGCGTGGTGCGCATGGTCTCCCGCAGGGCGGCCACGTCCGCCGGCTCGGTGAGCAGGTTGAACGTGATGCGCGGAGGGGCGCTCGGATCGGTGGAGCGCAGCCGGACCTCGCCGCGGCTGCGGGGGGTCGCGACGGCGTTGAGGGCCAGGCAGTGGCGGTCCTTCAGCGGCCGGATGCCGGGGAACCAGGGCCGGGCGCCGAATCCGCCGCCGATGATGCCGAGGAACCCGTCGGGGCGGTCCAGATCGGGTCGGGTGCGGACGTAGGCGGACAGGAACTCGGGCATCAGGGCCAGCGGACCGCTTCCGGTGGCGAACCAGCGGACCGCGCTCCGCACCAGCCGGTCGGCGCGCAGGTGCTCGTGGAAGGTCACCGGATCCTTGACGTCGAACAGCACGGGCGCCGCCGGATGCTCCTGCAGGTTGGCCCCGATGCCGGGAAGGTCCACCACCGGGTCGACACCGAGCTCGCGCAGGTGATCCGCCGGGCCGATGCCTGAGCGCATCAGCAGCTGCGGCGAGTTGTACGTGCCCGCGCACAGCACGACCTCTCGGGCCGCTCGGACCACGCGGCGCTGTCCGTCCTTCACGACCCGGACGCCTCTCGCGCGTCCGTTCTCCAGCACGATCGTGTCCACCAGTACCCCGGTGAGCAGGGTGAGGTTCGGGCGTCGCCGCAGTGTGGGGCGCAGGTAGGCGGCGGCGGTGCTGTGCCGTCGGCCGCGGTGGATGGCGGTCTCGATCTGGCCGGCGCCGGTGGGGTCGCCGCTCTGGGTGTCGTCCGGGAACTCGATGCCCAGCGAGCGGGCGGCGCGGTCGAGCCGCCGGCCGAACGGGCCCCTTCGGACGTTGGTCGAGACGGTGACGGGTCCGTATCCGCCGTGGTGCTCGGTGTCTCCGCGCCAGCTGCTCTCCGAGCGGCGGAAGTACGGCAGCAGATCGTCCCAGCCCCAGCCCGTCGCACCTTCCTTGACCCAGTCGTCGTAGTCGAGGCGGTGCGCGCGGACGTGGGTCGAGCCGTTGATCGAACCGGTCCCGCCGACCAGCCGGCCCCGGGGGACCGGGATGCGTCTGCCGTCCAGTCCCGGCTCGGGCTCCGACTCGTATCCCCAGCTGATCTCCTTGCGGCCTGACAACAGCCCTACTCCGAGGGGCAGTTGAACGAGCAGCTGACGATCGGCGGGTGGTCCCGCCTCTATCAGCAGCACTTTCGTACCGGCGTCGGCCGCGAGGCGTGCGGCCACGACACAGCCGGCCGAACCCGCGCCGACGACGACGTAGTCGTACTCGGTGTCGCGTCCGGTGTTCATGTGGAAGGTCCAGACATCGTCGTCTCCTTCGACCTGGGGCGAACGCGCGGTGGAGGCGGGGGAGTGGGCGAGTCGGGGAGGTGGTCGCTCGCGCGGCGCGTTCTGGGGATGTGATCGCGAGGCGGCAGGAAGGGGACCGCGAGCGGCTAGTCGCCTCAGCGTCGGGTCAACGTAACAGGACGCTCGGCGATCCGACAGAGGTCTGCAAGTAATTCATCAAACCAGGTCAGAGCCATTGACAGTTTTTCATCAGGCTCGTACAACGGCAGAAGCGACACACAGGCCGTACCGCTTGCCGCGCCTGTCCGAGCCGTGCGGGAAGAGCCGCCGCACGCTCGTGCGACCACTCCGGACGGGACTGCAGAAGGAGCCTCGACCGCAGACCGGCCGCACCTTTCCCCACCGCTCCGGTGGCCGTTTCCACGAGTCCCCGCCGCCTCAATGCCGAGGAGATGGTTCAGCATGACCGACCCGACCATGACCGACACGGGAACCGGCTACGGGCGCAAGCCCTCCTCCCACGACGCCCGCCTGACCGAGGTCGGTCCCGGCACCCCGATGGGCGAGACCCTGCGCCGCCACTGGCACCCGATCGCCAGCTCCACCGCGCTCACCAGCGACGTTCCCCACCGCGCCCGCCTGCTGGGTGAGAACCTGGTTGTTTTCCGGGACGGCCAGGGCCGCCCCGGTGTCGTCTTCGAGCGCTGCGCACATCGTGGCAGCAGCCTCTACTACGGCCGTATCGAGGAGGACGGCATCCGCTGCTGCTACCACGGCTGGAAGTTCGACGTGCAGGGCCACTGCCTGGACCAGGCCTGCGAACTCGACGGCGGCAAGCGCCGCAATCTCGCACGTCAGCCGTGGTATCCGGTAGAGGAGCGGTACGGCCTGGTCTTCGTCTACATGGGGCCGGCCGAGCTCAAGCCCCCGCTGCCGCGCTACGACAGCCTGGAACCGCTGGGCGAGGGCGAGAGCTACCACACCAGCTGGATGGTGCCCGGCGCCGAGGTCATCGGCCTGGAGCAGGACTACAACTGGCTCCAGCTGTTCGAGAACGCCGTCGACCCCGTGCACGCGGCGTGGCTCCACTCCAACCACAGCGGGTACCAGTTCGAGGGCACCGGCACGACCGGCTTTCCCGACAGCTACTACGACCACCGCACCGCCGCGGAGCGCACCAGCTACCACCGCACCGACAACGGCGTGAGGTACATCTGGCGCTACCAGGACACCAAGGGTGCCGGCGGCGCGCTCGTGGACCTGGAGTGGTCGGTGGAGTGCATGCTGCCGAACATCGTCGCCCTGCCCGACTTCATCAGCTCGACGCCCGACGTCCGCAACGACATGCTGATCTGGGTGGTCCCCGTCGACGACACACACCACCGGCTGGTCTTCTCCATCCGCTCCGCCGACCCCGGGCGGGCCACGTCCTTCATGTTCGGCATCAAGCAGAACGGCAAGGACGGCTGGCAGCTGAGTGAGGAGGAGAAACAGCGCTTCCCCGGCGACTACGAGGCCCAGTGGTCACAGGGCCCCATCACCCAGCACTCCGAGGAGACCCTGGCGCCGTCCGACAAGGGCGTCGTCATGCTCCGGCGCATGCTGCGCACGATGCTGGACGACGTCGAGGCCGGACGCACCCCGCTCGGCGTCGCCACCCCCGGCGAGCCGGTCCGCCGTGTGGAGGCCGGCCTCGTCACCCGACCGGAGGCGCCCACGGGGACGGACCGGGCGGCAGCGCCCACGGCGGCAGGGGCGTGACCGAAGCGTGAGCACCACCTGGACGGACGCGGTCGTCGTGGCCCGGTACGACGCCACGCCGAGAATCGCGGTCTTCGACCTCGCCCGGGCCGACGGCGACGAGCTGTGGGAGTACGAGCCGGGCGCCCACATCGACGTACAGGTCGGTACGGCGGGACTGATCCGGCAGTACTCCCTGTGCGGACCACCGGGCATCCGCAAGCAGTACCGGCTCGCGGTCCTCGACGAACCCGCCTCGCGCGGCGGTTCACGCGCCATGCACGCCCTCGCCGAGGGCGACACGCTGCGCATCGCCGCGCCGCGCAACCGCTTCGGCCTGACGTCCGCGCGCCGGCACCTGCTTCTCGCGGGCGGCATCGGCATCACCCCGCTGCTGTCGATGGCCCAGAGCCTCGACGCCACCGGGGGCGACTACCACCTGCACTACTGCGCCCGCAGCCGGAGCGAGGCCGCCTTCCTCGCCGACCTGGAGAACCACCCGCGGGTCACCCTTCACTTCGACGACGAGCCCCCGGAGCAACGCCTGGATCTGGGAAGCGACTTGGGGGAACCCGCTCCCGGGACCGCGATCTACGTCTGCGGCCCCGGCGGGTTCATGGACTTCGCGCTGGGGCGGGCGGCCGAGCTCGGATGGCCCGCGTCCGCCCTGCACAAGGAGCGCTTCAGCGCCTCGCCCCCGGTCGCGGCCGAGCCCGGCGGGGGAGGGGAGGGCGGATTCACCGTGCGTCTGTCCTCCACGGGAGCGGAGTACCTCGTTCCCGAGGACCAGAGCGTCCTGGACGTCCTGCTGGCGAACGGCGTCGAGGCGCCCAACTCGTGTGGACAGGGCATCTGCGGCGAATGCATCGTGCGGGTGCGCGCCGGTGAGCCCGACCACCGGGACGACGTCCTGACCGACGAGGAGCGCGGGGAGGGTCTGTTCACCCCGTGCTCGTCCCGGTCGAAGTCCCCGATCCTGGAGCTGGAACTGTGACCGACTCAGCGACAGAGGCGCCCGTGGCGAAAGACCTCGCCGCCGCTGCCCCCGTCCCCGCCACGGTCGAGGAGGCCGAGGCCGCCTGGCTCGCCGCGCAGACGCTCCCCGAACCGGAGCAGGCCATCCGTGCCCTGCTGCACCCCGGCTGCGTGATCGTGCACTCTGCGGTGGGCCACATCCACGGGGTGGAGGACTGGCTGCGGTACGCGGCACGCCTGGGCCGCACCAGTCAGGTGGACACCTACGACGTGACCGTCCAGCGCTTCGGCACCACGGCCGTGGTCAGCTGTCTGCAGGAGATGCGGGTCGCCTTCGTGCCCGAGCTGACCCCGTTCGTCATCCAGGCCGCCGTCACCCGGGTCTGGGTGGCGGCCGAGGCGGGCGGCTGGCAGCTGGCGCACCTCCAGATGGCCCGGCGGCTGCCGCCGGGCTGAGCGGCGCACGGACTCCCGGAACCCAGGGATCCGGTGGTCGTCAGTCCTGGGGCTCGCCGTCCACCGGCGAGCCCTCGTCCTGTGTCGCCTGTGTCGCTTCGGCGAGCGCGGTGACGATCCGGCCCACCTGCTCCGCGTAGTGGTCGATGAACTCCGGTGATTCTGGGTCCTGTTGGCCGAGTTCACGGGCGATCCACGGGATGGCCACCGGAGCGATCGAGGCGGCGAAGAAGACGAGGGCCACGGCCCCCACGTCGAGGTCGCTCCGGAATTCACCGCGCGCCTGCCGCTCGCGGAGTTCCTCGACATGCTTGAACAACTCGGCGGCCCGCTCGTCCTCGGCGGGCGGGCGCGTGCCGGGCTCTTCGCGTGTCAGCGTGTGCACCCACGCGGGATCCTCATGCGCCCAGTGGACGTAGCGCCGCGCGGCATCCGCGAAGGTACGGGCCTGGCTGACGCGCATGGACTCCTCGAGCCACTGATCGCTCAGCGCCTCGTACAGCCCGCGCTTGCCCCCGAAGTAGTAAGTGATCAGCTGATGGCTGACGCCGGCCGACTCCGCGATCCGCACGACCCGGGCCTCGTCGAAACCGTGGGCGGCGAACTCCGCGCCGGCGGCGGCCAGAATGGCCCGCCGGGTGCCCACCGGGTCGCGCTGACGACCGGGATCACCGGGGTGCCTCCGGCGCTGCTGCCTGCCGGACGCCGCTCCCGACTTTCCTGACGTCGCCTCTTCCCCTGTCACATGGACGACCTTACCGGTGGCCTTGTTGGACAGGCCAACTACTTGCGGCGTCCGTTGTGCTCAGCGCCGCGGCAACGGTCTTGGGCCGGCGGGACAGCAGTGGCAGGATGATCACCGCCCACCGCTCGTCGTCGACGTCCGCCGAGCCACCTGGCGCCCGGGACGACCCCGCCCCGGAGTGATCCAACCGGCCTCGTCGGCGCCACCGAAAGCCACCGGACGAGGTCGAAGCGCATCCGCGCCGACGCCCGAAGTGACGCTTCGGGTCCGCTGGTTTACCGCAAGTTGTCCCAGTTGGTTCCGGCCGCGTACTAGCGTGCTCGCATCTCGATACACACCCACCGCTCCAGAGTCGAAGTCAGGCGCCACGGAAGCGGCAGTCGATGCGGCAGGCAAACGTGGGAACCTGACGATCACCGCACATGGCCTGATCTCCTCTTCCGGTCTCCTCTTCCGGGAACATGTGTGGAATACGCTGAGCGGCAGGGGTCCCGCCCGGAGGTGGCCTCGGTGTCCCCCGGTCCGCGGCCTGGTATATGGCGGCGTCCCAGCCGTCCGGGCGGAGATTCTCCGGCACCGTCACCGTGTTGAGGTACCCGAACATCTGGCTGACGAAGGGGATGGATGCCTGGGCGTGGGCGTTGACGGGCCGAAGGTGTTGAACGCCGCGTCCGCGAACGACGGCCACGGACCCCGCGCTTCCTCGGTGAGCCCGATCAGGTCAGTGATCAGGGTCACGGGGAACACCGCGCCGAGATCCGTCACGGCGTCGAAGCCGCCCTTGGCCACGGCGTCGGCGACGAGTTCGGCCGCGAGTCCGCGAGAGCGGTGATCCGGGCGCGGAGCCCCGCCAGGGCCTTGGGGGCCAACTTGTCGGACAGCAGGGCCCGCAGCGGGGTGTGGTCCGGCGGGTCACTGGCCGGCACGGTGCCCTTCATCTGGGCGTTGAACGGGTCCTCGTAGCCGACGCCGTGCGCGGACGAGAAGCGCTCGTGGTCGGCAGAGCCGCGCGCACGTGCTCGTAGCGCGGAAGGACCGTGGGCACGCACCGACGACTCTCCTCTCCTTCGAGTTGCTCGGGCCACGACGGAGTTCCGGGGAGGGGAGAGGGGCTGAGCCGTCGGCACGAGGGTGTGGGAGACGAAGAGAGTGAACCTATGTGAGTCAGCGCTCACACTTGTGGTGAGCGGGAGCTCGCAACCGATCCCGTCGCGTCAAGCCCCGTGCACGCACTCGTGTGCGACGGCGAGCCGGGCGGTCAGCGGCCTTCTGGGGTGCCGAGGAGGTAGGAGATGACCGCGGTCTGGAGGTGGCTGCGCAGCTCGCTCCAGGGCAGCGGGCGGTCGGACTCCAGGAACTCGCCCTGGGTGACGCGGTGCGCGATCGTGGCGTAGACCAGGCGGAAGGCGAAGTCCAGCGCGGCCGCGGGATCCGGGTGTGCGAAGGGGATGTGGCGCAGAGCCTCGGCGAAGTTGCGGTTGCCCTCGACGCTGACGCGCGAGCCCTCGACCCGGACCGCTTCGTGCCGGGTGCCGAGCAGCAGGAAGACGCGCAACAGGGCCTCGTGTGCCCGGAAGGCGTCGGTGATCGCGCCGACCGCTTCGGCGATCGCCACGGCCGGATCGCGCAGGAGGCGCAGCCGCTCGACGGACATCCGTTCCGTGATCTCGGCCTGGAGGTTCTCGGTGAAGGCGTGCTGGATGGCCAGCAGGAGTCCTTCCTTGTCGCCGAACCGGCGGTAGATGCTGCCGACCGCCATGCCGGCCCGTTCGGCGACCGCGGCCACGGTCAGCGCGTCCACTCCACCCTCTTCGAGCAGCGCGTACCCGGCCTGCATGAGGTCCTGTTGCGAACGGCGACTGCCTTCACGGAGGGCGGCGGGCCTGCGGGTGGGGGACTCGGTCATCTGCGCAGTTTATCGACCGGGCTCTTGACGTCCATGTTGCTGTTGTGTGAATCTCGCTTCACTCTAACTGTGAATCTAGATTCACACAGAGCTGCGGCACGCACCGCACAGTCGAGCCGCACCCCTCTCCCATCCCACCACGACCCCTCGCAACGGCGCGGGGCTGTCTCTGGAGGTGTCCGATGGCTCCGCACTATGACATCGCGGTCGTCGGCTACGGTCCGACCGGACTCGCCGCGGCGTCCCTGCTCGGCCGGCTCGGCCACCGGGTGGTGGTCTGCGAACGCTGGCCGGCCCTGTACGGGCTGCCCCGGCTCACCCACATCGACGACGAGACCGCACGTACCGTCCAGGCGGCGGGTGATGCCGACGACGCGCTGCGGGACTCGTCCCCGTGCGAGTACCTGTGGGTCAACGGCAAGGGCGAGACGCTCGTGCGCATCCCGGCCAACCCCGACGGCCCGATGGGATATCCGGACCACATCTCCATGTACCAGCCGGACGTGGAGCACGCGATCGACAAGCGGTTGCGCGGTTACGGCACGGTCGACGTCCGCCAGGGCTGGGCGGTCACCGGCCTCGACCAGGACGACGACGGCGTCACCCTCCGCCTGTGCGGCTGGAACGCCGAGACCAGCTGTGCGGATGGCCCGCGCGACGAGGTCCTGGCCCGCTATGTGATCGCCGCCGACGGCAGCCGCAGCGGGGTACGGGATCTACTCGGGGTGGGGCGCGAGGATCTCGGGTTCAACGAGCAGTGGGTCAACATCGACACCGAGTGGCTGCGACCCCAGCCCCCGGAGTTCGCCTACGGCACCCAGTACTGCGATCCCGCGCGCGGCCACATGACCATCAACATCGGCACCACCCGCCAGCGCTTCGAGTTCGCCCTGCTGCCGGACGAGTCCCGAGAGGAGATGACCGCGCCGGAGACGGCCTGGCGGCTGCTGCGCGACTACCACGACCTGGGACCGGACGACGTACGGATCACTCGACAGCTCGTCTACGGCTTCGAGGCCCGCATCGCCACCCGCTGGCGCACCGGGAGGGTCTTCCTGGCCGGCGACGCCGCCCACACCATGCCCCCCTACCTCGGCCAGGGCGCGTGCAGCGGTCTGCGCGACGCCACCAACCTCGCCTGGAAACTCCACCTCGTCCTCGGTGGCCTGGCTCCCGAGGATCTGCTGGACACCTACGAGAGCGAGCGCCGCCCGCACGTCACCGCCCTCACCCACATGGCGATCGGCCTCGGCAAGGTCGCCAACACCCACGACGTCGAGGCAGCGGCGGCCCGGGACGCGGCCTTCTTCGCGGGCAAGGTACCCCCGCCGCCCCCGTTCCCGCCCCTTGCGGGCGGAGTTCTCAGGCCGGACGGGGACGCGCCCGTCGGCACCCTCACCCCCCAGGGCCGCGTCCGCCTCGCCGACGGCCGCACGGGACGCTTCGACGACCTCACCGGATACGGCTTCACCCTGGTCACCACCGAGGACCCCACCACCGCCCTCGGCCCCGACCGGCTCGCCAGGCTGACGCGCCTGGGCTGCACCATGGTCGCCCTCGACACCGTCGACGACCTCGACGGTCGGCACCATGAGTACCTCCAGCGACTCGGCGCGGTCGCCTACCTGGCACGCCCCGACTTCGTGCTGTTCGGCGCGGCGGCCGACGGCGCGGACCTCGGCGCGCTCGTGGACGACCTGGACGACGCCCTGTCCGGCACGGCCAAGGCGGTCGTATGACGGCCGCGGTCCCCGGGACGGCTCCTCTGCCGCCGCTGGTGGCGGCCCAGCACCGGGCCATGCCCTTCACGCGGCTCACCGACTGCGGCATGGACCCGGCTGACGCCCGCCGCCTGCTCGCCGACACCGCGGCCGGGACACCGTGGCAGCACGCCGGCGCGGCCATCGCGCGGACACAGCTGCAACGGGCCCGCCTGGCTGAGGAGTCGGGGCACCGCACGACCGCCCGGCAGGCGTACCGGTTCGCCTCCGCGGCCCTGATGTTCGCGCAGATGGCGCACCAGACCGACACCGCGGAAAAACGGGATCTGTACGCCCGGCACACCGCCGCGACCGCCGCTCTGGCACCCGCCGTGGAACGCGTGGAGATCCCGCATCGCGACGGGCTGCTCGGCGGCTGGTTGTGCTTGCCGCCGACCGGCGGGGCCCAGGCCACCGTCATCCTCTGGGGCGGGCTGAGCGGCTGGGGCGCCGCGTACCTGCCGGTCGCCGACGCCTACACCTCGCGCGGCCTGGCCTGCCTGCTCGCGGAGGGTCCGGGTCAGGGCGAGTCGCGGCTCCGTCACGGACTGTACGTCGACGAACGCGTCACCGAGGGCTTCGCCCGCTTCGTCGACCTGGTCGAGGCCGATCCCCGCCTCGGCGGCGCGATCGGGGTGCAGGGCGTCAGCTTCGGCGGCCTGTTCGCCGCCCACCTGGCCGCCGCTGATACACGCGTCGGCGCGGTGGTGGTCAACGGCGCCCCGGCCGCGCCCACGGTCCCCGAATTCCGCACCGCCCGCGAACAGATGGCCGCCGTCGTCGGCACCGACGACCCGGACCGGGTGACCGAGGTCATGGACGCCCTGCGCTTCGACCCGGACAAGCACCCCATCACCTGCCCCCTGCTCCTGCTGCACGGCGGCCAGGACCCCCTGGCCCACTACGAGGACCAGGAACCCTTCTTGCGCGCCGCCGACCCCGCCGCCGCGACCGTCCGCATCTGGCCCGACGGCGAGCACACCCTCTACAACCACGCGGCCGAACGCGACGCGCTCACCGGCGACTGGTTCACCGACCACCTCAACGGCCAGAACACCCCGAAAGGTTAGGACCGCCAGTGGACTTCACCGTCGAGACCGCCACCGACGCGGTGGTGGAGAGCTTCTGGGAGACCAAGGACCAGCGGCTGCGGCAGGTCATGGAGAGCCTGACCCGCCACCTCCACGTCTTCGTGCGGGGCAGGACGACGACCGAGCCGTCCAGCAGGCCACGGAGCACCTCCTCCGACTCGGACACCGCCGTATCGCCGCGCTCGCCGGCCGCCTCGGCTCCTTCCGCAGCGCCCAGCGGCTCAACGGCTGTCGCAACGCACTCGCCCAGGCCGGGATCGAGGAGGACCCGCTGCTGGTGGTCGGCGACCTGGCCACCCCCGAGCGGGCGCGGGACGCGGTGATCCGACTGCTCCACCAGCTCGCCCCTCCCACGGCCGTACTCGCGCAGAACCTTGGCATCAGTACGGGCGTCCTCGCCGAACGGCTCGCCGGGCGCCACGCCTTCGCCTTCATCGGCCTCGACGAGACGGACCTGACCAAGGGACTCGGCGTCTCCGCGGTGGTCCGCGACCCGCAGGAGGTCGGCCGGCAGGCCGCCCGCCTGGCCCTCGACCGGATCACCGACGCCGCCACGCCGCCACGCCTCGTCACCGTGCCCAGCAGACTCGTCATGCGAGGCGGCGGCGAAGTCGGGCCCTGAGACTGCCCCCTGGTGCTCCCCGACCGGGGCCGCGGGCGAACCGTTGGGTGACTGCCGGAACCCAGGCGGGGTCGGGCGAGGGCTCTCGCCATGGATGCGCAGTGTCACTTCGTCGCCGCTTCTCGACAGGCCCCTCGCGTGCGCGCGTCCGCGCTGCTGTGCTGGTTTCGACTGTGCCGGGTATCAGCGCGTGGGCAGCCCCGGGGGGTCGGGCCAGGGCGCGGGCATCGCCGTGTCCAGGGCCGTGGCCAGGTCCGCGATGAGGTCGTCGGGGTCTTCGAGTCCCACCGCCAGGCGCAGCAGGCCGTGGGTGCGGAACACCTCGGGGAACATGGCGGCGCGGTCGGCGGGAGCGTCCTCGTGGACGATGAGCGTCTCGTCGTGGCCCAGGGACACCGCTGAGGTGATCAGCCGCAGGCTGTTGACGAAGGCGTTGCGGGTGTCGTGATCGGCGTCGAGAGCGAACGCGATCAGCGCGCCGAAGCCCTGCCCGGCGAACTGCCGCTCGGCGAGCTGATGTTGTGGGTGGGAGGGGAGTCCCGGATAGGCGACGTGAGGCCTCTCGGGTCTCAGGTGGTGACCTGGGGCTGTGCCGGGCTGATGAAGTGCACGGCGGTCTGTTCGGCGTGCGGGTCGAGCAGACCCTGCAGGTCGTCGGCCGCGAACTTGAGAAGCTCGCCGTCGCGGTCGGCGTGGAGGGTTTCGATGACGAAGGCGACGTGCGTGGAGTCCTCGGTGACGCGGGTGCGGTGGGCGTCGCGGTGGTTCCAGTGGCGGGTCAGGACGCCGGTGGTGTCGGTGTAGGTGATCTCGCCGGGCTTGGGGTGTTCGACGGTGTCGGGTTCGCCGAGTGGAGTGAAGGACTCGGTGCCGTCCGCGTGGCGGATGTCGACGTCGCCGGTGACGTGGTCGAGGTCGAAGGCGCCGGCGGGCAGGCCGTGCCGGACGGAGACGGCGTTGTAGGAGTCGACGGCCGGGTTGATGCGCGGCAGGCTCCCCTTCTTGGCGAGGCGGCGGCCGAGCGCGTCGACGCTGGGGCGGATCCGGCGGGGGTTCGTGCCGAAGGAGCGGTAGGCGGTGTGCCAGGCCTCGATGCGGGGGTCGGTCTCGTCGGCGGGGTGCCAGGTGCCGTCGGCGAGCTCTTGCTCCAGTTCCTCCACGGCGGCGGCGGTGTGCGGCCAGGACTCACGGCCGCGCAGGCCGGTGGCGGTGACCAGGGCGATCAGGGTGTCGGGGAAGGCTTCGGCGACGGCGGGGGCGATGCGGAAGGCGGGCATGGGCGGCGTTTCCGTTTCCTGCGGGCGGGCGGTGAGGAGCGCGGTCAGGACTTCCAGGGACCGATGCGGTCGAGGCGGCGCAGCTGCTGGCGTGCGGTGGGCACGTCCAGGCCCTGGCCCCGCTCGGTGAGGCGCTCGGCGACCGTGCTGCGGTGTTCGACGGGCCTGTGGTCGTCGTACTTGAACTTGGCCCGTACGTCGGTGACTTCGAGGCGCAGGCCGCGGATGCCGGGCAGCATCCGGCCGTAGGGCGGCTGGTCGACGGCGACGGGTGCGTGGTCGCCGTCGGGCTGGAAGTGCGCGAGCTGGCGGCGCAGCAGCTCGGCCTTGGCCTCGGGGTCGTCGACGATCTCGGCGCGGCAGGTGAACTGGACGGCCGCGTAGTAGCTGGTGGGGACGCCGTCGGTGGGCGGGATGCCGGGCTTGGCGCGCCATGGGCCCGGGACGAAGGCGTAGTCGCCGATGACGGTGAAGACGACGTTCGGGTCCTGCTCGATCGCCTGCCAGACCGGGTTGGGCTTGGCGAGGTGGACCAGGAGGTGGCTGCCGTCGCAGGTGAAGTGGGTGGGGACGACCATGGGCGGGTGGCCCGGCAGGCCGTTGACGCTGAGCTGCCCGAAGTCGTGGCCGTCGGCGATCCAGGTCTGCCACTCGGCCTCGTCCAGGCCGGCGTCCCAGGGGTGGACCAGCATTCTCTTCTCCTTGGTTGTGCGGGCCCGCTCAGGTCAGGGCGAGGAGGCTGACAGCGACGGCGGCGGTGCCGAGGCCGGCGAGCTGGGCGCGGTGTATGCGTTCGGCGAGCACGCCACGGGCGAGCAGGACGGTGCCGGCCGGGTAGAGGGCGGTGATGACGGCGACGACGGTGAGGTCTCCGCTGCGGGCGGAGAGCAGGAACAGCAGGTTCGCGACGGAGTCCAGCACGCCGGCGGTCGCCGAGAGTGCGTACGCGGGGCGCTCGGGGCCCAGCCTGCGGTGCATCAGCCCGGCCGCGGCCAGGGTGATGGCCGTGGAGACGGCCCGGCCCACGATCAGCGGGGCCACCCCGCTGTCGGACGGCGCCTGGTGCAGGAAGACCAGCTGCAGGGCGATGGCGGCGCCCGCGCCGAAGGCCAGCAGCAGCGCCGTACGGGAGGGGCGCGTCGAGCCCGCGCCGTGTCCGGCGCTGACCAGCACCACCGCGACCAGCGCGAGCGGCAGACCCAGCAGCCCGGTGGCTGCCAGGTGCTCGCCCTGCAGCAGGCCGACGCCGACGGGCAGCGCGGCGGACACCAGCGCGGTCACGGGTGACAGCACGTTCATCGGGCCGATCGCCAGGGTGCGGTACAGCAGGGCGAACGCGGCGGCCGAGGCGACGCCCGAGGCGGCACCCCAGCCCAGGGCTCCGGGGCCGAAGGAGGCGCCGAGCAGTGGCCACAGCAGCAGCTCGACCGCGAGGCTGGCCGGGGCGGCGACCATCACGGTACGCAGCACATGGGCTTTCCGGGCGCCGAGACCGCCGAGGAAGTCGGCGCATCCGTACGCGAGTGAGCTGCCCAGGGCCAGCAGCAGAGCGATCACGGCGCAATCCCTTACCATTCAGTGGAACGACCACACCGTACATTAAATCGACCGAAGGTCACAACCGATCGACCGTACGGTGCAGTGGAATGCCCAGCGGCAAGGAAGGTGACCAGGTGACGGAGACAGCCGCAGCGCTGCGAACGGTCGCGCACAACGTCCGGGCGGCACGCGTCCGCGCGGGCCTGTCCCTGGACGAACTCAGCCGTCGCGCCCAGGTCAGCAAGGGCGCCCTCGTGGGACTGGAGAAGGCCCAGGGCAACCCCAACCTGGCCACCCTGGTCCGGCTGGCCGACACCCTGGGCATCTCGGTGTCCGCCCTGATGCAGGGCTCGCCCGAAGGGCGTGTACGCGTCGTCGCGGCCGATGCCGTGGCGCCCCTGTGGACGGGCGAGCGGGGTGGCGAGGCCCGGCTCGTGCTGACGACGTCGGGGCCGGCTCCGGTCGAGGTCTGGCGTTGGCGACTGGAACCGGGCGAGGAGTACCCCAGCCATCCCCACCAGGCCGGGGTCGTGGAGACCGTCAGCGTCACCGTCGGCCGGATGACTCTGGTCGTCGACGGCAGCGAGCACACCGTCGAAGCCGGCCAGACCGCCACGTTCGACGGCGACACCCCGCACACCTACCGCGGCGCCGGTACCGAGACCTGCCACCTGATCATGACGGTGCACCTTCCGCCCGGTCCGGCATCGGCGACCTGACTCGCGGCACAGCACACTCGTCACAGCGCCGCGGTCACCGCCGACGGCAGGCGCCACAGCCGGGTGTGGGGCGTGGGGTCGGGGATGGCCCGGTTGGTGAGGAAGGCGAACGCGATACCGGATTCCGGGTGGGCGAAGGCCAGGTGTCCGCCGAGGACGTCGTGGCCGAACGAGCCGGAGCCGAGCATGGGCTGTCGTGGGGACGAGAGCCCGAAGGCCGTGCCGAAGCGGGTCGGTTGGTCCACCAGGACCTCGTCGGTCCCGTGGACCTGCTGATGGCGGACCCGGTCGACGGAGAGGGGGGACACGACGCGCAGCGGACCGTCCACCACGGTGGAGTAGAGCCGGGCCAGTGACCTGGCGTCGAGGACGCCGTTGGCGGCGGGGATCTCCGGCCGCCACAGCGCGGGGTTGTTGCAGAGATCGGCCGTGACGACGGGGTTGTGGAAGGTGGCGTGGGTCAGCGTGTCCGGTGCTTCGGCGGCCGTGGCCGCGAAAGCGCCGATTCCCGGGGTGGGGGAGGCGTCCTGGTACCGGACGACGCGGTGGTTGTGCTCGGTGGGCAGACCGATCCATGCCTGGAGGTCCCCAACTGTTCACGACCTTCGTCGAGAGCTCCATCCATGTCGACGGCCCCGAGACCGAAGAGATCCGTCAGGCGGCCCGCCGCCACGACATCCTCGTGTCGGTCGGGTTCAGCGAACGCAATCCCGCGAGCCTGGGCAGCATCTGGAACTCCAACGTGCTCATCGGGGGCGGACGGGACCATCCTCAACCACCACCGCAAGATCGTCCCTACCTTCTACGAGAAGCTCGTGTGGACGCCGGGCGACGGGCACGGGCTGCGGGTCCCGCTGAGGAAGGTCCAGGGGCATCAGCAGTGAAGGGCGGGTTCCGGCTCCGCTCCCTTCACCAGCGACTTCACCAGCGTGAACAGCTCGCCGGTCTGGGGATCGTGCTCCAGCCGGGTGTCAACCGGAGCGACGGCCACACGGTACGCCGCGAGCTGCGCCGCACTGGCTTGCCCGACGACCAGCCCTCCCACGCAGAGTTGGGAGAGTTCATCCGCATCCTCCGCCTGCAGTTCCGACATCGTGTCTTCGAAGGCGGCGGACGCGGCCTGGACGAGCGCCTGGCGTTGTTCGGGACTCAGGCGCTTCAGCGCGGTGTCACTGATGAAGGGGACGACCATGCGGGGCCACAGCACCAGATTCCCGGTGAGGTACTTCTTGGAGGAGCCGTAGCCTTCGTGGTTGAAGGAGGCGATCGAGGACTCGATGCCGTCCATGTCGCTGACCGAACCGGACAGCGGATACCAGCGGGTGCGTGCGCCCAGAGCGTGGAAGGTGTCGTCTGCCAGTTTCGACTGTGCCACGCCGACGAGCCGCCCGTGCAGACCGGTGGGGGTCGGGGCCGAGCGACTCGCGGTGAACAGGTAGCGAAACTGGCCCGGGAGCAGGCCGAGGCCGGTGATCCCCGGGACGCCCAGTGCGGTGCCCAGCCGCTTGTAAAGGGGGCTCTTGAACAGCCGTTCCTGGGCTGCGTAACTGGTGATCAGCTCTGGCGCGCTGAGTATCCGCACGGGGCCGGGGAAGGCCCGCGTGCCTGCTACCCCCAGATCCGCTTTGCCCGCCTGGACGTCCGCGATCGTGCCGTCCTCGTAGGCGAGCCGGCCCGTCCGCCACTTGAGCTTGGCGTTGATCTGCAGGGATCCCCCGGTCGCCTCCCCTACCTGTTGGATGAACCTCTCCACCGAAGACGTGGTGCCGTAGGGCACGGCCATCGTCAGATGGACCACCTTTGGGGACGCTCCCGCCGAGTCGGATGTGGACTGCCGCGCCTTCGGTGCGCCCGACGTGCAGGCGGCGAGCGCCAGCAGCGGCGCGAGCAGCAGCGCCGGGACTGCGAGGAGCCTTCTCACCTCGACACCTCCTTGCGCCCTCGGGCGCTCCCTCGTTCATGGTGTGGTCACCGCGTCCGGCGCAGGTTCGCCCGTACGCGCCGTGCCGGGCACTCCGACAGTCCCCGAAGCGCCAAGTCGTGCAGCAGGAGCGTGGACACCTCGTTCAGCAGCTGCGCGTCGTCCACTGCCACAAGGATCTGCACTCATCGGAATTCGACGGTCCGGAGCATGCCTTCGAACCGTGTGACGGCGGCCGAAGGATCCTGGACCTGAGTGAGATCTATCGAGGTCCATGCAACCAGTGGCCTGCTGGGAGCGTCGATGACGGCCACTCGAAGTTCGTAGTCGGGCTGGAGGCCGAAGCAGTCCTTGTCGGGATCCGCTTCGGCCGTCGGGCAGCCGAGCGACCCGTCCATCGGTTCATTGGTGGTGCCGGTCAGCAGAGTGGCGGCGCGACCACCGACGGTCGTGGGCTTCTCATCCTGCCAGTTCGCGTGATATCCGGCCTGATCATGAAGGAATGCCACGTAGCCCTTGTAGGTGGCAGGCGGCTTTTCGGGGCTACCACCGCCCCCTGGCCGGTACACGACCGCGGGCAGCAGGAACCGGACCTTGTTGCTCGACTTCACCCACGTCAGGAAGGTGCTCGTGTCCGATACCGGCAGCGCTCCCAGTGAGGCGGGGACGGTGATCGTGAGCGGCGTCGCGAAGGACCGGCTGGTGTACGTGCGCGATACTGCTGTCGAATGTGAGGGCTTGGCGGCTCGTTCCGCGCCGCCACCGCAGGCCGCCGCAGCGAGTAGAGCGCACGCGCCCAGAGCGGAAGCCACTGATTGACGAGCGCGCGTACGCCTCATCCGGCCACCCCCAAGGTCGTGAAGTACAACTTTGGGGCCGCTGCATCGGCCGCGGCAAGAGCGAAGACGGGTAGACCGATCGGCACGGTCTCGGTGCTTCACGGGTGATCACCCAAACGTCGTGTCCCAGATACGCATGGACGGCGGCACGCGCGTGAAGAGACCGTGCGACCCACTGCCATGCTCAGAATGGCCACCCAGTGCTGTGACCGCAAAGGTTCACCGGGTTCGGCCTTGTCCTAGGATCCTCTGGCTATGGGGGGATCCTTTCGTGACCGGTGGCGCCTGACTCGTGCCGTTGCTGTGGCGCTGGCCGCACTGGCCGTGATCGTGTTACTGGGCGTGGTACTCCTGGTTCTTCCGGGACTGATAGTCGACCACGACCTCGCAGGCGGCCACCTCGCTGCAGCGGACCGGTTGAACGCGGTGAACAACGTACGCACCACGCTTCTGCAGACGGTCGGCGGTGCGGTCGTCCTGTTCGGCGCCTATGCCACATGGCGGCAGCTGCGCGTCAGCCAAGACGGGCTGAACGCAACCCGAGAGGGGAACATCACCGATCGCTTCAGCCGGGCCGTAGACCAGCTCGGCAGTGACAAGCTGGACGTGCGGATCGGAGGCATCTACGCACTGTGGCGGATTGCGGATCATTCCGGCCGCGACCGCGAGGCGGTCGTCTCCATCATGGCGGCGTATCTGCGGACACACCTTCCCTGGCCGCCGCAGGAACCCGCAGTTCCGGCGGCGGACGTGTCCGTCAACTCGGTGCCCCCGTTGGAGACCCGCGCCGCGGACGCCCAGACGGCGCTGACCTGCCTTGGAGTCCTGTACCAGGAGCGCCGGCCGGAGTGGCTCAACGTCAGTTTGACCGACCTGCGCCGAGCCGACTGTGACGGATTGTGGCTGCACGGAGTCAACTTCGACGGCGCGTGCCTGGAAGCGGCGAGCGTCTACCAGGTCAACCTGAGCAAGGCGTCACTGATCGCCGCCAACCTGCGGCATGCCGAACTCAGCACTTCCATTCTCCACCAGGTCCGCTGTCTGCAAGCCGACCTGCGCGGCGCACGCCTGGTCAAAGCCGACGTGAGGTCGGCGGACTTCTCCGGTGCGGACCTGCGGGAGGCGAACCTGCGCAAGGCCCGGGCCCAGGGCGCCGTATTCGCCGGCGCGGACCTGCGGTTGGCCGACCTCCGGGGCTGCGACCTCTCCGACACCGACCTGCGAGAGGCGAGGCTGGAAGGCGCGCTGGCGAGCGACCTCACGGTCTGGCCGACCGGCTTCGACGCTCAAACAGCCGGCGTCGTGGTCACCGCGGACCCTGGCACCGAACCAGACAGTCTGCTTCCGGCTGCCGCGCTCACGAGGCGGGTTCCGCTGCTGCAATCGGAGCCGATGCATGGTCCGTCAGCGTCGGCGAACTGAACAAGCGGGCAGCGCAGTCGATGGGCCGACCGCCCCAGCGGAGGCCCTTCTCGCTGCGGATGCGGGCGCGTTCCCTGCGCTGGGCGGCGAGCACGTCCGGGGTGACGGGCATTGACGTTTCGCCGGCGCAGGTAGCGGATCAGGGCCTGGGTCTGCCCGGGATAACTGCGGTGGTTTGAGTCGGCCGGGGTGAATTGCCGCAGCGGGCCGAAGTGCGCCTCGATCGGGTCGGCCCAGGAGGCGCAGGTCGGGTGAAGCACAGTTCGACCTTGTTCTTCTTCGCCCAGCGGCGGATGCCCGCGCCGGTGTGGGCCGAGAGATTGTCCAGAATGATGTAGATCGGGGCGCCGTCGGGTCGGGCGGCACGGATCGACTCCAAGGCGGCGAGGCTGTTGGCGGTGCCTCTGCGGCGGTGGTTGACGCCCCACAGCCGGTCGTCGCCGACGGAGTAGCAGCCGTGGAAGCAGGTGACGCCGTAGGTGCGGTGGCAGGTGGCCGGCAGGCGGTTGGGCTTGCCCTGTTCGGCCCAGCAGGAACCGCCGGTAGGTCGGGTCCCGAGCGGCCCGAACTCGTCGAAGGCGAAGACCCGGTCCGTGAAGCGTTCCAGCACCTGCTCGATACGGTTGAGCTTGGCGTCGCGCCCGGGTCGGGAGACTCCTTCCACGCCTTCGTGCGCTGGAAGGTGATGCCACGGCGCCGGAGCAGGCACCGTAAGGCTTCCCGGCCGATGCGGATGACGCGTCCATGCACGCGGCGCAGGCAGGCGGCGAGTTTGCGCATCGACCAGCGGGTAAATGGCCGGCCGGGCCTGGTGGGGCGGGTGGTGGCCGTCTGGACGACGACGTCCTCGTCGTCAGGCTTGAGCAGGCGGGGACGGCCTCCCGCCCATCGAGGGTCCGGACAGGCCAGGCCGATCTCGTTGAACCGGTGGATCAGCTCCCGCACCGTGTCCTCGTCGGCCTGGACCAGCTGGGCGGTCACCGGGACGCGGTTTCCGCCGGCGGACGCCAGCAGCATCATCGCCCGGCGATAGCGGAACCTTCCCGGTCAGAGCACTGGCAGACCGCGCCGGCCACGACCGTCGCGGACCTGCGACATTCGGCGCCGCCTGACCGAATCAGGGACTGCGGGGAGGGAGGTCACCGGGCCGGAAGAAGCGTGCCGAGGCCACCGGGATCAGGGCGAGTGCGGCGGGAACCGCGTAGGCGATGCGGAAGTGGCCTGTCGCCCCGAGCCCCCCGCTCGCTCCGGCTCCGACGAGAACGCCGACGTAGTTGAAGACGTTGAGCCGGGCCAGCACCGTCTCGGGGGCACCGGGTCGCAGCCGGCCGGCCGCGGCGACGCACAGAGGGGTGAGGGCCGCGACTCCGAGGCCCGCGCAGCATGCCGAGACCACCGCGTACGGCCAGCTCGGGGCCGCTGCCAGACCGGCCAGGGCGACGGCCGCGAGCAGAGCGGCGGCTCGGACCATCGCCACCGGCCCGACCCTGCGGACCATGCGGTCGGCGCCCGCCCGGCCGGTCACCGTGCCCGCCTGGTAGGCCGCGTACGCGAGCGGGGCGGCCGCCAGAGACGCGGCGAGGGTCTGATGCAGGTAGGCGGTCGACCATGCCGAGACCGTGGAGTCGACGACGTAGGCGACCAGGAGAACGACCCCGAAGGGGACGAGCCGCGCCCAGACCCGTCCGCCCAGGACCTCCTCAGCCGGTGCCGGTCCGGCACCGGACGGGGAGGGCGCGGGCGGCAGGGCATGCGGCCTGACGGTCAGCGCCAGGAGGGCCACGAGCGCGGCGTGCGCGGTCAGGACGTACTCGACCGGCCAGCTGAGCCGGGAGAGGCCTGCCGTCAGCAGGGCGACCGCAACCCCCGCGGCGCTCCACGCGGCGTAGAAGGAGGAGAGGATGCTGCGCCCGTAGTGGCGTTCGACGGTGGCCGCGCGGGTGTTGACGGACACGTCGATGGCGCCCAGCGCCAGCCCGAAGAGGACATAGGCCGCCGAGGCGGAGACCCGGCCGGGTGCCCAGGCCACGGACAGCAGGGCCGCGGCCGCGGTCAGTACCGCTGTGCGCATGACGGCGACGGGGCCCGAGCGGCGTACGGCGGCCAGACCCGCGAAGCTGCCGGCGCCCGCGGCCAGGGTCAGGGCGATCGTGAGCGCGGTCATCGCCAGGGACGACAGCCCCAGATGGCTCTCCATGGCGGGCACGGTGGTGGACACGGCGGCCACCGCCGCGCCCTGGGCGGCGAACACGGTGGCCGCGACCCGGCGGGCTCCCGCGAGCGGGCCGCTGCCCGCGGACCGAGGCGGAGCCGCCGCTCCGACGGATGCGGTCATGGGGACCCTCTTCCTGTCACGGACCGCGGACGGGCCGGTGTGCGCGAATGGGAGCAACCGTAGGAATGCGGACCGGCGCAGCGGAGGGCACCGGCGGCCACACGGAGGACCCTGGCGGCCACGAGCGGACGGGCCGGGTGGCCCGAGCGGTGCCTCAGGGGACCGGCTCACCGTCGGCCGGGCGGCAGGGGCACCGGCCCGCGCCGCTCCAGGCCGGTCAGGGGGCTGGCCGCTGCGGCCCCCTTTGTGGCCGCACAGGCCAGTCCATGAGCGCCCGCACGCTGCCTAAGTTCCTCCCACGCCGAACGTGGCGACGAGAGGAGGTGGACTCGTGAAGGAGTCCGAATTCGACACGTGTGTGATCGGGGCCGGTCCCGCGGGGCTGGCGGTGGCGCGGGCGCTCGGTGAGCGACGGCTTCCGTACACGCACATGGAGCGGCACACGGGGCCGGGTGGTCTGTGGGACATCGACAACCCGGGCAGCCCGATGTACGAGTCGGCGCATTTCATCTCCAGCAAGACCCTCTCGGGGTTCGGCGGCTGGCCGATGCCCGACCACTTCGCCGACTACCCCTCGCGGCGCCAGATCCTGTCGTATCTGACGTCCTTCGCCGACGCGTACGGGCTGACGGAGCGGATCGAGTTCGGCACCGGGGCCCGGGACGTGGCGAAGAATCCGGACGGCACCTGGACGGTCACCCGTGCCGACGGACGCACCAGCCGGCACGCGCAGGTCGTGGTCTGTACCGGCGCGCAGTGGCACCCCGACATCCCCGAGATCCCAGGTGATTTCAGCGGCGAGATCCGGCACACGGTGGGCTACCGCAGCAGCGACGAACTGCGCGGCAGGCGAGTCCTCGTGGTGGGCGCGGGCAACTCCGGTTGCGACATCGCCTGCGACGCGGCCCGGGCCGCCGACCACGCGGAGATCAGCATGCGCCGCGGCTACTGGTTCATCCCCAAGCACCTGTTCGGCAGGCCCGTGGACACCCTCGAAGGCGTCGGTCCGCGGATGCCGAAGTGGCTGGAGCAGAAGCTGTTCGGCACCCTCCTGCGGATCGTCAACGGCGATCCGCGCCGCCTCGGCCTGCAGAAGCCGGACCACAAGCTCTTCGAGACCCACCCCACGGTCAACTCGATGCTGCTCCACCACCTGCAGCACGGTGACATCACCGCGCGGCCGGGAATCCTCCGCGCCGAGGGCGGCACCGTCCACTTCACCGACGGCAGCAGCAACGACTTCGACCTGATCCTGCTGGCCACCGGCTACGTCCACAAGGTGCCCGTCGCGCAGCGCTACTTCGGCGACGAACAGCACCCCGACCTGTACCTGTCGTCGTTCTCCCGCGAGCACGAGGGTCTGTTCGGCGTCGGCTTCATCGAGACCAACTCCGGTGCCTACAAAATCTTCGACGCGCAGGCACAGCTGATCGCCGGCTTCGTGCAGGACACCCGGCGGGGCCTGCCGAACGCCGAGCGGTTCGCCCGCATGATCCGCGGCGACCGCCCCGACCTGTCCGGCGGGCTCAGGTTCGTGGACTCCCCGCGCCACACCGGCTACGTCGACAGCGCCGCGTACACCAAGTACCTCACCAAGGTCGCCGCGGGCATGGGCTGGCCCACCGAGGGACGCCCTCCTGCGGTGCCGGCCGTCCGCAGCAAGGAGACGGTGGCATGAGCGGCTACGACTACACCGGCAAGGTGATGCTGGTGACCGGCGGCGCGGGCGGCATCGGCAGCGCGCTGTGCCGGCGGTTCGCGATCGGCGGCGCCATCTGCGTTGTCGTAGACATCGATGGCGGCCGGGCGCATCAGGTCGCGGACAGCCTGCCCGGCACCAGCCACCTGGGGCTCGGCTGCGACCTGCTGGACCGGGCCGGAGTGGCGGAGCTCTTCGAACACGTCGCCTTGGCCTTCGGCCGCCTCGACGTCCTGGTCAACAACGTCGGCATGACCAGCACCGAGCGGTTCGACGCGCGCGCGGTGGAGACCATCGAGCGGGAGATCGACCTCAACATGGTCTCCCCGCTGGTGGCCACCCGGCTCGCCATCCCCCTGCTGAGTGCCTCCGCCGACCCCCGCATCATCACCACCGTGTCGCTCGCCGGCATCTTCCCGCAGGGCGAGACCCCCATCTACGCGGCGTCGAAGTTCGGGTTGCGCGGTGCGATGCTGTCCATCGCCCTCGACCTGGAGGGCAAGGGCATCCGCGTCGGCTCGGTCCTGCCGTCGGCGACCGACACCGCGATGCTGCGCCAGGAGGCCGTCGACGGCGGCAACTCCCTGCAGTTCCAGGACCCGCCGCAACAGCCGTCCGACGTCGTCGCCGCCGTGATCAGCATGCTCGACCGGCCGCGTCTCGAAGCGTATCCACGCGCCGGCGAATCGCTCCTGGTCCGCTTCTCCATGCTCGTACCGAACCTCCTCCCCAGGCTTCTCCCGCTCTTCCGCAGGCGCGGCGAGCGCGGCCTGGCCCGGTACCTGGAGGACCTGCGCCGCAGAGGACTGGCCCGGCAGGTCGACGGGCGCTGGGAACTGGTGAAGGAGGCATGACCGTGACCACGGACACCCACCGGGACGACCGTCTGCTCCGGGTCGTCAACCCGGCCACCGGGGAGACGCTCGACACCCTGCCCGCCGCGACCGCGGACGAGGTGGACACGGCCGTGGCCCAGGCCCACCGTGCCTTCGACAGCGGGGTGTGGGCGGGTCGGTCGCCCCGGGAGCGGGCCGCGGTGCTGCTGGGCCTCGCCGAGCTGATGGAACGCGACGCCGGGATCCTGGCCCGGCTGGACTGCGAGGACGCGGGCAAGCCCATCACGGAGTGCCGTACCGGCGACGTGCCCGGCGCGATCGAGTCGATCCGCTGGTTCGCGGAGGCGGCCGACAAGGTCTACGGCCGCATCGCACCCACCGGACATGAGCACCTCGGTCTGATGAGCCGCGAGCCCGTCGGCGTGGCCGCCGCCATCCTCCCCTGGAACTACCCCCTCGCCATGGCCGCCTGGAAGATCGGCCCCGCCCTCGCCGCCGGCAACAGCCTGCTGCTCAAGCCCGCCGAGGCGACCCCGCGCTCGGTCCTGCACGTGTCTCGGCTGGCGACGGAGGCGGGGCTGCCGGACGGCGCGCTCACCGTCCTGCCCGGCTACGGCAGGGAAGCCGGCCGGGCACTCGCCCGCCATCCCGCCATCGGCGCCCTGTCGTTCACGGGTTCGACGGCGACCGGCCGACGGATCCTTGCCGATGCCGCGGAGACCAACTTCAAACGGGTCTCCCTGGAGATGGGCGGCAAGAGCCCCCAGGTCCTGATGCCGGACGCGCTCGACTTCGGCGCCGAACTCATCGACGACATGATCGGGGCCGCGTTCCTGACGACGGGGCAGAACTGCACGGCCGGCTCCCGGATCCTGGTCCACGAGGACATCGCCGCCCAGGTCGTGGCACGGTTCACGGCCGCCGCCGGGGCCCTGGTCATCGGTGACCCCGCCAAGCCGGAGACCCGGATCGGTCCGCTGATCAGCACGGCGGCGCGAGACCGGGTCGCCCGCGCCGTGGACGAAACGGTCGCCGCCGGAGCCGTGGCCCACACCGCCGGTCTGCCGGCCGGCCTGCACCCGCACGGCGCCTACTACCCGCCGACCGTCGTCGTCGGCGCCCCCGACGGCAGCCGGGTCCTCACCGAGGAACTCTTCGGCCCCGTCGTCACCGTCCAGACCTTCACCTCGGAGCGGGAGGCGATCCGTACGGCGAACGCCACCCCCTACGGCCTCGCCGCCTCCCTCTGGACCCACGACCTCGACACCGCCTTGCGCCTCGCCCGCGGCATCCAGGCCGGAGTGGTCTCCGTCAACGCGTACAGCGAGGGCGAGATCACCGCCCCCTTCGGAGGCTGGAAACAGTCCGGATTCGGCGGGGCGGAGCGATCCACCGACGCCTTCGCCCAGTGGACCAGGGAGAAGACAGTCTGGATCCGCACTCGCTAGCAAGGCCGGAAGCGGGCGCGAATGCCTAAAGTGGTCACGAGTACGGCCCTGGAGAGAAGCCATGCGCGAGGCGCCCCGTCCGGAGAACGGCACCACCCGCAGCACGTCCGCGACGATCTCCCCGAACATCCTGCGCTACCTGGGCGAGATCACCGGGGAGTACGGCGTCGACCTCGGACCGGAGCTGACGCACGTCGGTCTCACCGAGACACTGATGCGATCGGCGGCCCTGCGCGTCTCCTACCGCCAGGGCAGTGCCGTCATCCGACGCGCCGTCGAACTCACCGGAGACGAGAACCTGGGCCTGCGGGTCGGAGCCGCACAGCACCTCACCGCCTGGGGCCTGCTGGGCTTCGCCATGCTCGCCAGCGACACCCTCAGGGTCGCCATCGAGGCAGGAGTGCGCTTCCAGAACGTGTCCGGGGCCATGACGGTCTGGTCGGCGGCGCAGGAGGATTCCGACTACGTGGTCCGGGCCGACCTCCCGGATCCGATGGTCGACCCGAACGTCGCCGTCTTCCTCGTCGAGGAGGCGTTCTCCAGCGTCGTCACGCTGGGGCGGCTCGCCGCCGGCGCGGGCCTCGCACCCCAAGAGGTCCACTTCACCTTCCCCGCCCCACGCGACGTCCAGCCCTTCCGCGACCTCTTCCGCTGCCCGCTGCACTTCGGCGCCCCCCGCAACCGGATGGTGGTGCCGCAGGCATGGATCAACCGGCCGATGCCGGGCCGCGATCCGGTCACGTACGCCTCGACGCTCGAACTGCTCGAAGCGCAGATGGCCTCACGTCGCCGGCAGCAGGATCTCCTGGAGGTACTGGAGATCTCCGTCGCACAGAGCCTCCCGGCCGTCCCCTCCTTCTCCGAACAGGCCCGCAGACACGCGTCGAGCGAACGCACCCTGCGCCGTCGCCTGGCCGACTGCGGCACCTCCTACGAGGCGATCGTCGAGGGCGTCCGCCGTGAACGCGTCGAACAGCTCCTGCACCGTCCCCACCTCACTCTCCGCGAGGTCGCCCGCCAAGCAGGCTTCTCCGACGAACGCGCCCTGCGCCGGGCGGTCCGCCGCTGGCACGGCATGGCACCGCTGCAACTGCGCGAGGGCTTCCTCTCCGGGGACGGCGGGAACGACGCCACGTCACGGGCCCGGGGCATCGGCCATGCGGCTACCACCGCGTGAGCGCGACCTGCCGTAACCGTAGCCGCAGCCGCCCGCACATGAGCGAACCCGGCACGCGGGCAATCGGCGTCAGACGCCGCCGACGACTCGACGGACCGGACCCGTCCACGGTTCACCGGCTACGGGCCCGGTCGTCGGCACGGTCAGGCAGCGCGCTTCCGGGACGTGATGCCCAGCTTGGGGTACAGGCGGTCCAGATGGGAGCCGACCGTGCGGTGAGACAGGAACAGCCGTTCGCCGATCTGCTTGTTGCTCAGGCCGGTCGCCGCGAACTCGGCGATCTGTCGTTCCTGGGCGGTCAGCGGCTCCCGTGCCACGTCGGGCCGGGCGACGGAAACGCCGGTGGCGCGAAGCTCGGCCGTGGCCCGCTACGCGTCGCAGCACAGCCGGAACGTGCTGACCGTCTCCGGCGGGAGCCGGGCCATCGCGGTGTCGAGCAGCTTGCACGGTTCGGCCTCCAGGGCGCGGCGGCTGACCAGCCGCAGGGTGTAGAGGATCCCGAGGCGGTCCCAGTTCTCGGTCCGGGCGCTGCCGGTGACGTCGTCGAGGGCTCGGGTCGGCAGCCGGTAGGCGGCGGCCAGCGCCTCGTGCGCGGCCGTTCGCAGGGTGAGGCGAGATTCACGACAGCCGTGGTGATCAGCGGGTGGCAGAACGTGGGACCGCAGCCGTCCCCTCATCGCTGTGGCTGGGGGAAGACCATGCGGAGGGTCTGAACGCGCCTGTTGCGGCGGATCATGAGCGGGGCCAGGGTCGGCGGGCAGGGATCGGCGATGCCGGCGGGGTTGGTGACGTCCATGTCCCAGATGGTGACGGAACGGCTGGCCGCGACATGGCGCAGATGCTGGGTGACGCCCTTGTCCCGGTTCCTTCGCATGGCCGGGAAGGGGTGGCAGCGTTCGCCCGGCTTGCTCAGGACGCCGAGCGGTTCGGTCTCCGGCGGCCACAGTTCGAGGATCTCCCCGGGCCGGCAGCCGCGCCGGGCGCCGTCCAGCGTCGCCTCGGCCTCCTGGCGGCTGTCCTCGGTGAGCCGGGAAGCGTCGTCGTGTACATGTGTGGCGGTCGCCGGCAGCACCTGGGCGAGCTTCGCGCGGGCCTGGTTGAGGCGGCTGCGCACCGTACCGACGGGGATCTCGCAGGCGTGGGCGATCTCCTGCTAGGAGGTGATGTCGCTGAAGGCGGCGTCGATGCGGTCGTTGACGCCGGGGTCGGTGACCTCGGCGAGGGCGACGTCCTTGGTGACGCCGCCGGAGCTGATGCGGCCCTGGTGGCTGGCCCGCGCGGTGCGGTACCAGGCGCCGGCGCCGCCGCGGAAGGAGCGGACGTAGAGGTCGTCGCCGTCGCGGACGACCCAGATCGGCACGGGTGTGCGCGGCGTTCCGTCGCGGCGCGAGGGAGCCGTCTGCAGTTCCTCGGCGTGCTCGATCCGGGTCAGCTCGTCGTTCGTCCAGGTCGTCATGGGCTTGCCTCCCTTTACGGCTACGACCGTGCGGTGGGGTGTGCCCTCGTGGGCGTGAGCGCGGCCGGCGCAGCTCACGCCCACGAGGCGAGCGGGGTCAGGGCGTGAGGAGGGTCTTGATGGCGCGGCGCTCGTCCATCGCCTTGTAGCCCTCGGCGACCTGCTCCAGGGGCAGCGTGAGGTCGAAGACCTTGCCCGGGTTGATCCGGCCGGACAGGACCCGGTCGATCAGGTCGGGCAGGTAGCGGCGCACCGGAGCCGGGCCGCCGCGCAGGCCTACCTGGGAGAAGAACAGTTCCAAGCCGTCGACGGCGACCTCGTGCGGGACGCCGACGAAGCCGACGTTGCCGCCGGGGCGGGCGGAGTGCAGGGCCTGGCTCATGGCCTCGGCGGTGCCGACGCACTCCAGGACGGAGTCGGCGCCGATGCCGTTCGTGAGGTCCTTGATCCGGGCGACGCCGTCCTCGCCGCGCTCGGTGACGATGTCGGTGGCGCCGAACTCCAGGGCCAGCTTCTGCCGGGACTCGTGCCGGGACATGGCGATGATCCGTTCCGCGCCGAGTTCCTTCGCGGCGATCACACCGCACAGTCCGACCGCGCCGTCACCGACCACCACGGCCGTCGAGCCGGGCTTGACCTCGGCGGCGAGGGCGGCCCACCAGCCGGTGCCCATCACGTCGGAGACGGCCAGCAGACCGGCCACGTGGTCGGCGTCCGGCTGCTCGTCGGTGGCGACCAGCGTGCCGTGGGCGTTGGGGATGCGCACGTACTCGGCCTGGCAGGTACTCATGAACTCGCGGTTCAGACAGGAGGACTGCCAGCCCCTCCGGCAGTTGGCACAGGTGTTGTCCGAGGTGGCGAAGGAGCCGACCACGAACTGGCCCGGCTTGACGTGGCTGACCTCGCTGCCGGTCTCCTCGACGATGCCGACGTACTCGTGCCCCATCGGGTGCGGGTCACCGACGGGCTCCAGACCGCGATACGGCCACAGGTCCGAACCGCACACACAGGTGGCGACCGTACGGATGATCGCGTCCGTGGGGTTGACGATCTTGGGCTCGGGGACGTCCTCCACCCGGATGTCGCCGGGGGCGTGGATCACGGTCGCGCGCATGACTTTTCTCCTGATGCGTTTCTCGGGTGGGGCTCGGGCCCGGGTGGGCACTTCGCACTGAGGGGTGGCCCTTGCCGTTCGGCGGCCGCTTCAGGAGTTCCCACGTGATTCTCGTCGTGCATTCCTGTGCTGCCGGGGGCGGTCATGTCACCCGGACTTGCCGAATTCCTTGACGATGACCAATGGGGTATACGGAAGCAGCGTCGACGGCCAGTGCAAATGATTGCCGATCTCCGACTCTGTCACCGCCCGCAGGGCCGGTACGGAGAAGAATTCCACCCAAGGGGCGACGTATCCAGGGATAGAACCGTCCTACCCGGCCAAGTGGCGGACAGCCCACACTGGTCGGTATGAACAGCAGTGCGCACCGTAAGGAGCTGGGCCAATTCCTGAAGGCCCGTCGGGCCGAGCTCAGCCCCCGCACGGTCGGTCTGCCCGAAACCGACCGGCACAGGCGCGTGACCGGCCTGCGCCGGGACGAGGTGGCCGTACTGGCCTCCATCAGCACCACCTGCTACACCCGTCTGGAGCAGGGGCGCATCACCCCCTCCGCAGCCGTGCTGTCCGACCTCGTCCGCGTCCTGCATCTGAGCGACGCCCAACGGGACCATCTCTTCGAGCTGGCCGGAAAGGATGCCGGCGGGCCACGGCGGCGCACCGCGCAGAAAGCGCACCCCCGGCTGCGTGCCGTGCTGAACGAGCTCAGCGTGGCCCCCGGCATGATCCTGGGGCGGCACCTGGACATCCTTGCGTGGAACCCGATGGCCGCCGCCCTGTTCAGCACCGACTTCGCGAAGATCCCCAGGCCGCAGCGCAACTACGGCCGACGGCTCTTCACCGACCCGGCCATGCGAACGCTGTACACCGACTGGGAGGAATCCGCTCGCAACACCGTGGCCGTGCTGCGGCAGCAGGCCGCGGCCTGCCCCGACGACCGGCGGCTGGCCGCCCTCGTGGGCGACCTGTCCGTGAGTGACGACCAGTTCCGTGCGTGGTGGGGAGGCCGCCATGTGGCACCCCGCGCCGGTGGCACCAAGGCGTTCAACCACCCGGTCGCCGGTGAACTCACCCTCGGCTGGGACGCACTCACCTGCGTGGCCGACCCCGGCCGGCAACTCATCGTCTGGGCCGCCGAACCCGACTCGCGTGGCTACGAGGGGCTGCGCTTCCGCTCCTTCTGGGCGGCGACTCGGCAGGACGGCCCGGCGTCCGACACCGCCGCCTGACGGGTGCGACCTCCGCCCATAGCCGTACGGAGAATTGAAGGAGAGCCCGGAAGAAATGGGCCCTCCGATTTTCGGCATGCCCTCCTGGACTTTCCTCCGAGGCAGGGACAAATCCTTCCTACCTTCGCTGTCGAATTCCGTGCCATGCTTCCGGTGAACGATTCACGCAATCCTTTTCCAGGAGTAATACCCCCATGTCCTCCACCTCCCGTCCCACGGTCGCCGTCGCCTTCCATTCCGGCTACGGGCACACCGCCGTCCTGGCCGAGGCCGTGGCTCGCGGCGCCGCCGAAGCCGGTGCCGAGGTGATCTCCATCCCCGTGGACTCCATCACCGAAGAGCAGTGGGCGCAGCTGGACGCCGCCGACGCGATCGTCTTCGGCGCCCCGACCTACATGGGCACGGCGTCCGCCGCCTTCCACCGCTTCGCCGAGACCAGCAGCAAGCGCTGGTACACCCAGACCTGGGCCGACAAGATCGCCGCCGGTTTCACCAACTCCGGTGCCAAGAACGGCGACAAGTCCTCCACCCTCGGCTACTTCTTCACGATGGCCGCCCAGCACGGCATGCACTGGATCAGCCTCGGCGTGCAGCCGGGCTGGGCCTCCACCGAGGGCAGCGAGGACGACGTCAACCGCCTCGGCTATTTCGTCGGCGCCGGGGCCCAGACCCCGGTCGACGCCGGTCCGGAGGCCGTCCACAAGTCGGACATCGCCACCGCCGAGGGCCTCGGCGCCCGCGTCGCTCAGCAGACCGCGTTCTTCCTGGCGGGCCGCGCCGCGCTGGCCGCCTGAGACACCCACCGCAGAACTCTGAGGAGCACCCCCATGTCCGATTCCCCGAACACCGCCCTCGTCCGCCGGCTCTACGACTCCGGCATGGCCCCGGACGTGGTCGCCGAGGTCATCGACCCCGACATCGTCTGGGACATCACTCCCGGATTCCCCTACGGCGGCGTCTACAAGACCTGGGCGAGCGCAGGGGCCGACTTCTTCGGCCGGCTCGCGCCCCGCTTCACGTCCTTCGGCGCGGTGGCCGAGGAGTTCTACGACGCCGGTGAAGAGGTCTTCGTCCGCGGCCACTACCACGCGGTGTCCACGTCCGGCGCCGAGTCGGACGCCCGGTTCATCCACCTGTGGACGGTGAGCGGCGGCAAGCTCACCCACCTGATCCAGGCCGCCGACAGCCACGTCGTCCAGCTGGCCGCGAACGACGACTGACCACTCTCGACCCACCCCGCAGGGAGAAAACCATGACGAAGATCCTCTTCCTCGTCACCGCCGCCGACCACTGGACCCTGGCCGACGGGTTCGAGCAGCCCGCCGGCTTCTGGGCCGAGGAGGCCATCGGCCCGTACGGCGTCTTCAAGGAAGCCGGCTACGAGATCGCGGCAGCCACCCCGGGCGGCGTCCCGCCGACCGCCGACGCGCTCAGCCTGACCCCCGACTTCAACGGTGGCGAGGAGGGCGCGGAGAAGATGCGGACCGCGCTGCGGGAGGCCACCGAGCTGGCCAACCCGATCCGCATCGAGGACGTGAACATCGACGACTACGACGCCGTGTTCGTCCCCGGCGGCTGGGGCCCTATGGAGGACCTGTCCGACGACGCCGCCACCGGCAGGCTGCTCAACACCTGGCTCGCCTCCGGCAAGATCGTGTCGCTGGTGTGCCACGGCCCGGCCGCCCTGCTGTCCACCGTGGACGCCGACGGCAAGTCCCCCTTCGCCGGCTACCGCCTGACCGGACTGTCCAACTCCGAGGAGATCCAGAACGGCCTCGCCGACCGGGCGAAGTGGCTCCTCCAGGACCGCCTCGTCTCGGACGTGGGCGCGGACTACCGCAAGGGCGAGGAGAACTTCGCCCCCCACCTCGAAGCGGACCGCACCCTTCTCACCGGCCAGAACCCCGCCTCGGCCGTCCCGCTCGCCCAGGAAGTCGTCAAGGCACTGAGCCGACGCCCGGTACCACCGCTCACAGCACCACAGAAAGAGACAACGACGATGGACAGCAACACGACTCTCCCCAGCGTCGGGCAGACCTGGCTGGCGGACCTCGGTCCGGACACCCCGCTCGGCCACTTCACGGTGGAGATCACCTTCGACTCGGCGACGCAGGTCAGCTTCGAGGTGACCGGCGGCGCCATCAAGGGCCGGAAGCAGACGATGGAGTACACCACCACCCGGCTCCGCGACGGCCTCTTCGTCGTGCGCTGGACCGAGCCCGACGCCGGTGACCACGTCACGCACATCGAGGACTACACCGAGGGCACCTGCATGGCCAGCTCCGTCATCGGCGGCCAGTTCGTCCAGCTGCACGGCCAGTGGAGCCGCGTCCGCTGAACCAGGGAGAGATCCCTCCCCCTGACAGTGCCGCACTCCGGTGCCAAGGTGAGGGCATGAGCCACGATCCTCACCGCCATGATCTGGGGGAATTCCTCAAGGCGCGCCGTGCCGAGCTCGACCCGGCCGCCGTCGGACTGCCCGACGGCGGCCCGCGGCGCGTCGCGGGTCTGCGCCGTGAGGAGATCGCCGTACTGGCGGCCATCAGCACCGACTACTACGCCCGCCTCGAACAGGGCCGCATCCAGCCCTCGCCGTCCGTACTGGAATCCCTGTCCCGAGTCCTGCGCCTGGACGACGACCAGCGTGCCTATCTGTACGAACTCGCGGCCAAGGAGGAGTTCCGTCCGCCCCGCCGCCGGCCGCGCCCCAAGGCCCAGCCGCAGTTGCAGCGCATGCTCGACGACATGGCGCACACCCCCGCCTTCGTCATCGGACCGCGCACCGAGATCGTCGCCTGGAACGCCATGGGCGCCGCCCTGGTCGCCGACTTCGGAAAGATCCCCGAGAAGCAGCGCTACTACATCAGGCTGCTCATCACCGATCCCACGATGCGCGAGCTGTACGCGGACTGGGAGGGCGTCACCCGGCTCGCCATCGCCCAGATGCGGATGCACAACACGAACAACCCCGGGGACGCGCAGCTCGCCGCTCTGGTGGGTGAACTCTCGGTCCGGGACGACCAGTTCCGGCGATGGTGGGGCGCCCACCACGTCGCCGTCCGGGACACCGGCAGCAAGCACCTGCGCCACCCCGTCGTCGGGGACCTGTATCTCGACTGGAACGCCGTCACCTGGGCCGCCGACCCCGACCTGCAGATCATCGTCTGGACCGCCGAATCCGGCACACCCACCCACGACAGCCTGCGCCTGCTGGCCTCCTGGGCCGCGGACCCGGGCCACACGGCCAGGAGCAACTCCGCCTGACGCCCGCCGGCGGTTCCCCTCACGAGCTATTCCCTTCAAAGGGGGAGCCTTTTCTCCTACGCACCCCGTGCCTGGGACGAGGCTCTCCCTTCTTCGGGTACGGCATCTCCTGGCACGCTCGTCACCAGGCCGACCGCGCCGCGCGCCTCCGCCCCCGGTCCGGCCCTCTTCCGACCGGTTCCTCAGCGCCGAGGCGTCCGACCTGTCTGCTCATGTGCCGGGAAAGAGATCCACCCCCGGCTGGACCGCCCGCCTGTGGGCCGTCCTCGCCGTGCTCTGTCTGGTGCTGTTCCTCGACGGCCTCGACGTCTCCATGGTCGGCATCGCCCTGCCCTCCATCGGTGTGCTTCTCGCACAATGGACACGATGGAGAACAGAAGCGTGACCGGATTTTCCGCATGTGGCCCTGACTCTGCGGGAACTCGCGGAACTTGATGTGATTCCACGGCGGAAAGCCGAGAACGCCTTTCATGGCTACCGGCGTGTGCCGAGGAAGTCGATTTCTGAGGCTGTCGGGGTTCGGGGCCGGGGGTGAATCGTTGATCTGGTCGGCGCCGATCACCTCGATCTCGGCGCCGAAGCCGTGCGCGGTGCAGAAGTCGAGCACCGCCTGGGTCTCGGCGATGCCGCCGATGGCGGAACCGGCGATCGACCGGCGTCCCATGATCAGCGTGAAGACGTTGACGGAGACGGGCTCCTCGGGGGCGCCGGCAACCGGCCGGACACCTGACGCCCGCCGAACAGCTCTCCCGGCGCCTTCCGACTGCGTCCACCGATCGCCATCACACGGCAATCTTTCGACCGCGGTCACAAAAATGACATTTTTTGCCACGCGGGAAACGGTGTGCACCCGCTCCGGGCCTAGGCTGTGCCGATGACCAGTGCCGATGCCGTCGCGGAGAGCGGTCCCGAGCCGCGTACCCAGTCCCTGATGCTGACGTTCTTCGGTGCCCATGTACTGGGGCGGCCCATCGCCGTGTCGTCGGGCAGCGTGATCGCTGCTCTCGGAAGGTCGGGCAGTACGGAGGAGGCGGTGCGGACCACCTTGAACCGGATGGTCAAACGCGGCCTGCTGGAGCGTCATCGCCAGGGCCGGAAGGCCTACTTCGGGCTGACTCCGCATGCCGTCCAGGTGCTGGCGGACGGCAGGGACCGCATCTGGCGCACCGGTGCGGTGAACCGGGACTGGGACGGCCGGTGGACGATGGTGGGCTTCTCGCTGCCCGAGGCGTGGAGTCGTGAACGGCACGACCTGCGCTCCCGGCTGATCTGGGCGGGCTTCGGCCCCCTGCAGAGCGGCCTGTGGGTGGCACCGGCGCGTGTCGACGTGCGCGAGATGGTGGCGGATCTCGGCCTGGAACCGTACCTGCGGGTGTTCCGGGCGGAGGTGGAGTCGCCGACCGATGTCCGCGAGGTGCTGGAGCAGGCCTTCGACGTGCCGGCCATCGGTGCCCGGTACCGGGCGTTCCTGGAGCGCTGGGACCGTACCGACCCGCTTCCCGCGGCGGTCTCCGGCGACGAACTCGCAGGCCAGCTCCTGCTCCACACCGACTGGCTGGACCTGGTGCGACGCGACCCGCATCTGCCCGCCGAGCACCTTCCGAGGGACTGGCCCGCCGCCGAGGCGGAGACCGTCTTCCGCGGTCTGGCCGGCCGCTGGGAGCGCCCGGCCGCGCGTGTGGCCGCCCGACTGCTCGACATCCTGCCGCTGGGCTGATCCGCACCCAGGCCTCGCGCATCCGGACGCGGGGTCACCTGCCTCAATATTGGGCATGCCATTGACGGCAATGAAAAAAGAGCCCTACATTCGCAGCGCTCTTCCAGCTCGCGCCCTCACTCGGTCCTCCCCCCGACTCGCGGAGCCGCCGCCATGCCCCGACCCCGTTTCTCGACCTTCGCCGCCGCCTGTGCGACTGCCTTCGCGGCCTCCCTGATCGGGCCGGCGACCGGCGCCCAGGCCACCACCGCCGATCACTACTCCGGCACCCTGTCCGACGGCGCCACCTGGATCGCGGACAAACCCGCGCAGTGGAACGGCAGCCTGCTGCTGTTCAGCCACGGCTTCGGACCGACCACCGCGGCCGACGCCCCGTCGGCCGCGGCGCGCCAGGCACTGCTCGACGCCGGCTACGCCCTCGTCGGCTCCTCCTACGACCCGAACGGCTCGATGTGGGCACTCGACTCGGCCGAGCGGGATCAGTTCGCGGCGCTCACCGCCTTCCGCCGGCAGGTCGGCACGCCCACCCGGACCATCTCCGTAGGTCAGTCCATGGGCGGCCTCATCAACGCCCAGATCGCCCGCGACGGCGCGGGACGTGTCGACGGCTCGCTCGGCCTGTGCGGCCTGGTCGCGGGCGGCGTGGATCTGGACAACTACCAGCTGGACGCCGAGTACACCCTGGCCACCTTCTTCGACCCCGCCGACGCCGACAAGCTCGTGAACCTGGACGGCCAGGCCGACGGCGCAGCCCTCGCCGACCGGCTCACCAAGGCTGTGGAAACGGCACAGCAGTCCTCCACGGGGCGTGCCCGTATCGCCCTGGCCGCCGCCTTCCTCAACCTGGCCGACTGGGCTCCGGGGCAACAGCCGCCCGCGCGTGACGACTTCGCGGGCCAGGAGGAGCAGCAGTACGCATGGCTGGCCCAGGGCCTGCTCGGTTTCATCGTCCCGGCGCGCTGGTCGGTGGAGCAGTCCGCCGGCGGCAACACATCCTGGAACAAGGGCGTCGACTACGCCGGCCTGCTGCACAAGTCCAGCCATGCCCAGCAGATCAAGGCGCTCTACCACGACGCCGGGCTCGACCTGCGGACGGACCTGAACCGGCTCACCCGCGGTGCGGACATATCGGCCGACCCGGCCGCGGTGGCCCGTCTGAAGCGGACCTCCACGGCCGGACAGGGACTGGCCGTGCCGCTGCTCGACATCCACACCACCGCCGACCAACTGGTGCCCGTCGAGCAGGAGACGGCCTTCGCCGGGCGGGTGCGCAGGGCCGGCGACTCCACGCTGCTGCGGCAGGCCTATGTGGCACGCCAGAGCCACTGCAACTTCACCACCGCCGAAGTGGTCGCCGGGCTGCACGCCGTGGAGCACCGCCTGGACACCGGGCACTGGGACAACTCCGCCACCCCCGCCGAACTCCAGCAGAGCGCCGACGAACTGGACCTCGGCGGCGCCGCCTTCACCGACTACCGGCCGAATCGTCTGACCGGTACCCGCTGATCCCCAAGCGTCCTCTCCCCGCCCCGAACCCGCTTACCTCAGGAGCCCCCGTGTCAATGACGACCGAACCATCCGCCAGAACCGAGGTCGGGCGCGGTCTGACCACCGGCACCCTGGTCGCCGGTCTCCTCGCCGTCTGCCTCGCCCAGATCGGCCTGGCCATTCCGGCCACGCTCAACGGGCTGTTCCAGTCCGACCTGCATCCGGTCGGCTCGCAGCTCACCTGGATCTCCGACGCCTTCCTGCTGCCGGTCGCCGTACTGGAGCTGACCTTCGGCCTGCTCGGCGATCTCTTCGGCCGCAAGCGGCTGCTGATAGGCGGCGCTTCGCTGCTCGCCGTGGGCGAGCTGGTCAGCGCCACCGCCTCCGGCGTCCACCAGCTCTGGGCCGGACAGGCCCTGTCGGGCCTGGGTGCCGCCGCGCTGTTCCCGACCTCGCTGGCCATCCTGGCCGCCGGCACCACCTCGCCCGCGCAGCGGGCCCGGGTCATCGCGATGTGGGCGGCCCTGCTCTCCACCGGCGGGTTCCTCGCGCCCCTGCTCGGGGGCATCACCGCCACCTACGGCTCGTGGCGTTGGTCCTTCGTCGTGGTCACCGCCATCGCCGCGGCGAGTGCCGCCGTCAGCGCCCTGTTCGTCGTCAACTCCAGCGCGCCTGAGGGACGCTCGCTGGACGTGGCGGGCCAACTGACCATCGGCCTCGGCTTGTTCTCCCTGCTCTACGCCATCATCCAGGGCCCCACGGACGGATGGGCCTCGCCCTCGATCATCGCCGCCTTCGTCCTGGCGGCCGTCTTCCTCGCCGCCTTCGTCCTGGCCGAGAGGCGTGCGAAGTCCCCGCTCCTTCGCCTGGACCTGTTCCGCAACCGCGCCTTCGCGGTGGCCTCCGTCGTGGCCGTGGTGGGGATGTTCGCCTTTCTGGGCACCGCCTACTCCGTGAGCATCCGGCTCGGCCCGGTGCAGGACCAGGCCCCGATGCGGACAGCCCTGGCCTTCGTCCTGCTCAACGGCATCACCTTGGCGATGCTGCCGCTGACGGAACGGCTGCTGAGAACGGTGGCACCGGGGCTCCTGCTCGGTGCGGGGCTGCTGCTGATCGCGGCGGGCGACTACTGGGCGGCCACGCTGCCGATCACCGACAGCGCCTTCACCTCGCTGATCCTGCCGCTCGGTCTGGTCGGCCTGGGCTTCGCGATCACCGTCTCGTCGATCACGGCAACGGCCGTCAACACCGTTCCCCTGCACCTGGCCGGCATGGCGAGCGCCACCACCAACCTGCTGCGGGACTTCGGCTTCACCCTCGGCCCGGCCGTCATCGGCGCCGTGGCCCTGAGCCGCGCGGCGAGCAGCTTCTCCGACTCCCTGCACGACTCCGCGCTGCCGCAGGCACTCAAGGGCGCCGGCACGGCCGTGCTGGAAGAGGGCGGCCCACTCGCGGTGAACGGTGCCTCGGCGGCGTCACCGAAACTGGCCGACCTGCACCCTCTCGCCCTGGACGCGCTCGGCCACGGCTACTCGATCGGCTTCGTCGTCTGTGGCTCGGCCGCACTGTTCTCAGCGCTGCTGACCCTCGTGACGCTCCGCGGCCGAGCCGCTCCACATGACGAGTCCTCAGAGCAGTAGCAGGGAACGAGCCGAACACACAGACCTGAGGTCTCGAGATGGGGACCCCACCGCCAGGCCCGGCGGCCGGCGTCAGACGTTCGCGCCGGCGCCGTACGGGGCGTACAGGTCCAGCAGCCGTTTGCGGGCCGCGCGCAGGCGGTGCGCGAGCACCTGGCCCACCCACTGGCTCATCGCGTTGCCCAGCTCCGGGTCCTCCTGGCACAGGGCCAGGACGGTCGCGGCGTCGAACTCGTAGGCGCGTACCGGCGTGGTGGCCTCGGCGCCCAGGTGCCAGACGGGGGGTGCGAACAGCCACGACCAGCCGATGAGCTCGTTGTGCCCGAGGCTCTCTATGACGGCCGCACGGCGGCCCGGGACGTGCATGTCGAGTTCGACGCGGCCGGTGCGGATGATCCAGAACCGGTCGGCGTGACCGCCTTCCTCGAAGAGCCGCGTGCCCTGCGGGAAGGCCACCTCCCGGGCGTGCCGCATCAGCTGCCGCTGCCGGTCGGCGGGCAGGACGCGCAGCGTGCCGAGGGTCGACGGGGTGTTCATGGCATGCCTCCCGGGACGGGACGTGGGTACGGGCCACCACGGCCAGCGTGCGGTGCCGGGGCCGGGCCCGCCATGGGCCGGGCGGTCCCTCGGCCCGGGACCTTCGGTACGGCCCCGGACCGGACGGCCCGCTCCCCGCCCCGCGCAGCGGTGCCCGGTCCCCGTCCTACCGGCCCGGCCGTGCCGCCAGCCACGCGCGGTACGCCGTCACCGTCGTCGGCAGGGTCGGGAAGATGCGGTCGTGGCCGACCGTGTCCGCGAGGCCGTACGCCTCCAGGCTGTCCAGCAGGTCCTGCTTCACCCGGGCGAGGGCGAACACGACGTCGCGCGCGGTCAGTTCGCGGCGCAGGGCGTCCACCGCGTCGAGGGCGGTGATGTCGACCTCCACGTTTGCCTCCATGTTGAGGACGAACCAGCGGACGGGCGTCGTCTGTTCGTCGACGGCGGCCAGGGCGCGGCGGTGGAAGTTCTCGGCGTTGGCGAAGAACAGGGGCGAGTCGTAGCGGTAGACCAGGAGACCGGGGATCGTGCGGGCGGTGGGGTAGTCGTCGATGTCGTGCATACCGGCCACGCCGGGTACCAGGCCCTCGACAGCGTCGTGCGGGCGGGCCACCCGGGTCAGCAGTTCGGCCACCGACAGGCCGACGGCGACCAGCACGCCGTACAGGATGTCCAGGGCGAGGACCCCGGCCAGGCAGCCGAGCGCGAGGAGCAGCTCGCGGCGGCGGAAGGCGGCCAGGCGGCGGAAACCGGCCAGGTCGGTCATGCGGGTCGCCGCGTAGACGACCAGGGCGCCGAGCACCGCGGCGGGCGTCCGGGTGAGGAGGGGGCTGAGGAAGAGCAGGACCGCGAGGACGAGGGCGCCGGCGACCAGCGAGTACGCCTGGCTGCGGGCCCCCGCCGAGGTGGCCAGGGCGGTGCGGCTGGCGCTGCTGCTCACCGGGAAGCCGTGCAGGGCGCTCGCGCCGAGGTTGGCCGCGCCGAGGGCCAGGAACTCCTGGTCGGCGTCGAGCCCGGGACCCTCGTCGGGGCCGCGGCCGGCGAACGCGCGGGCGGTGAGGATGAAGTCCGTGTACGCCACCAGGAGGACCCCGAGCGCGGGAAGGACCAGGCGCGGCAGCTCGGTCGGGTCGGGCACGGCGAGGCCGGGCAGGCCCGCCGGGACGGTGCCGATGACCCTGATGCCGTAACGGCCGTCGAGGCCGAACGCCACCACCGCCGCCGTGCCCAGGACCACGGTCAGCAGCGGGCCGGGCAGCACCGGGAAGTACCGCGTGACGACGAGGAGGAAGACGAGCGTCGTCGCCGAGAAGACCACGGTCGCCGCATGTGCTTCGCCCAGGTGGGTGAAGAACGACCAGAGCTGGGGGAAGAACTCGGTTCCCGTCCCCGGTACTCCGGTGAGTTTGGGCAGCTGGTCCACGACCATGATCAGGGCGACCCCGGCCAGGTAGCCGATCAGGACGGGGCGGGAGAGCAGGTCCGCCAGGAATCCCAGGCGGACCGCCCGCGCGACCAGGCAGAGCAGTCCGACGGTGGCGGCCAGGCCGGCCGCCAGCACGGCGTAGCGGCCGGGATCGCCGGCGGCGAGCGGGGCGACCACGGTGGCCGTCATCAGGGCGGTCGTCGACTCCGGGCCGACCGACAGCAGCCGCGAGGAGCCGAACACCGTGTACAGGGCCAGGGCGGGCAGGATCGCCCACAGGCCGGCGACGGGGGGCAGCCCGGCCACCCCGGCGTAGGCCATGACCTGCGGCACCAGGTACGCGGCGACGGTCACCCCGGCCAGCAGGTCGCCCTTCAGCCAGGCGCGCCGGTAGCCGAGCAGCGAGACGAGTCCGGGCACGAGCCGGTGCCACCCCGGGTGTCCGCCCCTGCCGTGGGTCATGCGCCGCCTTCCGTCCGGTGTCCCGGAATCCGTCGGTACCGGCCTTCGGGGTCCGGCGCCCGGGGGCCGGCCCGATGCCGTCGGCCGTGCCGCCCGGCCCCGGGCATGGGCCGAGCGGCCCCGGTCCGGGACCAGTGGCCCCTGCTCTGCGCACCCCCCGGACGCGATGCTGGAGCCGGTTCCGCCGAAGGAGTCTCGCGGGGCCCACGGCCCAGGAGGAGAAGATCGTGCTTCGCACCGCCACCGCAGGACCCGGCCGGCGGGCCGAGTCCCGCCCGCCGGTACCGGCCGGCGGCCTTCTCTCTCAGAGGCTCGCCGCGTGGTCGGGCACGTAGGTCTGCAGATCCCTCGGCGGGCGCTCGTAGCCGGTCGACGGCGGCCGCTTCGGGAGTTCCAGCACCGGCGGCGGCACATCGTGGTAAGGCACGGTCGACAGCAGGTGGGCCATCATGTTCAGCCGGGCCCGGCGCTTGTCGTCGCTCTCCACGACGTACCAGGGCGCGTCGGTGACGTCCGTGTGGACGAGCATCTCGTCCTTCGCCCGGGAGTAGGCCTCCCAGTGGGTGATCGACTCCAGGTCCATCGGCGAGAGCTTCCAGCGCCGCAGCGGATCGTCCAGACGCTTGCGGAACCGGTCCTGCTGCTCGGTGTCGCTCACCGAGAACCAGTACTTGCGCAGCAGGATCCCGGACTCGACCAGCATCCGTTCGAAGATCGGACAGTGCCTCAGGAAGAGCTGGTACTCCTCCCGCGTACAGAAACCCATCACGTGCTCGACGCCGGCCCGGTTGTACCAGGACCGGTCGAACAGCACGATCTCCCCGGCCGCCGGGAGATGCTCCGCGTACCGCTGGAAGTACCACTGGGTGCGCTCGCGCTCGGTGGGCTTCGGCAGCGCCGCGATCCGGGCGATCCGCGGATTGAGGTGCTCGGTCACCCGTTTGATCGTCCCGCCTTTGCCGGCCGCGTCCCGTCCCTCGAAGATCACTACAAGACGTGCACCCGTGGCCCGCACCCACTCCTGCAGCTTCACCAACTCGGTCTGCAACCGCAGCAGTTCCGCCTCGTACACCTTGCGCGGCAGCTCCGCCGCCTGTTTGCCGGCCATGCCGCCTCCACCGCCCGATGACCTACCCATGGAGCCACCCGATGTCCAAGGTCGAACACCAGGACGCCACCGTACTGTCCGACGAGGAACTGCGCACCCTGGACGCGCACTGGCGTGCCGCCAACTACCTGGCGGCGGGCCAGATCTACCTGATGTCCAACCCGCTGCTCACCGAACCGCTGCGGCCCGAGCACATCAAGCCCCGGCTGCTGGGCCACTGGGGTACCTCGCCGGGCCTGAACCTCGTGTACACCCACCTCAACCGGGTGATCAGGGCACGCGGCCTCGACGCGCTGTGCGTGTGGGGGCCGGGCCACGGCGGCCCGTCCGTGCTGGCCAACTCCTGGCTGGAGGGCAGCTACAGCGAGACCTACCCCGATGTTCCCCGGGACGCGGCCGGGATGGGCCGGCTGTTCCGGCAGTTCTCCTTCCCGGGCGGGGTGCCCAGCCACGTGGCCCCCGAGACGCCCGGTTCCATCCACGAGGGCGGTGAGCTGGGCTACTCCCTCTCCCACGCCTACGGTGCGGCCCTCGACAACCCGGACCTGCTGGTCGCCTGTGTGATCGGCGACGGCGAGGCGGAGACCGGGCCGCTGGCCGCCTCCTGGCACTCGAACAAGTTCCTCGACCCGGTCCACGACGGCGCGGTCCTGCCGATCCTGCACCTCAACGGCTACAAGATCGCCAACCCGACCGTGCTGGCCCGCCTCCCCGAGTCCGAACTCGACGAACTGCTGCGCGGCTACGGCCACGAGCCGATCCACGTCACGGGCGACGACCCGCACGAGGTCCACCGGGCCATGGCGGCGGCGATGGACGACGCGCTGGACCGGATCGCGGTGATGCAGCGGTCGGCACGCGAGGAGGGGGTCGCCGAGCGTGTGCACTGGCCGGTCATCGTGCTGCGTACGCCGAAGGGGTGGACCGGTCCGGCCGAGGTGGACGGCGTCCCCGTCGAGGGCACCTGGCGGGCCCACCAGGTGCCACTGGCCGGCGTCCGGGAGAATCCGGAGCACCTGCGGCAGCTGGAGGCGTGGCTGCGGTCGTACCGGCCCGACGAGCTCTTCACCTCCGACGGGCGGCCGGTCGCCGACGTGCTCGCCTGTGTCCCGGAGGGAGCACGGCGGCTGGGCGCGTCGCCGTACGCCAACGGAGGGCTGCTCGTCCGCGACCTGCCCCTGGCCGACCTCGACGAGTTCGCCGTCCCCGTCGACAAGCCGGGGACGGCCCTGCACGAACCCACGCGGGTGCTCGGCGACCTCCTCGCGCAGGTCATGAAGGACACCGGGGCGCGCCGGGACTTCCGGCTGGTCGGCCCGGACGAGACCGCGTCCAACCGGCTGCAGGCCGTCTACGGCGCCAGTGGCAAGGCCTGGCAGGCCGGGCTGCTGCCGGTCGACGAGCACCTGGACCGGCACGGCCGGGTGATGGAGATCCTCTCCGAACACACCTGCCAGGGCTGGCTGGAGGGCTATCTCCTCACCGGCCGGCACGGACTGTTCTCCTGCTACGAGGCGTTCGTGCACATCGTCGACTCGATGGTCAACCAGCACATCAAGTGGCTGAAGACCTCCAGGGAGCTGGCGTGGCGGGCGCCCGTCGCCTCCCTCAACTACCTGCTCACGTCCCACGTCTGGCGCCAGGACCACAACGGCTTCTCGCACCAGGACCCCGGGTTCGTCGACCACGTCCTCAACAAGAGCCCCGAGGTCGTCCGTGTCTACCTCCCGCCGGACGCCAACACCCTGCTGTCCGTCGCCGACCACGCGCTGCGCAGCCGGGACTACGTCAACGTCATCGTGGCCGGCAAGCAGCCCTGCTTCGACTGGCTCTCGATGGACCAGGCCCGCGTGCACTGCGCGCGCGGCGCCGGGATCTGGGAGTGGGCCGGCACCGAGAACGGCACCCGCGAGCCCGACGTCGTGCTCGCGTGTGCCGGTGACGTGCCCACCCAGGAAGTGCTCGCCGCCGCCCAGCTGCTGCGCCGGCAGCTGCCGCAGCTGGCCGTGCGGGTGGTGAACGTCGTCGACATGACGAGGCTGCTTCCGAAGGACGAACACCCGCACGGGATGACCGACTTCGAGTACGACGGCCTGTTCACCGCCGACAAGCCGGTGATCTTCGCCTACCATGGGTACCCCTGGCTGATCCACCGCCTCGCCTACCGCCGTACCGGTCACGCGCACCTGCACGTGCGCGGCTACAAGGAGTCGGGGACCACCACCACGCCGTTCGACATGGTCGTCCGCAACGACCTGGACCGCTACCGGCTGGTCATGGACGTCATCGACCGTGTCCCCGGCCTCGCCGTCCGCGCCGCGGCCGTACGCCAGCAGATGGCCGACGCCCGCACCCGCCACCAGGCCTGGATCCGCGAGCACGGCACCGACCTGCCCGAGGTCGCCGACTGGACCTGGAACGGCTGAACGTCCCTGCTCCCCGTCCCCTCCGGGTCAGGCGACCGCTCCGGGGGCGTCCGTGCCCGCGAGGGCCTCGGGGAGGCCGGGATACAGCTCGAAGGCGTCGCCCAGCCCCGTGGTGCGCAGCAGCCGCCGGAAGTCGTCCTCCGGCGTCACCAGGCGCAGTCTGCCGACGCGGTACCGGACCCGGTTGCGGGCCCGGCACAGGAGACCGAGGCCGGTGCAGTCGATGAACGAGACGGGGCTCAGGTCGAGCACCAGATCGGGCTCCGTACCGGACGTCAGGTGGTCGAGGGCCGCGCAGAGAACCGGAACCGCCAGGAGGTCGAGGTCGCCGTGCAGGGTGACGACGGTCGTGCCCCCGTCGGTACGGGTCGTGCGGTACGTCGCGGACCTCGGGTGGTTGTCGGCCATGGAAAGAGCGAAGACCAGCCGGCGGGTCGCGCGGAAGGGCCGTTCGGCCCCCTTGACGTCCCGGCGGCGGGCCCGAACGGCCCGTCTTGCGGGGCGCCGGCCCGGAGGGCCCGTCCGGCGGCCGATGGGGGCCGAACGGCCCAAGCGGACCCCGCCGGGCCGGGACAAAGTGGACGGGCGGGGCGACACCGGCGAGCTCCCGGCGTCCACCTGGGGCCTGCCTGCCGGCCGTCCCGCAGCGGATCATCAAGGAGCCCGCCGGCGTCGTCGTACGCGTGGACGCCGTCGTGGGAGAGCTGAGAGACGAGACGGCCGATGTATGCCAACGACGGATTCCGTGAACTCGACCGGCGCGAGTGCCTGCGGCTGCTCGGCGGGGTGCCGGTCGGCCGTATCGTCCACACGCGCGGGGCGCTGCCGGCCGTGCTGCCGGTCAACTTCGCTCTGGACCGCGACGGAGCGGTGGTCATGCGCACGTCCGAGGCCTCGGAGCTGGTGCGGGCCGTCGACGGTTCGGTCGTCGCGTTCGAGGTCGACGAGGTCGACGCCGTCGCGCAGGCCGGCTGGAGCGTCGTCGTGACCGGCCGCGCGGCCGTGGTCAGGGACTCCGGCGAGCACGCGCGGCTCGTCCGGGACGGCCCCAGGTCCTGGGTTCCGTCCTCGCGGGAGGTCTTCGTCCGCATCGAGCCGGAACTGGTCACCGGACGGGAACTGACCGGCGGCCGCACCCGCTACGGGCTGGACCCCATCTCCTGACCCCCGCCCTGCTTCCGCCGCGCTCCCGTGCTGCTCCCACGGTGCTCGCATCAGCTCAGACGGCGCGGGGGATCGGTGCCGCTCCTGAGCCCGGTCGGCCCTTACGGCTCGGAGGGCGTACCCGCCCGCCCGGGTCACCGCGCGGCGGCGGCCTCCTGGGCGATCTGCTCGAACCGGGCGCCCATTGCCTCGGACAGCGCCTGCGCGGCCGACAGCGGGCGCACCATCACCGTGAACTCGTCGATCTTCCCGGTCTCGTCGAAGTGCAGGAAGTCGCAGCCCTGGAGCTGCTTGCCGGCGACCTCGGCCGTGAACACGAAGGCGTGGTCGCGGCCGTCCGGGTTCGCGATCTCCCGTACGTAGGCGAAGTCCTCGAACACCTGCGACACCGCGCGCAGGATCGCGGCCGTGATCGCCTTGCCCGGATACGGCTTGAAGGCGACCGGGCTGGTGAAGACGACGTCGTCGGCCAGCAGGGCGGCCACGGCGTCCATGTCACCGCTCTCGACGGCCTTGCGGAAGGGATGCATGGAGCCCACCTCATCTAGTCAAAAAATTGAGTAGATAGATGCTAGCGTGCTCCCATGGCTCTGCGGAATGCGCTGATGGCCGCCCTCCTGGAGGGAGAGGCCTCCGGCTACGACCTCGCGAAGGGGTTCGACGCGACGGTCGCCAACTTCTGGACGGCGACGCCCCAGCAGCTCTACCGCGAACTGGAGCGCATGGAGGCGGACGGACTGGTCGCCGCCCGCGTCGTCGAGCAGGAGCGCAGGCCCAACAAGCGGCTGTTCTCGCTGACGGACGCCGGCCGCGAGGCGGTACGCGCCTACACGTCCGAGCCCCCCGGCCGGCCCGCGGTGGTCCGCGACGAGCTGCTGGTCAAGGTGCAGTGCGCGGACGCCGGTGACATCGAGGCGGTCCGGACGGCCGTCGCCGAGCGCATGCAGTGGGCCACCGCCAAACTCGCCCGTTACGAGCGGATCCGGCAGCGCCTCCTCGCCGGCCGGTCCGAGGAGGCGTACTTCGCCGAGGCGGACCGCATCGGCCCGTACCTGACCCTGCTGCGCGGGATGTCCTTCGAGCGGGAGAACCTCCAGTGGGGGGACCTGGCCCTGCGGAGGCTGGAGCAACGGGCGGCTCGGCATGGACAACAAAGTGAATAGGCGTGCCCACGGGGCGCCCACTCGTCGGACGCCCCGCAGCCAGGCCCGGATCAGCAGGTGGCGACCCCCGGCAGCCAGGCCGGCCCCTTGATGTAGATGTTCGTCATCCACGCGCCGTTGGTCAGCTTGGACCAGGCGTCGTTGACGTACCCCTCGGCGGTGACCCGCTGGGCGTGCGTCTGGCACACCACGTTGACCGTCGTCGGCTGGGCGAAGTAGTCGACGACACCGGCGTTCACGTTGGGCTCGCTGTGCGTGCGCACGCCCGTGCCCCAGGTCTGGAACGCCGTGCTGCCCCCGCTCGGCGGCGTCGGGTTGTCGCCGCCGCAGTCCGGGATGCCGGGCAGCTCGGCGGGACCCTTGATGTAGATGTTGGTCATCCAGGAGCCGTCGGCCAGCCTGGCCCAGATGTCGTTGGTGTAGCCCTCGGCGCTCACCTCCTCCGCGTGCTCCTGGCACTGGACGGAGACCTGCGTGGGACCGGCGAAGGTGTCGACCACCGAGGCGTGCACGCTCGGCGAGGAGTGCGTGTGCACCCCCGTGCCCCAGGTCTGGAAGGTCGAACCGCCGTTCGCCGGCGGCGGCACCGGCGTGCCGGACGGGTTGATGCGGATCGCGCCCGCGTAGTCGCCGCCCGTGCGGACCGGGGTCACCCGGATGTGGGTGCCCGACTCGTACGCCTCGACCATCTGCCCCGCGCCCAGGTACATGGCGACGTGGTGGATGTACCCGCTGCCCCAGAACATCAGGTCACCGGGGACCAGCGGAGCCGTGCCCTGGCCCGCCGAGAAGCGGGCCGAGGCCTGGGAGCTGTGGAACTGGTCGTCGGCGGTGCCGTTGAGCAGGTCCGTGCCGGTCGCCCGGTAGTACGCGTACCGCATCAGGCCCGAACAGTCGAAGCCCATGCGCTCGTTGTCGTGCAGGCTGTCCGGGTCGGAGCCGTCGTAGTAGCCGTACGTGGCACCGGGAGTGGCGCCGTGGCCTCCGCCCCAGCTGTACCAGACGCCGATCTGGGAGCAGGCAGCCTGGACGGCGGCCTGCGCGGTGGCCGAGGCGCCGGAGGCCAGCACCCCGCACGAGGTGTCCTGGGCGGCGGCCTGCGCGGTGACGGGCAGCAGCGGAGCCATGGCCAGAGCAGCGACCACCGCGAACGTCCTGGCAGGCGTGGTGAGGTTCAAGGTCTACATCCTTCGTCGACGTGGAGCCGGGTGCGGGGGTCGGGCGGATCCACCGGATGCCGCGCCCCACCCCCGTCGGGGCGCGGCACCCGGAGCTCAGCCGGCCAGCGCCGCGCGCATCTTCGCCAGCGCCCGCATCCGGTTGCGCTGGACGGTGCCGCGATGGGCGCCGAGCCGTTCCCCGGCCGTGTCGTGGGTGAGCCCCTCCAGATCGACGAGGATCACCGCGGCCGCCTCCTTCGGCGAGAGCACGCTCAGCAGCGCGAGGGCGGTGGCCGAGGCCTCGTACGTGCCGAGTCCGCCGTCCCAGCCGGCCTCCGGCAGCCGGTCGGTGGTGCGCTCCCGGCGGGAGGGGTGCAGCCAGGAGTCGCGCAGCAGGTTCAGCGCGACCGTGCAGGTGTAGGCGTACGGATGCTGCTGCGGCGTCAGGTTCCGGGCGCGGGCCCGCCGGGAGAGCCGCAGATACGTCTCCTGGAGGAGGTCGTCGGCGTCGTGCGGGTTGCCGGTCAGGGCGAGCAGCCGTCTGCGCAGTCTGGGCATGTCGGCGGTGAAGGAGGCGTCGAACTCTCCCGGGCTCACGGACTCGGCGGCGCCGTTCACCTCGTCGCGCCGGTCCTGCGTACACGTGCCGCCGTGGCTTTCCATGGTCGTCCCCCGTTGGTCTTCGGTCTGAGAGAGGTGTCCGGTCAGGCGGGCCGGACGGGTGCGGCGGCGGGCCCGTAGCGGGCGGCCGGTGCCCCGCTCAGCAGGGCCCAGTACCGGTCGCCGTAGGACCAGTGCCACCACTCCGTCGGGTAGTTGACGAAGCCGGCCGTGGTCAGCGCCCGGCTCATCGACGCGCGGTGGGCGCGCGCCTCGGCGCCGACGTTCGGTGCCCCGGTGCGGCAGGCGCCCGCGCTCTCCTCCGGGGTGGCGTTGACCTCCGTGCCCAGCGGCAGCTCGGTGCCGTCGGCGGTGCACAGGGTCAGGTCCACCGCCCCGCCGCTCACGTGCGGGGCCACCTCGGGCGGCGAGATGTAGGCGCTGGCCAGCTCGCGGATCCGGTCCGGACCGGCCTCGGGGTGGGCCGCGCGCAGGGTCGCCGCGTACTGCTCGAAGTAGCGGCGCTGCAGGTCGGGCGGCCGGTACCCCTCGACCACCAGGAACCGGATCCCGGCGGGCAGCAGCGACTGCGCCTGGAGCAGCCGGCGCAGCGCCCCGAGGCGCAGGTGCGCGTAGCTGCCGTCGGCGTCGGCCTGCCTCGGGTCGATCCGCAGGCCGGGTGTCTCCCGCAGGTCGACCAGCGGTTCACCGCACTCCTGCTCGGTGACCTCGGCGACCCGGGAGTCGGAGAGCGTGATGATGTCCGTCACGCAGAACAGACTGCCCGGGGCCCCTGCAATTGCTCTGCAGCTTCCCTGCAAGCGCGTCACCAGCCCTTCTGCAGCGCGGATCCGGCGCTACGCGCCCGCGCGGCCGGGACGCGGCCATGCGCCCGCGCGGCCGCGACGCGGCTACGGCATATCGTCGCCCGCCCGCTCCCAGGCCTCTCGTCCGCCCACCGACCGGAACACCTCCAGCGCCTCCGCCCGCGCCGCCCGCGCCCGTTCCGCCTCGCCGTCCGCCGACCACACCCCGGCCAGGTCCCACACCGTGCGGGCCCGCCACAGCGGCAGCCCCAACTCCGCCCAGAGGGCCGCCGCCAGCTCCAGCGGCTCCCGGGCCGCGTCGGTGTCACCGGCCGCCAGGCGCAGCTCCCCGAGCGTGCGCAGCACCAGCGCCTCGCCGAACCGGTCCTGGCGCTCCCGGGCCACGGTCAGGCAGCGCATCAGCCGCCGTCCCGCCTCCGCCGGCCGGCCGGTACGCAACTCCACCTTGGACAGCGCCTGTTCGGTGTACATCACGCCGAAGGTGTCGTGCAGGCCGGTGAAGATCCGCAGCGCGTCCAGGAAGAGCCGTTCGGCATCCGCGTACCGGCCATCGGCCCGGTCGCACAGGGCCAGCGAGCGCAGGGTGAGCCCCTCGCCGTGCAGGTCGGCCGCCGCCCGGTACAGCGCGAGGGCCCCGGACAGCGCCGCCCGGGCCTGTGGGCCGCGCCCCTGCTCGCGGTGCACGTAGCCGATGCCGTACAGCACGCCCGCCCGGGCGCCGGCGTCGCCCGTGTCGCCGTACCGCTCCAGCGCGGCCTCCAGCAGCTCCAACGCCTCGGGATAGCGGGCCTGTTCGCGGCGGGCGGTGCCCATCCCGGCGAGGGCCACGGCCGCCCCGTCCGGCAGCCGCTCCCCGAACAGCCGCAAGGCGTCCGCGAAGTAGGCGTATGAGTCGTCGAACCGGTCCTGTTCGTACCGGAGTTGACCGAGGCCGGCCAGGAGCCAGGCCTCGCCCTCCACGTCACCGCCGCGCCGCACCGCCGCCATGGCCGCCGTGTGCGCTCGGGACCAGGCGTCGAACTGGTTGTACAGCGCGGCGGAACTCGCGATCAGCGCCCCGGCGAGATCACGCGCGGTGCGGGCCATGCCGTGGTCGGCGCAGTGCGTCACGGCGGCCAGCAGCCCGGCCTGCTCGGCGGCGAACCAGGCCGCGGGCCGGGCGAGGACCGCCTCCTCGGTCTCCGGGCCGAGCGGGCGGACGGCGGCCGGTTCGGGGAAGTGGCGGGTGGCGCCGCCGGGGCCCCGGGCGGCGGCCTTGCGGGCGAGGTCCAGCCAGCTCGCCGCCAGCCGCAGCACCGCGGCCGTGCGGTCCTCGGCGCTCTCCTCGACGAGGCAGCGCTCGCGGGCGTGTTCGCGGGCCAGGTCGTGGATGCGGTAGCGGGCGAGGCCGGTGCCGTCCACACCGACCACGTCGATGAAGTGGCAGTCCACCAGCCGCTCGACGGCCTCCTCGGCCTCCTCCGTCGCTATGTCGAGCAGGGGAGCGGCGATCCACGCCGCGAAGTCGGGCAGGTCCAGCAGGGCGAGGCGGCGCAGGGCCCGGCGTTCCTGCGGTGCGAGGTCCGAGTAGCCCAGCTCCAGGCTGGCGCGCAACTCCAGGTCCCCGGCGCTGAGTTCGTTGAGGCGGCGGCGCTCGTCGCGCAGCCGGACGACGAGCCGGCCGGGTGCCCAGTGCGGGCGGGCGGCGAGGCGGGCACCGGCGATCCGCACCGCGAGCGGCAGCCGCCCGCACAGGGTGACGATCTCGGCGGCCTGCTCGGGCTCCGCCCAGGTGCGTCCCGCACCGGCCACCCGGCGGAGCAGGTCGAGGGCCTCGGCCTCGTCCGGGACGGCGAGGTCCAGATGGGCGGCGCCCTCCAGCGCCACCAGCCGGCGGCGGCTGGTGACCAGCACCGCGGCACCGGGGCCCGGCGGCAGCAGGGGCCGCAGGTGCGCCTCACCGGCCGCGTTGTCCAGGACGATCAGGGTCCGCCGGTGCCCGATGTGGGTGCGGTACAGGCCGGTCAGCTCCTCGACGCCGGAGGGCAGCGTGTCGGGGTCGACGCCCATCGCCCGCAGCAGCCGGGCCAGTGCGTCGGCGGGTTCCAGCGGGGTGGTGTCGGCGGCCCGCAGGTCCACGAAGAGACGGCCGTCCGGGAAGAGGTCGGCGGTGCGGTGGCCGACATGCACCGCGAGGGCGGTCTTGCCGATGCCCGAGCGCCCGGAGATCACCCCGATCGGCGGTGCGGTCCGGCCGCTGTCGCCGACGCCCCGCACCAGCTCCGTCGCCCATTTGACCTGCTCGGCCCGGCCCACGAAGTCGGCGATGTCGGGCGGGAGATGGGAGAGTGCGGGGCGGGGCCGCCCGCTCCGGTGAGCCGGTACCGGCGGCCGGGCGGCCCGCCCGGTCCCCAGCACACCGGTGTCATGGGTGAGGACGGCCTGGTGCACCGCCCGCAGCTCGGGCCCCGGGTCGATGCCCAGCTCGTCGCGGAGCACCGACCGGCCCTCCTGGTAGACGCGCAGGGCGTCGGAGACCCGGCCGGTGCGGAACAGGGCGGTCATCAGCTGGCCGCGCGGCCGCTCCCGCAGCGGATGCGCGGCCACGTGGGCGAGCAGCGGCGCGATGGCGCCGTCGGCGCGGTCCAGGTCCAGGGCCAGCGCGAAGGACTCCTCCTCGGCCACCAGCCGCAGTTCCGCGAGCCTGGCCGCCTCGATCCGGGCGAACGGCTGGCCGAGTCCCTCCAGCGCCTCCCGGCCCCGCCACAGCCCCAGCGCCTCGGTGAGCACGTCGGCGGCCTCCTCCGTACGCCCCAGGGACCGCCCGGCCGCGAGGAGTTCCTCGAAGCGGCGGGCGTCGACCCGGTCCGGAGCGAGCTCGGCGACATAGCCCGGGGGCCGGGTGCGGACCACCTCGGCCGTGCCGACCCGGGCCAGGGCCCGGCGTACGGCGGAGACATGGGTGGCGACCAGGGCACCCGCGGTGGCCGGTGCCTCCTCGTCCCAGACGAAGTCCACCAGCCGCTCGGTGGAGATCACCTCGCCGAGGTGGACGACGAGCGCGGCGAGGACGGCCAGCGGCCGGGAGCCACCGAGCGGGGCCCGCCTGCCGCCCTCCCAGACCTCCACCGGGCCGAGCAGACGTACTTCGAACATCGGTCCCCGATCGCCGCCCCGCGAATGCCGACAACGATATCGGCGGCCACCGTCGGGGCAGGCCGACGACCGGGCCGTCGTGTCCGGAACCGTTCCGTCCCACCGGCCGGACGGAACCGCCGCGAGGCCCGGTGTGCCGAACGGGGACGGGCCCCGTCGGCGCCGCGGGAGCCGTTCTCCCTCCTGCCGCAGTTGGCTGGTTTCTGTGGGTGGCCATAGAGCCCCCTGTGCGGGAGACGGCCGGCGGCCGGCCCGCGTATGACCGCGCACCAGGATCCGCCGCGATGTCCGTGGCGCCGGAAATTCTCCGTCGCGGCATGTCATACGAACGCCCTGCCGGCGGCGTCAACGGCCCGTAAGCACCGAGCCGTTCGCCGTACGCCCGAGGAGCCGCCCGATGAAGCGCACCGCCTTCCGCCGAAGGACCGTGCGGCTGAGCGCCGTCGCCGCCGTGGCCGCGCTCGCCCTCACCGGCTGCTCCCGGGCGTCCGGCGACGGCTCGGCCCCCGTCGCCGCCCACCGGGTCCGCGACCTCACCTACGCGGAGGACCTGCGGGTCTCGGACGCCGAACAGCGTCTGGTCGCCCGGTGCATGGCCCGCCACGGGTTCCGCTACTGGACGGACCGCCCGCTGAGCCTGGCCGAGAGCAGGCCGCTCGGCTACGTCCAGGACGACGTGCGCTGGGCCCGTACCTACGGATACGGCAGCCGGATCACGGCGAAGGAGGACCGCGCCCGGCTGCGCAACCCCAACAGCGCCTACCGCAAGGGCCTCGCCCCCGCGCGGAAGGCCGCGTACGACACCGCTCTCGACGGCGGCCGGCACGCCGAAGTGCTGCGCACCGACGTCCCGGGCGGCGGCACGGTCAGCAAGCAGACCGGCGGCTGCGACGGCGAGGCGGAGCGGCAGCTTTACGGCGATCCGCAGACCTGGTTCCGACTCGACACGACGGCGAGCAACCTGCGCCCGCTGTACGTCGGCAAGCTGCTGCACGACCGGCGGTTCACCGCGGCCGTGCACGCGTGGTCCGCCTGCATGAAGCGGGCCGGCCACCCCTACCCGGACCCGGACGCGGCCCGGCGGGCCACCCGGGAGCACCCCGCGGTCCAGACCCGGGCGGAGGAGGCCGGGAGCTTCGCCGCCGAGACCCGGATCGCGGTCGCCGACGCCACCTGCGCCCGCGAGGTCTCCCTCGAGTCCGTGGGCCAGGAACGCGAGGCCCACTACCTGGCCCAGCTGGACGGCGAGTACGGCGACCGGCTGGACGCCTACCGGCAGGCGCGCCTCAGGGCGCTGGAGCGCGCCGAGCGGATCGTGCCCGCCCGCACCTGACACCACCACCTGCCACGGCCCCATGACTCCGCGGCGCCCGCCGCGGCCCTTCCCACACCGACCGCCTCCGACGAGGCAGAACGGGATTCATCATGCGCAAAATGACCCTCGCCCTCACCACGCTGGCCCTCGCGGCCGTCGGCTTCGCCGTGCCGACGACGGCCCAGGCCTCCGCCGGCTGCAACGCGGCGTGGCCGGGCCGCGACGGCAACGTGCGGGCCTGGCGGGACTGGGACTGCGCGGGCGGCCTGCTCGGCGTCAGCGCGGGCAACGACGCCAGCTGGGCCGACAACGCCGGCGGCTTCCAGGGCGTCGGCAACGTCGCCTCCTCCGTGATGAACAGCGGCTACGTCGGCGGCAAGGACGTCGTGGCCTTCTACTACTACGCCAACTACTCGGGCGGCTACGGCTGCCTGAAGCCGGGCGAGCTCTACGTGGACGACCTCACCCGCGACCACTTCACCGACGGCCACCCCATGAACGACAACATCATGTCCCACCAGTGGGTGACGGAGAGCGCCTGCGCCGCGGGCTCCTTCATCAGCTGACCCCGGGCGGCCGGCCGCGGTCACCCCCCGTCGCGGCCGGCTCCGTCTCCTTACCGACCACCTACCTCCCGTACCGCCGAGTTTCACATCCGCGCCACCGGACCCTTCCCTGACGTTCGATGCCCTTGGAACACTCGCACCCGCGCACAATCCGCCCAGTTCCGGCCAGCCCGTGCGTCAGGACGAGAGGTCGCTCACCCATGCCCGAAGTCAACCGGCGCCGATTCCTCCAACTGGCGGGCGCCACCACGGCGTTCACCGCGCTGTCCAGCAGCATCCAGCGCGCCGCCGCACTGCCCGCGAACCACCGCACCGGGTCGATCGAGGACGTCGAGCACATCGTCGTCCTGATGCAGGAGAACCGGTCGTTCGACCACTACTTCGGCACCCTCAACGGCGTCCGTGGCTTCGGTGACCCCCGCTCGGTCACCCAGAACAACAAGTCCGTGTGGCACCAGTCGAACGGCACGAAGGACGTCCTGCCCTTCCACCCGGACGCCGACGACCTGGGCCTCGCCTTCCTCCAGGACCTCCCGCACGGCTGGAACGACACGCACACCGCGGTCGACGCCGGCAAGTACGACAAGTGGGTGCCGGCCAAGGGCACCACCACCATGGCGTACCTGAACCGGGACGACATACCGTTCCACTACGCGCTGGCCGACGCGTTCACCATCTGCGACGCGTACCACTGCTCGTTCATGGGCTCGACCGACCCGAACCGCTACTACATGTGGACGGGTTACACGGGCAACGACGGTCAGGGCGGCGGCCCGGTCCTCGGCAACGACGAGGCCGGCTACAGCTGGACGACGTACCCGGAGCGCCTGGAGAAGGCCGGCGTCTCCTGGAAGATCTACCAGGACGTCGGCGACGGCCTGGACGCGGCCGGCGGCTGGGGCTGGATCCAGGACGCCTACCGCGGCAACTACGGCGACAACTCCCTGCTCTACTTCAAGCAGTACCAGAACGCCCAGCCCGGCGACCCGCTGTACGACAAGGCCCGCACCGGCACCGACGCCACCAAGGGCGAGGGCTTCTTCGACCGGCTCAAGGCCGACGTCAAGGCCGGCAAGCTGCCGCAGATCTCCTGGGTGGTCGCCCCCGAGGCCTTCACCGAGCACCCCAACTGGCCCGCGAACTACGGCGCCTGGTACGTCTCCCAGGTCCTCGACGCGCTCACCGCCGACCCCGCGGTGTGGGCGAAGACGGCCCTGTTCATCACGTACGACGAGAACGACGGCTTCTTCGACCACCTGATCCCGCCGTTCCCGCCGTCCTCCGCCGCGCAGGGCAAGTCCACGGTCGACCCGAGCCTGGACCTCTTCGCGGGCAACGCGAGCCACCCGGCCGGCGCCTACGGTCTCGGCCAGCGGGTCCCGATGCTGGTCGTCTCCCCGTGGAGCAAGGGCGGTTTCGTCTGCTCCGAGACGCTCGACCACACCTCGATCATCCGCTTCATGGAGGCCCGCTTCGGCGTCCACGAGCCCAACATCTCGCCCTGGCGGCGCACCGTCAGCGGCGACCTGACCTCGGCGTTCGACTTCTCCCGCAAGGACACCAAGCCGGTCGCGCTGCCGTCCACGGACGGTTACCGGCCGCCGGACGGCAACCGGCACCCCGACTACGTGCCCACCCCGCCGGCCAACCCGGCGCTGCCGAAGCAGGAGCGCGGCTCGCGGCCCACCCGGCCGCTCAAGTACGCCCCGCTGGTGGACGGTGCGCTGGACGCGGCGGCCGGGAAGTTCACGCTCACGTTCGCGTCGGGCGCGCAGGCCGGTGCCGCCTTCCTGGTCACCTCCGACAACCGCGCCGACGGACCCTGGAGCTACACCACGGAGGCCGGCAAGTCCGTCTCCGACACCTGGAACTCGGTGTACTCGGGCGGCTCGTACGACCTGACCGTGCACGGCCCGAACGGCTTCCTGCGCACCTTCCAGGGTCCCGGCAAGGTGGCGGGACCCGAGGTCACCGCCCGGCAGCACGGCGACGACATCGAGCTGACCTTCACCAACAAGGGCAGCGGCACGGTGAAGCTGGCGGTGGCCGACGGGTACGGCGGCCGGGGCCGCACGTTCACGGTGCGTGCGGGGGCCGTGGTGACGCACATCGTGCACCTCAACCACAGCGAGCGGTGGTACGACGTGACGGTCACGTCCGAGGCCGACGCGAGCTTTGTGCGGCGGTTCGCCGGGCACGTGGAGAACGGGGAGCCCGGGGTCAGCGACCCGGCGATCATCACGGTGTGAGAGTGCGCCCAAGGGGCGTGGGGGACTGCCGTCAGGCGGCTGCGGGTGGTTCGTGGCCGGTCGCGCAGTTCCCCGCGCCCCTTTGGGGCGCGTTACAGGGCCGTCAGTTTTTTCGGTTCCGTCGGCTGGCGGGGGAGCAGGGTGGGGTCCAGGGCCAGGACTGCCGCCACCGGGTGTTCCTCGTCCGGTTCGGGTGCCGGCGGCGGGGTCACCCGGGTGAGCAGGACCACGCCCCAGGAGGCCAGGCCCGCTCCCGTCAGGGCGAGGAGGATGCCCCAGGCTCCGTCCTGGAGGCCCTGGCCCAGCAGGGTCAGGCCGATGACCGCGGCCGCCATCGGGTTGGACAGGGTGACGACCGCGAGCGGGGCGCCCAGGCCGCCGCGGTAGGCAGTCTGGGAGAGCAGCAGGCCGCCCACCGCGAACGCGGCGACCAGCAGGGACACCACGATCACCTCGACGCTCAGGGCCGGACCCGAGCCGTCGGTCGCCGCCACCGTCACGGTCTGCGTGAGGGCCGAGGCGACGCCCGAGGCGAAGCCGGACGCGGTGGCATGACGCAGGCCCGGGCGCGCGCCGGGGCGGGACAGGACGCCGATCAGGGCGGCCGTCGTACCGGCCACCGCGAGGGCTTCGGTGAGGCTCAGTACCTGGTGGGGTGCGGGGCCGGAGGCCGTGACCAGGAGGGCGCCGAGGCCGAGCAGGGTCAGGGCGGTGCCCCGCCACTCGCCGGCGGTGACCCGGCGGCCTGCCACCCGGGCGCCCATCGGTACGGCGGCGACCAGGGTCAGCGCGCCCAGCGGCTGTACGAGGGTCAGCGGGCCGTACTTCAGGGCGACGACGTGCAGCAGGGCGGCACCGGCGTTCAGGCCCACCGCCGCCCACCAGGCACCGGAGCCGAGCAGCCGCAGCAGGCCCGCACCGGCGGTCTTCGAGGCGAGGCGCTCCTGGGCGACGGCGGCGGCCGCGTAGGCGACGGCCGACACCAGGGAGAGGACGACGGCGATCAGGGCCGCGGCGCTCATCGGCCCGCCCCCACCAGTGCGGGCTCCTCGGAGACGAGGTGCCGGGTGCCGCGCCCGGCCGTGCTGGCCGTGCGGTGCGGCGGGTGGATCAGGGCGAGGGCGGCGCCGAGCATCGCGGTGGCGACGATCGCGTCCAGCCAGTAGTGGTTCGCGGTGCCCACGATCACGAGGAGGGTGATCGCCGGGTGCAGCAGCCACAGCCAGCGCAGGCGGGAGCGGGTGGCGACGATCAGGCCGATCGCGACCATCAGGGCCCAGCCGAAGTGCAGCGAGGGCATCGCCGCGAACTGGTTGGAAAGGTGGTCGCTGCTCGGCGGGCCGTAGACGGAGGGGCCGTAGATCCGGGCGGTGTCGATCAGGCCGGTCGCGGCCAGCATGCGGGGCGGGGCCAGCGGGAAGGTGAACGGCAGCACCAGGGCGGCCGCGGTCACCAGGGCGAGGACCCGGCGGGCCCAGACGTAGTGCGCGGGGCGCCGCAGGTAGAGCCAGATCAGAAAGGCCAGCGTGGCCGGGAAATGAACCGTGGCGTAGTAGGTGTTGGCCAGGTGGACGAGGGTGTCGCCGTGCAGCAGTGCGGACTGCACGTCGACCTCCGAGGGCAGGCGCAGCGTCCGTTCCAGGTCCCAGATCCGGTGGGCGTTGTGCAGGGCCTCGGCGGTATGGCCGGTGGCCAGTTGGCGCCCGAATTTGTAGACGAGGAAGAGCCCTGCGACGAGCAGGAGCTCACGGACGAGCGGCGGCCGGGCTATCGCGCCCGGCTCCGCTGCTGCCGGCTCGGACTGGGATCTCATCCCAGGCCCCCTCACTGACGGTGGTGCTGTGCGAGTCCCGGACGGTGCCCGAACTCTTCGATACGGAAGCGTACCGATACGCCACTGTACCGATACGGTGGAGTACCGGTACGCCACTGTACCGATACGGTGGAGTACCGGTACAGTGGCGTATCGATAGACGTAGGCCACACTGGTTGTAGGTTTCCGCGCCGGCCGAACGGCGGGCGGGGCGGAAGTGATCCGCAAGTGATGCGCGAGTGAGGAGAAGAGCACATGACGTCGCAGGCCGCGGACGGACCGGAGACGGTCGCAGCCTCGCGCCGCTCCAAGATCACGCCGGAGCGTGAGCGGGAGTTCTTCGACGCCGTGCTCGAACAGATCCGCGAGTGCGGCTATGACTCCGTCTCCATGGAGGGGATCGCCGCCAGCACCCGATGCAGCAAGTCCACCCTCTACCGGCAGTGGAAGACGAAGCCGCAGTTCGTCGCGGCCGCGCTGCGGGCCAACCGCGAGGTGCGCTTCGCCGGCGTCGACACCGGCTCACTCGCCGGGGACCTGCGTGAGGTGGCGCGGGTCGCGGGCGACTGGTCCCGCAAGGACACCAAGCTGCTCTCGGCGCTGGGCCACGCGGTCCACTCGGACGAGGCACTGGCACAGGCGTTGCGCGAGGCACTCGTCGAACCCGAGATCGCCGCGCTCCAGCAGATCCTGCACAGCGGCGTCGTGCGCGGCGAGGTGCCCGAGGGCCATCCCGCGCTGGACTACGTGCCCGCCATGATGTTCGGCGTCCTGCGGGTGCGGCCCGTGCTCACCGGCGAGTACGCCGACGCCGACTATCTCGTCCGCTTCGTGGAGGCCGTCGCGCTGCCCGCACTCGGACTGACCTGAGACCCAGGCCGCCGTCCACGGGATGACTGGACGGTGACCTGCTCGCGCCGCACCGTGGGGACGGGGGCGGCGCGCACCCCCCGGCCGGGTGGGGTGCCCCTTTGAGCGGAGGGGCGCTCCACCCGGCCGACTGCTGTTCCGGGACCGGTGCGTGGTGTGCGGGTCAGACGTTCGAACCGCTGCCGCTGCCCGAGGACACCTTGATACCGCTGGTGATCGTGTCGATGACCGACTCCTTCTGGCCGACGTCGACGCCGAACCGGACCACCACGATCTGCTGGGCGTTCGCGGGCGACGGGAAGGCCAGCGACTCGACGTAACCGTCGGCGCCCTTGCTGGTGATCGCCTTCCAGCGGACCATGTACCCCTTCTGCCCGGCCACGGTGACCGCCTTGGAGGCCAGCACCTCGTGCGAGGTGATCGAGCCGTAGGTCTTGCCGCCGTACGACTCCGTGGCGTTGGCCGAGATGTCCGCCTTGGCGACCTCCTCGGCCGTGTCCCCCTTGGTGCCCAGCACCACCGCGGGCGCCGAGTAGGCGCCGCCGGCGGTGCAGGTCTGCGAGGTGTCGCCCGGGCACTTGTAGGAGTCGTCGGAGCTGACGTTGGCGCCGTAGCTGATCGCCTGCCCGGTCCAGCCGTCCGGCACCGGGATGCTGATGGCGTTGATCGAGTCCGACACCGTGCCGCCGCCCTTGACCTTCGGCGCCTCGGACTGCCCCGGCGACGGCGACGCGCCCCCGTCGGTGCCACCGGATCCCGAGCCACCGCCCGACCCGCCGAACGGGAAGCCCTGGCCGCCGTTCTGCCCGCCGTTCTGGCCCTCGGGGCCGCCCTGGCCGAAACCGCCCTGGCCGCCCGAACTCTGCTGGGAGGCCTGCTGGCCGCCGCTGCCGTTGCCGGTGAGCGCCCACGCGCCCACCCCGATCGCGACGAGGACCGCCACGGCGACGCCGACGGCGATGCCGGTAGGCAGCCCGCGCCTGGCGGGGGCCGGCGGCTGCGCCGGGTACCCCGGATAACCCGGGTAGGCACCGTCGGCCGGGTACGCCGGGTACGCCGGGTGGGCCCCGGCGGCCGGCTCGGGCCCGTCGGCCGGCGGCTGCGGCGGGGGACCCCAGTCCGCGGCCGACCCGGCGGGCCGGGTCTGCTCCGTCCAGGCCTTGCCGTCCCACCAGCGCTCGGTGGCCGGACCGTCACTTGTCTGCCCGGGATCGGGATACCACCCGGGGGGAGTCACCTGCGTCATGCTCCTACCGTATGAGGCATCGGTGAAAGTCGGATGAGAGGATCCGGCGATGTTCGCACGAGGCGATCCGGTACGCGCGGGACGCCTGATCCGGCACGCCTCGGACGAGGTGAGCCGGCGTCATCCGGCACGGCCCGGACGGGGCGAACCCGCGTCGTCCGGGCGTCGGACGGGGCGAGCCCGCGTCATCCGGACGGTCGGACGGGTTGGACGGCGTGCTGCGGGTGGGGTGGGCGCGGACGGCTCATTCGATCCGCAGCCGTACCGGCGGCCCCGGTGCCGGCGGCGGCAGGCGCAGTCCGTTCCGTCCCGGGGTCAGCGAGCCCAGGACGCTCGGGTGCCGGGCGCCGGTGGCGGCCGGGAACGTGCCCGCGAGGCCGTGTGCGGTCAGGAAGCCGAGGACCGCGAAGGCGTACGCCTCCTTCGCCGCCGCGGGCAGCCCGAGTTCGTCGGAGACGCGCACCGGGATCTCCGGGAGCAGGCCGCGCAGCATCCGCATCAGCACCGGATTGCGGGTGCCGCCGCCCGAGGCGACCACCTCCGTCGCCGCCACGCCTCGCACCGCGTCCGCCACCGTCCGGGCGGTCAGCCGGGTGAGGGTGGCCAGCGCGTCCTCGGCGGAGATCCCGGCGGGCGCCCGCCAGTACCCGGCGTGGAACAGCTCCTTGCCGGTCGTCTTCGGCGCGGGCAGCGCGTAGTACGGCTCCGTCAGCAGCTCCTCGAGCAGCGGTCCGTGCGGGCGGCCGCGCGCCGCCAGCGCCCCGTCCACGTCGTACGTCAGCCGGCCGCCGGTGAACTCCCGGACCGCCGCGTCCAGCAGCGCGCACCCCGGCCCGGTGTCGAAGGCCGTGCCGTCGGGCGCGGTGAGGTTGGCGATCCCGCCGAGGTTCAGCGCCACCGGCGTCCCGGGCCGCCCGCGCAGCCACAGCAGGTCGACCAGGCTCACCAGCGGAGCGCCCTGGCCCCCGGCCGCCACGTCCCGCGACCGCAGGTCCGAGACGACCGGCAGCCCCGTCGCCTCCGCGATCCACGCCGGCTGCCCGAGCTGGAGCGTGCCGTGCACCCGGCCGCCGTCCACCCAGTGGTAGACCGTCTGCCCGTGCGAGGCCACCAACTCGGCACGCCCGCCGCACAGTTCCCGGTCGGCCCGGACCGCGGCCGCCGCGAACGCCTGCCCGATCCGGGTGTCCAGCAGGCACACCCGCGCCAGCGGCACGGCGGCCGGCGGCAGCGCCCCCGCGAGCGCCTCCCGCAGCTCCTCGTCGTACGGAGTGCTCACCATCCCCAGCGGCTTCAGCAGCAGCGTCCCGTCCGCCAGCCGCAGCTCGGCCGCCGCCGCGTCCACCGCGTCGTACGACGTCCCGGACATCAGACCGATCACCAGCAATGTCTCAACCCGCCTTCGTCTTCGGCTTCGGCGACCCGACCAGCGCGAGGACGCTGACCGCGCAGGTCGCCGCCGCGTAGTAGCCGGGAACGTCGAGATCCCCGGTGCGCCGCACCGCCTCCGTGATGATGAGGCCCGCACAGCCCGAGAACACGGCATTGGACAGGGCGTAGGCGAGTCCGAGGCCCGTGCAGCGGGCCCGCGCCGGGAACATCTCGGCCAGCAGCGCGGGCCCCGGCCCGGCCATCAGCCCCACCACCGCGCCCGCACCGCACAGGGCCGCGCCCTTCACGGCGGCCGGGGTTCCCGGGTCCCGGAGGAGGTGCAGCAGCGGCAGCGCCAGCAGCACCACGAGCCCGGCGCCCGCCAGCATCACCGGCCGCCGCCCCACCCGGTCGCTGAGCAGCCCCGCCGGCAGGATCGCCGCCGCGAACCCCAGGTTCGCCACCACGGTCGCCAGCAGCGCCTGCCGGAAGCCGGTGTGCAGCGCGGCCTGGAGGTACGACGGCAGCACCACCAGGAAGGTGTACCCGGCCGCCGACCAGCCCATCACCCGGGCGACGGCCAGTACGATCGCCCGCAGCGGCACCCGCACGGCGCGCCCGGCGCCCGCGGCCGGCTCCCGGAACTCCGGTGTCTCGTCAAGACCGATCCGCAGCCACAGCGCGAGCGCACCCAGCGGCAACGCCAGGAGGAACGGCAACCGCCACCCCCAGGAACCGAACTGATCGGCCGTCAGCAGCACGGACAGCCCCACCGCCGCCCCCGCCCCGCCCAGCAGCCCCAAGGCCACGGTGAACGACTGCCACGCCCCGTACAGCCCACGCCGCCCCGGTGGCGCGAACTCGGTCAGCATCGCCACCGCGCCCCCGAACTCCCCGCCCGCCGACAGCCCCTGAACCACCCTCAGGAACGTCAGCAGCCACGGCGCGACCGCACCGGCCTGCGCATACGTCGGCAGCACGCCGATCAGCGCCGTCGCCCCCGTCATCAGCGCCACCACCAGGATCAGCACCGGCCGCCGGCCGAGCCGGTCCGCCATCCGGCCGAACAGGGCCGCACCCATCGGACGGAAGAAGAACGCCAGCCCGAACGAGGCGTAGGTGCGCACCAGCCCCTCGGCCGCGCTCGCGCCCTCCGGAGTGAAGAACCGCTCGGCGACGACGGTCGCGACATAGCCGTAGACACCGAACTCGTACCACTCGATGAAATTGCCGACCGAGCCCGCCGCGAGCGCCCGGAGGTTCCGGTTCCGCTCCGGCGCTGCCCGATCTTCGAAAGTCAGCTTCATGTCCCTGCCCGTTGACGGTCCGTTCGCTGCACAGCGGCAGGTCGGAGCCGTCCCGCGTCGCCCTGCCGCACCCGCTTTCACCCGTCACGGCAACAGCTGCCCGGACCCGCCTCCGGACAGCCAACAGGACGGCTACGCTCGTGGTCTGTACGTCGTTCGGGCGACTTGGGGAGGTAGCAGGATGACGGAGGAGCAGCCCCCGGGAGGCGCCTCGGCTTCGCTCTGGGAGCGCGAGGAGGAGATCGCCGCCGTCGACGAGGCGCTCGACGTCCTGTGCGCCGACCGTTCCACCTCCGGGAACCTGCTGGTGATCCGCGGCGAGGCCGGGCTCGGCAAGACCGCGCTGCTGGCCGAGACCCGCCGCATCGCCGAACGCCGGGGCTGCACCGTCTGGTCCACCCGCGGCGTGGAGACCCTGCGCAGCGTCCCCTTCCACGTGGTACGGCAGCTGTTACAGCCCGCCCTGGTCTCCCTGCTGCCCGAGGAGGCCCGGGAGTACCTCGGCGACTGGTACGAGATCGCCGGCCCCGCCCTCGGCATCACCGACCCCGGAGACCGCCGGGCCGACCCGCAGGGCGTCTGCGACGGCCTGGTCGCCGCCGTCCGCCGGCTCGCCAAACGCGACTGGCCGCTGGTCCTGCTGATCGACGACGCGCACTGGGCCGACCAGGAGACGCTGGCCTGGCTCGCCGCCTTCGTCGAGCGCCTCGACGACCTGTCCGTCCTGGTCCTGGTGGCCCGCCGCCCCGGCGAGGTCAACGGCGACAGCGCCCGCTACCTCGACGCCGTGGCCGCCGCGGCCGGCCGGCCCGTCCGCACCATCAGCGCCCTCACCCCGGACGCCACCGCCGGCCTCACCCGCGCCGCCCTCGGCGAGCACGCCGACTCCCCCTTCTGCCGCGAGGTCTGGGCCGTCACCGGCGGCAACCCCTACGAGACCGTCGAACTCCTCGCCAAGGTCCAGGACAGCGAGGTCGAACCCGTCGAGGCCCGGGCCGGCGAACTGCGCGCCCTCAACCGGTCGGCCAGGGGCGGCGGCCTCGTCACCCGCCTCGAAGGCCTCGGCGTCGACGCCACCCGGTTCGCCTGGGCCGCCGCCATCCTCGGCACCGGCATCTCCGTCGGTCTCGTCGCCCAGCTCGCCAGCATGGCCGTGGACGACGCCGAGCGCTGCGCCGAACTCCTGCGCACCGCCCGTATCCTCACCGAGCCCGACCCGGCCGGCTCCCGGTCCCACACGGGCGACCTGGAGTTCGTCCACCCGCTGATCGCCACCGCCGTCTACAACTCCATCCCGCCCGCGATGTGCACCGCCATGCACGGCATCGCCGCCCAGATCGTCATCGACGACGGCCGGGGCATAGCCGAGGCCTCCCGCCATCTGCTGAAGGTGCACCCGGACGACGACGAGGAACTCGTCGAACAGCTGCGGGACGCGGCCAAGGAACACCTCGCCGTCGGCGCCCCGGACGCGGCCCGTCGCTGCCTCGAACGCGCCCTGCGCGAACCGCCCCTCCCCGACGTCCACGCGCGCGTGCTCTACGAACTGGGCTGCGCGACCCTGCTCACCAAGCCCGCCGTCACCATCGGCCATCTGCAGAGCGCTCTCGGCATGCCCGGTCTCTCCGGTCCCGAACGCGTCGACGCCGTCTTCCGGCTCTCCCAGGCCCTCCTCCACAACGACCAGCTGGAGGAGGCCGTCCGCACGGTCGAGGCGGAGGCCGCCCGGCACGAGGAAGGGCCCGCGAAACTCCGGCTCCAGGCCGTCCAGTTCATGTGGGAGGGCATCGCCGGCGAGGCCGTCTCCCCACGGCGCTCCGAGCGGCTCGCCGGCCTCGCCGCCACCTGCACCGGCCGCGACAACTCCGAGCGTGCCCTGCTGATGCTGCGCGGCTTCGACCTGCTGATCCAGGGCGAGAGCGCCGAGGAGGTCGTCGAGCTGTGCGACCGCGCCCTCGTCAACGGCCGGCTCGCGCCCGGCCTCGGCTGGACCGACACCGAGTGGGGCATAGAACTCCTGCTGATGCTCGCCAACTCCTACGTCTACACCGATCGCCTCGACCGCGCGGAGAGCCTGTACAACGAGGCACTGCGCGCCTACGAGTCGTCCGGCTGGAGCGGCGGCCACCTCGCCCTCGCCCATGCCTACGTCGGCCTCGGCCACCGGCGACGCGGCCGGCTCCGGGACGCGGAGACCTCGCTGCGGGAGTCCCTGCGGATCGCCGAGCGGGTCGGCCGCCGACTGCCCCTGTACTGGACCGCCACCTGCAACCTCATCGACACGCTGCTTGCCCGTGGCCATGTCCAGCAGGCCTGGGAGACCGCCGAACAGTACGGCTTCGCACCGCCGTACCCCTCCACGATCGTCATGCCCGACCCGCGCTCGGTACGCGGCCGGCTGCTGCTCGCCGTCGGGCGCACGGACGAGGCCGTGAACGAACTGGAGGCGGCGGAGAAGGCGGCCGCCGCGCGCGGCCACTTCAACCCCGTGGTCGTGCCCTGGGCGCTCGACCTCGCCCGGGCCCTCGCGGGCGAGGACCCGGTGCGGGCGGCCCAGCTGGCGGCCGATGCGCGGCGGCAGGCCGAGCGGTTCGGCACGGACACGGCGATCGGCGAGGCGTTGCGGTGCGCTGCCGCGCTGGAGACCGGGCAGCGGCAGGTGCGGCTCGCCTCGCAGGCGGTGGCGTATCTGGAGGCCTCGCCCTGCCAGTACGAGCACGCGGCGGCTCGGGTGGAGTACGGGATCGCCGCGCGGTCGGTGGCCGAGTTGAACAGGGGGCTGGCGTTGGCTCGGTCCTGTGGGGCGGACGGGTTGGTTGCTCAGGCTCGGGAGGTGCTGGATACGGGTCGGGGGTTGCGCTGACGGGTGCGTTGCGGGGTGCGGGTGCGTGGGGGCTTGTCGCGCAGTTCCTCGCCCAGCCTTCGGCCGGGGGTACCCCCAGCGCCCCTGAAAGGAAGGGGCGCTACAGCGCTAGAAGTTGATCAGTCACCGCTGACAGGCGTTTCTGCACTTCTCGGTCGTAGGTCGCTTCGTGGGCCCTGGCCGGACGCGTGCCGTCGAAGTAACCGCCCGTGCCCAGGTCCTGTGTCGCCAGGGCCAGTACCCCTGGCGCGCCGTCCGCCACCGTGCTCCATGGCGCCACTCCGCCCTCCCGCACCATCGCCGTGTCCATGAAGGTCGCCGGGTGCAGGACGTTCACCGCGACGCCCGAGCCCGCCAGCTCCTCCGCCAGAGCGAAGGTGTGGGCCGCCAGGGCGAACTTGGCCCTGCAGTACGCCGCGAAGCCCTGGTAGCCGCGGGTGAATTCGGGGTCGTCGAAGTCCAGGGGCTCCTGGCCGGCCGAGCCGACGTTCACGATCCGGGCCGGGGTGTTCGCGCGCAGTACGGGGAGAAGGGCTCGGGTGAGGGCCACCGGGGCCAGGAAGTTGACGGCCAGGCGCAGCTCGTGGCCGTCCGTGCTCAGTTCGCGGCCCGAGCCGGGGGCGCCGGCGCCGACGCCCGCGTTGTTGATCAGTACGTCCAGGTCGGGATGCGCCTCGGCGACCCGTGCGCCCAGCTCGCGGATCTGCGCCAGCGAGGCCAGGTCCGCGACGAACGCCTCGGCGTCGCCCTCGGTGCGCAGCTCCTCCACCAGCCGCTCGGTACGGCCGGGGTCGCGGCCGTGCGCGAGGACGACATGTCCCGAGCGGACCAGTTCGAAGGCGACGTAGCGGCCGAGCCCGGAGGTGGCACCCGTGATCAGGATGGTCGACATGCCCCCACCGTAGGCACAGCGCCCCCTCCTGTGCCTGTCCCCGGCAGGGTCACCCTTCTTCCTCCGCCAGCACCCGCTGGGCCGTCGCGAACGCCGAGTTCGCCGCCGGGACCCCGCAGTACACGGCCGTCTGCAGCAGCACCGCGCCGATCTCCTCCGGCGTGAGCCCGTTGCGCCGGGCCGCCCGCACATGCATGGCCAGCTCGTCGTAGTGGCCGTGGGCGACCAGCGCGGTGAGGGTGATCATGCTGCGTTCGCGGCGGGAGAGCGTGGGGTCGGTCCAGATCTCGCCCCACGCGTAGCGCGAGATGAAGTCCTGGAAGCGGGCCGTGAACGGAGTCTGCCGGGCCTGGGCACGGTCCACGTGTGCGTCGCCGAGCACCTCACGGCGGACCGCCATCCCGCGCCGGGCGCCCCCGTCGAGGTGGGAACGGAGCGCGGTCAGGACGGCCTCGGGGCACTGTGCGGGCGCCAGGTGCGCGGCACCCGGAAGCTCGACCAGCGTGGCCGACGGCACCGCGTCCGCGATCTCCCGCAGGTGCGGCGGCGGGGTCGCTGGATCCTGCCGGCCGGCGATCAGCAGGGTGCGGACGGCGATCTCGCCGAGCCGGTCCCGCAGGTCGAAGGCGGCGAGTGCGTCGCAGCAGGCGGCGTACGCCTCCGGGTCGGCCGTCCGCTGGTCCTCGACCAGCCGCGGCACGGTGAAACCGGGCGTGAACCAGCGGCTGGGGGCGTTCTCCGCGAGCCACTCCACACCTTCCCGGCGCACCCGCCCGGCCCGCTCCTCCCACGGCCCGGATCCGCCGAAGTGGGCCGAGGAGCAGATCACCGCAAGGTTCTCCAGCCGGTCCGGGTGGTGGACCGCCAGGTGCAGCCCGACGGCACCGCCCAGCGACACCCCCGCGTACGCGAACCGCCCGACGCCGAGCGAGTCGGCGAGCGTGAGCACCAGGCCGGCGAGGTCACCCACGGTCGCCCCCGCCCTGATCAGGTCGGGCGCCGAACCGCCGTGGCCCGGCAGGTTCCAGCGCACCACCCGGTGGGCGGTGGACAGTTCGGGCGCCACGGCGTCCCACAGGGCGTACGAGGTGCCGAGCGAGGGCCCGAGGAGCAGCGGGGGAGCCGAAGCGGGGCCCTCGACGCGGTGGTTGAGGAGGTTCTCGGTCAACGTCGCTCCAGAGCACGGTCGGTGAGCACACCGGCGGACCCGGTGTAGCGGGCGGGATCGGTCAGGTCGTCGAGGTCGACGTCCTTCAGATCGGGTTCCTCGGCGAGGAGTTCGCGCAGCGTCCGGTGCTCGGTGTGGGTGCGCCGGGCCAGCTCGGTGAGCAGCTCCTTGGCACGGGCCCGGCCGAGCACGGGGGCCAGCCCGGCGGAGAGCCGCTCCGAGACGATCAGCCCGTTGGTGAGGCCGAGGTTCCGGCGCATCGCCTCCGGGTGCACCCGCAGCCCCTCCGCCAGCTCCGCCGCGTCCCGGGCCGCGCCCCCGACGGTCCGCAGCAGATCCCGCAACGGTTCCCACTCGGCGTGCCAGGCGCCGGCCGGCCGCTCGTCCTCCGCGGCCATCGAGCCGTACAGGACGGCCGCGAGCTGCGAGGCCCGCCGGGCGGCCGCCGCGATCAGCGTGGCGCGCACCGGATTGGCCTTGTGCGGCATCGCCGAGGAACCGCCCCCGCTGCCCTCGGAGACCTCACCGATCTCGGTACGGGACAGGGTCAGCACGTCCGCGGCGACCTTCCCCAGCGCCCCGGCCGTGAACGCGAGGCACCCGGCCAGGTCGGCGATGGGCGTGCGCAGGGTGTGCCAGGGCAACAGGGGTGTGGAGAGGGCGAGTTCACGGGCGTACGCCGCCGGCAGCTCCTCGGCGTGCTCCGCGCCGTACGCCCCGAAGGCGGCCAGCGTGCCTGCCGCGCCGCCCAGTTGGGCGGGCAGCGACTCCCGGACCGGGGTCACGCGGTCCCGGGCGTCGAGGACCAGCGAGCGCCAGCCGGCCGCCTTCAGCCCGAACGTCGTCGGTACGGCGTGCTGGGTGAGCGTGCGGCCCGGCATCGGCGTGTCGCGGTGCTCGGCGGCCGACCGGGCCAGGGCCTGCGCGGTGCGGTCGAGGTCGGCGAGCACGAGGTCCAGGGTGCGGGCGGCGACCAGCATCGTCGCCGTGTCCATGATGTCCTGGCTGGTCGCACCCCGGTGCACGTACGGCCCGTACTCCGTGCCCACCGCCTTCGTCAGGTCGGCGACGAGCGGGATGACCGGGTTGCCGCCGCGGCGGGCGCGTTCCGCGAGGGCGCCGACGTCGTAGCGCCCGGGGCCGGCCGCCTCGGTCACGGCCGTCGCGGCCTCGGCCGGGGCCTGCCCCAGGGCGGCCTGGGCACGGGTGAGGGCCGCCTCCGCGTCGAGCAGCGCCCGCAGGAAGGCGCCGTCGCCCGTCGCGGCCGCGGCGGCCGAACCGGACCACCCGGGACCGAGCAGCCCGGCGTCACCGCCGCCGTACTCCGCTGAATTCACTGGAACTCCAGGAAGACCGTCTCGCCCTCGCCCTGAAGGCGGATGTCGAAACGGTAGGTCCCCCGGCGCTCGTCGGCGGCGATCAGCGTGTCGCGTCGCTCGCCCACCCGGGTGAGCAGCGGGTCGGCGGCGAGCGCCGCGTCGTCGCCGGGCAGGTAGATGCGGGTGTACAGGTGCACCAGCAGCCCGCGCGCGAACACGCACACGCTGAGATAGGGCGCGCTGCCGCCGCGGGCGCCGGGCCGCAGCGTCCGTGCGTACCAGTGGCCGTCGGTGTCCGTCTGGATCCGGCCCCAGCCGGTGAACTCCACGCCGTTGCGGCCGAGGTAGTCGCCGGTCGCCGGGTCGCGGCGGATCGAACCGTCGGTCGTGGACACGTTCCCGTCCGGGTCGGCGCCCCACACCTCCAGGAGCGCGTCGGGCAGCGGGTGGCCCGCACCGTCGAAGACGTACCCGTGGACCGTGATCGTGTCCGGGTGCCCGAGGGGCGCGATGTCCTCACCGCCGCGGAACGGCAGCGCGTAACCGTAGAACGGGCCGACCGTGTGCGACGGGGTGGGCAGCACGTTCTCCGGGCTGCTCGTGTCGATCTTCGTCATGGCAGGTCAGCGTCCTTCTTCGATCCAGGTGGCGTTCGGGCCGTCCAGCACGATGTCCCAGTGGTAGCCCATCGAGAACTCCGGCACGGACAGGCTGTGGTCGTAGGTCGCGACCAGGCGCTGGCGGGCCGCGTCGTCCGTCACCGACTGGATGATCGGGTCGTACGGGAACAGCGGGTCGCTCGGGAAGTACATCTGCGTCACCAGCCGCTGCGTGAACGCCGTACCGAACATCGAGAAGTGGATGTGGGCCGGGCGCCACGCGTTGAGGTGGTTGCGCCAGGGGTAGGGGCCCGGCTGGATGGTGGTGAAGTGGTAGCCGCCGTCGGCGTCGGTGATCGTACGGCCGACGCCCGTGAAGTTCGGGTCCAGCGGGGCGTCGTGCTGCTCGCGCTGGTGGGCGTAACGGCCCGCCGAGTTGGCCTGCCAGATCTCGATCAGCTGGCCCCGGACCGGTCGGCCGTCCCGGTCCAGGAGCCGCCCGGAGACGGTGATCCGCTCACCGACGGGCTCACCGCTGTGCTGCCGGGTCAGGTCATTGTCTATCCCGGTGATGTCCCGCTCCCCGAACGCGGGGGAGTGCAGCTCCACCAGCTCCGGGTCCCTGGCCGTGTCGATGGCGACCAGGGGTTGCTTCGGATGCCGCAGAACGGACGACCGGTAGGGGGCGTAGTCCCGGCGGGGGTGATGCTCGACGGGGGCTCCTCCGGCGACGCCCTTCTCGTAGGCGGCGTGCTCGGCGGCGATTTCGAGGTCGATGTCGGCCTGGGTGAGTGTCATGAGAAGTCCTAGGTGGTGAGCGCCCCTTCAGGGGCGCTGGGGGAGGAACTGCGCGACCGGCCACAACGCAACCCGCAGGTGCGCACGGTCCGTCTACCGCTCAAGAACGAGCGCGAGCCCTTGCCCGACGCCGATGCACAAGGTGGCGACACCGGTACCGCTGCCACGCCGCGCCAGCTGATGCGCCACGGTCCCCGCGAGCCGCGCCCCCGAGGCACCGAGCGGATGCCCCAACGCGATCGCCCCGCCCTGCGGATTGAGGATCGCCGGATCGAACTCGGGCCACTCGGCGACACACCCCAGCACCTGCGCCGCGAAGGCCTCGTTCAGCTCGAGAACCGACAGGTCGTCGAACCCCTTGCCGGCCTTGCCCAGCGCACGCGTCACCGCCTCGACGGGAGCGAGACCGAAGTAGTCCGGGTCGATCCCGGACACCCCGGTCGCGCTGACCCGCGCCAACGGCTCCCGCCCGAGCGAACGCAGCCCCTCCTCGTCGGTCAGCAGCAACGCCGCCGCACCGTCGTTCAGCGGCGACGCGTTGCCCGCGGTCACGGTGCCGCCCTCCGTACGGAAGGACGGCTTGAGCTTGGCCATCGCAGCCAGGGAGGCGTCCGGCCGTACGCACTCGTCCGCGCCGAAGACCACCGGCTCGCCCTTGCGCTGCGGGATGGCGACCGGCGCCAGCTCGGCGTCGAACAAGCCCTGTTCCTGCGCGGCGGCCGCCTTCCGGTGGGAGGCGAGGGCGAACTCGTCCTGCTGCTCCCGGCTGATCTTGTGCTTGTCGGCGATGCGTTCGGCCGACTCGCCCAGCGGGATGGTCCACTGCGGGTCCATCCTGGGGTTGACCATCCGCCAGCCGAGCGTGGTCGAGTACAGCTCGGCGTGTCCGGCGGGGAAGGGCCGGTCGTTCTTGGGCAGGACGTACGGCGCCCGGGTCATGGACTCGACGCCACCGGCCACGGCGATGGAGGCGTCCCCCACCGCGATCGCGCGGGCGGCCTGGATGACGGCTTCCAGGCCGGAGGCGCACAGCCGGTTGACGGTGACGCCCGGCACGGACGTGGGCAGGCCGGCGAGGAGGGCGGCCATCCGGCCGACGTTGCGGTTCTCCTCGCCTGCGCCGTTGGCGTTGCCGAAGTAGACGTCCTCGATCCGGGCCGGGTCCAGGGCGGGGGTGCGGGCGAGGAGCTCGCGGACGGCGTGGGCGGCCAGGTCGTCCGGACGCACGCCCGCCAGGCCGCCGTTGTAGCGGCCGATCGGCGTGCGGACGGCATCGACGATGTACACCGTGTTCACAGCAGACCCTCCGGGACGGTGAGCTTCGCGTCGGTCTTGGCGATGATCTCCTCGACGCCGACCCCGGGAGCGGTCTCGACGAGGACGAGTCCGTCACCGGTGACGTCCAGGACGCCCAGGTCGGTGATGATCCGGTCCACGCACGCCTTGCCGGTCAGGGGCAGCGCGCACTCGGTGAGGATCTTCGCCGAGCCGTCCTTCGCGGTGTGCGTCATCACCACGATCACCCGGCGGGCACCGTGGACCAGGTCCATCGCCCCGCCGATCCCGGTGACGAGCTTCCCCGGGATCGCCCAGTTGGCCAGGTCTCCGCCCGCGGAGACCTGCATCGCACCCAGCACGGCGACGTCGATGTGGCCGCCGCGGATCATCGAGAAGGACAGCGCCGAGTCGAAGAACGAGGCACCGGGCAGGACCGTGACGGTCTCCTTCCCGGCGTTGATCAGGTCCGGGTCGACCGCGTCCTCGGCCGGGTAGGGGCCGGTCCCGAGGATGCCGTTCTCCGACTCCAGGACCACCTCCACCCCCGGGGGCAGGTAGTTCGGGATCAGCGTCGGCAGCCCGATCCCCAGGTTCACGTACTGCCCGTCTTCCAGTTCACGGGCCGCCCGCGCGGCCATCTCCTGGCGCGTCCAGGCCATCAGCTGCTCACCGTCCGCTGCTCGATCTTCTTGTCCGCCGCCTGCTCGGGGGTGAGGGCCACCAACCGCTGCACGAAGATGCCCGGCAGATGCACCGCGTCCGGGTCGATCTCGCCGGGTTCCACCAGCTCCTCCACCTCGGCGATCGTGACCTTGCCGGCCATCGCCGCAAGCGGGTTGAAGTTGCGGGTGGACTTGTTGAAGACCAGGTTCCCGTGCCGGTCGCCCTTCGCCGCCCGGACCAGGGCGAAGTCGGTACGGATGCCCCGCTCCAGGACGTACTCGGTGCCGTCGAACTCCCGCACCTCCTTCGCGGGCGACGCCAGGGCGACCCCACCGGAGCCGTCGTAACGCCACGGCAGCCCGCCGTCCGCCACCTGCGTGCCCACCCCTGCCGGGGTGTAGAACGCCGGGATCCCGGCACCGCCCGCCCGCAGCCGCTCGGCCAGGGTGCCCTGCGGGATCAGCTCCAGCTCCAGCTCACCCGCCAGATACTGGCGCGCGAACTCCTTGTTCCCCCCGATGTAGGAACCGGTCACCCGGGTGATCCGCCCGGCGGCGAGCAGGACGGCAAGACCCGTCTCCATCGCCCCGCAGTTGTTCGAGACCACCGCCAGGCCACCCACCCCCCGCTGGTACAACGCCTCGATCAACACGCTCGGGACACCGCTCAGCCCGAACCCGCCCACCGCCAGCGACGCGCCCTCCGGCACATCGGCCACCGCCTCCGCGGCGGTGGCGACCACCTTGTCCATCCGTGCAGCCTCATCTCTCAGGCGAATTAATCAGGGCACTGAGTATTTCAGCGAGATGCCTGCCACGCTGCCACTGGCGTCCGCACCAGTCAAGACCTCGGCTGATGGCAGTCGGGTGTACAGACAGGACGGATGACCGCGGGTATCGTTCAGTGCACCAACGAATTCGGACCACGGGAGCGCATATGGCCGCGGTGGACCTCACCACCCACCCCGGGCACCTGGCCCGGCGGCTTCAGCAGGCCCACTACCTGCTGTGGAACACGATGGTCTCGGAAGAGATCACCTCGCCGCAGTTCGCCGTACTGAACGCGCTGGTCGCCGAGCCGGGACTGGACCAGCGGACCGTGGGGGAGCGGGTGGGCCTGGACCGGTCGACCATCGCCGAGGTCATCAGCCGGCTGGGCCGGCGCGGGCTCCTCGACAAGGTGCGCGACGCGCAGGACGGCCGCCGCTTCCTGCTGCGCCTCACCGACGACGGCCGGCGCACCCACCGCAAGCTCAGCGTGCGCACCGCCCGGATGAACCAGGTCTTCCTGGCCCCGCTCTCGGCCGAGGAACAGACGCAGTTCTTCGATCTGATCCGCCGGGTCTCGGACGCGGCGGAGAGCCTGCGCAATCCCACGGAACCGCTCGTCTCCAGGCCCTAGGCCTTCACCAGCACCACCCACACCGGTCCGTCGGCGAAGTTCACCGGAGCACCGTCGGCCCCCGTGAACGTCGTGCCGTCCGTGGCCGCAGGCCGGGACCAGGTGGCCTTGAACGATCGTCCGTCCCGCAGCACGTCGGCCTTTCCCGACCCGACCGTCTCGGTGTACGGCGTGTAGTTGCCGAGCACATCGTGATACCGGGACGTGGTCACCTTGACGTACTGCACCACGACCGTCGGGGCCGCCAGCCGCTTCCCCGCCGTCGTCCGGGCCGGTGTGCCGTCCATCGACACCAGCCAGCGGTTCCGGTCGCCGGACCAGGTGAAGGTGAAGCGGGCCGCCGGGTACCGCACGGTGCGTGCGGCGGTGACCGTGCCGCCGGCCGGGGTCGGCCCGTAGCGGAAGCCGGTGGTGAGCGCCGCCCTGCCGGGCGCCCCGTCCGGCATCACCTCGGCCGGACGGAGGTACAGGTTGTGCGGGGCCGGTCTGCCGCCGCCCCGGAAGTAGGCGCCGGACGCCTCCGCGGGCGACTCCGGCCGCAGGGGTGCCCGGCCGATCAGGGGGAGCAGCTTCTTCTGGGCGCCGGAGAAGGCGAGCGTCGGCCGGTCGAACTGGCGCAGCAGTTCCAGGTCGGACTCGCGGGCGCTGCGGACCGGGCCGACGACCGCGGGGAACTCGGTGGCGTACACCGCCATGAGCCGGCTGAGCCCGCCCTCCACCTGCTCGGCGTACACCACGTCCGCCGAGTCCAGTCCGGTCTGCGGGCGGGCCGCGGCCACGTTGTCGATCTTCACGACCAGGACGGATCCGGTGGCCTGCTGTCCGCTCGGTGCGGGGGTGCCCTCGCCCGGCGTCGCGGTGGCCTGTGGTGCGCGGCCGTTGTCCGCCGGGTTGTGCCGGGTGCAGCCCGCCGTGAGGGAAGCCGCCGTCGCGACCGCCGCCAGTGCTGCCGTCAGTACGGTCCGGCGTGTCGGCGCCTCGTGTCGCATGTCCACCGCGGCCCCCCCGCGTTCGTCCCACCCCGTTCACGCTCTTGCTTGATTGTGTGCTCAACAGGTCATCGGTGGCCATACCCGGTCGAACCAGATCGGGACCGGTCAGGACCCCAGGATCTCCGTGAGGTCGTAGCGCACCGGCTCCTCCAGCTGCGCGTAGGTGCAGCTCTCCGGCGTGCGGTCCGGGCGCCAGCGGCGGAACCGGGCCGTGTGCCGGAAGCGGGCCCCGTTCTCCATGTGGTCGTACGCCACCTCGGCCACCCGCTCCGGCCGCACCGGCACCCAGGACAGGTCCTTCTTGCCCGACCAGCGGCTCGGCGCGCCGGGCAGCCGGGCCGACTCGTGGGCGGCCTCCTCCGCCCAGGCCGCCCACGGGTGCCCGGAGACGTCCTCCATGCGCAGCGGCTCCAGCTCCTCGACCAGCTCGGCCCGCCGCTTCATCGGGAACGCGGCCGACACGCCCACGTGCTGGAGGGCGCCCCGGTCGTCGTACAGGCCCAGCAGCAGCGAACCCACCACGGGGCCGCTCTTGTGGAAGCGGTAACCGGCCACCACGACGTCGGCCGTCCGCTCGTGCTTGACCTTGAACATGGCACGCTCGTCCTGCCGGTAGCGCAGGGTGAGCGGCTTGGCGACGACCCCGTCGAGGCCGGCCCCCTCGTACCGCTCGAACCACTGCCGGGCCACCTCGACATCGGTCGTGGCAGGCGCCAGATGCACCGGAGGCGTCACGTCGGCCAGGGCTCGGGTGAGCAGGGCGCGGCGGTCGGTGAGCGGGACGTCGAGGAGGGACTCGTCGTCCAGCGCCAGCAGGTCGAAGGCGACGAAGGAGGCGGGCGTCCGCTCCGCCAGCGTGCGCACCCTGGAGTCCGCCGGATGGATGCGCTCGGTCAGCGCGTCGAAGTCCAGCCGGCCCTCCCGCGCGATCACGATCTCCCCGTCCAGCACGCACCGCTCGGGCACCCGCTCCTTCAGCGCCGCCACCAGCTCGGGGAAGTACCTGGTCAACGGCTTCCCGGTACGACTGCCCAACTCCACCTCGGCACCGTCCCGGAACACGATCGCGCGGAAGCCGTCCCACTTCGCCTCGTACTGCATGTCCGGCGGGATCGTCGCCACCGACTTGGCGAGCATCGGCTTCACGGGTGGCATCACCGGCAGATCCATGCCACGACTCTACGAGCGCTCCCCGGCGTCCGCTCGTCACACGGCACGCTTCGGTACGGACCCGGCGACCGTGTCGAGCCGATATGCGGGGTGGGGGTGGTGCGCCTACCGTGGCCGCATGGGCGATGCGGTGCAACTGGAGGTGGCCGGCCGGACCGTACGGCTGTCCAGCCCGGACAAGGTGTTCTTCCCGGAGCGCGGTTTCACCAAGCTCGACGTCGCCCGCTACTACGCGGCCGTCGCCCCCGGCATCCTGCGCGCCCTGCGCGACCGCCCCACCACCCTCCAGCGCTATCCCGACGGCGTGACCGGCGAGTGGTTCTACCAGAAGCGCGCTCCCAAGGGCATGCCCGAGTGGATCCCCACCGCCCACATCACCTTCCCCAGCGGCCGCACCGCCGACGAGATGTGCCCCACGGAGGAGGCCGCCGTGGTGTGGGCCGCGCAGTACGGCACGCTCACCTTCCACCCCTGGCCGGTGCGGCGCGGTGACGTCGACCGTCCCGACGAACTCCGTATCGACCTCGACCCGCAGCCCGGCACCGACTTCGCCGACGCGGTCCGCGCGGCTCACGAACTGCGCGCCGTCCTGGACGAGTTCGGCGGACTGCGGGGCTGGCCCAAGACCTCCGGCGGCCGCGGGCTGCACGTCTTCGTGCCCATCGAACCCCGCTGGACCTTCACCCAGGTCCGGCGCGCGGCGATCGCCGTGGGCCGCGAGCTGGAACGCCGGATGCCGGACCGGGTGACCATCAAGTGGTGGAAGGAGGAGCGCGGCGAGCGTATTTTCGTCGACTACAACCAGACGGCCCGCGACCGCACCATCGCCTCCGCCTACTCCCTGCGGCCCCGCCCGAACGCCCCCGTCTCCGCGCCGCTGCGCTGGGAGGAGGTCGACCACGTGCAGCCCGCGGACTTCGACCTGGTCACGATGCCGGTCCGGTTCGCCGAAGTCGGCGACGTGCACGCCGACATGGACGACCACGCCTACTCCCTCGACGCCCTCCTGGAACTCGCCCGCCGCGACGAGGACGAGCACGGCCTCGGCGACCTGCCCTATCCGCCGGAGTACCCGAAGATGCCGGGCGAGCCCAAGCGCGTCCAGCCGAGCCGGGCACGGCCCGAACGGCCTTCCTGACGGCGGGAGTCGGGACGCCCTCGCCGGTGGCCGCCGGTCGGTCTGCGGTCTGCGGTCGGGACTATGCTGATCGCCAGCCGCCGAGGAGGAGGGCCGAGGTGTCCGAGGCAGTGTCGCGCCCCACGTTGGAGGCCGTGGCCGCGCGGGCCGGAGTGTCCCGGGCCACCGTGTCACGGGTCGTCAACGGCGGGGACGGCGTGCGCGAGCCCCTCGTCGAACGGGTGCGGCGGGCGGTCGAGGAACTCGGTTACGTCCCCAACCAGGCGGCCCGCAGCCTCGTCACCAAACGGCACGACGCCGTCGCCGTGGTCATCGCCGAACCGGAGACCCGGATCTTCACCGACCCCTTCTTCGCCCTCCAGCTGCGCGGCATCAGCAAGGAACTGACCGCCCACGACAACCAGCTCGTCCTCCTGCTCACCGAGGGTCGGGACGACCACGCCCGGGTGGCCCGCTATCTGGCCGGCGGCCATGTCGACGGCGCACTGGTCTTCTCCCTCCACCTCGACGACCCGCTGCCCGGTCTGATCGAGGGCGCCGGCGTCCCCACCGTGTTCGGCGGCCGGCCCGGCTGGAGCGACGGCACGAACAGCGCCGTGTACGTCGACTGCGACAACCGGGGCGGTGCCGAGGACGCGGTACGCCATCTCGTCGGCCTCGGCCGGAGCCGGATCGCGCACATCACCGGACCGCTGGACCAGACGTCGGCGGCCGACCGTCTCCAGGGATACCGGGACGTCATGGGGGAGACCGATCCACGGCTGGTCGTCGCCAGCGACTTCACCCCCTCCGGCGGCGAGCGGGCCATGAGCCAACTCCTCGACCACTGCCCCGACGTGGACGCCGTGTTCGCCGCCAACGACCTCACCGCCCTCGGTGCCCTGCGCGTCCTGCGCGAGCGTGGCCGCCGGGTGCCCGAGGACGTCGCCGTGATCGGCTTCGACGACGTGCTGCCCGTCGCCGAACAGACCGAGCCGCCGCTGACGACGGTCCGTCAGGACATCGAGGAGATGGGCCGGTTGATGACCCGCCTGCTGCTGGCCACGCTGACCGGCGACGAGTCGGCGAGCGGCGCGCCGTCCAGCGTCGTCCTGCCCACGACGCTGATACGGCGCGCGACCGCCTGACGGGTCCCGGCTCCCGCCTCAGCTCTCCTGCGGTTCGCCCTTGATCACCGCGAAGCGGGCGCCGTACGGGTCGGCCAGCTTGGCCATCCGGCCCACTCCCTCCAGCGTGGTCGCCGGCATCCGCACCCTGCCGCCCGTCTGCTGGGCCTTCTCCACCACCGCGTCCGGGTCCTCGACCTCGAAGTACGGCAGCCAGTACGCGCCGGCCTGCGCCTCGGCCGGGTCCTCGGCCAGCGGCACCATCCCGCCGAACATCGACGCGTCGTCACCGCCCGCCGGGTTGACACAGGTGTAGGTGCCGCCGGGGAAGGGCACGCCGGAGGTCTCCAGGCCGAGCACCTTGTGGTAGTAGGCCGCGGCGGCCGCGATGTCCGGGGTGTACAGCTCGACCCAGCACAGCGAGCCCGGATCGCCCGCCACGTCGACGCCCTTGGTGAGCGCCGGCTGCCAGATGCCGTAGGGAACGCCTGCCTGGTCGGCGAGGATCGCCAGGTGGCCCCGGCCCAGCACGTCCATCGGCTGGGCGAGGACGCTGCCGTGCGCCTGCTCGGCCGCCTTCGCGGTGGCCTGCGCGTCCTCGCTCTGGAAGTACACCGTCCAGGACGGCGGACCCTGCTCCGGGGTGGTCTGCATACCGCCGGCGACGGTCTTGCCGTCCAGCTGGAAGAAACCGTAACCGCCGGCGTCGGGACCCGCCGACCGGAACTGCCAGCCGAAGAGACCGTTGTAGAAGGAGACGGCGCCCTCGATCTCGGGCGTGCCGAGGTCGATCCAGTTGGGAGCGCCGTTGACGAAACGGGTGGTGAGCATCATCGCCCTCCTCGGAAGGGTCCTGTCCTCTGCTGCGCCGAGTCTTCCACCGCCCACTGACAATCGCTGCCCGACCACGCCCACCGCAGCCCGGTTACCGTGGGTCACCCGACGCAATCGCCGAGTTTCGGATCCGTTCCGCGCGCCGCCGTGCGCGGGCGTGGCGCGCAGGAGCAGGATCGAGGCTGAAGCGCTCCGTCGCCGGGACGTTGAGCGGGCGTTGAGCGAACGTTTTTCGTCGCCCGGCACGATCCTGGCCATGCACTTCGACACCATCACCCCGCCCCGCACGCCCGTCCCGGCCTGGCAGGCGCAGGCGTTGTGCGCGCAGACCGGGGCGGACTTCTTCTTTCCCGAGCCCGGCAGCTCGGTACGCGAGGCCAAGCGCATCTGCGGTATGTGCGAGATGCGCTCGGCCTGCCTGGAGTACGCGCTCGACAACGACGAACGCTTCGGCGTCTGGGGCGGCCTGTCCGAGAAGGAACGCCTGGAACTGCGCCGCGCCTCCCGCTGAACCCGCACGCGCCGGAAAATGCGGTACGACCGCAGACCCCGGCCCGGCTACCCTCCGGGGACGCGGCCTGACGTAGCGCAGAGGGCGCACCGGGAGATCCGGGCGCCCGTCCGGCGTGGTGTCACGCGCCGGCGCGCGTCGCCATCCGGGCCTTGCGCGCGGCCAGCTTCTCGTCGAACTTCGACGCCTCAGCGTTCAGCCCGCCCATGAACAGGCCGAGTTCCTCCTGCGCCTGCAGGCCCTCCGGGCCGAGACCGTCGATCTCCAGGACCTTCAGGTGGCGGAGCACCGGCTGGAGCACGTCGTCGTGGTGGATGCGCAGGTTGTAGACCTCGCCGATCGCCATCTGCGCGGCGGCCCGCTCGAAGCCGGGGATCCCGTGGCCGGGCATGCGGAAGTTGACCACGACGTCCCGCACCGCCTGCATGGTCAGGTCGGGGGCCAGTTCGAACGCGGCCTTCAGGAGGTTGCGGTAGAAGACCATGTGCAGGTTCTCGTCGGTCGCGATGCGGGACAGCATGCGGTCGCAGACCGGGTCGCCGGACTGGTGACCGGTGTTGCGGTGTGAGATCCGGGTCGCGAGCTCCTGGAACGCGACGTAGGCGACCGAGTGCAGCATCGAGTGCCGGTTGTCGGACTCGAAGCCCTCGCTCATGTGCGACATCCGGAACGCTTCGAGCTTGTCCGGGTCGACCGCGCGGGAGGCGAGCAGGTAGTCGCGCATCACGATGCCGTGCCGGCCCTCCTCGGCGGTCCAGCGGTGCACCCAGGTGCCCCAGGCGCCGTCGCGGCCGAACAGCGAGGCGATCTCGTGGTGGTAGCTGGGCAGGTTGTCCTCGGTGAGGAGGTTCACCACCAGGGCGATCCGGCCGATCTCGGTGACCTTGGACTGCTCCTTGCCCCAGGCCTCGCCGTCCTCGAAGAAACCGGGGAAGTTACGGGCGTCGCTCCAGGGGACGTACTCGTGCGGCATCCAGTCCTTGGCGACCTTCAGATGGCGGTTCAGCTCCTTCTCGACCACTTCCTCCAGGGCGTACAGCAGCCGCGCGTCGGTCCACACGGACGGGCTGCCGAGGTGGGGAGAAGTGATCGTCACGAGAACTCCAGGGGGACGCCGAACAAGAGCGGATGAACGGGAGAAGACCGGCGAGCGGGGCCGGAAACCTACGTGATCGTAGGCTACGAAGCCGTAGGTTACGAAGCCGTAGGTTAAGTGTGCTGTAAAGACTGCTGATCAGGCCCGGTGCACACGGCGAATCGTGACATGCCAAGCGGCCCCGGGACCCGCAGGTCCCGGGGCTGAAGAGGTGAAGCGATCACCCGTCAGGCGTACAGCTCCCGCAGCCGCACCGAGAGGCACGTCACACATCCCTCAAGTTTCTCGAACTCGGAGATGTCGACCGTGACCACCTCGTGGCCGAGGTCGGCGAGCAACTCCGCGGTCTTCGGGGCGCTCTCCGACATCAGCAGCTTGCCGCCGCCGAGCAGCACCACATGGGCGCCCGCGTCCTCGGGCACCGCCAGGAAGCCCGGGAACAGCGACGGCCGGTCCACGTTCGGGATGTGTCCCAGAATCGTTCCGTCGGGCAGCGCGGTCACCGCCGACTTCAGGTGCAGCACCTTGCTGACGGGTACGGCGACCACCCGCGCGCCCAGCGGCTCGAACGCGGCCCGCAACTGCTGCACCCCGGCCGCGTTGGTCCGCCCGCCGCGGCCGACGTAGACGGTGTCGCCGACCTTGAGGACGTCACCGCCGTCCAGGGTGCCCGGCTCCCAGACCCAGTTCACCGAGCAGCCGAGGCGGGCCACCGCCTCCTCGACGCCGGCCGTCTCCTCGCGCCGGGACTCGGCGCCGGGCCGGGTGATCAGCGCGACGTTCTTGTACATGACGACCGTGTCCTCGACGAACACCGAGTCCGGGCAGTCGTCCTCCGGGTCCACCTCGACGGTCTCCCAGCCGTGCGCGCGCAGCGTCTCGGCGTACGCCTCCCACTGCTCCTGGGCGAGCTCGACGTCGACCTTCTCCCGCTCGATGTGCGTCACCAGGCCTTCGGCGAGGCGCGGGCTGGGGCGGCGGATGAGGGCCTTCTTGCTGGGCACGACGGGTCTCCGGGGTCGGTGATTCGGTCCGGCGCCCATTGTGGGGGCGCCGGACCGCCATCATGCAGGGCGGATCGGTGTCGACAAAACCCCTGTTGTCAGGCTGTGCCCTCACCGAGACGCGCCACCTCGTCCGGAGTTGTGCCGGTCAGCTCCCCGTCCGCCATCAGCAGCCACCGCGTGATCCCGATCGACTCCAGGAACGGCAGGTCGTGACTGGCGACGACCAGGGCGCCCGCGTACGACTCCAGGGCCGTGGTGAGCTGCCGGACGCTCGCCATGTCGAGGTTGTTCGTCGGCTCGTCCAGCATCAGCAGTTGGGGCGCGGGCTCCGCCAGCAGCAGCGCGGCCAGCGCCGCCCGGAAGCGCTCGCCGCCGGAGAGCGTCCCCGCCTTCTGGTCGGCGCGGGCGCCCCGGAACAGGAAGCGGGCCAGTCGCGCCCGGATGCGGTTGTTGCCGGCGTCCGGTGCGAACCGGGCCACGTTCTCGGCGACGGTCAGCTCGTCGTCGAGAACGTCCAGCCGCTGGGGCAGGAAGCGCATCGGCACGTGCGTGTGCGCCTCGCCCGCGACCGGCGCCAGCTCCCCGGCGACCGTCCGCAGCAGCGTCGTCTTGCCCGCGCCGTTGCGTCCGACCAGCGCGATCCGCTCGGGCCCGCGCAGGTCGAGGATCCCCTTCACCCGCGAGCCGTGCGCGAGTTCCAGGTTCTCCAGCGTCAGCACCCTCCGGCCCGGCGGAACAGTGGTGTACGGCAGCTCGACGCGGATCTCGTCGTCGTCCCGTACCGCCTCCACCGCCTCGTCCAGCCGCTCCTTCGCCTCGGCGAGCCGTTCCTCGTGCATGATGCGGTGCTTGCCCGCGGACTCCTGCGCCGCCCGCCTGCGCGCCCCCATGACGATCTTCGGCTCGCGCTTCTGCTCGAACATCTTCTGCCCGTACCGCTTGCGGCGGGCCAGTTTGACCTGGGCGTCGGACAGTTCGCGCTTCTGCTTGCGGACATCGGCCTCGGCGACCCGCACCATGCGCTCGGCCGCCTCCTGTTCGACGGCGAGCGCCTCCTCGTACGCCGAGAAGTTGCCGCCGTACCAGGTGACCTCACCGGCGCGCAGGTCGGCGATCTGGTCGACCAGGTCGAGGAGTTCGCGGTCGTGGCTGACCACGATCAGCACGCCCGGCCAGGAGGCGACGGCCCCGTACAGCCGCTTGCGGGCGTACAGGTCGAGGTTGTTGGTGGGTTCGTCGAGCAGCAGCACGTCCGGCCGCCGCAGGAGCAGCGCGGCCAGCCGCAGCAGCACCGACTCGCCGCCGGACACCTCGCCGACGGTCCGGTCCAGGCCGATGTGGCCCAGCCCGAGTTCGCCGAGGGTGACCAGGGCGCGCTCCTCGACGTCCCAGTCGTCGCCGAGCGCCTCGAAGTGCCGCTCGGACACGTCACCCGCCTCGATGGCGTGCAGCGCGGCCCACCGGGAAGCGATGCCGAGCACCTCCTCGACGCACAGCGCGGTGTCGAGCGTGACGTTCTGCGGGAGGTGGCCGACCTCACCGGCCGCCTTCACGGAGCCGTCGGCCGGGGTGAGCTCGCCGGCGACGAGCTTCAACAAGGTCGACTTCCCCGATCCGTTGACACCGACCAGGCCGGTGCGGCCGGGACCGAAGGAGATGTCCAGGCCGTCGAAGACGGGGGAGCCGTCGGGCCAGGCGAAGGACAGGGAGGTGACGGTGACGGATGCAGACATGGGCGCCTCGCGGTTGCTTGCGGTGTCGGGGGACGCGTGTCGAGACACCGCGAGGCAGAAGCCGAAAGGGCCAGGAGGAGATCCTGCGCCGGGAGGACGGCTCACACGCCGAGGTCGAACGCCACAGACACACCTCACGGGTGTGACGCGGTGTCTCAGGACCTCAGACGAGCAACGTCCTTCTCCAATCGACGGCAACAGAACCGTCGTACACGCTAGAAGGGGTCACATGGGGTGTCAACGCAATTAACCGCGGCGGGAGCACCAGGTCAGCAGGCGTCCCGCATCAGCTCGGCCAGGTCGTGGTCGAGGTCCAGCTGGAGGTGTTCGAGACCGGTGGGGACCAGGTCGCCGGTCGCCTCCAGGAAGCGGCGTATCTCGCCGGTGCGCACATGGATGACGGCGGTGCCCTCGGGGGCGTGGAACTCCAGCACGGTCCGGTCGTAGCCGTACGGCCGCACCCGGACGTCCCCGTTGCCCTCCGGCGCGTGGAGTCCGGCGGCGAGCAGCTCGCGGGAGAACGTCCAGCAGACGTCGACCCCCTCCAGGGTGGCCGGGGCCGGGAAGGTCATGCGCACGGCGAAGGGGTCCTCGCGGTCGTAGCGCAGGGTGGCGGGAATGCTCGGCATGCGCGGTGACGCGGCGACCAGTCGAGCCTCTACGGGCTGCTCGATGACGATGGACAACGCCTTGCTCCCTCGTGACGGTGGTACGAATTTCCGGGCGTGTGAGACCTGGCACTGGAAGAGACGAAGGAAGTGGCCGATCCGTGCACGCGAAGGGCGAGTGACCTCTGTCACCGGCCTTATTCACACCTGGGGCTTACCTGTCGCCTGGGGCCACGGGGCCCTCTGGACGGCGGCGCGGCGGTCGGCTAGCTTCGCGCGCCATGAGGCGCTTGGGGAGCACGCGACGCACAGGACGAGCCCGACGTACCGGCCGAGCGGTCGCGGTGGGGGTGGCGTGCACGGCGGCGCTGGCCGCGCTGACCGCCGGTCCCGCGCAGGCCACCGCACGGGCACCGCACTGGGCGCTCAAGGACACCGGCGCCCCGGACGTGCGGTTCCGCGGCCTGGCCGCCGTCGACCGGCACACCGCCTGGCTGGCCGGTACCGGCGGCACCGTGCTGCGCACCACGGACGGCGGGACGAGCTGGCGGAACGTCTCCCCGCCGGGCGCGGGCGACCTCCAGTTCCGGGACGTCGAGGCGTTCGACGCGCGCCGCGCGGTGGTGCTGGCCATCGGCGAGGGCGAGGCGTCCCGGGTCTACCGCACCGACGACGGCGGCCGGACCTGGACGGAGTCCTTCCGCAACACCGACCCCGCCGCCTTCTACGACTGCATGGCCTTCTTCGACCGCCGCCACGGCCTCGCCATGAGCGACCCGGTCGACGGGAAGTTCCGCATCCTGTCGACGGGTGACGGCGGCCGTTCCTGGCGCGTGCTGCCGGACGACGGCATGCCGACCGCGCTGGCGGGCGAGGCGGGCTTCGCGGCGAGCGGTCAGTGCCTGGTCACCTCCGGGCCGAAGGACGCCTGGCTGGCCACCGGCGGCGGCACCCACGCGCGCGTGCTGCACTCCGCCGACCGCGGCCTGACCTGGACCGCCGCCGACACCACGATCCCGGCCGGCGACCCGGCCAAGGGCGTCTTCGCCGTCGCCTTCCGAGACCGCGGCCACGGCCTCGCGGTCGGCGGCGACTACCGCGCCGACCAGGCCTCGCCGCAGGCGGCCGCGGTCACCCCGGACGGCGGCCGCAGCTGGCGGTCCGCCGCCACCCCGCCGCCCGCCTACCGCTCCGGCGTCGCGTGGCTCCCGCACAGCCGCACCACGGCCCTCGCGGTCGGCCCCACCGGCACCGACCTGACCACCGACGGCGGCCGCACCTGGCGCACCGTCGACACCGGCTCGTACGACACCGTGGCCTGCACACCGGACCTGAGCTGCTGGGCGGCCGGCGAGCAGGGGCGGGCGGCACGCCTGGAGAACTGACCCGGGGGTACCCGTTGACGGCACACCCACGAAGGGAGCGGTGGTCATGCCACGTGGATCCAGCCCGAAGCGGGAACGCCAGTACGAGCACATCAAGGAGAGCGCGCTCGACCGGGGCGAGAGCAAGGGGCGCGCCGAGGAGATCGCCGCCCGGACCGTCAACAAGGAGCGCGCCCGGTCCGGCGAGTCCGAGACCGCCAGCCGTACCTCCACCCAGGACATGTCGTCCGGCCGGCGCGGCGGGAAGCGGTCCCACAGCGGCTCCGGCGGCCCGACCTACGACCAGCTCTACGAGGAGGCCAAGCAGCGCGGCATCGAGGGCCGTTCGGACATGAACAAGGCGCAGCTGCAACGCGCTCTGAACGCCAAGAAGGGCTGACCCGGCCGACAGGAGGGCCGTAGGCCGGGTTCCGTCACGCCCGTCACCGCACGCGCGCGTGGCACGCCGTACGCTCGTGCCCACCATGACGACGACCGTACGCGTACCCGCGGGCTGGCCCGCGACCGAGGAACAGGCCCTGGCCGTGCAGGACGAGCTGCGCGGGAGGGTGGTCCTCGACGAGCCGGGCCCGGCGCCCGGCACCGGGCAGGTCACCGGCGTCGACGTGGCCTACGACGACGAGCGCGACCTGGTCGCCGCGGCGGCCGTCGTCCTGGACGCGGCGACCCTGGAGGTGGTCGCGGAGGCGACCGCCGTCGGCCGGGTGTCCTTCCCGTACGTGCCCGGACTGCTCGCCTTCCGTGAGATCCCGACCGTCCGGGCCGCCCTGGACGCCCTGCCCTGCCCGCCGGGCCTGGTCGTCTGCGACGGCTACGGCCTCGCCCACCCGCGCCGCTTCGGCCTCGCCAGCCACCTGGGCGTCCTCACCGGCCTGCCCACCATCGGCGTCGCCAAGAACCCGTTCACCTTCGCGTACGACGACCCGGACACCCCGCGCGGCAGCGATGCGCCGCTGCTCGCACGCGCCGAGGAGGTCGGCCGCGCCCTGCGCACCCGGGACGCCGTCAAGCCGGTGTTCGTCTCCGTCGGCCACCGGGTGAGTCTGGACAACGCCTGCGCCCACACGCTCGCGCTCACCCCGAAGTACCGCCTGCCGGAGACCACCCGCCGCGCGGACGCGCTGTGCCGCAGCGCGCTGCGTGAAGCTCAGGCCTGAGTAGCGATTCTGAGTACGAGTACGGATGCCGCCGTTACAGTCCGGCGGCAGGCTGGCCGCATGACCACACACCGTGCCCCCCAGTCCGTCGCCGCCTCCGCCCGGCCCGTCGAGCGCACGGTGACGGCCGCCCTGGTCCTCGCCGTGGTGGTGGGGTTCGGGTGGATGGCCGGGATGGTCTACACCGTGATCCAGTGGCAGTCCTAGGGGGTCAGCGGGTCGCCGCCACCCGGAAGCCGATCCCGGCCGCGCGCAACCGCTCGGTCAGCGCGTCGCCCATCGCCTGCGCGGTGGTGACCTGGCCGGCCGTCGGCGGCAGCTCGTCGAAGGCGAGGGAGAGGGCGGCCTCGGCGAACATCTTCGCCGTCTCGCCGTAGCCGGGATCCCCTCCCGAGACCTCCGTGAACACCCGCCGTCCGCCGCCCTCGCCGACGAACCGGACCGTGAACCAGCTGCGGGCCCGCTTCTGGGCGTCCGGCCCCTCCCCGGGCCTGAGCCGGTCCGACAGCCAGCGCCGGGCGGGCGGCAGCTGGGCCGCCGCGGCGACCGCGCCGACGGCCGCCACCCCGCCGAGCGCCATCGGCAGGTGCCTGACGGCCGCGTAGTGCCGGTAGCGGAAGTCGGGGCCGTAGCGGTCCAGGGCCTTCGCCGAACGGCGCACGATCTGGGCGTCGATGGTGGGCAGCGGCAGCGCCCAGGCGCCGACCTCGGACGCGAACCGAGGGGCACCCGTCGGCGCGCTCGTCCGGCGGTTCATCAGCCGGGGCTCGTGCCGGGCGCGGTCCCGCGCGGCGGCGAGCAGCTGCCGGGGGCGCGCGAACTGGTCCAGGGCGGAGGCGAAGGTGCCGCCGGAGAAGGTCGCGTCCGCGGTCACGAACCCGTCCACGGTCAGCGGCACGCCCTCCGGCAGCTGCCGGACCGTGAAGTACGCGCCCAGGTCGTGCGGGACCGAGTCGAAGCCGCACGCGTGCACCAGGCGGGCACCCGTCTCACGCGCGCGTGCGTCGTGCCGGACGTACATCAGGTCCACGAACTCCGGCTCGCCGCACAGGTCCAGGTAGTCGGCGCCGGTGTCCGCGCACGCCGCAACCAGGTCCTCGCCGTAACGGCCGTAGGGACCGACCGTCGTGGCCACCACGCGCGCGTGCTCGGCGAGGGCTCGGACCGTGGCGGGCTCCGTGACGTCGGCGCGCAGCACCCCGACCGCCGTGCCGCCCGGCAGCCGCTCGCGCAAGGCCTGCAGCCTGCGCTCGTCCCGGGCCGCGAGCGCCCAGCGCAGGCCCTCGGGCGCGTGCGCGGCGAGGTACTCGGCGGTGAGCTCGCCCACGAAGCCGGTGGCTCCGAAGAGCACGAGGTCGTAGGGACGGTCCGTCGTCTTCATCCTGCTCATGACACCTCTCGGTCGCGCAACCCGTGCCGTTGTGGGTGGCTGAGGCTAGCGTGAGGAGTGCGGACGCACCCCCACCGGGTATCTTGACTAAGCGCTTGCTCGTCCACTCTTGTGCCCAGTGGAACGTGTTCTTAGCATCGTCGGTGTTACATCAGTTGTGTCACATGACTGGGGGCGGCATGACCACGGCAGGGACGCCAGGACACGGCCCGCTCTCCGGCGTGCGCGTGGTCGAGCTGGCCGGCATCGGACCGGGCCCGTTCGCCGCCATGCTCCTGGCCGACCTGGGCGCCGACGTGGTCCGCGTCGACCGGCCCGGCGGCCCCGGGCTCGCGGTCGACCCGGCGTACGACGTCACCAACCGCAACAAGCGCTCGGTGCTCGTCGACCTGAAGTCCCCGGACGGCCCCGCCCGCGTCCTCGACCTCGCCGCACACGCCGACATCCTCATCGAGGGCTACCGCCCCGGCGTCGCCGAGCGGCTCGGAGTCGGCCCCGGAGACTGCCACGCCCGCAACCCCCGCCTGGTCTACGGCCGGATGACCGGCTGGGGCCAGGAGGGGCCCCTCGCGCACCGAGCGGGCCACGACATCGCCTACATCGCCCTCACCGGCACCCTCGGCATGATCGGCCGCCCCGACGAACCCCCGGCCGTCCCCGCCAACCTGCTCGGCGACTACGCGGGCGGCTCCCTCTACCTCGTCGTCGGCGTCCTGGCGGCCCTGCACCACGCGCGCGCGACCGGCACCGGCCAGGTCGTGGACGCGGCCATCGTGGACGGCACCGCGCACCTGGCCGCGATGATCCACGGCATGGTGGCCGCCGGCGGCTGGCACGACCGGCGCGGCGCCAACCTGCTGGACGGCGGCTGCCCGTACTACGGCACCTACGAGACCGCCGACGGCGGGTACATGGCGGTCGGCGCCCTGGAGCCCCAGTTCTACGCCGAGTTCCTCCGGCTGCTCGGCGGCCTCGACGACCTGGCCGACGCCCGCAAGGACTGGACCCGCTGGGGCGAGCTGCGCGAGCGGGTCGCCGCCCGCTTCAAGTCCCGCACCCGTGACGAGTGGACGGCCGTCTTCGAGGGCTCCGACGCCTGCGTGGCCCCCGTCCTCTCCCTCCGGGAGGCCCCGCACCACCCCCATCTGGCAGTCCGCGGCACTTTCACCGACCACGGCGGCATCACCCAGCCCGCCCCCGCCCCGCGCTTCTCCGCGACCCCCACGGCCGTGCGCACCCCTCCCGCCCGGCCCGGCGCCGACACCGCCGCGGTGGCCGGCGACTGGGACGTACCGGCACTCCTCGACGACCATGACAAGGACGGCACCTGATGGAGCTCTCGACCTTCCTCGACTACGCGGGCGACCCGCGCGCGGCGGCGGACCGGGCGGCCGCGCTGGAGTCGGCGGGCCTCGACGCGGTCTGGGTCGCGGAGGCCTACGGCTTCGACTCGCCCACGATCATGGGCTACCTGGCCGCCCGCACCGAACGGATGAAGATCGGCTCCGCGATCCTCAACGTCTACTCCCGCACCCCCGCCCTCATCGCCCAGACGGCCGCCGGGCTGGACGCCGTCTCCGGCGGCCGCGCGATCATCGGACTCGGCGCCTCCGGCCCGCAGGTGGTCGAGGGCTGGCACGGCAGGGCCTACGACAAGCCGCTCGGCCGTACCCGCGAGACCATCGAGCTGACCCGGCGGATCCTGCGCCGCGAGACCATCGACCACCACGGCATCACCGACATGCCCCGCCCCGGCGGCTTCGGCAAGCCCCTGAAGATCCTCACCAAGCCGGTCCGCCCCGACGTCCCGCTCTACGTGGCCTCCCTCGGCCCCGCCAACGTCCGGATGACCGCCGAGATCGCCGACGGCTGGCTGCCCACCCTGTTCATTCCCGAGAAGGCCCACCAGGTCTGGGGCACCCCCCTGACGGAGGGCGCCGCCCGCCGTGACCCGGCCCTCGGCCCCCTCCAGATCGTCGCCGGCGGGCTGCTCTCCATCGGCGAGGACGCGGCCGCCGTACGCGACCAGGTCCGCCCCCGGATCGCCCTGTACGTCGGCGGCATGGGAGCGCCCGGCAAGAACTTCTACAACGACCTCGCCGTCGCCTACGGCTACGAGAAGGAGGCCCGGCTCATCCAGGAGCTGTACCTCGACGGCCGGCACCGGGACGCCGCGGCGGCCGTACCGGACGAGTTCTGCGAGCTCATATCCCTGTGCGGCCCGGAGGGCTACGTCCGCGACCGCATCGCCGCCTACCGCGAGGCCGGCGTGACCATGCTGGACATCACCCCCGTCGGCCCGGACCCGGCCCGCCTGGTCGAGACCGTCAAGAACTGGCTCTGAGCCCCCCGCTGACCTCCACCGCGCAAAAACCCTCGTTGAAAGGCTTGTCAGTGAGCACCGAAGCGTACGTGTACGACGCGATCCGCACCCCGCGCGGCCGCGGCAAGGCGAACGGCGCCCTGCACGGCACGAAGCCCATCGACCTGGTCGTCGGACTCATCCACGAGATCCGGGACCGCTTCCCCGACCTCGACCCGGCCGCCATCGACGACGTCGTACTCGGTGTCGTCGGCCCGGTCGGCGACCAGGGCTCCGACATCGCGCGGATCGCCGCGATCGCCGCCGGACTGCCGGACACGGTCGCCGGCGTCCAGGAGAACCGCTTCTGTGCCTCCGGGCTGGAGGCCGTCAACATGGCCGCAGCCAAGGTCCGCGCCGGCTTCGAGGACCTGGTCCTCGCGGGCGGCGTCGAGTCGATGTCCCGGGTGCCGATGGCCTCGGACGGCGGCGCATGGTTCAACGACCCGATGACCAACCTGGCCGTCAACTTCGTGCCGCAGGGCATCGGCGCCGACCTGATCGCCACCATCGAGGGCTTCTCCCGCCGGGACGTCGACGAGTACGCGGCGCTCTCTCAGGAGCGGGCGGCGACGGCTGTGAAGGAGGGCCGATACGACCGCTCCGTGGTCCCCGTGAAGGACCGCGCCGGTCTTGTCGTCCTCGACCACGACGAGCACCTGCGGCCCGGCACCACCGCCGACTCCCTCGCCAAGCTGAAGCCCTCCTTCGCCGACATCGGCGAACTGGGCGGTTTCGACGCGGTCGCCCTGCAGAAGTACCACTGGGTCGAGAAGATCGACCACGTCCACCACGCGGGCAACTCCTCCGGCATCGTCGACGGCGCCTCCCTGGTCGCCATCGGCTCGAAGGAGATCGGCGAGCGCTACGGCCTCACCCCGCGCGCCCGCATCGTCTCGGCCGCCGTCTCCGGCTCCGAGCCGACCATCATGCTCACCGGCCCCGCGCCCGCCACCCGCAAGGCCCTCGCCAAGGCCGGCCTCACCATCGACGACATCGACCTGGTCGAGATCAACGAGGCGTTCGCGGCGGTCGTCCTGCGCTTCGTGAAGGACATGGGCCTGTCCCTGGACAAGGTCAACGTCAACGGCGGCGCCATCGCACTAGGCCACCCCCTCGGCGCCACCGGCGCGATGATCCTCGGCTCCCTCGTCGACGAACTGGAGCGCCAGGACAAGCGCTACGGCCTCGCCACCCTGTGCGTGGGCGGCGGCATGGGCATCGCCACCATCGTCGAGCGCGTCTGAAATCCCCGCGGAACCAAGAGACTTCACGGAGACACGAGCCATGACCGAGAGCACCACCATCCGCTGGGAACAGGACGACACCGGCGTCGTCACCCTCGTCCTGGACGACCCCAACCAGTCCGCCAACACCATGAACGCGGCCTTCGCCGAGTCCCTCGCCGCGGTCGCCGACCGACTGGAGGCCGAGCAGGACTCGATCCGGGGCGTCGTCTTCACCTCAGCCAAGAAGACCTTCTTCGCCGGCGGCGACCTGCGCGACCTCATCCGGGTCACCCCCGAGACCGCCCAGGACCTCTTCGACGGCGGCCTCGCCGTCAAGCGCAACCTGCGCCGCATCGAGACCCTCGGCAAGCCGGTCGTCGCCGCCATCAACGGCGCGGCCCTCGGCGGCGGTTTCGAACTCACCCTCGCCTGCCACCACCGCGTCGCCCTCGACACCCCCGGCACCAAGATCGGCTGCCCCGAGGTCACCCTCGGCCTGCTCCCGGGCGGCGGCGGGGTCGTCCGCACGGTCCGCCTCCTCGGCATCGCCGACGCCCTGCTGAAGGTCCTCCTCCAGGGCACCCAGTACAACGCCCGCCGGGCCCAGGAGAACGGCCTGATCCACGAGGTCGCCGACAGTCCCGAGGACCTCCTCGCCAAGGCCCGCGCTTTCATCGACGCGAACCCCGAGTCCCAGCAGCCCTGGGACAAGCCGGGCTACCGGATCCCCGGCGGCACGCCCGCCAACCCCAAGTTCGCCGCCAACCTGCCGGCCTTCCCAGCCAGCCTGCGCAAGCAGACCAACAACGCCCCCTACCCGGCGCCGCGCCGCATCCTCGCCGCCGCCGTCGAGGGCAGCCAGGTCGACTTCGAGACCGCCCAGGTCATCGAGGCCCGCTACTTCGTGGAGCTGGCCGCCGGGCAGATCTCGAAGAACATGATCCAGGCTTTCTTCTTCGACCTCCAGGCCGTCAACTCCGGCGCCAACCGTCCCAAGGGCATCGAACCCCGCAAGGTCACCAAGGTCGCCGTGCTCGGCGCGGGCATGATGGGCGCCGGCATCGCCTACTCGTGCGCCCGCGCGGGCATCGACGTCGTCCTCAAGGACGTGTCGGCGGAGGCCGCCCTCAAGGGCAAGGGCTACTCCGAGAAGCTCTGCGCCAAGGCCGTCGCCAAGGGCCGCACCAGCCAGGAGAAGGCGGACGCGCTGCTCGCCCGGATCACGCCCACCGCCGACCCGCAGGACCTGGACGGCTGCGACGCGGTCATCGAGGCCGTCTTCGAGGACACCGCCCTCAAGCACAAGGTCTTCCAGGAGATCGAGTCCGTCGTCGCCCCCGACGCCCTGCTCTGCTCCAACACCTCCACGCTCCCCATCACCGCCCTCGCCGAGGGAGTCGAGCGCCAGGCCGACTTCATCGGCCTGCACTTCTTCTCGCCCGTCGACAAGATGCCGCTCGTCGAGATCATCAAGGGCGAGCGGACCGGCGACGAGGCCCTGTCCCGCGCCTTCGACCTGGTCCGGCAGATCAACAAGACGCCGATCGTCGTCAACGACTCGCGCGGCTTCTTCACCTCCCGCGTCATCGGCCACTTCATCAACGAGGGCGTCGCCATGGTCGGCGAGGGCATCGAGCCCGCCTCCGTCGAGCAGGCGGCGGCCCAGGCCGGCTACCCGGCCAAGGTGCTCTCCCTGATGGACGAGCTGACCCTGACCCTCCCGCAGAAGATCCGCCGCGAGTCGAAGCTGGCCGTCGAGGAGGCCGGCGGCACCTGGACCGCACATCCCGCCGAGGCGGTCATCGACCGCATGGTCGACGAGTTCGGCCGCCCCGGCCGCAGCGGGGGAGCGGGCTTCTACGACTACGCCGAGGACGGCAGCCGGGCCGCGCTCTGGCCCGGTCTGCGCGAACACTTCACCAAGCCCGGCCACGAGATCCCGTTCCGGGACATGCAGGAGCGCATGCTCTTCTCCGAGGCCCTCGACACGGTCCGCCTCGTGGAGGAAGGCGTCCTCACCTCGGTCGCCGACGCCAACATCGGCTCGCTCTTCGGTATCGGCTTCCCCGGCTGGACCGGCGGCGTCCTGCAGTACATCAACGGATACGAGGGAGGCCTGCCGGGCTTCGTGGCACGCGCGCGTGAGCTCGCCGAGACCTACGGAGAGCGGTTCGTCCCGCCCGCGCTGCTGGTGGCGAAGGCGGAGAAGGGGGAGACCTTCACGGACGGCCGCTGAGCCGACGCCGAGCCGGGTGCGCGGAGCGGATCCTCCTCAGGAGCCGTCGAGCCACTGGTGCACCTCCGCGCTGAGCGACCGCTGGAAGGCGGTCAGCAGCGCCTGGACCACCAGCGGCTGCATGTGGGCGGACAGGGACTTCACGTCCGCCTCGGTCCGCTCCGCCACCTCGGCCCGGAACAGCAGGGACAGCTCGTGCGCAGCCGCCCGCGCGTGCTCGGCCAGGACCGTGCGCGCGGCCAGGATGGCCTTCTCGGACAGCGGTACGTCGAGGAGCTGCACGGCGAGCCGGAGCAGGCCGGGGTCGATGCGGTAGCCGTCCCCGTCGGGCCGTACGACGTCCATGGCGACGAGCCGTTCGACGTCCTCCTCGTCCAGCGGCCGCCCGGCCCGCCGCCGCAGCTCCCCGGCCGTCACGGTCTCCTCGGTGTCCGGGGCCCAGGAGGCCACCACGGCCCGGTGGATGGCCAGGTCGTGGTGGCTGAGACCGGGCGGCAGCTGCCGCACGTAGCGCTCGATCGCCGCCAGCGTCATGCCCTGGTGCTGCAACTCCTCGATCAGCGCCAGCCGGGCCAGGTGATCCCGCCCGTAGTGGCCCACCCGGCGCGGACCGATCACCGGCGGCGGGAGCAGCCCCTTGGTGCCGTAGAAGCGGACCGTGCGGACCGTGGTGCCGGCCCGCGCGGCCAGCTCGTCGATGGTGAGCGCCGGCTCCCCGGAGTCGCCGTCGGTGTCGGTCGTCATGTGGAGCAGTATCGCTGTCACACCGGCACTGTGACACCTGGCGGCACATACGTTGTGTTCGCCAGATGTTCATCTTCACGACAAGGTCATCATCTTGTGAGAAGTTCCGCTCTGTGATCCACGTCATCGCATGCGCACTGTTGCCCGGGGAAGGTGGCGCCTTGGTCTGTGCACTCCACCGAGCGCGCCGACCGACTACGTCCGGACACCCGAGCGCGACCCGCTCGGGCGCACCAGAGAGTGGAACCACCTGTGAGCAAGGACGCCGTGGACACGGCCCAGGCTGCCGCCACCCGGACCGACGTGGCCCAGGCGCCCGCGGACGCGGGCGACGCCGGCTACAGCAAGGACCTCAAGGCCCGCCACGTCAACATGATCGCCATCGGCGGCGCGATCGGCACCGGCCTCTTCCTGGGCGCCGGCGGCCGCCTCCACAACGCGGGCCCGGCCCTCGCCCTCGCCTACCTGGTCTGCGGGGTCTTCGCCTTCTTCGTGGTCCGCGCCCTGGGCGAGCTGGTCCTCTACCGCCCCTCCTCCGGTTCCTTCGTGTCGTACGCGCGCGAGTTCCTCGGCGAGAAGGGCGCGTACGTCGCCGGCTGGATGTACTTCCTGAACTGGTCGACCACCGGCATCGCCGACATCACCGCGATCGCGCTCTACACCCACTACTGGAGCATGTTCACGAGCATCCCCCAGTGGACGCTCGCGCTGATCGCCCTCGCCGTGGTCCTGGCGGTGAACCTGATCTCGGTGAAGATCTTCGGCGAGATGGAGTTCTGGTTCGCGATCATCAAGGTCGCCACCCTCGTCGGCTTCATGCTGATCGGCATCTTCCTGCTCGCCACCCAGCACAAGGTCGACGGGCAGACCCCGGGCGTGAGCGTCATCAGCGACCACGGCGGTGTCCTGCCGCACGGCCTGATGCCGGTCGTCCTGGTCATGCAGGGCGTGATCTTCGCGTACGCGGCCCTGGAGCTGGTCGGTGTAGCGGCGGGCGAGACCGCCGAGCCCGAGAAGGTCGTCCCGCGCGCGGTGAACTCGATCATGTGGCGTGTCGGCCTCTTCTACGTCGGCTCGGTCGTCCTCCTGGCCCTCCTGCTCCCCGGCTCGGTCTACTCGGCCGACGAGAGCCCCTTCGTCACCGTCCTCTCCAAGATCGGCGTCGCGGGCGCCGGTGACGTGATGAACCTGGTGGTCCTCACCGCGGCGATGTCCTCCCTCAACTCCGGCCTCTACTCCACGGGCCGCATCCTGCGCTCCATGGCGGTGGCCGGCTCGGCCCCGAAGTTCACCGCCCGCATGAACCGCAGCCAGGTGCCCTACGGCGGCATCCTGCTGACCTGCGCGGTCTGCGTGCTCGGCGTCGGCCTGAACTACCTGGTGCCCAGCCAGGCCTTCGAGATCGTGCTGAACGTCGCCTCCCTCGGCATCATCAGCACCTGGGTGATCATCATGCTCTGCCACCTGATCTTCGTCCGCCGCGCGAAGGCGGGCCTGGTCGACCGCCCGGCGTTCCGCCTCCGCTTCAGCCCGGCGACCGAGATCGCCACGATCGCCTTCCTGCTGGTCTGCCTCGGCATGATGGGGAACGACCCCGAGGTCGGCCGCAAGACCCTCCTGCTCATCCCGGTGATCGCCGCCCTGCTGGTGGCCGGCTGGTTCGGCGTCCGCCGCCGGGTCTCCCGGACGGCCGACAGGGAGCTCTCACAGCTCGGGAAGTAGCGGCTCAGAGCCGTTGTCAGTGGCATCGCCTACGGTGGCGTCATGGGGGAGATCACATACATCCGGGGCGACGCCACCACACCGTCGGGCAAGGGCGTCAAGGTCATCGCCCACGTCTGCAACGACCTGGGGGGCTGGGGAAAGGGCTTCGTCCTGGCCCTCTCCCGCCGCTGGCCGGAGCCCGAGAAGGCGTACCGCGCCTGGCACCGCGACCGCGCGAACAACGACTTCGCCCTGGGCGCGGTCCAGCTGGTCCGCGTCGAGCGCTACATCTGGGTGGCCAACATGATCGGCCAACGGGGCACCAGAACCGGCAGCAAGGGCGTGCCGGTCCGCTACGAGGCGATCGACACGGCGCTGGGCAAGCTGGCCGACGAGGTGATCGAGCGCGGCGCATCGGTGCACATGCCGCGGATCGGTTGTGGGTTGGCCGGGGGTAAATGGTCGCGAATCGAGCCGCTGATACATGAGCGCCTGGTGTCCAGGGGAATCCCGGTCACTGTCTACGACTACGGCGATGAAGCGCCCCTCTAGGGGCGCTGGGGGTACCCCCGGCCGAAGGCTGGGGGAGGAACTGCGCGACCAGCCACAACCGGCCCGCAGCCCCCCACTCACCGCACCCGGCACATGCTCAGTGCACGTAGTTCGTAGCCTCGATCTGCTTCCAAGATTTCGGCTGAGCAACCGCCCCCACGGCCTTCACCGCAGACACCGCAGGCGACACCGGCTTCGTCGGCTCGAACAGCCACGCGTCGAACAACGAACCCAGCGACTTCCCCGACACCTTCTCCGCATACGCCTCGAAGTCGGCCACGGACGCGTTCCCGTACGCGTGCTCCTTCGGCCACCCCTTCAGAATCGCGAAGAACGCGTCGTCCCCGACCGCGTTCCGCAACGCCTGGACCGCCAGCGCCCCCCGGTCGTAGACAGCGATGTCGAACTGGTCGTCGGGACCGGGATCCCCCGGCTTCACCGTCCAGAACGCGTCGTCGGCCGGATGCGACGCGTACACGTAGTCGGCGAGTTCCTGCGTCGTGCCCTCGCCCTCGTGCTCGGACCACAGCCACTGCGCGTACCGGGCGAAGCCCTCGTTGAGCCAGATGTCCTTCCAGCCCTTGAGGGAGACGTCGTCGCCGTACCACTGGTGGGCCAGCTCGTGCACGACCACCGACGTGTTGGAACCGTTCGCGAACTGCTTCGGGCTGTAGTAGACGCGGGTCTGCGTCTCCAGCGCGTACCCGGTGGTGGTGTTCGGCACGTACCCGCCGGCCGAGCCGAAGGGATACGGCCCGAAGTAGCCGGAGAGCCAGTCGACGAGCTCCCCGGTGCGCTCCACGCTCGCCCGGGCCGCCCCGTCGTTGTCGCCGAGGTCCTTGCTGTAGGCGTTGACGACCGGCACCCCGCCCTCGGAGGTGCTCGTCGTGATGTCGAACTTCCCGACCGCCAGGGTGGTCAGGTAGGTCGCCTGCGGCTTGTTCTGCCGCCAGTTGTACCGGGTCCAGCCGAGCTTCGAACTCGTCGACTGGAGCTGGCCGTTGGAGATGACCTGGGTACCGTCGGGGACGGCCACCGACACGTCGTAGGTCGCCTTGTCCAGCGGGTGGTCGTTGCTCGGGTACCACCACCAGGCGGCCTCGGGCTCGTCCGCCGCGACCGCGCCGTCCGGCGTGCGGTGCCACGTGTTGAAGCCGTACGCGCTCTTGGTCGACGGCACCCCGCTGTAGCGGACCACCACGGTGATCGGCGTGTCCTTCGCCAGCGGCGACCTGGGGGTGACGACCAGTTCGTGCTGACCGGACGTGGCGAAGTCCGCCTTCACCCCGTTGACGCGCACCTCGCTCACGTCCAGCAGGAAGTCCAGGTCGAAGCTGGACAGGTCCTGCGTGGTGCGCGCCAGGATCGTCGCCGTACCGGCCAGCTCGTCCGTGGCCGGCTGGTACTGCAACCGGAGGTCGTAGTGGGAGACGTCGTAACCGCCGTTGCCGTAGTACGGGTAGTAGGGGTCGCCGATGCCCGGCGCGCCGGGGCTGTAGCTCGCGGCCGATGCCGGGATCGCCAGCAGCAGGGAGGCCGCCGCGAGGGCGCCCGGCGCGAGGATTCTGCGGTGCACGAGAACTCCAGGTCGGTAGGGGGCCGAGGCGCGTCCGCCACACCGCGGCGGCCCGCGCCAAGTCGATGGAGCACGAAACTGTTCGGATCCTATTCAGTCCCTGTGTCCTCTGGCCTGTCCATGGCACCTGCTGTCACACGATCGCCATTCGGCCGCAACCAGTCCTGACGGTCCCCCAGATGCCCCCTTCTGCACAGGAGTTGACCGGGGTAGCGTCCGCCGCATGCCGAAACGCACGCGCTTCACGATCTGGAGACCGTTCGCCGTCGCGGCCGTCGCGGCCGTCGCGGCCGTCGCAGCCCTGATCGCCGCCTTCCTCACCCCGGCCGCGGCCCAGGCCGCCGGCGCCCCGCGCGAGAGCCGGCCGGTCTACTCGTACGCGAACGCCATCCGCGAGGCCGTCTGGGTGGACACCGGCCTCGACTCCGACGGCGACGGGAAGACCGACCGGGTCGCCGCCGACATCGTCCGGCCCGCCGAACCCGCAGCACAGGGCCGCAAGGTGCCGGTCATCATGGACGCCAGCCCCTACTACTCCTGCTGCGGACGCGGCAACGAGAGCCAGCTGAAGACGTACGACGCCAACGGGAACGTCGTCCAGATGCCGCTCTTCTACGACAACTACTTCGTGCCCCGCGGCTACGCCTTCGTAGGCGTCGACCTGGCCGGCACCAACCGCTCCGACGGCTGTGTGGACGTCGGCGGCCGCTCCGACATCCAGTCCGCGAAGGCCGTCATCGACTGGCTGAACGGCCGGGCGAAGGCCTACAGCAGCCGCACCGGCACCACCACGGTCAAGGCGGCCTGGACCAACGGGAAGACCGGCATGATCGGCAAGAGCTGGGACGGCACCATCGCCAACGGCGTGGCCGCCACCGGCGTCAAGGGGCTCAAAACGATCGTCCCGATCAGCGCCATCTCCTCCTGGTACGACTACTACTTCGCCCAGGGCGCCCCGCTGTACGACTCGGGGCCGGACTGGCTGGCAGGCGCGGTGGAGAGCGACGCGGCCTACGCCAACTGCGGTGCCGTCCAGCAGAAGCTGGTCGACGGCGCCCCGCGCAGCGGCGACTGGACCAGCCTGTGGACCGAGCGGGACTACGTCAAGGACGCCGCCAAGGTGAAGGCCAGCGTGTTCCTGGTGCACGGCATGCAGGACCTCAACGTCCGCACCAAGCACTTCGGCCAGTGGTGGGACGCCCTCGCGAAGAACGGCGTCGAGCGCAAGATCTGGCTCTCCCAGACCGGGCACGTCGACCCCTTCGACTACCGGCGCGGCGCCTGGGTGGACACCCTGCACCGCTGGTTCGACCACGAGCTCCTCGGCTACGACAACGGCATCGACCGCGAGCCGACGGCCGACATCGAGCGCCACCCCGACCAGTGGGTGACCTCGTCCGTCTGGCCGCCGCGCGGTACCGGGACCACCACCCTGCGCCCCGCCACCGGCACCCGGCCCGGCGTCGGCACCCTGGGCCTGCGCAAGGGATCCGGCACCGAGACCTTCACGGACGACCCGCAGCAGAGCGAGACCGACTGGGCCGCCCAACTCGCCACCCCGACCTCGGACAAGGCCGGCTTCCTCACCGCGCCGCTCACCCGGGACCTGCGGCTGTCCGGCTCGTCGAAGGTGACCGTCACCGCCACCCCGACCACCTCGACGGCCCACCTGACGGCCGTCCTGGTCGACCTCGGCCCGGACACCGTCCGGGACTACGCCGACGCGGCCGAGGGCATCACCACGCTCACCGACCGCACCTGCTGGGGCGAGAGCACCGCCGGTGACAGCGCCTGCTTCCTGAAGACCGCGGCAAAGACCAAGGCCGTCGACTACACCGTCTTCAGCCGCGGCTGGGCCGACCTCGGCACCTACGCCGACCCCGGCAAGGGCGTCCCGCTCACCCCGGGCAGGGCCTACACGATCACACTCGACCTGGCCGCCACCGACCACGTCGTACCCAAGGGCCACCGCCTGGCACTGATCGTCGCCGGCACGGACAAGGACCTCATCGATCCGCCGTCCACCACCCCGACGCTCACCGTGGACCTGTCCCGTACGACGGCCAGGGTCCCGCTGGTCGGCGGCGCGGCCGCGTTCACCCGCGCGACCGCCGCCCGTTGGACCGCCCCCGAGAAGACCGCCCTGCGCGGCGTCCGCGCCCCGCGCACCGTCCAGCGCGTCCCCGCGAGCTGACCGCTCAGGCGGCCGGGCCGGTGTCCACCAGCCCGGCCGCCTCCCGCGCACATCCCCAGGCGACCGTGACCCCGGCCCCGCCGTGCCCGTAGTTGTGGATCAGCACTCCGCCGTCCGGCCGGAGCTCGTGCTCCAGGCGGACCGCCGACCGGTACGGCCGCAGCCCCACCCGGTGCGCCAGCACCCGCGCCCCGGCGATCTCCGGCCGCACCGCCGCGCAGCGCGCCACGATCCCGGCCGCGACCTTCGGATCCGGCTCCAGCGACCAGGCGTCCTCCTCCGCCGTACCCCCGAGCAGCAGCCCGCCGGGCTGCGGGAAGAAGTAGGCGGACGCGCCCCCCGCCACCTCGTCGGACGTGTACCAGGTGGTGATCCCGGGGTTCTCCACCACGACCAGCTGCCCACGCACCGGACGCACCGCCGGATCCGGGACGAGCGAACGGGCCCCGAGCCCGGTGCAGTTGACCACGACCGGCGCGGGCACCTCGCCCAGCGCCGCCACCACCCGCTCCTCGACCGTCCCGCCCGCCCGCTCCAACCGCCCACGCAGCCACGCCAGATGGACCGGCATGTCGATCAACGGCAGCCGGGCCGTCACACCTTCACCCGTCTCGGCCAGCCCGGGAACCTCCGCCGCCCACGCGCCCAGCCCGTCCAGCCGCATGCCGTCGTGTACGCCCTCGACCAGGCGTACGCCCGTCTCCTCCGGCCGAGTCGCCAACTCCCCGTACACGACGAGGGAGGCGAGCGCCCATTCCCCGACCAGCGCCTCCGGCTCGATGCGGTACGGCCACCACAGCGCGCCGGCGACCGCCGAGGTCGTACGCCCGCCGGTCTCCCGGGCCCACACCCGCACCCGGCGCCCGCTCTCGGCCAGCACCACCGCCGTGGTCAGTCCGACGACCCCGCCGCCGACCACGATCACCTCGTCACTCAGCTCAGGCTGCACACCGTGACGTTAGCGGAATATGTCATGCCGCGCTCAGATCGTCCCGCTCTGGGGATACTCACAGCATGTCTGCCGCATACGCGACCTTCGGCCTGGCCCCGGCGATGCGCGCCGGCGGTGTCCTCGCCGACGGCGGCTACCAGCTCCACCGGGACTTCGTGGACTTCGTCGTCGACGGTCACCCGCTGCTGTTCCAGCTCTCCGACCTGGACGCCGTCTCACCGCTCGCCTCCGACGTCCCGCCCGCGATCTTCACCGCCCAGGTCCGCAGCCTCTTACTGGAGTCCGAGGCCCCGCTGCCCGACGGCCGGTACGTCGTCTACGGCTGCCCCGAGTGCGAGGACCTGGCCTGCGGCGCGGTCACCGCGGTCATCGAGCGCGACGGCGACGACTACGTCTGGCGTGACTTCGCCTGGCAGACCTCCGAACACGCCGACCTGGAGCTCAACGGCTACCACGGCATCGGTCCGTTCCGCTTCCACGGCCCCGAGTACCGCGAAGCCCTCGGCGCGCTCCTGGCGGACTCCGGCCCGCCGCCCGGCCGCCGGGTGCTGCTGATCGGCGCCCGCGTCGCCCTCCTCGCCAAGCTGGCCGCCGCCCTGCGCACCATCGGCATCGGAGCCGACATCACCCGCGACGCCGACGGTGTCCCCGCCGAGGAACTCCGCGGTTACGCGGCCGTCGTCTTCGGCCCCGCGGTCGGCGAGGCCGAGCGGACCGCCGTACGCCGGGCGTTCGAGCGGGCGGGCGTGGCGGTGGCCCACGTCGACGGACTCGCCCCGATCGTCCCGCTCCTCGTCGCCCAGATCGAGCACGCCCTCGACCGCAGCCCGCTCCCGCAGCGCCGGCTGGCCGGGCTGGCCGCCGCCGACGGCACCGCCGGCATCGAGGTCACCTCACCCTGCCGGGTGCGGCTCACGGCGTACCGCCTCGACCGTCTCGCGCGGCCCCGCACCCACGAAGTCTTCGACGGCGTCCTGGAACCCGGCCGCCACCGCATCCCGCTGGACGACAGGGCGGCCAAGGGCGGCTCCTTCGTCGTGGCCCGCACCTCCGGGAGCGTGCTGGTGGCGGCGCTGGAGCGCTGACCGGGGAAGAACGGGGCTGAGGACGGGCAGCCCGGCACATTAGGATCGGCGTTCTGATGACTGCCACCCTCGTCGCCAAGAACCTCGCCGCCGGGCACGGCGACCGCTCGCTCTTCTCCGGGCTCGACCTCGTCGTCGCGCCCGGTGACGTGATCGGGCTGGTCGGTGCCAACGGCGCGGGCAAGTCCACCCTGCTCCGGCTGCTCGCCGGGCTCACCGCCCCCGACCAGGGCGAACTGCGCCTCTCCCCGCCGACCGCGACCGTCGGCCACCTGCCCCAGGAGCCGGAGCGCCGGCCGGGCGAGACCGTGCGCGCCTTCCTCGCCCGGCGCACCGGGGTCGCCGAGGCGCAGCGCGTGATGGACGAGACGACCCAGGCCCTGGTCGACGGTGCACCGGGCGCCGACGACGCCTACGCCACCGCCCTGGAGCGCTGGCTCGACCTCGGCGGCGCCGACCTGGAGGAGCGGGCCGAGGAGGTCGCCGACTCCCTCGGCCTGGCCGTCGACCTCGACCAGCCGATGACCGCCCTCTCCGGCGGCCAGGCCGCCCGCGCCGGCCTCGCCTCCCTCCTCCTCTCCCGCTACGACGTCTTCCTCCTCGACGAGCCCACCAACGACCTCGACCTGGACGGCCTGGAACGCCTCGAACGGTTCGTGACCGGCCTGCGCGCCGGCACGGTCGTCGTCAGCCACGACCGCGAGTTCCTCACCCGCACGGTCACCAAGGTGCTCGAACTCGACCTCGCCCAGCAGCAGATCCACCTCTACGGCGGCGGCTACGACGCCTACCTGGAGGAACGCGACGTGGCCCGCCGGCACGCCCGCGAGGGCTACGAGGAGTACGCCGACAAGAGGGCCGCCCTCCAGGACCGGGCCCAGATGCAGCGTTCCTGGATGGACAAGGGCGTCAAGAACGCCCGGCGCAAGGCGTCGAACGACAACGACAAGATCGGCCGCAAGTTCCGCAGCGAGGCCAGCGAGAAGCAGGCCGCGAAGGCCCGCCAGACCCAGCGCATGATCGAGCGCCTGGATGTCGTCGAGGAGCCCCGCAAGGAGTGGGAACTGCGCATGGAGATCGCGGCTGCCCCGCGCTCCGGCGCCGTCGTCGCCACCCTGCGGGACGCGGAGGTACGGCGCGGCGACTTCACCTTCGGCCCGGTGTCCCTCCAGATCGACTGGGCGGACCGGGTCGCGGTGACCGGCGCGAACGGCGCGGGCAAGTCGACGCTGCTCGCCGCGCTGCTGGGCCGGGTGCCGCTGGACGGCGGGCACGCGGCCCTCGGCCCGGGCGTCCTGGTCGGCGAGGTCGACCAGGTCCGCAAGCTCTTCCACGGCACCGAGTCCCTGCTGGACGCCTTCTGCGCGGCCGTACCGGACACCGAACCGGTCGAAGTACGCACCCTGCTGGCCAAGTTCGGCCTCAAACAGGACCACGTACTCCGGTCGGCGGCCACCCTCTCCCCGGGTGAACGCACCCGCGCCGCCCTGGCCCTCCTCCAGGGCCGGGGCGTCAACCTCCTCGTCCTGGACGAGCCGACCAACCACCTCGACCTGCCCGCCATCGAACAACTCGAGTCGGCCCTCGACGCCTACGAGGGCACCCTCCTCCTCGTCACCCACGACCGCCGCATGCTGGACGCGGTCCGTGTCACCCGCCGCCTGGAGGTTGCGGCGGGCAAGGTGACGGAACGCTGAGAGCGCCCCCGAAGGGGCGCGGGGAACTGCGCGAGCAACCACCCCCGGCCCGCACTCGCCACACAACCCATCGAGGCACGTACAACGGCAGGGAGGGACCATGGGCACACCGAAGCGCCCGGCCTTGCGGATCGTGAACGAACAGGACGTCCTCGCGCAGTTGCGCGGCACCCAGGACCGCATCGCGGACGCGATCACCGCCTTCGCGGGCACCATGACGTTCGTCTATCTGCATGCCCTGTGGTTCGCGGTCTGGATCGTCTGCAACGAGGGCGTGTTCGGCGAGGGCGCGATCTGGGATCCGTTCCCCTTCGGCCTGCTCACCATGATCGTCAGCCTGGAGGCGATCTTCCTGTCCACCTTCGTGATGGTGAGCCAGAACCGCCAGGCCGCCCGCGAGAACGTCCGCGCCGACCTGGACTTCGAGACCAACGTGCGCTCGGAGGTGTGGTCCATCCACATGGGCCGGGCCCTCGGCGTCGACCCCGTGGAGGTCGAGCGGCACGTCCAGGAAGTGCTCGCGGAGAACCGCGCCCGGATGAACGGCACCGCCCAGCCTCCGCAGGGGAAATGATCTGCGGTCCGGGTCAGGCAGCGGAGCCAAACGTGGTGACGTCGAGCTTTTCGTCGCACGGGGAGAGGTTCGGACCGGCCACCAGGGTCAGCGGCCGGGAGCCGCCGGGCAGGCGGATGTCCACGCCGTAGCGGGCGCCCACCCCCGGGCACGCATCGTCCGCGTGCAGCACGAACGACGTGGTGTGACCCGGGGCGAGCAGGACGGCGGGCGGGGCGCTCAGCAGGCCGGCCACCAGAACCTGTCCTCCACCCCGTGTGCGCATGACCGGAACGCTGTGCACGGTCACGGGGCGCCCACAGATACGACGCCGAGTTGACATGCCCCTTTCGTCTGACGTTCACCCACCCCGCCCGGCCTCCTCGGCCGCCCGCTCCACCCGGTCCCGGTGCCCGGCCCAGGCCGCCGCGTCGCCGGGCGCCATGTTGGCGCCGTCCGCCCGCTGCCCCGTCGCCCCGTCGACGAGCTCACGCACGATGTCGGCGTGACCGGCGTGCCGTTGGGTCTCGGCGGCCATGTGCGTGAGGACGCGGTGGAGGGTGATGTCCTTCGGCGGGTCGGCCGGCAGCCGCCCGACCGCGTCGAGCGGCAGAGCGGTGATCGTCTCGTCCGAGTGGGTCCAGATCCGCCGGTACACGCCGACCATCTCCGCACGCGTCTCGTCGGCCCGCGCCCACAGATCTCCGTTGGGTTCCGTGTCTCCGGTGAACCACAACCTCGGTGCCCCGTCGAAGGGCCGCCCGAACGTCGCCCCGAAGTACCAGGCCTCGGCACCGGCGAGATGCTTGACCAGCCCCAGCAGATTCGTACCGGTGGGAGTCAGCGGCCGCCGGATGTCGTACTCGGACAACCCCTCCAGCTTCCACAACAGCACGTCACGGGCGTCCTGGAGATACGTCTGGAGATCGGTTTTGAAGTCTGATCCAGTCATGGGCCCAGTGTCCGGACCGACGGATCTTCGTCCACCGCATTAGGCGCACCGGAACACACCGGCAGGCGAACCGCGCCCCGTCAGGGGCGCTGGGGGCACCCCCGGCCGAAGGCTGGGGAGGAACTGCGCGACCAGCCACAACCGACCCGCAGCTCCCCACCGCCCCCGGAAGGCGTCGTCAGCGCTTGCCGTCCTTCCCGCCCAGCAAGCCGGCCCGGCGCAGAGCATCGGCCATCGCACTGTTCGCGGGCGCAGGCGCCGACGCCTGACGGGCGCCGCCCCCCTGCCGCTGCTGCTGTCGCTGCTGCGGCGGACGCCCGTTGCCACTCCGCTGCTGCTGTCGGCGCTCACCGCCGGAGGCCGGCACGGCCTCGTCGTCCAGCCGCAGCGTCAGCGAGATCCGCTTGCGCGGGATGTCCACGTCGAGGACCTTCACCTTGACGATGTCACCGGGCTTCACCACGTCCCGCGGGTCCTTGACGAACGTCTTGGACATCGCAGAGACATGGACCAGGCCGTCCTGGTGCACACCGACGTCGACGAACGCACCGAAGGCCGCCACGTTCGTCACGACCCCCTCCAGGACCATCCCGGAGGACAAATCGGAGATCTTCTCGACGCCCTCCTTGAAGGTGGCCGTCTTGAAGGCCGGACGCGGGTCGCGCCCCGGCTTCTCCAGCTCCTTGAGGATGTCGGTGACGGTCGGCAGACCGAACGTCTCGTCCACGAAGTCCGACGGCCGCAGCGAGCGCAGCGCCCCCGTGTTGCCGATGAGCGCGGCCACCTCCTGGCCCGACGTCTTCACCATCCGCCGTACGACGGGATACGCCTCGGGGTGGACGCTCGACGCGTCCAGCGGGTCGTCGCCGCCGCGGATGCGCAGGAAGCCCGCGCACTGCTCGTACGCCTTGGGGCCGAGCCGGGCCACGTTCTTCAGCTGGCCGCGGGAGGTGAAGGGGCCGTTGGCGTCGCGGTGGGCCACGATGTTCTCGGCGAGCCCGGAGGTGATGCCGGAGACCCGGGCGAGGAGCGGGGCCGACGCCGTGTTGACGTCCACGCCCACGCCGTTCACACAGTCCTCGACCACCGCGTCCAGCGACCGCGACAGCTTCACCTCGGACAGGTCGTGCTGGTACTGGCCGACGCCGATCGACTTGGGGTCGATCTTCACCAGCTCCGCGAGGGGGTCCTGGAGCCGGCGGGCGATGGAGACGGCGCCGCGCAGCGACACGTCCATGTCGGGCAGCTCCTGGGAGGCGAAGGCGGAGGCCGAGTACACGGACGCGCCGGCCTCGGACACCATCACCTTGGTGAGCTTCAGGTCCGGGTGCCTGGTGATGAGCTCACCGGCGAGCTTGTCGGTCTCGCGCGACGCCGTGCCGTTGCCGATCGCGACCAGGTCGACCGCGTGCTCCTTGGCGAGCCGGGCCAGCTTGGCGATCGCCTCGTCCCACTTGTTGGCCGGGACGTGCGGGTAGATGACGTCGGTGGCGACCACCTTGCCCGTGGCGTCCACGACGGCGACCTTCACGCCGGTCCGGAAACCGGGGTCCAGGCCCAGCGTCGCCCGGGTGCCGGCCGGGGCGGCGAGCAGCAGGTCGCGCAGGTTCGCCGCGAACACGTTGACCGCCTCGTCCTCGGCGGCCGTGCGCAGCCGCAGCCGCAGGTCGATGCCGAGGTGGACGAGGATCCGGGTGCGCCAGGCCCAGCGGACCGTGTCCGACAGCCACTTGTCGGCCGGCCGGCCCCGGTCGGCGATCCCGAACCTGTGGGCGACGATCCCCTCGAACGAGGACGGGCCCTCGGTCGGCTCCTCCGGCTCCAGGACGAGGTCGAGGACCTCCTCCTTCTCGCCGCGCAGCATCGCCAGGATGCGGTGCGAGGGCAGTTCGGTGAACGGCTCGGCGAACTCGAAGTAGTCGGCGAACTTCGCGCCGGCCTCCTCCTTGCCGTCCTTCACCTTCGCGGCGAGCCGGCCGCGCACCCACATGCGCTCGCGCAGCTCGCCGATCAGGTCGGCGTCCTCCGAGAAGCGCTCGGTGAGGATCGCGCGGGCACCGTCCAGGGCGGCCTGCGGATCGGCGACACCCTTGTCGGCGTCGACGAAGGCGGCGGCGGCCGCCAGCGGCTCCACCCCCGGATCCCCGAGCAGCCCGTCGGCCAGCGGTTCGAGACCGGCCTCCCGCGCGATCTGCGCCTTGGTCCGCCGCTTCGGCTTGTACGGCAGGTAGATGTCCTCGAGCCGGGCCTTGGTCTCGGCGCCCCGGATCTGCGCCTCCAGCTCGGCGGTGAGCTTGCCCTGCTCCCGCACCGACTCCAGGATCGCGGTCCGCCGCTCCTCCAGCTCCCGCAGGTAGCGCAGCCGCTCCTCGATCGTGCGCAGCTGCGCGTCGTCGAGCATCTCGGTCGCTTCCTTGCGGTAGCGGGCGATGAAGGGCACCGTCGAACCGCCGTCGAGCAGCTCCACGGCAGCCTTGACCTGCCGCTCCCGTACGCCGAGCTCCTCGGCGATCCTGCCTTCGATGGACCCTGGAACCAGGGACCCGGGTGTCGTCACGATCCCGTACCGCCTTCTCCACTGAGGTTGCGCCGCAATTGTGGCAGGTGACACCGACAACCGGGCGCCAGGGCGCCGTTACGCGACACGGACTCACCACGAATCCCTCGCACACCCGGGGATCCGGTCGCACACCTGAATGAATCAGGCGAAGGGATCGCCCCGTCCCGATGGCCCGCCGCCGACGCTGCCCCCGCTGCGTCACCCCTTGCCGAGGAGATCCGCGGGAAACGCCCCCGCGGCCACCGCCGCCCTCGCGAAGCCCGCCGCCAGTTCTGTCAGCCGGGTCACTCCGTCGGCGCCCAGGTGCTCGTACGGTGCCCGGTCCAGGCGGTCCGTCTCCGTCTCGATCTCCGCCCGCAGGGCCACCCCCGCCTCGGTCAGCTCGCCCGCCGCGTCGAGCAGGCCGCGCTCCCGCAGCCGTTCCACCGCCGCGTCCCAGTCGTCCTGGCTCCAGCCGCGCGTGGCGAACACCCACTTCGGGGCCATGCCCTTGCCGGTCGCCGTGTGCGTCACCACCGCCTCCAGCCCGTCGAGACCGGCGGCCAGCAGCGCCGCGAGGTGCCCGTCGCCGCGGTGCTCGCGCAGCAGCGTGCCCGCGTACCAGTAAGCGAGGTGGGGCTCCTGCGGCACCGGCAGGTCGGCGTGGGCGGCGTACAGCGGGCGGCCGGAGCGCGAGCAGGCCTCGGTGGCGCGCAGCGCGAGCCGCGCGGCCTCGGCCATCCGGTCGGAGACCACCGCGTCCGCGCCGAGCAGCCGCCGCATCGACGCGTCGACCGCACGCGCGCGTGCGGCGAGGACGTCCTTCGGGGACGCGGTCTCCCAGACGGCCGGCACGTGCCGGGCCACAAGGTCGTACTTGTAGTTGTAGAACGTCGCCGTCACCGTGCCGGCCCCGACCGGCCCCAACGCGGCCGCCCGCACCGCGAAGTTGACGGCCCGCGGATGGGTGACCCCGAGCGCGGCCAGTTCCTCGGCCAGCTCGGGGCTGAAGAAGTGGGTCGCGTGCAGGGAATTGAGCAGGTTGTGGCAGCGGCGGCCGGCGCGCGGCTCCAGGACGGCGGTTGTCATGGCGGCACGCTACTTACTGGTTGGTACGGACTTCCAGTATCCGGCCGGATACCGGCCCGACACTCCGTCCGGCATGGCAGGAAAGGTGGGCTGCTCGTCATTGCGGCCATCGCCGGACCGGCCAACAATCGAGGGCATGGCGCACCGAACCGTTCTCGTCGTCCTCTTCGACGGCGTCCAGAGCCTCGACGTCACCGGCCCGGAGGTCTTCACGGGCGCCGAGGCCCACGCCCCGGCAGCTACCGGATCCGTACCGCCTCCCTGGACGGCGCTCCCGTGCGCACCGTCGAGGCCCTGGCCGCCCGCGCCGCGCTCTCGCCCCGCCACTTCGCCCGCGCCTTCCAGGCCGGGACGGGGACCACGCCCGGCCGCTACGTCGACCGGGTCCGGCTGGAACACGCCCGCCGACTCCTGGAGGACACCGGCGACGGCGTCGAGGAGGTCTCCCGCGCCGGCGGCTACGGCACGCCCGAGGCGATGCGCCGCGCCTTCCTGAGGGCCCTCGGCACGACCCCGTCGAATACCGGCGCAGGTCCAGCCCGGCGACCGCCGGCCCACCCCGTTGGGAGGGCCAGGCAGATCGCGATCGCCCTCTACGACCGCTTCACCGCCCTCGACGCCGTGGGCCCTACGAGACCCTGGGCCGGATCCCGGACTCCGAGATCGTCTTCGTCGCCGAGGAGGCCGGCCCCGTCCGCACCGACAACGGGCAGCTCGCCCTGGCCGCGGGGAAGACCCTCGCCGAGGTGCCGCACCCCGATGTCGTGGTCGTCCCGGGCGGCCCCGGCCAGTCGGCGCAGATGACGGACCGGGCCCTCCTCGACTGGATCCGCGCCGCGGACGCCACCAGCACCTGGACGACCTCCGTGTGCACCGGCTCCCTGCTGCTCGCCGCCGCCGGCCTCCTCGAAGGGCGCCGCGGCACCTCGCACTGGCTGGCCCTCGACGAACTGCGCGGGTTCGGCGCCGAGCCGACGGGGGAGCGGGTGGTCGCCGACGGCAAGTACGTCACCGCGGCCGGCGTCTCCGCCGGCATCGACATGGGCCTCACCCTGATCGGCCGGATCTCCGGGGACGCGGTCGCCCAGACCGTACAGCTCGGGATCGAGTACGACCCGCAGCCGCCCTACGACGCGGGCTCCCCGCAGAAGGCGCCCGCCGAGGTCGTCGGCCTGCTCCGCTCGATGAGCCGGTTCATCCTCGGGGCGGAACTGCCCACGTGAACCGCGGCCGGCGACGCTCCAGGAACGCGGCGACGCCCTCGGCGGTGTCGCCGCTGCCGCGGGCCTGCTCCGCCCAGTGCCCGTCCCGGTCCGTGCGGCCGTTCGCGAACTCCTTCGCGGCGGCCTGCGTCAGCTGCGAGCGGGCGGCCAGGATCCGGGTGAACTCGGCCACCCGCTTGTCCAGTTCGCCCTCCGGCAGCACCTCGTCGACCAGCCCGGTGCGCAGCGCGCGCTCCGCGGCGATCAACTCGCCCGAGAAGAGCAGGTACTTGGTGGCGGCCGGGCCGACGAGGGAGACCAGGCGGCGGGTGGAGGCGGCCGGGTAGACGATGCCGAGCTTGGCCGGTGTCACCCCGAACAGCGCGCCCTCCTCGGCGAACCGCAGGTCGCAGGCGGCGGCGAGCTGCGAGCCGCCGCCGACACAGTGGCCGCGCACCGCGGCGAGGGTCGGCTTGGGGAAGGCGGCCAGGGCCTCTTCGGCGGCGACGGCGAGGGACTGCGCCTCGGCGGGGGAGCCCTGGAGGGTGGAGATGTCGGCACCGGCGCAGAAGGTGCCGCCCTCGCCGGTGAGCACCAGGACCCGCACGGCGGGGTCGGCCGCGAGACCGTCGAGGAGCGGCGGGAGGGCGCGCCACATCTCCGCGGTCATCGCGTTGCGTTTGGCGGGGTTGCCGATGACTACCGTGGCAACGGCGCTGCTGACCTGGTGGTCGAGACGGGACTCCATGGTGCGTGATGCTATCCGCGCCCGCCCGCATCCACCTCGGAAAGTTCTCATACCCGTACAACCCGAATAGTTCGCGAAGTCGGCACCGAGGAGGGCAAGAGTCGTTCCACAACTGACCTTGTCATACGCCAACGGTCAGATCCGCTCGATTTTTGCTGACTTGTGTTCAGTCCTCCGGAGTGGAGGGGGGCGTTACCAACACTCGACGTGTGGTGACAATCGAGCGCGAGGGTGGCGACCGGACGATGGAGAACCACGGGCGCGGGCACGACCCGCGTCCAGAGGGAGGCGGCGCTCCGCCGCCGGATCCGCTGCCGTACGAAGGAGTCTGGCGGTTCACCGCCGCCGCCGTGGACGCCTCGGTCCCGCAGGCCCGGCGCGCCGTACGGGACCTGCTCCAGCGCCAGGGCGTCCCGGTCTCGGAGGACCTGGTGTACGGGCTGCTGCTGATCGTCTCCGAGCTGGTCACCAACGCGGTCAAGCACGCGGCGCTGCTGTCGCCGGTGCTCGCCGTCGAGGTCGCCGTCGGCGCCGAGTGGGTGCGGGTGTCCGTGGAGGACAACCACCCCTACCGGCCGACCGCCCTGGAGGCCGACCACGGCCAGACCGGCGGCCGGGGACTGCTGCTGGTGCGGGAGGTGGCCCGGGAGGCGGGCGGGGTCGTGGACGTGGAGCACACGTCGAGTGGCGGCAAGGTGATCTGGGCCGCCCTGCCGCTCAAACCCGCGACGCTGCCGTGAGGCCCCGTGAGGGCCTCGTGAGGATTCTCACCAGCCGGCGGACGGGCCCGTCAGCTCCCTGATCGCCGGGCGGGCCGCGTCCAGCACGGTCATGAACCAGGACGAGAAGGGGTCCTGGGCGTGCCGCTCGGTCAGCTCGGCGGCCGTCACGAAGACGGTCGCCTCGACCTCTTCCGGGTCCGGCGCGAGCGGCGCCTGCACCATGCCGACGAACAGGTGGTTGAACTCCTGCTCGACCAGGCCGGAGGCCGGGTCCGGGTGGTTGTAGCGGACCGTGCCCGCCTCGGCGAGCAGCGACGGGGAGACCCCCAGCTCCTCGAAGGTCCGCCGGGCCGCCGCCGCGAAGGGCGCCTCGCCGGGGTAGGGGTGGCCGCAGCAGGTGTTGGACCACACTCCGGGGGAGTGGTACTTGCCCAGGGCCCGCTGCTGGAGCAGCAGCCTGCCGTGTTCGTCGAAGAGGAAGACGGAGAACGCCCGGTGCAGCTGTCCGGGGGGCTGATGCGCGGCCAGCTTCTCCGCGGTGCCGATGGTCACACCCTTCTCGTCGACGAGTTCAAGGAAAATCGCGTCTGCGGTCCCTTCCGACGTGCTGTGCGTCGCGGTGGCAGGTGTGATCGGCATACCCATCCTTCGCCTCGGTCTTCGCACCAAGTCTGCCGTACGAATCCGACACTCCCGGCACTTCCCGGCGCGGGCACGCCGGAAGAGGGACCCGGTACTTGATCGTGCCCTACGGGTGCGGGAGGGAACCGTCCGGGGGTCTCGAACACAAGGACGCCGGGGGAGTGCGGAGCGCTGCGTTCCGGGACCCCGTGCGGTACCGGGTCAGTGGCAGAGCCGGGCCTCGTGCTCCGCATGCCCGCTCGGCTCCAGCTGGAAGGTGCAGTGCTCCACGTCGAAGTGGTGGCCCAGGCACCCCTGCAGCTCGTGCAGCATCTTCTCGTGGCCGATGGCGCTCAGCACGTCCGAGCGGACCACGACGTGCGCCGACAGCACCGGCATCCCCGAGGTGATCGTCCAGGCGTGCAGATCGTGGACGTCCTCCACGCCGTCAAGGGCCAGGATGTGCGACCGCACCTCCGCCATGTCGACACCCCGCGGCGCCGCCTCCAGCAGGACGTCCAGGGTCTCCCGCAGCAGCTTCAGCGTCCTCGGCACGATCATCAGGCCGATGACCAGCGAGGCGATCGGGTCGGCCGCCTGCCAGCCGGTGGTCAGGATCACCACGGCCGAGATCAGCACCGCGAGCGAGCCCAGCGCGTCGGCCGCCACCTCCAGGAAGGCGCCGCGCACGTTCAGGCTCTCCTGCTGGCCGCGCACCAGCAGCGTGAGCGAGATCATGTTGGCGACCAGGCCGATCAGACCGAACACGATCATCTGGCCGCCGTGCGTTTCCGCGGGCGTGAGGAACCGCTGGACCGCCTCGTACAGCACGTAGCCGCCGACCACGAGCAGCAGCAGGCAGTTCGCCAGGGCGGCGAGGATCTCCGCCCGCGCGAGGCCGAAGGTGCGGTTGGTGCTCGGCGGGCGGTTGGCGAAGTGGATCGCCAGCAGGGCCATGCCGAGGCCCAGCGCGTCGGTCGCCATGTGGGCCGCGTCCGCGATCAGCGCGAGCGAGTCGGCCACGAGGCCGCCGGCGATCTCGACCACCATCACCCCGAGGGTGATGGCGAGCGCCACCCGGAGCCGGCCGCGGTACGCCGCCGCGGCCGTACCGGTGGGCGGCGCGTGGCTGTGCCCGTGGCCGTGGTCGTGCCCTGCCCCCATGAGATACGCCTCCTGATGTTCGCCCGGGATGACAGTGAACTACGGGTGGGGGGTATCCGGCAACGCGGCATTGAACACCGTTGTCATGTGCCCTGACCTGCGGAAACGAACCCCAGGTCAGGGCACCCTCAGTTACCTTCCGTGCTGCACCGGGACCCGCTGGTGGCCGGCTGACCCACCCTGGACGGGTGTCCCCAATGCCCGTTCTGCGAGCGCCATTTGTGGGTCGGGGCCCGGATCGCGGATGATGATCTCGGCAAAGGCAGGGGCAGGGCAGGCCGACCGTGCCGTGAACGGCCGGTGAACAAGCAGTCCTCACCATCCGATAACCTCTGCCGAATGCCGTCCGGGGGCCACCAGGCACACCCCGCCCCACCACGCAGTAGACCGGCGCCCGGACGCCGGCACCCAGGGAGTGAGTTCGGTTGTCGACCGCCATCGTCACCGGTCCGCCGGTCCCCGGATCGTCACTGGAGAGCGATCTGCGGGCACTCGGCTTCGAGGTGCGGGCGGCGTCGGACACCGCCGAGGCCGAGGCCCTGCTCACGGCCGTACCCGCCGACCGGCGGGTCGCCGTCGTCGACGCCCGCTTCGTCGGCCATGTGCACGCCCTGCGCCTGGGCCTCACCGACCCCCGCTTCCCGCTCGCCGCGATCCCCGGCGCCGTGACCGCCCAGCCGGCCGCCCGTTTGGCCCTGTCCCGGGCGCTGGCCCGGGAGGCCGCCACGGGCGGCGCCACCGACCTCGCCGTCGACGGCCTGGTCACCGCCCTGGACGCCGACGTCCACCGCCCCGAGCTGGGCAGCCTGGTCGCCGCCGTCCCCGCCGACCCGCAGGCCCGCAACGAGGCCCGGCAGGCCGTCGCCGCCGTGGACGACGAGGCCGTACGCCTGAAGTCGGCCGTGAAGTCCCGGGACGGCTTCTTCACCACCTTCTTCGTCAGCCCGTACTCCCGCTACCTCGCCCGCTGGTGCGCCCGGCGCGGACTGACCCCCAACCAGGTCACCACCGCCTCGCTGCTCACCGCCCTGATCGCCGCGAGCTGCGCGGCGACGGGCACGCGCGCGGGGTTCGTCGCCGCCGGCGTCCTGCTCATCGCGTCCTTCGTCCTGGACTGCACCGACGGCCAGCTCGCCCGCTACTCCCTCCAGTACTCCACCCTCGGCGCCTGGCTCGACGCCACCTTCGACCGGGCCAAGGAGTACGCCTACTACGCCGGCCTGGCGCTGGGCGCCGCGCGGGGCGGCGACGACGTGTGGGCCCTCGCCCTGGGCGCGATGATCCTGCAGACCTGCCGGCACGTGGTCGACTTCTCCTTCAACGAGGCCAACCACGACGCCACCGCCAACACCAGCCCCACCGCCGCGCTCTCCGGCCGCCTCGACAGCGTCGGCTGGACGGTCTGGGTGCGCCGGATGATAGTCCTGCCCATCGGCGAACGATGGGCACTGATAGCCGTCCTCACGGCCGCCACCACCCCGCGCATCACCTTCTACGTGCTGCTGGCCGGCTGCGCCTTCGCCGCCACGTACACCACCGCCGGGCGGGTGCTGCGGTCGCTGACCCGGAAGGCGAAGCGAACGGACCGGGCGGCGCAGGCACTGGCCGACCTGGCGGACAACGGCCCCCTCGCGGGATACGTGTCCCGCACCGGCGGGCGTACCCCGATCGGCCAACCGCTCGTCCTGGCGCTCGCCGGAGTGGCGGTTCTCACCGCCTCTCTTCTCTCCGGGGCGACCTGGGCGCCGGTCGTGGGCGCCTGCGTCTACGCCGTCGCCTCCGGCCGGGCCCTGGCCGGCCCGCTCAAGGGAGCCCTCGACTGGCTGGTCCCGCCGCTTTTCCGGGCCGCCGAGTACGGCACCGTCCTCGTCCTCGCAAGCAAATCCGGGGTGAACGGAGCCCTTCCCGCGGCTTTCGGTCTGGTGGCCGCCGTCGCCTACCATCACTACGACACGGTGTACCGCATCCGCGGCGACGCCGGGGCGCCGCCGGCCTGGCTGGTACGTGCCATCGGGGGGCAGGAAGGGCGAACGCTGCTCGTCACCGTCCTGGCCGCGCTGCTCACGGCCGCGCAGTTCAAGGTCGCGCTCACGGTCCTCGCCGTGGTCGTGGCCGGGCTGGTGCTCGTCGAGAGCATCCGCTTCTGGGTGTCCGCAGGGGCGCCCGCCGTACACGACGAAGGAGAACCCGCATGATCGGCCTCGTGCTGGCGGCCGGCGCCGGCCGGCGTCTGCGCCCCTACACCGACAGCCTGCCCAAGGCGCTGGTGCCGGTGGGGCCTGCCGGGATAGAGGACTCGATCACGGTGCTCGACCTGACCCTCGGCAACTTCGCCGAGATCGGCCTGACCGAGGTCGCGATCATCGTCGGCTACCGCAAGGAGGCCGTCTACGAGCGCAAGGCCGCCCTGGAGGCCAAGTACGGTCTCGAGCTCACCCTCATCGACAACGACAAGGCCGAGGAGTGGAACAACGCCTACTCCCTGTGGTGCGGCCGTGACGCCCTCAAGGACGGCGTGATCCTCGCCAACGGCGACACCGTGCACCCGGTCTCCGTCGAGAAGACGCTGCTCGCCGCCCGCGGCGAGGGCAGGCGGATCATCCTGGCCCTGGACACCGTGAAGTCCCTCGCGGACGAGGAGATGAAGGTCGTCGTCGACGCCGACAAGGGCATGACGAAGATCACCAAGCTGATGGACCCGGCCGAGGCCACCGGCGAGTACATCGGCGTCACCCTCATCGAGGGCGACGCCGCGCCCGAGCTGGCCGACGCGCTGAAGGCGGTCTGGGAGACCGATCCGCAGCAGTTCTACGAGCACGGCTACCAGGAGCTGGTCAACCGCGGCTTCCGGATCGACGTCGCGCCCATCGGGGACGTCCGGTGGGTCGAGATCGACAACCACGACGACCTCGCCAGGGGTCGGGAGATCGCGTGCCAGTACTGACCCGGCTGATCCCCTCGCCGGTCGTCGTCGACATCCGCCCGGGTGCCCTCGACGACCTCGCCGGCGTGCTCGCCGACGAACGCATCTCGCACTCCGGCCGGCTCGCCGTCGCCGTCAGCGGCGGCTCCGGTTCGAAGCTGCGCGAGCGCGTCACGCCGAGCCTGCCCGGCGCCACCTGGTACGAGGTCGGCGGCGGCACGCTCGACGACGCGATCCGGCTGGCCGGCGACATCAAGGCCGGCCACTACGACGCGGTCGTCGGCCTCGGCGGCGGCAAGATCATCGACTGCGCCAAGTTCGCGGCGGCCCGGGTGGGCCTGCCGCTGGTCGCCGTACCGACGAACCTCGCGCACGACGGCCTGTGCTCGCCCGTCGCCACCCTCGACAACGACGCGGGCCGCGGTTCCTACGGGGTGCCGAACCCGATCGCGGTCGTCATCGACCTCGACGTCGTCCGGGAGGCCCCGGCGCGGTTCGTGCGCTCCGGGATCGGCGACGCCGTCTCCAACATCTCGGCGATCGCGGACTGGGAGCTGTCCCACCGTGTCACCGGCGAGAAGATCGACGGTCTGGCGGCCGCCATGGCCCGCCAGGCCGGCGAGGCGGTGCTGCGCCACCCCGGCGGCATCGGCGAGAACGACTTCCTCCAGGTGCTCGCCGAGGCGCTGGTGCTCAGCGGGATCGCCATGTCGGTGTCGGGCGACTCCCGCCCGTCCTCCGGCGCCTGCCACGAGATCAACCACGCCTTCGACCTGCTCTTCCCGAGGCGTGCCGCCAGCCACGGCGAGCAGTGCGGGCTCGGCGCGGCCTTCGCGATGTACCTGCGCGGAGCCCACGAGGAGTCCGTGTACATGGCCGATGTGCTGCGCCGGCACGGACTGCCGGTGCTGCCGGAGGAGATCGGCTTCACCGTGGACGAGTTCGTCCGGGTCGTCGAGTTCGCCCCGGAGACCCGGCCCGGCCGCTACACCATCCTCGAACACCTCGACCTCAAGACCCACCAGATCAAGGACTTCTACGTCGACTATGTCAAGGCCATCGGTAGCTGAACTCCGTCCGGTCGTGCACCCCGCTGGGGTCAAGGACCGGCGCAGCGGTGAGCACTGGATGGGGCGCCTCTACATGCGTGAGGTGTCCCTGCGGGTCGACCGCTACCTGGTGAACACCAGGGTCACGCCCAACCAGCTCACGTACCTGATGACCGTCTTCGGCGTGCTCGCGTGCCCGGCCCTGCTGGTGCCGGGCATCTGGGGCGCCGTGCTCGGTGTGGTGTGCGTCCAGATGTACCTGCTGCTCGACTGCGTCGACGGCGAGGTCGCCCGCTGGAAGCAGCAGTACTCGCTGGGCGGCGTCTACCTCGACCGGGTCGGGGCGTACCTGACCGACGCGGCCGTCCTGGTCGGGCTCGGGCTGCGCGCCGCCGACCTGTTCGGCAGCGGCCGCATCGACTGGCTGTGGGCCTTCCTTGGCACCCTGGCCGCGCTCGGCGCCATCCTGATCAAGGCCGAGACCGACCTGGTCGGCGTCGCCCGGCACCAGGCCGGCCTGCCGGTGGTCAAGGAGGCCGCCGCCGAGATGCGCTCCTCCGGGATGGCACTGGCCCGCCGGGCCGCCGCCCTGTTCCGGTTCCACCGGCTGATCCTCGGCATCGAGGCCTCGCTGCTGATCCTGCTGCTCGCCGTCGCCGACCACTTCCACGGCGACCTCTTCTGGACCCGGCTCGGCACCGCCGTGCTGGCCGGCATCGCGCTGCTGCAGACCCTGCTGCACCTGGTCTCGGTCCTCGCGTCGAGCAGGCTGCGGTGAGCGCCGGGCTGAAGGTCGGCGCGGTCGTCATCACCATGGGCAACCGCCCCGACGAACTGCGCGCCCTCCTCGACTCCGTCGCCAAGCAGGACGGCGACCGGGTCGAGGTGGTCGTCGTCGGCAACGGCTCGCCGGTCCCGGACGTGCCGGACGGCGTCCGCACCCTGGAACTGCCCGAGAACCTCGGGATCCCCGGCGGCCGCAACGTCGGCATAGAGGCCTTCGGCCCCAGCGGCCGCGATGTCGACATACTGCTCTTCCTCGACGACGACGGGCTGCTCGCCGAGCACGACACCGCCGAGCTGTGCCGCCAGGCCTTCGCCGCCGACCAGCGGCTCGGCATCATCAGCTTCCGCATCGCCGACCCGGACACCGGGCAGACGCAGCGCCGGCACGTGCCCAGGCTCCGGGCCTCCGACCCGATGCGCTCCTCCCGGGTCACCACCTTCCTCGGCGGCGCCAACGCCGTCCGCACCCAGGTCCTCGCCGAGGTCGGCGGCCTGCCGGACGAGTTCTTCTACGCCCATGAGGAGACCGACCTGGCCTGGCGGGCCCTGGACGCCGGCTGGATGATCGACTACCGCTCCGACATGGTCCTCAACCACCCCACGACCGCACCCTCCCGGCACGCGGTCTACCACCGGATGGTCGCCCGCAACCGGGTCTGGCTGGCCCGCCGCAACCTGCCCGCCCTCCTGGTCCCGGTCTACCTCGGGGTGTGGATGCTGCTGACCCTGGTGCGCCGCCCCTCTCGCCCGGCCCTGCACGCCTGGTTCGCCGGCTTCCGGGAGGGCTGGACCACCCCGTGCGGGCCCCGCCGCCCGATGCGCTGGCGGACCGTGTGGAAACTCACGCGACTGGGCCGTCCCCCGGTGATCTGACAAGCTCGGAGGTGCGTGTCCGCGCGTACGGCGTGCGGACACCCCCGGGATCGTGTCCGACGGCGGATACGTGTCGCGCCCAGTAGCACAATTCCGTAAGACGAACGTAAGACGAATCTGAGGACGAAGGCTCCGACCCTTGAGTGAGACAACGCATGACGGCGGGATCGCGGTGAGCGCGGTGCCGTCGCCCGACGAAGGCCTCACGGCGGCGCAGCTCGCCGCCAGGTACGGGCTCGCGGTGAGCGGCGCACGCCCCTCGCTGGCCGAGTACGTACGCCAGCTCTGGGGGCGGCGCCACTTCATCCTGGCCTTCTCGCAGGCGAAGCTCACAGCCCAGTACAGCCAGGCCAAGCTCGGCCAGCTGTGGCAGGTGGCCACGCCGCTGCTGAACGCGGCCGTGTACTACTTCATCTTCGGCGTCATCCTGCACGCCAGCCGGGGCATGTCGCAGGACGTCTACATCCCGTTCCTGGTCACCGGCGTGTTCACCTTCACGTTCACCCAGAGCTCGATCATGACGGGCGTGCGGGCGATCTCGGGAAACCTCGGTCTGGTGCGCGCGCTGCACTTCCCGCGCGCCTCGCTGCCGATCTCCTTCGCGCTCCAGCAGCTCCAGCAGCTGCTGTTCTCGATGATCGTCATGGTCGCAGTGGTGGTCGGGTTCGGCAGCCCGCCGGGCCTGTCCTGGGTGCTGGTCGTCCCGATCCTGTTCCTGCTGTTCCTCTTCAACACCGGCCTGGCCCTGGTCGTGGCCCGGCTGGGTGCCAAGACGCCGGACCTCGCCCAGCTGCTGCCGTTCATACTGCGCACCTGGATGTACATGTCGGGTGTGATGTTCTCGATCACCAAGATGATGGAGGGCCGGCCGGAGTGGGCGCGCACGCTCCTCCAGGTGAACCCCGCCACCGTCTTCATGGACCTGATGCGCTTCGCCCTCATCGACGGCTACGGCGCCTCGAACCTGCCGCCGCACGTCTGGGCCGTCGCGCTGTCCTGGGCGGTGGTCGTGTCCGCCGGCGGTTTCGTGTACTTCTGGAAGGCGGAGGAGCGGTACGGCCGTGGCTGAGCAGACCACAGGGGAGCGGATCCCCACCGTCATCGCGGAGGACGTGCACATCGTCTACCGCGTCCACGGCGCCAAGACCGGCAAGGGCAGCGCGACGGCCGCCCTCAGCCGCATCTTCAAGCGCGGCGACGAGCGGGGCGTCCGCAAGGTGCACGCGGTCCGCGGCGTCTCCTTCGTCGCCTACCGCGGCGAGGCCATCGGCCTGATCGGCTCCAACGGCTCCGGCAAGTCCACCCTGCTGCGCGCCATCGCCGGCCTGCTGCCCGCGGAGAAGGGCAGGGTCTACACCAACGGCCAGCCCTCGCTGCTCGGCGTCAACGCGGCCCTGATGAACGACCTCACAGGCGAGCGCAACGTCATCCTGGGCGGCCTGGCGATGGGCATGTCCCGCGAGGACATCAGGGCCCGCTACCAGGAGATCGTCGAGTTCTCCGGCATCAACGACAAGGGCGACTTCATCACCCTGCCGATGCGCACCTACTCCTCCGGCATGGCGGCCCGCCTCCGCTTCTCCATCGCCGCCGCCAAGGACCACGACGTCCTCATGATCGACGAGGCGCTGGCCACCGGTGACGCGGCCTTCCGCAAGCGCTCCGAGGACCGGATCCGCGAACTGCGCGAGCACGCCGGCACGGTGTTTCTGGTCAGTCACAACAACAAGTCGATCCGCGACACCTGCGACCGGGTCCTGTGGCTGGAGCGCGGTGAGCTGCGCATGGACGGCCCGACCGAAGAGGTGCTCAAGGAGTACGAGAAGTTCACGGGCAAGTAGCCCCGTCCGGCCCAGGCCCCGCCGGAACCTTTCCGGCGGGGCCCGCGTCTGCAAAGGAAACGTCAACTCGGGCTTTCCTTAGGAATCTTGACGCCAATCGGTGTGTTGTTGTGATCTGCGGGACACCCCGACGAACCTCGATGCGTTGTACAACGTAAGCTGTACCGGTCCCGGAAAGCGGCAAGTGGGGCGATAATGCGCGACACCCTCCGCCGGGCCGCCCCGCGGGCTGCTGGGCGGCGTGTCCGAAATAGTGTGTATTGGGTCGGCAGTGTAGAACGGGAGATGTGACGGCAATGGCTACGGAAACTCCCCAGCTCAACGCAGGCCGCGCCGTCCCCGCCCCGGGCAGCGAACGGTGACGGCAACCGGCCCGGCGCGCACCGGAGCCCCGGAGCGCGGCACCCTGGACAAGGCCGCGGACGAGAACTTCCCCGTGGCCCCCTTCTTCCTGCCGAAAGCCTGGCGCGCCGACCTGATGGCGGTGTACGGCTTCGCCCGCCTCGTCGACGACATCGGCGACGGCGACCTGGCCCCCGGCGGCGCCGACGCCCGCCTCCTCGGGGTCTCCCCGGCGCAGGCCGAGGACCGCCTGGTCCTGCTCGACGCCTTCGAGGTCGACCTGCGCCGCGTCTTCGACGCCACCCCGCGCCACCCCCTGCTGCGCCGTCTCCAGCCCACGGTCCGTCGCTGCGGACTGGCCCCCGAGCCGTTTCTCGGACTGATCGCGGCCAACCGCCAGGACCAGCTCGTCAAGCGGTACGAGACCTATGACGACCTCCTCGCCTACTGCGAGCTGTCCGCCAACCCCGTCGGCCGCCTGGTCCTCGCCGTCACCGGTACCTCGACCCCCGGGCGGATCCGGCTCTCCGACTCGATCTGCACCGCACTCCAGATCGTCGAACACCTCCAGGACGTGGCCGAGGACCTCGGCCGCGACCGGATCTATCTGCCCGCCGAGGACATGAAGCGCTTTCACGTCCAGGAGGCGGATCTCGCCAGGAAAACCGCGGGCGCATCGGTGCGTGCACTGGTTGCATACGAAGCACAACGCGCCCGCGATCTCCTGAATGAAGGCGCCCCCCTTGTGGGTAGCGTCCACGGCAGGTTGAAGCTGCTGCTTGCGGGGTTCGTGGCGGGGGGAAGGGCAGCGGTCCACGCGATCGCCGCCGCCGAATACGACGTACTTCCCGGCCCGCCCAAGCCCGGCAAGGGCCGGTTGCTGCGTGAGGTGGGCGTGACTCTGCGAGGAGAGGGGTGATCCGGACCGTGGACTCTCCCACACACGTGTCCGCACCGGTACTCGCCGCCTACAGCTACTGCGAGACGGTCACCGGACAGCAGGCACGGAACTTCGCCTACGGCATCCGGCTGCTCCCGGCGCCCAAGCGGCGCGCCATGTCGGCGCTCTACGCCTTCTCCCGGCGTGTCGACGACATCGGCGACGGCGAGCTGGCGGGCGACGTGAAGGCGGCCCGCCTGGAGGACACCCGGGCGCTGCTCGCCCGGGTCCAGGACGGTGCGGTCGCCGAGGACGACACCGACCCGGTCGCGGTCGCCCTCGCCCATGCCGCCCAGGTCTTCCCGATCCCGCTGGGCGGCCTGGACGAGCTGATCGACGGCGTCCTGATGGACGTCCGCGGCGAGACCTACGAGACCTGGGACGACCTCAAGGTCTACTGCCGGTGTGTGGCCGGCGCCATCGGCCGGCTCTCGCTCGGCGTGTTCGGTACGGAACCGGGGGCGCGCGGCGCCGAGCGTGCGCCGGAGTATGCCGACACACTCGGGCTCGCGCTCCAGCTCACCAACATCCTCAGGGACGTCCGCGAGGACGCCGGCAACGGCCGTACCTACCTGCCCTCCGACGACCTCGCCAAGTTCGGCTGCTCGGCCGGGTTCCACGGGCCGACGCCGCCGGAGGGCTCGGACTTCGCGGGGCTCGTGCACTTCGAAGTACGGCGCGCCCGTGCCCTTTTCGCCGAGGGCTACCGGCTGCTGCCCATGCTCGACCGGCGCAGCGGCGCCTGTGTCGCCGCCATGGCGGGGATCTACCGCCGCCTCCTCGACCGCATCGAGCGCGAGCCGGAGGCGGTACTGCGCGGCCGGGTCTCGCTGCCCGGACGCGAGAAGGCGTACGTCGCCGTGCGTGGTCTGTCCGGGCTCGACACCCGGCGCCACACCTCCCGCCTGACCGTCAGGAGGCGCGCCTGATGGACAGAGTGGGTCAAGGTGACTCCACCGGAGAAAAACGGCAGGCAACCCTCCGGCACGGCGTGGCGTCCCTGACTGCGACGGCCCGACCTGCCCCGTTCCACCGGCACGGCGGGCGGGCAGGGGAGGAAGCACGATGACCGACGGCACGCGATCCGAGCGGACGCACGACGACACCGCGTCCGGGCGCACCGCCGTCGTGATCGGCGGCGGCCTCGCGGGTGTCACGGCCGCGCTCGCGCTCGCCGACGCGGGCGTACGCGTCACCCTCCTCGAAGGCAGGCCGAGGCTCGGCGGGCTCGCCTTCTCCTTCCAGCGCGGCGACCTGACCGTGGACAACGGCCAGCACGTGTACCTGCGTTGCTGCACCGCCTACCGCTGGTTCCTCGACCGCATCGAGGGCACGGCGCTGGCACCGCTGCAGGACCGCCTCGACGTGCCCGTGCTCGATCTCGACAAGCCCGAGGGGCGGCGCCTGGGCAGGCTCCGTCGCGACCCGCTGCCCGTGCCCCTGCATCTGGGGCGCAGCCTGGCCGCCTATCCGCACCTCTCGCTCGCCGAGCGGGCCGCGGTGGGGCGTGCCGCGCTCGCGCTCAAGGGGCTCGACCTCGCCGATCCGAGCCTGGACGCACAGGACTTCGGCAGCTGGCTGGCCGCCCACGGCCAGTCGGCGCGTGCCGTCGAGGCCCTGTGGGACCTGGTCGGGGTCGCCACCCTCAACGCGGTCGCGGGCGACGCCTCGCTGGGGCTCGCCGCGATGGTGTTCAAGACCGGTCTGCTGTCCGACCCGGGCGCGGCCGACATCGGCTGGGCCCATGTGCCGCTGGGAGAACTGCACGACCGGCTGGCCCGCAAGGCGCTCGACTCCGCGGGCGTGCGTACCGAGGTCCGTACACGCGTCACCTCCGTCTCCACTAACGAGAACGGGACGTGGAGCGTTCAGGTTCCCGGCGAGACGCTCACCGCCGACGCCGTCGTGCTGGCCGTCGCCCAGCGCGAGGCCTACGACCTGCTGCCTTCCGGTGCCCTGGACGCCCCGGAGAACCTGCTGGAGATCGGCACCGCGCCGATCCTCAACGTCCACGTGGTGTACGACCGTACGGTGCTCACCAAGCCGTTCTTCGCGGCTCTCGGCACCCCCGTCCAGTGGGTGTTCGACCGCACCCACGCCTCCGGGCTGTTGAAAGGCGGGCCCGAAGGGCCTCCGTATAAGGGTGGCGGCGGGCGACGCGCGGGACAGTACCTCGCGCTGTCCCAGTCGGCCGCCCAGGACGAGATCGACATGCCCGTGGCCGACCTGCGCGAGCGCTATCTGCCCGAGCTGGAACGGCTGTTGCCCGGTGCGCGCGGCGCCGGGGTGCAGGACTTCTTCGTGACCCGGGAGCGCACCGCGACGTTCGCCCCCACCCCCGGCGTCGGGCGGCTGCGGCCCGGCGCCCGCACCAAGGCACCCGGCCTCTACCTGGCCGGAGCGTGGACCGCCACCGGGTGGCCCGCGACCATGGAGAGTGCGGTCCGCAGCGGTGTCAGCGCGGCCGATGCCGCGTTGCGCACTCTGGGCCGGCCCCGCCCCCGTCACCTCTTCGATGTCGAGGAGGCGGCGTGACGCTCGATCAGCAGGCGGCAGGCCTCCGCACCCCCGGTACCGCAACAAGAGGAGAAACTGTGCCCACTGTGCCCCCGGCCTCGAAGGGCGCCCGAGAGACCGCAGTGGACGTGACCGCGCTTCTGGAGCGCGGCCGGACCCTTGCCACACCGGTACTGCGGGCGGCCGTCGACCGCCTGGCCTCCCCCATGGACACCGTAGCCGCCTACCACTTCGGCTGGATCGACGCCGAGGGCAACCCCGCCGACGGCGACGGCGGCAAGGCCGTGCGCCCCGCGCTCGCCGTGCTCTCCGCCGAGGTCACCGGCGCCGCCCCCGAGGTCGGCATCCCGGGTGCCGTCGCCGTCGAGCTCGTCCACAACTTCTCCCTGCTGCACGACGACCTGATGGACGGCGACGAACAGCGCCGGCACCGCGACACCGTCTGGAAGGTGCACGGCCCCGCCCAGGCCATCCTGGTCGGCGACGCCCTGTTCGCCCTCGCCAACGAGATCCTGCTCGAGCTCGGCACCGTCGAGGCCGGCCGCGCCACCCGCCGGATCACCACCGCCACCCGCGCCCTGATCGACGGCCAGGCCCAGGACATCTCCTACGAACACCGCGACCGGGTCAGCGTCGAGGAGTGCCTGGAGATGGAGGGCAACAAGACCGGCGCCCTGCTCGCCGCCTCCAGCTCCATCGGCGCCGTGCTCGGCGGTGCCGACGACCGCACCGCCGACACCCTGGAGAAGTACGGCTACCACCTCGGCCTCGCCTTCCAGGCCGTCGACGACCTGCTCGGCATCTGGGGCGACCCGGAGTCCACCGGCAAGCAGACCTGGAGCGACCTGCGCCAGCGCAAGAAGTCCCTGCCGGTCGTCGCCGCGCTCGCCGCGGGCGGGCCCGCCTCCGAGCGGCTCGGCGAGATCCTCGCCGCCGACGCCAAGAGCAGCGACTTCGAGAACTTCTCCGAGGAGGAGTTCGCCGCCCGTGCCGCCCTCATCGAGGAGGCCGGCGGCCGCGAGTGGACCGCCGAAGAGGCGCGCCGTCAGCACACCATCGCCATCGAGGCCCTGCACGCCGTCGACATGCCCGACCGGGTACGGGCACAGTTCACGGCGCTCGCGGACTTCGTCGTCGTACGGAAGAGATGATCATTATCGGTCGAATAGTCCTCGCGTAGTCGCCGGTCGGTGCGAACGCGCAGCCAGCACCGGCCGACGGCGGACCCACAGCAGAACGATTTCGCACGACTGCACGAAGGGGAAGCCATGACAGCGACGACCGACGGAAGCACCGGGGCCACCCTGCCGCCCCGGGCCGACTCGGCCAGCACCGAACTCACCACCCCCGTGGCGGCCGGGGTACAAGAAGCCGCCGAACGCGCGGTACGGCGTGCCACCGACCATCTGCTCGCCCAGCAGGACGCGCAGGGCTGGTGGAAGGGCGACCTGGAGACCAACGTCACCATGGACGCCGAGGACCTGCTGCTCCGCCAGTTCCTGGGGATCCGCGACGAGTCCACGACCGCCGCGGCCGCCCTCTTCATCCGCGGCGAGCAGCGCGAGGACGGCACCTGGGCCACCTTCTACGGCGGCCCCGGCGAACTCTCCACCACCATCGAGGCGTACGTCGCCCTGCGGCTGGCCGGGGACGCGCCCGACGCGCCCCACATGGCGAAGGCGTCGGCCTGGATCCGCGAGCGCGGCGGGATCGCCGCAGCCAGGGTCTTCACCCGGATCTGGCTGGCCCTGTTCGGCTGGTGGAAATGGGAGGACCTGCCCGAACTCCCGCCGGAACTCCTGTACTTCCCCAAGTGGTTCCCGCTCAGCATCTACAACTTCGGCCAGTGGGCCCGCCAGACCATCGTGCCGCTCACCGTGGTCTCGGCCAAGCGCCCGGTGCGCCCGGCCCCCTTCCCGCTGGACGAGCTCCACACCGACCCGGCCGACCCCAACCCGCCCCAGCCCCTTGCCCCGGTGGTGAGCTGGGAGGGCGTCTTCCAGCGGCTCGACAAGGTTGTCCGCGGCTACCGCAAGGTTGCGCTGGGACGGCTGCGCAGCTCCGCCCTGAAGTCCGCCGCCCGCTGGATCGTCGAGCGCCAGGAGAACGACGGCGCCTGGGGCGGCATCCAGCCACCGGCCGTCTACTCGGTGATCGCGCTGTACCTGCTCGGGTACGACCTCGAACACCCCGTGATGCGCGCGGGGCTGGAATCGCTGGATCGTTACGCCGTGTGGCGCGAGGACGGCGCCCGGATGATCGAGGCCTGTCAGTCCCCGGTGTGGGACACCTGTCTGGCCACCATCGCCCTCGCCGACGCCGGACTCCCCGCCGACCACCCGCAGCTGGTCAAGGCCGCCGACTGGATGCTCGGCGAGCAGATCGTCCGCCCCGGCGACTGGGCGGTCAAACGGCCCCAGCTCCCGCCGGGCGGCTGGGCGTTCGAGTTCCACAACGACAACTACCCCGACATCGACGACACCGCCGAGGTCGTCCTCGCGCTGCGCCGGGTCAGGCACCACGACCCGGAGCGGATGGAGAAGGCGATCGGACGCGGGGTGCGCTGGAACCTCGGCATGCAGTCGAAGAACGGGGCCTGGGGCGCCTTCGACGTCGACAACACCAGTCCGTTCCCCAACCGGCTGCCGTTCTGCGACTTCGGCGAGGTCATCGACCCGCCGTCGGCCGACGTCACCGCGCACGTCGTGGAGATGCTCGCCTTCGAGGGCATGTCCCACGACCCGCGCACCCGGCGCGGCATCGAGTGGCTGCTCGCCGAACAGGAGCCGAACGGCGCCTGGTTCGGGCGCTGGGGCGTCAACTACGTCTACGGCACAGGGTCCGTGGTACCCGCGCTCACCGCCGCCGGGCTGCCCGTCTCGCACCCGGCGATCCGGCGCGCGGTGACCTGGCTGGAGCAGGTCCAGAACGAGGACGGAGGGTGGGGCGAGGACCTGCGCTCCTACAAGTACGCCGGCGACTGGAGCGGCCGCGGCGCCTCCACCGCCTCCCAGACCGCGTGGGCGTTGATGGCGCTGCTCGCGGCGGGGGAGAAGGACGCCAAGGCCGTCGAGCGGGGTGTCCGGTGGCTCGCCGAGACCCAGCACGAGGACGGCTCCTGGGACGAGCCGTACTTCACCGGCACCGGCTTCCCCTGGGACTTCTCCATCAACTACCACCTCTACCGGCAGGTCTTCCCGCTCACCGCGCTCGGCCGCTACGTGCACGGCGAGCCCACCCCCGAGGCAGAGGGGGACTGATGAGCGCCACGCCCGCGCCGGCCCCGCTGCTGATCGCCTGCGCACTCGGCATCGAGCACCTCGCCCTGCGCGCCGGCGAGCGCGGGGGCGCGGGCGGACCCGTCACCGTGCTGCGCACCGGCATGGGCCCCCGGGCGGCGGAACGGTCCGTCACCCGGGTCCTGGCCGACCCCGCGCTGGCCGGTGCCGCGGTCCTGGCGACGGGCTTCTGCGCGGGACTCGCCCCCGGCATGCACCCCGGCGACCTGGTCGTCGCCGAGGAGACCCGGGACCCCCGCGGCAGCGTCCCGTGCGTGGGCACCGAACTCCTCGTGAAGGAACTCGTACGGACCCTGCCCGGCCGCACCGTCCACACCGGACCCGTCACCGGCTCCGATCACGTCGTCCGCGGTCACGAGCGGTCGGATCTGCTCGCGACCGGCGCAATCGCGGTCGACATGGAATCGGCGGCCACGCTCCTGAGCGCCGTGCACGCGGGCGAGCGCCCGGTTGCGGCCGTCAGGGTGGTCGTGGACGCTCCTGAACATGAACTCGTCCGGATCGGCACGGTGCGCGGTGGAATATCTGCTTTCCGCGTTCTTCGATCCGTTCTTCCAGCTTTCTTCGAATGGCACCGTTCTTTGCTGCTCCCCCGGAGGTGAGCCAGATGGCCATGCCGCTGCGTCAGTCGATCAAGGTCGCTACTTACTTGGCCGAACAGAAGCTCCGCAAGCGGGACAAGTTCCCGTTGATCGTGGAGCTGGAACCCCTCTTCGCGTGCAACCTGAAATGTGAGGGCTGCGGCAAGATCCAGCACCCGGCGGGGGTGCTGAAGCAGCGCATGCCGGTCGCGCAGGCGGTCGGGGCGGTGCTGGAGTCCGGTGCGCCGATGGTGTCCATCGCGGGCGGCGAACCCCTGATGCACCCTCAGATCGACGAGATCGTGCGGCAGTTGGTGGCGAAGCGGAAGTACGTCTTCCTGTGCACCAACGCCATGCTGCTGCGCAAGAAGATGGACAAGTTCACGCCCTCGCCCTACTTCGCCTTCGCGGTGCACATCGACGGGCTGCGCGAGCGGCACGACGAGTCCGTCGCGAAGGAAGGCGTGTTCGACGAGGCGGTGGCGGCCATCAAGGAGGCCAAGCGGCGCGGCTTCCGGGTGACCACCAACTCGACCTTCTTCAACACGGACACCCCGCAGACCATCATCGAGGTGCTCAACTTCCTCAACGACGACCTCAAGGTCGACGAGATGATGATCTCGCCCGCCTACGCCTACGAGAAGGCCCCCGACCAGGAGCACTTCCTCGGCGTGGAACAGACCCGCGAGCTCTTCAAGAAGGCCTTCGCGGGCGGCAACCGCAAGAAGTGGCGGCTCAACCACTCCCCGCTCTTCCTGGACTTCCTGGAGGGCAAGGTCGACTTCCCGTGCACGGCCTGGGCGATCCCGAACTACTCGCTCTTCGGCTGGCAGCGCCCCTGCTACCTGATGAGTGACGGGTACGTGCCGACGTACCGCGAACTCATCGAGAAGACCGACTGGGACAAGTACGGCCGCGGCAAGGACCCGCGCTGCGCCAACTGCATGGCGCACTGCGGTTACGAGCCCACCGCCGTCCTCGCCACCATGGGGTCGCTCAAGGAGTCGCTCCGCGCGATGCGCGAGACGGTCTCCGGGAACCGGGAGTGACGGCATGACCGCGGTTTCCCTGGGCCTCCCGGAGGTCCCGGCCCGGCCGGTCGCCGAGCGGCGCGTGTCCCGGCAGATCCACGTCGGGCCCGTGGCGGTCGGCGGCGGGGCCCCGGTGTCGGTGCAGTCGATGACCACGACCCGCACCTCCGACATCGGCGCCACCCTCCAGCAGATCGCCGAACTCACCGCGTCCGGCTGCCAGATCGTCCGCGTCGCCTGCCCCACGCAGGACGACGCGGACGCCCTGGCGACGATCGCGCGGAAGTCCCAGATCCCGGTGATCGCGGACATCCACTTCCAGCCGAAGTACGTCTTCGCGGCCATCGAGGCCGGGTGCGCCGCGGTCCGCGTGAACCCCGGCAACATCAAGAAGTTCGACGACCAGGTGCGGGAGATCGCGCGGGCCGCCAAGGACCACGGGACCCCGATCCGCATCGGGGTCAACGCGGGCTCGCTCGACCGCCGGCTCCTTGAGAAGCACGGCAGGGCGACCCCCGAGGCGCTGGTCGAGAGCGCTCTCTGGGAGGCCTCGCTCTTCGAGGAGCACGACTTCCGGGACATCAAGATCTCCGTCAAGCACAACGACCCGGTCGTGATGATCGAGGCGTACCGGCAGCTGGCAGCCCAGTGCGACTACCCGCTGCACCTCGGCGTCACGGAGGCCGGCCCGGCGTTTCAGGGCACGATCAAGTCGGCCGTCGCCTTCGGGGCGTTGCTCTCGCAGGGCATCGGTGACACGATCCGCGTCTCGCTGTCCGCCCCGCCCGCCGAGGAGGTCAAGGTCGGCATCCAGATCCTGGAGTCGCTGAACCTCAGGCAGCGGCGCCTGGAGATCGTCTCCTGCCCGTCCTGCGGGCGCGCCCAGGTCGACGTCTACAAGCTGGCAGACGAGGTGACGGCAGGTCTTGAGGGCATGGAGGTGCCGCTGCGCGTCGCCGTCATGGGATGCGTGGTCAACGGTCCCGGCGAGGCACGGGAGGCCGACCTGGGGGTCGCCTCCGGCAACGGCAAGGGCCAGATCTTCGTGAAGGGCGAGGTCGTCAAGACCGTGCCCGAGTCGAAGATCGTGGAGACCCTCATCGAGGAAGCGATGAAGATCGCCGAGCAGATGGAGCAGGACGGCGCCGGGTCCGGAGCACCCGCCGTCACGGTGAGCTGAACAGCACGGACCGAGAGGGGGCCGAGCGTGACGATTCTGGAGACCATCCGGGGACCACGCGACCTGAAGGCGCTGTCCGAGGCGGAACTCGGCGAACTGTCCGAAGAAATACGCGAGTTCCTGGTGCACGCGGTCGCCAGGACCGGCGGCCACCTCGGGCCCAACCTGGGCGTCGTGGAGCTGACCGTCGCGCTGCACCGGGTCTTCGAGTCCCCGGCCGACCGCATCCTCTGGGACACCGGCCACCAGAGCTACGTCCACAAGCTGCTGACCGGCCGTCAGGACTTCTCCAAGCTGCGCGGCAAGGGCGGCCTGTCCGGATACCCCTCGCGCGAGGAGTCCGAGCACGACGTCATCGAGAACAGCCACGCCTCCACCGCGCTCGGCTGGGCCGACGGCCTGGCCAAGGCCCGCCAGGTGCAGGGGGAGAAGGGCCATGTCGTCGCGGTGATCGGCGACGGCGCACTGACCGGCGGGATGGCCTGGGAGGCGCTCAACAACATCGCGGCCGCCAAGGACCGGCCGCTGATCATCGTCGTCAACGACAACGAGCGGTCGTACGCCCCCACCATCGGCGGTCTCGCCAACCACCTCGCCACGCTGCGCACGACGGACAGCTACGAGCAGGTGCTGGCCTGGGGCAAGGACGTGCTCCTGCGCACCCCGCTCGTGGGCAACACCATCTACGAGTCCCTGCACGGCGCCAAGAAGGGCTTCAAGGACGCCTTCGCCCCGCAGGGCATGTTCGAGGACCTGGGCCTCAAGTACGTCGGCCCGATCGACGGCCACGACATCAAGGCCGTCGAGTCGGCGCTCCGGCGCGCGAAACGTTTCCACGGGCCGGTGCTCGTGCACTGCCTCACGGAGAAGGGGCGCGGCTACGAGCCCGCCCTCGCCCACGAGGAGGACCACTTCCACACCGTCGGCGTGATGGACCCGCTCACCTGCGAGCCGCTCGCGCCGTCCAACGGCCCTTCCTGGACCTCGGCGTTCGGCGACGAGATCGTCCGGATCGGCGAGGAGCGGGACGACGTCGTGGCGATCACCGCGGCCATGCTGCACCCGGTCGGCCTCGGCAAGTTCGCCGAGCGCTTCCCCGACCGGGTGTGGGACGTGGGCATCGCCGAGCAGCACGCGGCGGTCTCGGCGGCCGGCCTCGCGACCGGCGGACTGCACCCGGTCGTCGCCGTCTACGCCACGTTCCTGAACCGTGCCTTCGACCAGTTGCTGATGGACGTGGCGCTGCACCGGTGCGGGGTGACCTTCGTCCTGGACCGCGCGGGTGTGACGGGAGTCGACGGGGCGTCGCACAACGGCATGTGGGACATGTCCGTCCTCCAGGTGGTCCCCGGCCTGCGGATCGCCGCCCCGCGCGACGCCGAACAGCTGCGGCTCCAGCTGCGCGAGGCGGTCGCCGTGGACGACGCGCCCACCCTGGTCCGCTTCCCGAAGGAGTCGGTGGGCCCGGAGATCCCGGCGGTCGACCGGGTCGGCGGGATCGACGTCCTGCACCGCGGGGAGGACGCGGCGGTGCTGCTGGTCGCGGTCGGCGTGATGGCGCCGGTGTGCCTGCAGGCCGCGGAGCTGCTGGCTGCCCGGGGGATCAACTGCACGGTGGTGGACCCCCGTTGGGTCAAGCCCGTGGATCCCGCGCTGCCGGTGCTGGCGGCCCGGCACGATCTGGTGGCCGTCGTCGAGGACAACAGCCGGGCGGCCGGGGTGGGCGCGGCGGTGGCGCTGGCGCTGGGCGACGCGGAAGTGGACGTGCCGGTGCGGCGGTTCGGGATTCCGGAGCAGTTCCTGGCGCATGCGAAGCGGGCGGAGGTGCTGGCCGACATCGGGCTCACGCCGGTGGAGATCGCGGGGCGGATCGGGGCGAGCCTCGCGGGGCGGGGGGCCGACGGTGCCTACGGGGGTGCCGCGGGGGGTCGTGTGGCGGGTGCGGCGCCGTCCGGGCTGGTCGCGCAGTTCCCCGCGCCCCTGAGGGGCGCTGATGCCGAGGGTGTTGACAAGGAGAGGCAATGAGTACGGAGTTCGACCTCGGCGCACTGCTGGCCGAGCGCGGAGCCGAGCGCTACGAGCTGCATGCGAAGTACCTCAACCACCAGCTCCCGCGCATGCTGCACACCATCGGCTTCGACAAGGTCTACGAGCGGGCCGAGGGTGCGCACTTCTGGGACGCGGACGGCAACGACTACCTGGACATGCTCGCCGGGTTCGGGGTGATGGGGCTGGGCCGCCACCACCCCGTCGTCCGCAAGGCCCTGCACGACGTCCTGGACGCCCGGCTGGCCGACCTCACCCGCTTCGACTGCCAGCCGCTGCCCGGGCTGCTCGCCGAGCGGCTCCTCGTGCACAGCCCGCACCTGGACCGGGTGTTCTTCGGCAACAGCGGCACCGAGTCGGTCGAGACGGCCCTGAAGTTCGCCCGCTTCGCCACCGGCAGACCTCGTGTCCTCTACTGCGACCACGCCTTCCACGGCCTGACCACCGGCTCGCTGTCGGTCAACGGCGAGGACGGCTTCCGGGACGGCTTCGCCCCGCTGCTGCCCGACACCGCCGTACCCCTCGGCGATCTCGACGCGCTCGCCCGCGAGCTGAAGAAGGGCGACGTGGCCGCCCTGATCGTCGAGCCGATCCAGGGCAAGGGCGTGCACGAGGCACCGCCCGGCTATCTGCGCGCCGCGCAGGAGCTGCTGCACAGGCACAAGGCGCTGCTGATCGCCGACGAGGTGCAGACCGGCCTCGGCCGCACCGGCGACTTCTACGCCTACCAGCACGAGGACGGCGTCGAGCCGGACCTGGTGTGCGTGGCGAAGGCGCTGTCCGGCGGGTACGTCCCGGTCGGGGCCACCCTCGGCAAGGACTGGATCTTCAAGAAGGTCTACTCCTCCATGGACCGTGTCCTGGTCCACTCGGCCAGCTTCGGCGCCAACGCCCAGGCCATGGCCGCCGGGCTCGCCGTCCTGTCGGTCATGGAGAACGAACAGACCGTCGCCAACGCCCGGGCCGTGGGGGAGCAGCTCAAGTCCCGGCTCGCCGCGCTGACCGACAAGTACGAGCTGCTCGCCGAGGTGCGCGGCCGGGGCCTGATGATCGGCATCGAGTTCGGCCGGCCCAGCTCGCTGAAGCTGCGCAGCCGCTGGACCATGCTGCAGGCGGCCCGCAAGGGCCTGTTCGCCCAGATGGTCGTCGTACCGCTGCTGCAGCGGCACCGGATCCTCACCCAGGTGTCCGGCGACCACCTGGAGGTGATCAAGCTCATCCCGCCGCTGGTCCTCGACGAGTCGGACGTGGACCGCTTCGTGGACGCCTTCACGGACGTCATGGACGACGCCCACAGCGGTGGCGGCCTGATGTGGGACTTCGGCAAGACGCTGATCAAGCAGGCGGTGGCCAACCGCTAGCCTTTTGCCTCTGAGGCAAGAAAATTGCCCCTCAGGCAAAGCTGCGGCTGAATGGAGGCATGAGCTCCTCCGACAACGAGCGGGCGGGCGGGCCGGTCGACGACCTGCCTGCCGTCGCCCCGCAGCTGCGCGCCCTGCGCCGCCGCGCCGGTCTCACCCTGGAGGCCGCCGCCCGCGACGCCGGGCTGTCGCCCGCGCATCTGTCCCGCCTGGAGACCGGACAACGGCAGCCCTCGCTGCCGATGCTGCTCGCGCTCGCGCGTGTCTACAGTACGACGGTATCGGATCTGCTGGGGGAGACCGTCGCCGACAGGGACGCGATCGTGCGCGCCGGCGACATGGAACCGACCCGCGCCGGCGGCTGGACCTACTGGCAGGCCGGGGCGTCCGGCCGGGGGATGCAGGCGCTGCGCGTCCGGGTGCCGTACGGCACCCAGGGCGACATCGTGCGGGTGCACCCCGGTGAGGAGTGGCTGCACGTCCTGCGCGGCCGGCTCCGGCTGCGCCTCGGTGACACCACCCATGTGCTCGCGCCCGGCGACAGCGCGCACTTCGACTCCCTGACCCCGCACCGGCTCGCCGCCGAGGACCAGGACGGGGTCGAGCTCCTGTTCGTCCACACCCTGCTGCAGAGTCCCACGGCCGCGCTGTGCCTGGGACCGATCACTGGAGAGCTGCCGTGAGCAATATCGAGGAGAAGTTCCCCCGGTCCCTGTGGATCCGGCTGGTCATCTACCTGGCCGTCGGGCACGCTCTGGCCGGCTTCCTTTACCTGCTGTTCGCCCTCGGCGGCAAGGGCTGAGCCGCCGCCCTCCGCCCGGCCTCAGTCGAGCAGACGCTCACGCAGCCGCTCCCGGGTCTCCGGGGCCAGCTCCAGGCCCTGCTCCAGGTACGTGTCGACGTCGCCCCACATCTCCGCGATACTCTCGAAGGCCGCCGTCAGGTACTCCGCGCGGGCGTCGAAGAGCGGGCTGAGCAGGTCCATCACCTCGGGGCTGTAGGCGCCGTCCCCGCCGCCGCTGCGCCGCACCTTGTAGCGGCGGTGCTTGGCGTTGGACTCCAGGTAGTCGGCGAGGATCGCGTCCCGCTCCACACCCACCGCCAGCAGCGTCACCGCTATGGAGATGCCCGCCCGGTCCTTGCCGGCCGCGCAGTGCATCAGTGCCGGGACGCTGTCCTCGGCGAGCGCGTGCAGCACGCGCGAGTGCTCGTCGGTGCGGTCCTTGACGATGGTGCGGTACGAGCTGACCATCCGGGCCGCGGCCCTGCCGTCGCCCAGGAGCCCGCGCAGCTGGTCGATCTCCCCCTCGCGGACCATCTTCCAGAAGTCCGCGCCGTGCGCCGGGTCGGTCAGCGGCAGGTTCAGGTTCCGCACGCCGGGCAGCTCGACGTCCGGGCCCTCCAGCTTCTGGTCGGCCGCGTTGCGGAAGTCGAAGATCGTGTGCAGGCCGAGCGAGGCGAGGAACTCCGCGTCCTGCTCCGTCGCGTGCGCCAGATGGCCGCTGCGGAACAGCACGCCCGGCCGCACCCGGCGCCCGTCCACGGTCGGCAGGCCACCCACGTCACGGAAGTTGCGCACGCCGGCGAGCTCGGGCTCGGTCGACGGGACCTGCTGCGTCACGGGGGGCTCCTCCCGGTCGGCCCCGTCGGCGCTGCTCGTCGACGGGCACTGGACCGACCATACGACATCGGTTTCCACGGGCAATGAGTTGTCCACAGGCGTCGTCTCGGCGGCCCGTGGCCCTTGCTTCCGGAGCCCGCGGCCCTTGATGATGTTGGGGCTTGAGCGGATCTGTTGGCACCTGTGTGAGGTTTCTCGATGGTGGACATCGCCGAAAATGGTCGTACCTGGCTCCTGTCGGGCCCCGCCAGCAGCTACGCGCTGCATCTGACGGAGTCCGACGAACTGCTCCACCTGCACTGGGGGCCGAGGATCCGGCTCGCCGACGCCGAGGAGCTCGGCACCCGGGGGCTGCCCGGCTACTGGCCCTTCGAGTCCCCGCTGGACGGCCGCGAGGAGTATCCCGTCGAGGGCGGCCCCCGCTTCGTCCGCCCCGCCCTGTCCGTGCGGACCGAGGAGCGCCGGGGCACCGAGTGGGCCTTCGACTCCTACGAGGTCGAGGAGGACGAGCTCCGGCTGCGCTTCACTGACGACGGCATCGTCATCACCCTGCACTACCGGATGCGCGGCGACGTCGTCGAGCGCTGGGTGACCGTCGACAACGAGGGGCACACGCGCGTGGAGCTGCTGCGCGCCGACCCCGCCACCTGGACGCTCCCCGACCGTGAGGGCTGGCGGCTCTCCCAGCTGCACGGCCGCTGGGCCGCGGAGTCCCGGCTCACCAGCACCCCGCTCACCTACGGCGAGAAGGTCATCGGCAGCCGCCGCGGCCACACCGGCCACCAGCACCTGCCCTGGGTCGCCCTCGACACCGACGCCACCGAGGAGCGCGGCGAGGTCTGGGGCTGCGCCCTCGGCTGGTCCGGCTCCTGGCGGATCGCGGTCGCTCAGCTCCCGGACGCGCGCGTGCAGATCACCGGCGGCGCCGGCTACGACGACTCGGGCCTGCTGATGTTGGCCGAGGGCGAGTCGTACACCAGCCCCGTCTTCGCGGGCCTGTGGACCGACGGCGGTTTCGGCGGGGCGAGCCGCGCCTGGCACGCCTACCAGCGGGCGTACATCATCCCGGACGCCGATCAGGACCGGCCGGTGCTGTTCAACTCCTGGGAGGCCACCACCTTCGACATCTCCGAGGAGCAGCAGGCCACCCTCGCCCGCCGGGCCGCCGCGATCGGCGTCGAGCTGTTCGTGGTGGACGACGGCTGGTTCGGCGCCCGCACCAGCGACCGCGCCGGGCTCGGCGACTGGACGCCCAACCCGGACCGCTTCCCGAAGGGTCTCAAGCCGCTCGCCGACTACGTGCACGCCCTCGGCATGCAGTTCGGCATCTGGGTCGAGCCCGAGATGGTCAACCCGGACAGCGACCTGTACCGGGCACACCCCGACTGGGTGCAGTACCAGCCGGGACGGAAGCGGACGGAACTCCGCAACCAGCTCGTCCTCAACCTCGCCCGCGAGGACGTCCAGGAGTACCTGTGGGAGCAGCTCGACGCCCTGCTGTCCAGCGCTCCGATCGACTACGTCAAGTGGGACTTCAACCGCTGCTTCACGGACGCGGGCTGGCCCGGCGAGCCCTACCCGCAGCGCCTGTGGGTCGACCACGTGCGCGGGCTGTACGCCCTGCTCGACCGGATCCGGGCGGCCCACCCGAACGTGGCCATCGAGTCGTGCTCCGGCGGCGGCGGGCGGATCGACCTCGGGATCATGAGCCGTACCGACGAGGTGTGGACCTCCGACAACACCGACCCGCTGGACCGGCTCGCCATCCAGCACGGCTTCAGCCAGATCCACCCCGCCCGGGTGATGTCGGCCTGGGTCACCGACAGCCCGAACCACCAGCTCAACGGCCGGGTCAGCAGCCTGCGTTTCCGGTTCGTCAGCTCCATGGCCGGTGCGCTCGGCATCGGCGGCGACCTCTCGCAGTGGACCGAGGAGGAGCTCGCCGAGGCCGGCCGCTGGGTGGAGCTCTACAAGGAGATCCGGCCCCAGGTGCAGCGCGGCGATCAGTTCCGGCTGCGGCCGCCGGCCGGCGGGCTCAGCGCGGTGCAGTACACGCTCGGCGACGAGACCGTCGTCCTCGCCTGGCTGCAGGCCCAGAGCTACGGCGAGCCGGCGCCGGCGCTGAGGCTGCAGGGGCTCGATCCGACAGCGTCATACGAATGCCGCGAAACGGGCGAAGTGCACCGGGGTGCCGTCCTGTTGCACCACGGGCTGCGCACCGGACTGAAGGGCGACCTGGATGCGGCAGTCATCCGGCTTCGCCGGATCTGACACGTATACCCGAATTGGCGTCTTCATTACAACTCGGCGTGTAATAAGGGGACGTGGCATGACGTGCGTGAGGAGCGTCATATTCGTGACCGTCCGTCGCGCGTCATGCTCACGTAATCCTGGTGTTCCGTAAGCGGATTGGAAAAGCGAACAGACCGGAATTCACGGAGGGTGACCGGGATTTCCGGTAACGGATCAAGTGAAACCCGGACGGCCGGAAACCGGATGCTTGTCCACGTCCGTCCTACTCGTTTACGTTCGCCACACATCCGGTCGGAACGCCGAATCCTGCCGCCGCCCGGAGTCCCCACACACACTCACCCGTGCCCGGCAGGAGCGGGGGACCCACCAGGTAAGACCGCCTGTTCCGGTTCCCGGGACGGCTAGGGGTGCAGCCACGCTTTCCGCCGTGGCCGGGCAGCTCCAGCCCGAACCCGACAGCTCACCTCGCAGGCGCAGGAGAGGAATGCGCCATGCCCGCGAAGGGTAAGCACCGCCGCCCCAAGTCCCAGCGTTTCACCCGCTCGATGGCCGTCGCCGGAACCGGTGGCGCCGCGCTGGCTCTGCCGCTCATGGGGGCCACCGGCGCCCACGCGGCCACTACGCAGTCCGTTTCCGAAAAGGCCACCCAGACGCTTCCCGTGATCGGGAAGACCGCGGTGAAGGAGGCGCCCGCGGGGAATTCCGGCGCCGCGCATTTCGCGCACCGCATCTACACGGTGGTGCCCGGTGACTATCTCTCGAAGATTGCCCGCGAGCAGAACGTCCGCGGCGGCTGGCACCGGCTCTACGCCGACAACCGGCAGGCGGTCGGCGACAACCCCTCGCTGATCCACCCCGGACTCAAGCTGACCCTCGGTGGCCGGCACGCCACGACGACGGACTCCGGCTCCCGTCCGCAGACGCAGTCGAACCCGCAGTCGTCTTCCCCCTCCTCGTCCTCGGCCTCCTCCTCGTCCTCGGCCTCCTCCGCGGACGGCTCCGACGGTTCGGTCGCGACCACCTCCGGCTTCAACCTCCCGGTCGCCGCCGGCGCCGTCGGCACCGGTTACCACGTGGCCGGCAGCATGTGGTCCAGCGGCTACCACACGGGCGTCGACTTCGTCGTCCCGACCGGCACCCCCGTCAAGGCCGTCGGCGCGGGCACGGTCGTCACGGCCGGCTGGGGCGGCGCCTACGGCAACCAGGTCGTCATCCGGCTCGCCGACGGCTACTACGCGCAGTACGGCCACCTCTCCGCCCTCTCCGTCTCGGTCGGCCAGACCGTGACCGCGGGCCAGCAGGTCGGTCTCTCCGGCGCGACCGGCAACGTGACCGGCCCGCACCTGCACTTCGAGATCCGCACCACCCCCGACTACGGCTCGGACGTGGACCCGGTCGCCTATCTCCGCTCCAAGGGTGTCGCCGTCGGCTGACCCGGGGCCCCGCGACCGACGCTTCAACGTCGGTGTTCAGGGCCTTATTCCAAGGTTGGCAAAGTATTTAAAGGTGTCTTATCTCACCGAGCGTCAACCCCTTATTACGGTCGCGTAGGTCACAACCGAAGGTGAATCATGGTCCGACGTGGGAGACGATTCGAAGAATGACAATGCATCAGTGATCGGGTCGTACGCGGCGGTGGGGGACAGCTTCACCGAGGGCGTGGGAGACCCCGGCCCCGACGGGGCGTTCGTCGGCTGGGCCGACCGGTTCGCGGTACTGCTGTCCGACCGGCGGCCCGAGGGCGACTTCGGTTACACCAACCTCGCCGTGCGCGGGAAACTGCTCGACCAGATCGTGGCGGACCAGGTGCCGCAGGCCCTGGAACTCGCCCCGGACCTGGTCTCCTTCTGTGCGGGCGGCAACGACATCATCCGCCCCGGCACCGACCCCGACGAGGTGGCCGAGCGGTTCGAGCGGGCCGTGGCCCGGCTGACCGAGGCCGTCGGTACGGTGCTGGTGACCACCGGCTTCGACACCCGGGGCGTGCCCGTCCTCAAGCACATGCGCGGCAAGATCGCCACGTACAACGGACATGTCCGGGCCATCGCCGACCGGTACGGCTGCCCCGTCCTGGACCTGTGGTCCCTGAAGACCATTCAGGACCGGCGGGCCTGGGACGACGACCGGCTGCACCTCTCTCCCGAGGGGCACACACGCGTGGCGCTGCGTGCGGGCCAGGTGCTCGGCGTCGAGGTGCCGGCCGACCCGGACCAGCCGTGGCCCCCGCTGCCGCCCCGCGGCACCCTGGAGGTCCGCCGCGACGACGTGCACTGGGCCCGCGAGTACCTCGTCCCCTGGATCGGGCGCCGGCTGCGCGGGGAGTCGTCCGGCGACCACGTGACGGCCAAGGGAGCGCTCTCCCCGGACGACATCAAGATGCGGATCGCATCCGTGGCCTGAGGCGGAACCGGCGGGTAAGGGGTGGCCGCATTGCGGGCCGCCCCTTACTGCTGCCCGGGCAGCCCCAGTTCGCGCGCCAGCGCCTCGTCGGCCCACTCCTGGGCTCTGGACCGGGCCACGGCACCGGGATACGACGTCAGCTGGACGGCGAGCCCGTCGAGCAGCGCGGTCAGCCGCAGCGCCGCAGCCGGGGGGTCGGGGCACCCGAACTCGCCCGCGGCCACCCCCTCGGCGATGACCTCGGCGATCGCCGCCTTCCACTGCTGGTCCAGGCCCTTGGTGACGTCCCGCAGCGCGGGCTCGCGCAACGCCACCGCCCAGCCCTCGATCCACAGCCGCCAGCCCTTGGCCTGCCCGGTCGGCGCGTACCAGCGCACCGCGGCCCGCAGCCGGCGCAGCGCCGACGTACGGCGGCCCAGCAGCTTGCGCAGATGCGCCAGGTCGTCCTCGGCGGCGTAGGTGAAGGCGGCGGCGACCAGCTTCTCCTTCGTCGAGAAGTGGTACAGCACCAGCGCGTTGCTCACCCCGAGCGCCGAGGCCACATCGGCGATCCGCACTGCCGCCACGCCCCGCGCCTCGATCTGTTCGATGGCGGCCCGCAGCAGTTCCTCCCGCCGCTCGGCCACGCTCAACCGCACTCTCGCCACGCGGTCACCCTAATCGGTCGTTCCCCCGTCCGCGTCGCCGTCTCAGGCCAGCGGCAGCCGCATGATCGTCAGGTCCAGCCGGCGGCCGAACTTGGTGCCCACCTCCCGGACCGTGCCGACGTGCTCGAACCCGAACCGGTCGTGCAGCCGGATCGACGCGGCGTTCCGGGCCTCGATGCCGGCGATCATCACATGGTGGCCGGCCTCGCGCGCCGCGGCGATGAGCGGGCCAAGCAGCGCGGAGCCGATGCCGAGCCCCTGGCTGCCCTCGCGGACGTAGACGGAGTCCTCCACCGTGTGCCGGTAGCCGTCCAGGGCGCGCCACGCGCCGTAGACCGCGAACCCGGCCACCTCTCCCGGCGCGTCGGCGACCTCGGCCACGAGCGCCGAGCCACGTTCGAGGTGGGCGGCGAACCAGGCCGCGCCCTCGGCGGGTGACTGCGGGGTCTCGGTCCACAGGGCCGTCGAGTGCTCGATCGCGTGATTGCGGATCGCGCGGACGGCCTCCTCGTCACCTGGACGGGCCGGGCGCACCGCCACCACGCATCTCTCGTATATTGGATTCATGTCCAACATAGTAGAACCACCGGTGGACCCGCTGGTGCGGCAGATCGCCGCCCGGGTCCGCACCGAACGGGAGCGCCGCCGCTGGACGCTGGCGCAGCTCGCGGACGCCTCCGGTGTCTCCCCGGCGATGATCAGCCGGATCGAACGCGGCGAGAGCAGCCCCACCGCGGTCGTCCTCGGCAAGCTGTCCGCCGCCTTCCAGATCGGCGTCGCCTCGCTGCTGGCCCTCGCCGAGGGCATGCAGGGCGCACAGGAACCCCTGGCCGACACCCCGGGCGTGCGGCGCGGCGCCGACGCCGCCGAGTGGCGCGACCCCGGCACCGGCTACCGGCGCCGCCAGATCACCGGCCCGCGCTTCCCGGCGGAGATCGCCGAGATCCGGCTGCCCGCCGGAGCCCGGGTGCCCTACCCGGCCGCGGCCTTCGCCTTCGTACGGCAGCTCGTCTGGGTCCTCGACGGCAAGCTCACCTTCCACGACGGCGACACGGTCCACGAACTCGACGCCGGCGACACCGTCGAACTCGGCGCACCCGCCGAGCGCGTCTTCGCCAACACCACCGACGCCGAGTGCCGTTACGCCGTCGTCCTCACCCGCGACACCCGGCCGTGAGCCGGCCGCTGCCCCGTGGCGGCACGTTGCTGCCGGCGGCCACAGCCGGGACGGCGATCGCGAACAACTACGCCGTGCAGCCCGCGCTCACCGCGGTCGCCACCGACCTGGACGTGCCGCTCTCCGTGATCGGCCTGGTGCCGACCGCCGCGTTCGCCGGCTGTATGACCGGCTTCGCCCTGCTGCTCCCGCTCACCGACCACGTCGCCCCCAACCGCCTGGTCGCCGCACAGCTCGCGGCCCTGGCCGCCGCCCTCGGGCTCGCCGCCACCGCGCACGACGAGTTCGTACTGCTGACCGCCTACCTGCTCGTCGGCGCCGCCGCCAGTGCGGCCGCCCAGGCCGGCAACATCGCCGGCCGGCACGCCCCGCGGGGCCGCGGCGGGACCGGCGTCGCCCTCGTCGCCGCCGGCATGTCGGCCGGCATCCTGCTCAGCCGGCCGGCGGGCGGCGCCCTCACCGACGCCCTCGGCTGGCGGCGGATGCTCCTCGTCTTCGCCGCCGTCGCGCTGCTCGGCGCGCTCGCCGCCGCCACGCTCCCGCCCCGGCAACGGCCGGACGCCTCCCGCGGTTACCGCGCCCCCCCTGAGAGCCCTCCCGCCGCTGCTCTTGCATCAGCCGGGGCTTCGGCGCGCGGTGACCACCGGCGCGCTCTGGTACTTCGCCTTCAACCTCGTCTGGATCGCCCCACCCTGGCCCTGGCCCAGCCGCCGCACTCGCTCGGACCGGACGCCATCGGCCTCTACGGCCTGGCCGGGCTCCTCGGCCTCGCCGCGCACCCGCTCACCGGCCGCCTCACCGACCGGTACGGCCCGCGCACGGTGATCACCGCCGCCGTACTCGCCGCCGCGGCCGGCACCGCCCTGCTGGCCACGGGCCTGGACACCCCCTGGCGCACCGCCCTCGGCCTCGCCCTCTTCGACGCCGGCTGCTTCGCCGCCCAGGCGGCCGACCAGAGCCGCGTGATCGCCCTCGACTCCGCCCGCTCCGGCAGCCTCAGCAGCGTCTACCTCGTGGTGTACTTCACGATCGGCGCCCTCGGCACGGCCGTCGCGGCGCCCCTGCTCGCCGCGCTCGAACGGCGGGGCACCAGCCTCACGGTCCTGAGCGCGCTGCTGCTCGCCGCCGCTCTCGGACGCCGCTGACGGCGTGTCGCGTCACCGGTACCAGCCGAACCGCTCCGCGATCACCGGCAGCCGGTCGGTCACCAGGGCGTGGGCCGCGGCCCGCGGAGTCGTGCCGTCGGACTCCGCACGGTCCAGCATCAGCTCCACCAGAGCCCGCATCGAGCGGCGGATGTGGGCGAACGCCTCGTCGGCGTCGGGGCCGACGTCGCCGAACAGGGTCCACCACCACCAGGCGTTGGTGCCCGAGTTGACCACCACGTCCGGCAGCACGGTCACCCCGCGCGCGGTGAGCCGTTCCTCCGCTTCGGGCAGCACCGGCATGTTCGCCGCCTCCACGATCCAGCGGGCGGTGACCAGGTGCGCGTTGGCCGCGTCGACCACGTACGACACCGCCGCCGGCACCAGCACCTCCGCGTCGGCGGACAGCCAGGCGTCGCCCGGCAGTTCCACGTCCCCGGGGCGCAGCGCCGCGCGGTCGACGGTGCCGTAGGCGTCCCGCGCGCGCAGCAGCGCCTCCACGTCCAGACCCGCCGGGTTGGCGATCGTGCCCTTGATGTCGGCGACCGCCACGACCGTGAGCCCCGCGCGGGCGAGGAACCGCGCCGTGGCCCCGCCCATCGTGCCGAGGCCCTGCACGGCGACCCGCGTCCCCGCGTACGGCACCCCGGCCCGGTCCAGCGCCGTCAGCGCCGACTCGGCGACCCCGCAGCCGCCGGCCAGCTCGTCGAGACCGATCCCGTCCACCTCGACGGCGAAGGCGTCCGCCAGCCGCCGCCGGGCCGCCGCCTCGTCGTCCAGCAGCGGATACACGGCCTGGATCGAGGAGACCAGCCCCGCCTCGGCCGCCGCCCGGTCCACCAGGTCCTGGGTGAGCCCGAGGTCCTCGCCGGTGGTCCAGAAACCCTCCACGTACGGCCGCATGGCGCGCAGGTAGCGGACGAGCAGGGCGTACGACCCCGGGTCCTGCGGATCGCAGTCGATGCCGCCCTTGGCGCCGCCCAGCGGGATGTAGCGGCCCTCGGGGTTGTAGTGCAGGGCCTCCTTCATCGTCATGCCGCGCGCGAGCCCGGTCACCTCCTCCAGGGTGCAGCCGGGCCGCATCCGCAGACCGCCGCTGGCCACGCCCCGCACCAGCCGGTCGACGACCAGGAAGCCCTGGCGGCCGGTGACGTGGTCGGTCCAGACGAGGGACATCAGGGGAGCGGTCACGGGGGGCTCCTCGGGAGCGGTGTGAAGAAGCGGTGTTACTGAACAGTGGGTCAGTATCGGGAGGTGGACGGTGCGGTGTCAACGCCGACTGTCCGAAAGGCCGACCATAATGGGGACCTCGGCGACACCACTGGAGGTACCGTGACCGGTTTGCGTTCCCTGAGCTCCGGGCTCCGCGTGCTGCGGCCCGCTGCCTTCGGCGCGGACCCCGGCGGCGCGCGCCTGGCCCGTATCCAGGGCTCCCCGCACTTCGCGGACGGTGTCTTCCAGAACCCCGGCGGCACCACCCGGATGCGGCCCTCGGGGTCGATGCTGGAGTTCGCCAAGACCTACTTCGAGAAGGAGCAGCGCGCCCGCAGAGCCCCCCGGGGCACGGTCCCGGTGCACCCCACCACCGTCGCCGACCTCGGCCGGCCCGCCGCCACCGGCCTGCGGGTGACGTGGATGGGCCACTCCAGCGTCCTCGCGGAGATCGACGGACACCGCGTCCTGTTCGACCCCGTCTGGGGCGAACGCTGCTCCCCGTTCCCGTTCGCCGGGCCCAAGCGGCTGCACCCGGTGCCGCTGCCGCTCGCCGCGCTCGGCCCGGTCGACGTCGTGGTCATCTCGCACGACCACTACGACCACCTCGACCTACCGACCATCAAGGCGCTGGCAGACACGGACACCGTGTTCGCCGTGCCGCTCGGCGTCGGCGCCCACCTCGAACACTGGGGAGTGCCCGCCGACCGGCTGCGCGAGCTGGACTGGCACGAGGAGACCAAGGTCGGCGGACTCACCCTGACGGCCACCCCCGCCCGCCACTTCTGCGGCCGGGGACTGCGCAACACCCAGCACACCCTGTGGGCGTCCTGGGCCGTCGCGGGCGAGGAGCACCGGATCTACCACAGCGGTGACACCGGCTACTTCGACGGCTTCAAGGACATCGGCGCCGACCACGGCCCCTTCGACGTGACGATGATCCAGATCGGTGCGTACAGCGAGTTCTGGCCCGACATACACATGACGCCCCAGGAGGGCATGCGCGCCCACCTCGACCTCCAGGGCGGCCAGCCGCACGGCGTGCTGCTGCCGATCCACTGGGGAACCTTCAACCTCGCCCCGCACGCCTGGGCCGAGCCGGGGGAGTGGACCAAGGACGCCGGCGACGAGGCGGGCCAGGCGGTCGCGCTGCCGCGTCCCGGCGAGCCCTTCGAGCCGTCCGGCAAGCTGCCCGCGGACCCCTGGTGGCGTGCGGTCTCGGCGCCGGTCGCCAGGCCCTGGCAGCGCGAGAAGCGGCCGGAGGGCGCCCCCGGGCAGGGGGACCTCGGTCTCGCGGGCGAACTGTGACGACTGGCTGTCGGTGAGGAACGTGACGAAAGACCGGTGATTTCGGCACCGCTGTGGTGGTGACGTGAAAGTGGCGTGCATGCCCCTGCACAACCTGGGCAGGGGCACCGTCATGAGCCATGCACATATGCCAAGTCCCGCTTTTTTACCGGGACTCGAGCTCTCCCGGCGCTTCTACACCGAGGTCGTCCGTCCTCTCCTGGAGGAGGCCGCTCCCGGCATACCCCACTCCGCCGCCCGCATCGGCGCGGGCTCCGAGGTGCTCGGTTACGACACCGAGCGCTCCGCCGACCACGAATGGGGCCCGCGGCTCCAGCTCTTCCTCCACTCCCACGATGTGAACCGCCACGCCGGACGCATCAGACATGTGCTCGCCGAACACCTCCCCAAGACCTTCCACGGCTGGCCCACCCACTTCGCCGCCACGGGGGACCGGGACATCGGCGTCATGCGGGTCACCGACGGTCCCGTACACCACCGCGTCGAAGTGACCGGTGTCTCCTCCTGGTTCCGGGCCACCCTCGGCCTCGACCCCGCTTCCGGGGTCACCCCGACCGACTGGCTCGCCCTGCCCACCCAGCTCCTCGCCGAGGTCACCGCGGGCGCCGTCTTCCACGACGGCCTCCACACGCTCACCCCGGCCCGCGCCGCCCTGCGCTGGTACCCCCACGACCTCTGGCTCCACGTCCTCGCCTGCCAGTGGCAGCGCGTCTCCCAGGAGGAGGCCTTCGTCGGCCGCTGCGGCGAGGTCGGCGACGAGCTGGGCTCCGCCGTCGAGGCCGCGCGCCTGGTCCGCGACCTCATGAGGCTCTGCCTGCTGATGGACCGGCGCTACCCGCCGTACGGCAAATGGCTCGGCAGCGCCTTCGCCCGCACCCCCGCGGCCCCGCGGCTCACCTCCGAACTCACCGCCGTTCTCGCCGCCACCGACTGGCACCTGCGCGAGCGTCACCTGGCGCAGGCGTACGAGATCGTCGCCCACCTGCACAACGAACTGGAACTCACCGACCGGGTCGACCCGGCCACGCGCCCCTACCACTCCCGCCCCTACCGGGTGCTGCGCGCCGACCGCTTCACCCGGGCCCTCACCGCCCGCATCAAGGACCCGGACATACGGGAGCTGCGCAGGGCCGGCGCGGTGGACCAGTTCATCGACAGCGCGGACCTCCTGAGCCGCCCGGACCTGGCCCGGGCCGCGACCGACGCCGTGACGGGCATCGACACCCACGACGGCCCGCCCCGCGCCCCGACGAAGGACCGCCGGAGCCAAGACGGTCACCGTGGGTGACGCTCTGGGGGGTGGTGGAGGGGGTGCGGACGACCCTGTGGCCGCCCCGGCGGGCCGGCCGAGGGTGCGCGCACCGAGGGGAGGCGGGTGGGGCGGAGCGCCGGAAGCCGCGACCCGCATCTTCTGTGTCTGACCGTTTCTGAGCAGGTCGGATCGTCGGTTGACTGTTCGAGGGTGGGGCGGTGAGGGGGTTATCGGTCTTTCGTACGACGGCTCATACCAGAGCGGGACCATCTCCGGGGGACTTTGTCAACTGCCCACCGCACATGATGCGTCGGCGACTACTGTGAGTGTCCGTCGGACGACACGGGGCCGAATTCTTTTGCGGTCCCCACGCCCGGCACCGCGATGGCGCATGCCCGACTCGCGCGACCCGCGCGAGAAACCAGGCCCGACGGACCAGTACGAGGACGCAGATGTCTCACCTCCGCGCACCGGCCGCCCGTGCCGACCGCCGTGAGGGCGGCCGGCATGGACGACCGGTCGCCCGACCCGTTCCCGCGCTGCCCGAGACCCACATACGGCCTCAGCTTATGCGACTGGCGGTGCTGCCCCCGGTCGCGGTGGCGCTCAGCGGCTGTGCGGCCGTCCTGTTCACCGTCCGCTCCACCGGCGCCCGGCCCAGCCTCACCCTGCTGGCCGTGCTCGCCGGAGCGGTCTCGGTGACGGCCGCGGGCATCGTGATCGCCGCCGTGGCCGCGGGCCGTGCCGCCCGCTCGGTCAGCGACCGTGTGGGCGTCCTGCGCCGCAACGCCGCACGCGGCGAGGCAGATCTGCTGGCCCTCGTCGACGCACTGCGCCGCGGCGAGACCCCGCCCCCGCGCAAGCCGCGCGGAGGACCGCCCGGGGACGCGGACGACTTCGAGCTGCTCGCCGCCGACCTGTCCCGCGCGCACGACGGCGCCGTCACCGCCGTCGTCCAGGCGGCCCAGCTCTCCAGCCAGGCCGGCAGCGAACAGAAGCTGGAGGTCTTCGTCAACCTGGCGCGGCGGCTTCAGTCCCTCGTGCACCGGGAAATCTCGATCCTCGATGAACTGGAGAACGAGATCGAGGACCCGGACCTCCTCAAGGGCCTCTTCCACGTCGACCACCTGGCCACCCGGATCCGACGGCACGCCGAGAACCTCGCCGTCCTCGGCGGCGCCGTGTCCCGGCGGCAGTGGAGCAACCCCGTCTCCATGACGGAGGTGCTGCGCTCCGCCATCGCCGAGGTCGAGCAGTACTCCCGGGTCAAGCTCGTCCCGCCGATCGACGGCGAACTGCGCGGGCACGCCGTCGCCGACGTCATCCATCTCCTCGCCGAACTCGTCGAGAACGCCACGGTGTTCTCCGCCCCGCACACCCAGGTGCTGCTCCGCGCCAACCTCGTCACCTCCGGCCTCGCGGTCGAGGTGGAGGACCGCGGACTCGGCATGCCGGTCGGTGAACAGTCCAAGATGAACGCCCTGCTCGCCGACCCCGACCAGGTCAACGTCGCCAGCCTGCTGGCCGACGGCCGCATCGGCCTCTTCGTCGTCTCCCAGCTCGCCCGCCGCCACGGCATCAACGTCCGTCTCCAGACCAACATCTACGGCGGCGTCCAGGCCGTACTCGTCGTCCCGCAGGGCCTGCTGGGTACGGCACCGGGCCTACCCGGGACTCCCGGTTCGGTACCGCAGCCGCGCGACCCGGCGCACGGGGGCGGTGCGCCGGGGGCGCCGACCGGTGCGCCCGGAGCCGGGAGAGCCCGGCCGTCCGACGGCACCGGGACGCCGGCGGGCGTCCCGGGAGGCGCCGCCGCCGGGCCGGACACCGGAGCCGGAAGCAGGGCCACCGCGGGCGGGCCGCCGGCCGGCCGAGGGCCCGGGCAGCAGCAGGGTCCCGCCACGGCTGCCGCCGGCGGACGGCGCCGGCACGCGCAGCACGGGAGCGCGCCCGCGCCGCTGCCGGTGCGCGGTGCCCAGGAGACACGCCCGAACCCCGCCGAGGCGCTGCCCGGCATCCGGCCCGAGGACCGGCCGGCGGTCGCCGAGCACGCCGGTGCCCCGCCGGTACCGCGGGTCGGCGCCGTGCGCGGCACGATGGGCAAGCCCCAACTGCCGCGCCGGCGCGCGCAGGAGCACATCGTTCCCCAGCTGCGCGGCGGCCCCGCGCCCCGCCAGGAGAACGAGAACCCGGCCGGGCACGACCCCGGCCTGATGGCGGCCTTCCAGCGCGGCATCGGCCTCGCCGAGGCCCAGCAACACCTGGAGGCCACCGAGGGGGAGCCGACCGCCGCCCAGCCTGTGGGCGGGGCACATGGCGCGTCCCCCCATAACGGATTCACCACCGTGGGCTTCGCCGACATGGGCGCCGGTGACGGATCCGGCGATCGGCCGCCCAACACGTCCCATGCCACGCACATGGACGCAACGCACATGGAGGCCGCGCATATGGAGGCGGCACACGTGGAGTCCGGGTACCTGACCCCGGGCCACACCGCTTCCGACCACACAGCTCCCGACCACACGGCGCCGGACCAGTCCGCCCGGGACCGCATGACCCCAGAACCCCTGGCCCCGGACCCCCTGGCCCCGAACCCCCTGGCCCCGGGGCACATGGCCTCCAGCCACACGACCTCGGGCCACATGGCCACAGGCCACCCGGCGGCCACGGACCACATGGCCCCCACAGACCACATGGCCCCCACGCACATGAGCCGAGCACACCGGGACCCCGCCGACACCCAGTCCGCGTCCCGGTCCCAGTCGTACTCCCAGGCCCTGCGCCCGGTGCACACCTCCGAATTCACCGCCCGGCCCGACGGGAGCGCACCGGCCGGATGACCAGCACCGTTCCCACCCCCACCCCCACCCCCAGCGCTCCCGCTGATCTTCGTACCCCAAGGAGTCGATCCACCATGGCGAGCGATGCGCCGACCGCCCAGGTATCCGACCTCGACTGGCTGATGAGCGGCCTGGTGCAGCGCGTGCCGCACACCACCAGTGCGGTGCTCCTGTCCTGCGACGGACTGGTGAAGTCCGTCCACGGCCTAGACCCGGACAGCGCCGACCACATGGCGGCGCTCGCCTCCGGCCTGTACTCGCTCGGCCGCAGCGCGGGCGTCAGGTTCGGCGACGGCGGGGACGTCCGCCAGGTCGTCGTCGAACTCGACTCGACGCTGCTGTTCGTCACCACCGCCGGCTCCGGCACCTGTCTCGCCGTGCTGGCGGGCCGGGAGGCCGACGCCGCCGTCCTCGGCTACGAGATGGCGATGCTGGTCAAGAGCGTCCGCCCGTACCTCGTCACCGCGCCCCGGCAGCACGCCGTCGAATCCACGGCGATGAGGCCTTGAGGGTGGCGGCAGCCGGCGACGGGCCCTGGCTCGACGACGCGGCCGGACGCCTCGTGCGCCCGTTCACGGTCAGCAACGGCCGGACCGAGCCCAGCATCGCCCTCGACCTCATGTCGCAGGTGATGGCGACCGGGTCCACGCCCCTCGGCTACCTCGGCCTCGAACACGCACAGGCCCTCGACCTGTGCCGGGCCCCCGTCTCGGTCGCCGAGGTCGCCGCGCACCTCAAACTGCCCGCCGTGGTCACCAAGGTGCTGCTCTCCGACCTGGTCGACTGCGGGGCGCTGACCGCCAAGCCCCCCGTGTTCCACCACAACCCCACTGACAGGTCCCTCCTGGAGGCAGTGCTCGATGGACTACGACGACAGCTCTGATCCCTTCCCCACCGCGCTGAAAATCCTGGTGGCCGGTGGGTTCGGGGTCGGCAAGACCACCTTCGTGGGCGCGGTCAGCGAGATCGCGCCGCTGTCCACGGAGGAACTCCTCACCACGGTCAGCGCCGCGACCGACAGCCTCGACGGGATCGAGAACAAGGTCGAGACGACCGTGGCCATGGACTTCGGCCGCATCACCCTGGACCCGGAGCACGTGCTCTACCTGTTCGGCACGCCCGGACAGGAGCGGTTCTGGTTCATGTGGGACGAGCTGTCCGAGGGCGCGCTCGGTGCGGTCATCCTCGCCGACACACGGCGCCTGGAGGACTGCTTCGCGGCCGTCGACTTCTTCGAGGAGCGCGGCCTCGGCTTCATCGTCGCCATCAACGAGTTCGACGGCTCCTACCGCTACGACCCCGAGGAGGTGCGCGCCGCCATCGACCTCGACCCGGAGGTCCCGGTGGTCCGCTGCGACGCCCGTATCTCCAGCTCCGGGGTCCAGACCCTGCTCACCCTCGTCCGCCATCTCATCGCCCACGCTCCGGTCTCCGCGCCGAGCCACGGCGCCCACATGTGAACCCCATACACCCCTCACGGAGCCCGTATATGACCCACGTCCACTGCGACGGAGCCCGCGGATGAGGTACGACCCACCGCGCCCGGCCGGCCGGCTGCTGCTCACGCCGGAGGACAAGGAGGCCCCCGAGCGCACCCGGCGCCTCGGCCAACTGCGCCTGGGCGCGGACCCGGACCCCGCCCTCGACGCCTACGCGGACCGGCTCGCAGAGGTCACCCGGGCGCCGTACGCCATGGTCAACTTCATCGACCTGAACCGTCAGTTCTTCGCGGGCCTGCACCTGCCGGACGTGGCGCCGCCCGTGGTACGGCCCGACGGCAGCACCCCGGTCCTCGGCCGTGAGCTGCCCCGCGACCATGGTTTCTGCCCCCATGTGGTGGTCCGGCGCAAGGCGCTGGTCCTGGAGGACGTCTGCGACTACCCGCGGTTCGCGGGAAACCCGGTCGTCGACGAGTTCGGCATCCGTTCCTACCTGGGCGCCCCGCTGATCGACAGCACGGGGACGGTGCTCGGCACCGTGTGCGTGGTCGACGTGGAGCCGCGGCCCTGGGGCCGGCCCGGTCTGGAGACCATCAAGTCGTCGGCGGCCGAGCTGGTGGCCCGCATCGAGCGCCGCGAGGCAGACGGTCTGCCGCTGCTGTGACGACGGGAACAGCCCTTCTACCAGCCGACTGGTCTATTACCTCCGTGTCCTGACCCATGCCCGCGGCGGGGGTCATCGGGCGTCCTCGACCCGGCCCGGGTCGTTGGGGTGGGACTCCAGCGGAGTGACGGTGACCGACATCCACGGGCGCAGTGGCAGGGTGCCAAGCACCTTCTCGTGGAGTTCCTCCTCGTCGGCGGCCCGCCAGACGCCGATGCTGCGCAACTCGCCCACCGGCCGCCACAGCCGGGCCAGGTGACCGGTCGCGGCCAGTTCCCCCGCCCGCACGGCCTCCGCGGCCCGCCGCCGGTCGACCTCGTCCTGGCCCGTGCCCTCGGGGATGTGCGTGGTGATCTCGACCAGGAACTCTCGCACGATGTGCTCCCTCCGTCGTTGGTGAGTCCATCGTGCGCCGCCGCCGGCACCCCCGCCACGACCGGCCGACTCGCTGCTGGGAGGCGCGGCCTCCCAGCGCGCGTAGCATGACGCGCGTGGAACTGCGCCAGCTGCGGTACTTCGTCGCGGTCGCCGAGGAGCTGAACTTCGGCCGGGCCGCCGAGCGGCTGCTCATCGCCGGCCCCTCCCTCTCCCAGCAGATCAAGGCGCTCGAACGGGACCTGGGCGTCCGGCTGTTCGACCGGGACCGCCGCTCGGTCTCCCTCACCCCCGCCGGCGCCGCGCTGCTCCCGCACACCCGGGACCTGCTGGAGCGGGCCGACGACCTCAAGCGCCGGGCGGGCCGCCTCTCGGGCTCCCAGGCGGTACGGCTCGGCTACGTCAACTGGCTGCCACCGGACCTGGGTTCGCGGACGGCCGCGGTGGCCCGGGTGCATGTGGACGCCTGGGTCGCGCCGTCCCACACCCAGGCCGCCCGGGTCGCCGACGGCAGCCTGGATCTGGCCGTCTGCTGGGTGCGTGCCGAGGACCTCGAACGGCTCGGGCTGCGGGCCCGGCTGATCGGCGCGGACCGGCTGTACGCCGTCGCCAAGGGCACCGACACGAGCGACCTGCCGGCCCGGGACACCGACATCCTGATCGACGAGGACGTCACCTCCTGGGCCTCCTGGAACGTGTACGCCGAAGAGCTCACGCAGGCCGTCGGCGCCCGTCCGGTGCGCATCTCCGACGGCGCCGTCACCGGCCCCGCCTACTTCGACCACGTCCGGCGCTGTACCCGGCCCGTCCTCAACTCGCCCAAGGGCCAGACCGCTCCGCTCCCGCCCGACCTGGTCCGCCGCGAGATCGTCGCGCCGAAGGTGTACTGGACCTGGTCCCTGGTCTGGCGCGCGAGCGAGGACCGGGCCGGCGTCCTGGCCGCCGTCGACGCCCTGTGCGACGGCGTCGGCGACCTCGGGATCCACGCCCCGGACGCCTGGCTGCCCGCGGGCGACCCGTACGCGCTCCACGGCTGAGCTGCGCTGGGAGGCTGCGCCTCCCAGCCAGGAGGAAACCGATCCTGGCACCTGCGACGGGCCCGGCCTACCTTCCAAATAGTCGACCGGTCGGCTAGTGACCGGTCAGCCACTACGGAGAAGGTCATCATCATGAGCACGCAGCAGCAGAAGGTCGCGATCGTCACCGGTGCGTCCCAGGGTATCGGCGCCGCCCTCGTCGAGGGCTACCGCAAGCTCGGCTACGCGGTCGTCGCCACCTCGCGCACCATCGCCCCCGCCGACGACGCCGACGTCCTGACCGTCCAGGGCGACATCGCGGACCCGGCGACCGCCGCGCGGGTCGTGGCCGCCGCCGTCGAGCGGTTCGGCCGGATCGACACCGTGGTCAACAACGCGGGCATCTTCGTCGCGAAGCCCTTCACCGACTACACCGCCGCGGACTACGCCGCCGTGACCGGCATCAACATCGCCGGCTTCTTCCACCTCACCCAGCAGGCGGTCCCGCACCTGCTGGCCCAGGGCGGCGGGCACGTCGTCAGCGTCACCACCAGCCTGGTCGACAGCGCGGACGCCCGGGTCCCCTCCGTCCTGGCCTCGCTGACCAAGGGTGGCCTGCAGTCCGCGACCAAGTCCCTGGCGATCGAGTACGCCACCCGTGGCATCCGCGTCAACGCGGTGTCGCCCGGCACGATCAAGACTCCCATGCACCCGGCGGAGACCCACGAGTTCCTCGCCGCCCTGCACCCGGTCGGCCGGATGGGTGAGGTGAGCGACATCGTCGACGCGGTGCTCTTCCTGGAGGCCGCGCCGTTCGTCACCGGCGAGATCCTGCACGTCGACGGCGGTATGAGCGCCGGACACTGACGGCACGGCACGTCACCCAGCACCTCGCCCGGAAACACCCAAAGGAGCGGACATGACCAGCACGGCGGACGACACGGCGATCCTGACCGGGGTCCTCGACCGGTGGAAGGCGGCCGTCGACGCACACCGACCCGAGCGCGTCGCGGCCCAGTTCACCGAGGACGCCGTCTTCCAGGGCCTGCACCCCTACAGCGTCGGACGGCAGGGCGTCGCCGCCTACTACGACTCGCAGCCCCTCGGGATGAAGGCGGCGTACCGCGTCCTGGAGACCCGGCGGCCCGCCGACGGCGTCGTCCTCGGCTACCTGGCCGTCGAGTTCTCCTTCACGGACCGGCCCCCGCTGGACGTGAAACTCTCCGTCCTCGTCACCCGGACGGGCGAGGACTGGCACATCGCCCACTACCAGGTCTCCCGGCTCGACTAGCCGTCTCCTGCCGGGTGTTCCGGGGGTGTGAAGCCGAGCTGTGGCGGCGCTTAAGAAATCCTCGATGGACCGATGCGCCGGGGTGCGGCAGATTGCTGTGAGATTCCACCCCCCTCCCCGGCCGCGGGCCGCTTCGGCGTCCCCGCGGCCGGGACCTCACGCACAGGAGCCGTAGCGTTGAAGGCGCTGGTCAAGGAGAAGGCGGAGCCCGGGCTGTGGCTCACGGACGTGCCGGAGCCCACGGTCGGTCCCGGTGACGTACTGATCAAGGTCCTGCGGACCGGCATCTGCGGCACGGACCTGCACATCCGGGCCTGGGACGGCTGGGCCCGGCAGGCGATCACCACCCCGCTCGTGGTCGGGCACGAGTTCGTCGGCGAGGTCGTGGCGACCGGCCGGGACGTCACCGACATCAAGGCGGGCGACCGCGTCAGCGGCGAGGGCCACCTCGTCTGCGGCAAGTGCCGCAACTGCCAGGCCGGGCGGCGCCACCTGTGCCGGGCCACGGTCGGTCTGGGCGTCGGCCGGGACGGCGCGTTCGCCGAGTACGTCGCGCTGCCCGCCGGCAATGTCTGGGTGCACCGGGTCCCCGTCGACCTCGACGTGGCCGCGATCTTCGACCCGTTCGGCAACGCCGTGCACACCGCCCTCTCCTTCCCGCTGGTCGGCGAGGACGTCCTGATCACCGGCGCGGGGCCGATCGGTCTCATGGCCGCCGCCGTGGCCCGGCATGCCGGTGCCCGGCACGTCGTGATCACCGACGTCAGCGAGGAGCGCCTCGACCTCGCCCGCAAGATCGGCGTGAGCCTCGCCCTGAACGTGTCGCAGGCCGATATCGCCGACGGACAGCGGGAGCTGGGCCTGCGCGAGGGCTTCGACGTGGGCCTGGAGATGTCCGGCCGGCCCGAGGCCATGCGCGACATGATCGCCAACATGACGCACGGCGGCCGTATCGCGGTGCTCGGTCTGCCCGCCCAGGAGTTCCCCGTCGACTGGGCCCGGATCGTCACCTCGATGATCACCATCAAGGGCATCTACGGCCGTGAGATGTTCGAGACCTGGTACGCGATGTCGGTCCTCCTGGAAGGCGGACTCGACCTCGCCCCCGTGATCACCGGCCGCTACGGCTACCGCGACTTCGAGGCGGCCTTCGCCGACGCGGCGAGCGGCCGCGGCGGCAAGGTCATCCTCGACTGGACCGTGTAATTCCTCGCGTCATTCCCTGGGAGCTTCTGGCATGTTCGACTCCGTGCGCGACGACCTGCGCGCCACCCTCGACGAGATCCGCGCCGCCGGCCTGCACAAGCCCGAGCGCGTGATCGGCACCCCGCAGTCCGCGACCGTCGCCGTCACCGCGGGCGGGCGCCCCGGCGAGGTCCTCAACTTCTGCGCCAACAACTACCTGGGCCTCGCCGACCACCCCGAGGTGATCGCCGCCGCCCACCAGGCACTGGACCGCTGGGGCTACGGCATGGCCTCCGTCCGCTTCATCTGCGGGACCCAGGAGGTCCACAAGGAGCTGGAGGCCCGCCTGTCGGCGTTCCTCGGCCAGGAGGACACGATCCTCTACTCCTCCTGCTTCGACGCCAACGGCGGTGTCTTCGAGACCCTCCTCGGCGAGGAGGACGCGGTGATCTCCGACGCCCTCAATCACGCCTCCATCATCGACGGCATCCGCCTCTCCAAGGCGCGCCGCTTCCGCTACGCCAACCGCGACCTGGCCGACCTGGAACGGCAGCTGAAGGAGGCGCAGGGCGCCCGGCGCCGGCTGGTCGTCACCGACGGCGTGTTCTCCATGGACGGCTACGTGGCCCCGCTGCGCGAGATCTGCGACCTCGCCGACCGCTACGACGCGATGGTCATGGTCGACGACTCGCACGCCGTCGGCTTCGTCGGCCCGTCCGGCCGCGGCACCCCCGAGCTGCACGGCGTGATGGACCGCGTCGACATCATCACCGGCACCCTCGGCAAGGCCCTCGGAGGCGCCTCCGGCGGCTACGTCGCGGCCCGCGCCGAGATCGTCGCCCTGCTCCGCCAGCGCTCCCGCCCCTACCTCTTCTCCAACACCCTCGCGCCGGTGATCGCGGCGGCCTCGCTGAAGGTCCTCGACCTGCTGGAGGCGGCGGACGACCTGCGGGTCCGGCTCGCCGAGAACACCGCCCTGTTCCGCCGCCGGATGACCGAGGAGGGCTTCGACATCCTCCCCGGCGACCACGCCATCGCCCCCGTGATGATCGGCGACGCGGCACAGGCGGGCCGGATGGCCGAGCTGCTGCTGGAGCGGGGCGTGTACGTGATCGGCTTCTCCTACCCGGTGGTCCCGCAGGGGCAGGCCCGGATCCGCGTCCAGCTGTCCGCCGCCCACTCGACGGACGACGTCAACCGCGCGGTGGACGCCTTCGTCGCGGCCCGCGCTGAGCTGGCGGGCTGAACAAGGGAACTGGCGGGCTGAGCGGCACCGAAGGGCTGAACGGCACCGACGGTCCGGGTGGCTCGGACATATTGCGATAATCAACCTCATGATCGAAGCGCGGCGGCTCCACATCCTCCGTGCGGTGGCCGACCACCGCACGGTGACTGCGGCTGCCGCCGCGCTGTATCTGACCCCCTCGGCCGTCTCCCAACAGCTGACGGCACTCGAACAGGAGACCGGCCACCGCCTGGTCGAGCGCAGCGCCAAGGGCGTACGGCTGACCGCGGCCGGCGAGATCCTGCTCGCCCACACCAACGCGGTCCTCGCGCAGCTGGAGCGGGCCGAGGCCGAGCTGGCCGCCTACGGATCCGGCGAGGCCGGCACGGTCACCGTCGCCGCCTTCGCCACCGGCATCGCCGAGGTGGTCGCCCCGGCCGTGGCCCACCTCGCCCGCATCGCCCCCGGCATCCGCATCCGGGTCCAGGACGCCGAGGGCGACGCCAGCCTCCCGATGGTCCTGGACCGGCAGGTCGACGTCGCGGTCGCCGTCGAGTACCGAGGGGCCCCGCCCGCCGACGACCCCCGGCTCACCCACGTGCCGCTGTACGCCGAGCCGTTTGACGCCGTCGTCCCGCTCCACCACCGGCTGGCCGAGGCCTGCGAGGTTCCTCTCGCCGAACTGGCCAAGGACGCCTGGATCGGCCCGTACCCCGGCAACCCCTGCCACGACGTGGTCGTCCTGGCCTGCGAGAGCGCCGGCTTCCAGCCCCGCCTCGAACACTCCTCCGACGACTTCCGGGCCGTGGTGGCCCTCGCCGCGGCCGACGCGGGGGTGGCCCTCGTCCCGCGCAGCGCGCTGCGCGGCATGGACCTGACCGGTGTGGTCGTACGCCCCGTCGACGGCGTCGCCCCGACCCGCCGCGTCTTTGCGGCCGTACGGCGCGGAGCCGAGGACCATCCGCTGATCCGCCCGGTGCTCGACGCCCTGAGCGAGGCGGCGGGGCTGTGAGCCTTCCTTAACGCCGGCGTTCCATATCAGGGATATCGTCCCGGATATGGAACGTGAAGCGACGGTCGCCCCCGACCCTGTCGACGCCCGGCTCGGCCGCCGCCTCGCCGAACTGCGGGCCGAACACGGCTGGTCCCTGGGCGAGTTGGCGGAGCGCAGCGGAGTCGGCAAGTCCACCCTGTCCCGGGCCGAACGGGCCGAGACCAGCCCGACGGCAGCCCTCCTCAATCGCCTCTGCAACGTCTACGGCCGGACCATGTCACAGCTGCTCAGCGAGGTCGAGGCGGCACCCGCGCCTGTGCTGCGCGCCGCCGAGCAGCAGGTGTGGGAGGACCGCGCCTCCGGTTTCGTACGCCGGTCCGTGTCGCCGCCGCACGGCGGGCTGCGCGGCGAACTCGTCGAAGGGAGGCTCGCTGCAGGGGCGGACATCGCCTACGACCGGCCGCCGCTGCCCGGCCTGGAGAAGCACATCTGGGTGCTCGACGGGTGCCTGGCGGTGACGGCGGAGGGAGCCGAGCATCTCCTGGACGCCGGGGACTGCCTGCGGCTGCGGGTGTGGGGGCCGACCCGGTTCCGGTGCGCGGGACCGGCGCAGACGCGGTACGTGCTGGCGGTGGTGCGGCCATGAGGACACTGCGTCTGAAGGCGGATCAACTGTCCCAGCGGGTGGGGGAGTTGGCCGAGCTGCTGGCCGACACCGTGAATGGTGGGGCGTCCGTCGGCTTCCTCGCCCCCTTCGAGCGGGAGCGGGCAGTCGCCTGGTGGCGGGAGCGGGTGGCCGCCGTGGCCGCAGGGCAGCTCGCCGTCTGGGCCGCGCTGGACGGCACCGGCCGGACCGTCGGCACGGTCGGCCTCGCCTTCCCCTACCCCGGCAAACCCAACAGCCCGCACCGCGCCGAGCTGGTGAAGCTGATGGTCCACCGCGAGGCGCGGGGCCAGGGCATCGGACGCGGGCTGCTGGCCGTCGCCGAGGAGGCCGCGGCCGCCGCCGGGATCACCCTGCTCCATCTGGACACCGAGACGGACAGCCCCGCGGAACACCTCTACCGCTCGGCCGGCTGGACCCGCGCCGGGGTCATCCCCGACTACGCCCTCGACCCCACCGGCGTACTGCGCCCGACGACCCTCTACTACAAGCACGTGGACGCTCCGGGCAGGTGACTGTCAGTGGCGCGGGCTACGGTTCGGGGCATGCCGGAAGCCGAAGACGTACGCCGTGTCGCCCTGTCCCTGCCGGACACCAGCGAGAAGATCGCCTGGAGCATGCCCACGTTCCGGGTCGCCGGGAAGATGTTCGCCACGCTGCCCGAGGACGAGACCTCCATCGCCGTGCGCTGCCCCAAGGAGGAGCGCGACGAACTGGTGCTCGCCGAGCCCGGCAAGTTCTGGATCGCCGATCACGAGGCCCAGTTCGCCTGGGTCCGGGTCCGGCTCGCCGCACTGGAGGACGAGGGCGAGCTGCGCGACATCCTCGCCGACTCCTGGCGGCAGGCCGCCCCGCCCCGGCTCCTGGACTCCTACCCGGAGCTGGGGCTGCTCGGCGAGGAAGGCTGATCACCCGCGGGCCGGTGCCCCGACGAACGCGGTGATCCGGTCCCGCAGGCTCCCCGCGTCCAGCCCGTGCGCGGCCACATGTTCCTCGACCGTCCCGTAGCGCCGCAGCTCGCGCCGTCCCACGCCCAGCCCGAGCACCCGGTGCGGCACCTCGGCGAGCGCCTCGCTCACGGCGGGCGTGGACGTCCCCGCCAGGTACGGCTCGACCAGCACGACGTCCGTGCCCGCCGACTCCGTGGCCCGGCGCAGCGCGGCGGCGTCGAAGGGACGCACCGTCGTCGCGTACAGGACCGTGACGTCCAGGTCTCCGGTGGCGTCCAGGACGGCGTCCAGCATCGGGCCGACGGCGACGACCACGCCGGAGCGGCCCTGACGGACGGTACGGACACGCTGTCCGTCGACCGGAAGCGGTTCCCGGTTGGCCTGCGCGGACAGGCGCACGTACACCTTCTCGTCGCCCGCGGCCACCGCGTGCCGCAGCAGGGTCTCCGCCTCGTCGGGATGCCCCGGCACGTGTACGGTCCAGCCGTCGAGGGTGTCGAGCAGCGCCACGTCACCGGGCGCCATGTGCGTGTAGCCGCCCGCGGGCCAGTCGAAGGAGGCGGCCGCGCTGACCAGCACCGCACCGGCGTCCTGGTGGCCGAGGTCCAGCTTGACCTGCTCGAAGGGCCGCTCGACCAGAAAACTGGCGAAGGTGTGCACCACCGGCCGCAGACCGGTCAGCGCCAGCCCGGCCGCCGCCCCGACCAGCAACTGCTCGCGGATGCCGACGTTGATCACCCGGTCGGGATGACGCCGGCGTGTCTCCTCCAGGGTCGCCGCGCCGATCTCGGCGAGGACGACCACGACCCGCGGATCCTCGTCGAGGAGCCGGGAGACGACGGGGACGAAACGGTCACGCATGGTGTCCATGGAAAACAGTGCCCTTCCTGTGCGAAGTGCCGGACGGCCGGTCAGAGGGACTTGGACTCGACACGGGCCACCACCACGTGCGGGCGGCCCGGATGCGGGGCGGTGAACGCCTCGTACAGCGCCTCGTGGTCGCGTCCGTCGACGGTCATCGCCGACCAGCCGGCCGCTTCGAAGCGCGCGGTGATCCCGCCGGGCCGGGCGTGCCGGGCGGAGGAGTTGTCGACGACGACGGTGTGCAGCCGCTCCAGACCGGCGGGCCCGGCGAAGGCGATCGCCTCGTGGTTGCTGCCCTCGTCCAGCTCGGCGTCCCCGGTCAGCACCCACACCCGGGGCTCGTCCACCCCCTGGAGGCGCAGGCCGAGAGCCGTCCCCACCCCGATCGGCAGCCCGTGCCCCAGTGAACCGCTGCCGATCTCGACGCCCGGGACGAGGGTGCGGTCGGGGTGGTGACCGAGGGGGGAGTCGTAGGAGCCGAAGCCCGAAAGCCACCCCACCGGGACGAAGCCCTTGGCGGCGAGCACCGCGTAGTACGCCATCGGCCCGTGCCCCTTGCTCAGCAGGAACCGGTCCCGGGCCGGGTCGTCGATCCGGTCCGGGGTCACCCTGAGCACCCGGTCGTAGAGCACCCACAGCACGTCGAGCGTGGAGGTCGCGGCCGGTCCGTGCTTCTCGTCGCCGGTCATCAGGCTCATCAGGACGGGCAGACCGGCATGCCCGCGTGTCTGTTCCTCGGTGGTCGTCATACCGTGGATCGTGCGACCTCAACCAAACTTGAGGTCAAGCGATCACCCGCCCCGGACGAAATGCGTGCACGACCACCGAGCCGAGTGCGGTATTCTTTCCCTGCACGTTTCGACCAGGAAAACCCCAGGTCAGACGGGCATCGGGACGTGGCGCAGCTTGGTAGCGCACTTGACTGGGGGTCAAGGGGTCGCAGGTTCAAATCCTGTCGTCCCGACCAGCTTTGTTGCAGGTCGGAGGTCGTTCTCTCGTTTGCGGGAGGGCGGCCTTTCGCGTTTCTGGACGGCTGGTGGTCGCAGTGTGGTCGCAGGCCGGGTTCGGGGCTGGGCTGCGGTGGCGCTGAAGGACGGCGGGGCGCGGGAGCGGAGCCGATGGAGGGCTTCACGGAGCCGTTGGATGTGGTGCGTGGTGATCGCAGCTGCTTCTGCCGGGCCTGCCGGCCGGCTCTCTGTTCGGCTTGTGTGAGGGTCCGCTCGATGGTGTCGACGGCTTTTCGGGCGGCTAGCTGGGTGAGGTGGCTGTATGTGTTGGCCGTGGTGAACAGGGTGGAGTGGCGCAGTGTCTTGGCGACCTCGGTGAGGGGACGCCGGCGGCGATGGTGAGGGTGGCGGCTAGGGACTCAGGGGTGAGCGAGGTCCGCTCCCGGCTGTGGCGAGCCCGAATGGCCGGTGGCGGTGTCATGGGCGGTCACCGTGGGCAGGCCGTCAGACGGGCGGGGCACGCGCGTACGTTCCGCGCGGGTCCGGGTACGTCGGAGAGCAATGGTGCGGCGTCGTGCGCGGGCAAGGGCGAGTACAGGGAACGATGCTCCTCGTCTTCGGGGACGTGACCGTCCCCTCCGCCCGCTCGGCCTCGCCACGCCCTTCCCTCACCCAGCCCGTTCCCCGCTCACCCGTGCCAGTACCCCCCGGATCATCTCCGCGCTGATCATGAAGTGCTCCTGGGCGATCTCCTCCGCCCGCTCCGGCTCTCCCGCCGCGATCGCCTCGTAGAGGGCGGCGTGCCCTTCACCCGCCCGGTGGAAGTGGCTGCGCTCGCCCTTTCCCCACGGCTCGATCGGGAAGCCGAGGCTGATCCGGGTCAGCAGTTCGCGACTGAGCCGGGTGATCTGGGCGTTATGGGTGGCCTCGCAGATGGCGCGGTGGAAGGCGCTGTCGGCGGCCTGCTCCTCGCGGGGCGTGCTCGCGGAGAGATGCGCGGACAGGGCCTCCCGCATCGGCGCCAGGTCCTCGGGCCGCCGGCGCCGGGCGGCCGTCGCGGCCACCATGCCCTCCACAAGCCCGCGCAGGTCGAAGAGCTGCTCGAACTCCTCCCAGCGGGGCAGCAGGGTCCGTCGGACCGCGGCCCCGGAGGACTCGCTCCAGCTGTCCTGCACGAACGCCCCGCCGTTGCGGCCCCGGCGGATCTCGATGATCCCGAGGGCCTGGAGCCGCCCGACGGCCTCGCGCACAGTGGGGCGGCTGACGTGCAGCAGCCCGGTGAGCTCGCGCTCGGCCGGGAGCCGTTCGCCGGGCAGGAAGTCGCCCACGGCGATCGCGGTGAGGAGCCGGTCGGCGACCTCGTCGACGGCCGAGGTCACCCGTACCGGGCGAAGCGTGGACGAGAGGCTGCCGCCGAGGAGGACGCGGTCGATCAGGCGCGCGTACTCATCACCGCTTCCCGAAGGCCCGAGCGAGTCAGGTGACTCTGCCGGCTCTGATGCGGATGTCAGGTGTCCTCCCGAAAATCGTCGCTTCTGTAAACGCAGGCGACCCACGTAAACCCGCCGTTACGTCTTGCCCTGGCCCGACCAAAAGGTCTTGTGGGCTGACCTTTTTCCCCATCACTATCTCACTCATCCGTCACCCCCGACGTTTTCAGACAGCGGTCGGCTGATTCCGGCCGGTCTGGGAGGCTTCCCGTGGCGATCCCCGAACCGAACCACACCGGAACCGCCGACTTCAACGGCTATTCCACCTGGTACCGGATCACCGGTGAACCGGGCAGGACACCCCTGGTGGTCCTGCACGGCGGCCCCGGCGCCGGGCACAACTACACCCTCAGCATCGCGGGCATCTCCCGACAGGGCCGCTCTGTGATCCACTACGACCAGCTCGGCACCGGACACTCCACCCATCTGCCCGCCGAGGGGGCCGATTTCTGGACCGTCCAGCTCTTCCTCGACGAACTCGACAACCTGCTCAGGGAACTGGGTATCGCCGATGCGTACCACATCCTCGGCCAGTCCTGGGGCGGCATGCTCGCCGCCGAGCACGCGGTGCGCCGCCCACCCGGGCTGCGAGGTCTGGTCATCGCCAACTCCCCCGCGTCCATGGAGCTGTGGCTCAAGGCGGCGGCCGAACTCCGCGCCGAACTGCCGGAGGAGGTCCGGCGGACCCTGCTCGCCCATGAGGAGGCCGGGACCACGGACCACCCCGACTACCGGGCGGCCGAACAGGTCTTCAACAACCGCCATGTCTGCCGCCTCACCCCCAATCCGCCAGAGGTCCAGGCGACTTGGGACAACATCGAGGCCGACCCGACCGTGTACCACACGATGAACGGCCCGAACGAGTTCCACGTCGTCGGCACTCTCAAGGACTGGTCCGTCATCGACCGGCTGCACCTGATCGAGGCACCGACCCTGCTGGTGTCGGGACGGTTCGACGAGGCCACTCCCGAGACCCTCCGCCCCTTCGCCGACCGCATCCCCGATGTGCGCTGGCACATGTTCGAGCATTCGAGCCACATGCCGCACGTCGAGGAGGAGGAGCTCTACCTCCGGGTCGTCGGCGAGTTCCTCGACTCCACCGACTGATCCCCGACCGAGACCGGGAGAGTTCACAGCCATGCCTCGCAGCGCCCTACTGCACCGCGCCAGACGGAGCGCATTCGCCGCCGCCACCGTCGCGCTCGCCCTGACCGCCGCCGCCTGTTCGTCCTCCGACGACGGATCCTCCTCCGACCCGAGCAGCTCCGCCTCCGGCTCGAGTTCCGCCGCCTTCCAGTCACAGCACAAGGGCGGCACTCTGAAGCTGGTCGCCCACGCGGCGGCGGGCAGCTTCGACCCGCAGGTCAACTACACACTTCAGTACTGGCAGCTGTACCAGTCGATGTACGACGGACTGCTGGCCTTCAAGAAGGTGAACGGGCAGGAGTCCTTCACCGTCGTCCCGGACTTGGCCACCGCCATGCCGAAGGTCAGCAACGGCGGCAAGACCTACACCTTCACGCTCCGCAAGGGCGTCACCTTCTCCAACGGCAAGGCCCTGACCACCGACGACGTGGTGGCGTCCTTCGAACGGATCTTCAAGGTCTCCAGCCCCACCGCGGGCACCTTCTACAACGGCATCGTCGGCGCCGACGCCTGTCTGAAGACGCCGGCCTCCTGCACCCTGCCCAAGGGCGTGGTCGGCGACGCGAAAACGGGCACGGTCACCATCAACCTGACCGCCGCCGACCCGGAGTTCGCGTACAAGCTGGCCGTCCCGCACGCCAGCATCGTCCCGAAGGACTCGCCGGCGAAGGACGCGGGTACCAAGCCGCTCCCGACGACGGGCCCGTACATGGCGGCGTCGTACGACCCCAACCGGGCGCTGAAGCTGGTGCGTAACCCGCACTTCAAGGAATGGTCGCGCGAGGCGCAGCCGCAGGGCTACCCGGACGACATCGACTACACCTTCGGCCAGACGGTCGAGTCGGAGGTGACCGCCGTGGAGAACGGCCAGGCGGACTGGATGTACGACCCGCCGCCCGCCGACCGCCTCAACGAGATCGGGACCAAGTACGCCTCCCAGGCGCATGTGAATCCGCTGACCGCGTTCTGGTACGCCACTCTCAACGTCAACATGGCGCCGTTCAACAACAAACTGGCCCGCCAGGCGATCAACTACGCGGTCGACCGGTCCGCCGTCGTCCGGCTGTACGGCGGCGCGAACCTCGCCTCCCCCGCCTGCACGATCCTCCCGCCGGGCTTCCCCGGACACGTCGACACGTGCGACTACACCAAGGGCGGCGGCACCACCTGGAAGGCCGCGGACCTCGCCAAGGCCAAGGAGCTGGTGAAGAAGTCCGGTACGGCCGGTCAGGAGGTCGGGATCGTCGTCCAGGACGACGACGTCAACAAATCGATCGGGCAGTACCTCCAGAGCCTGCTCACCCAACTCGGCTACAAGGCGACGCTCAAGCCGCTGTCGGCGAACATCCAGTTCACCTACATCCAGAACACCAAGAACAAGGTGCAGCTGGCCCTCACGTCCTGGTACCAGGACTATCCGGCGCCTTCCGACTTCCTCAACGTCCTGCTGTCCTGCGCCAGTTACCACCCCGGCAGCGACTCAAGCATCAACATCTCCGGGTTCTGCGACAAGGGCGTCGACGCCAAGATGCAGACGGCGATCAAGACCGCGCAGACCGACCAGGCGACCGCGGACAAGCAGTGGGGCGCCATCGACCAGGAGATCATGGGTGAGTCGCCGGTGGTCCCGCTGATCAACCCGAAGTTGATCGACTTCACTTCGACCCGGGTGGGCAACTACCAGTTCAGCAAGCAGTTCTACATGCTGCTCGGGCAACTGTGGGTGAAATGACCCTCGCAGCCGCCCCCGCGGTGAACCCTGCCCCGTCGACCGGGGCCCGGCGCTCGCAGGGCCCCTGGCGGACGGCCGCCGCCGACCTGCTCCGCAACAGGTCGGCGCTGGCCGCCGCAGCGGTCCTGCTCCTCGTCGTGCTGGCGACTCTGTGCGCACCGTTGTACGCGGACCACATCGCCCACACCGACCCGTTCCAGTCCCATGTCTCCGGCACCACGGTCATCGACGGCAAGACCGTGCCGGTGCTCACCCCGAGCAGCACCGGCCTCGGCCTCGGCGTCACGCCCATCGGCCCGACCTGGGACCCCGCCCACTACTTCCTCGGCGCCGACAACCAGGGCCGCGACGTCATGGCCCGCCTGCTGTACGGCGGCCGCACGAGCCTGTTCATCGGGGTGACGGCGGCCCTGCTGTCCTGCGCCGTCGGGACGGCCGTCGGTGTGGTCGCCGGGTACGCGGGCGGGGTCGTGGACTCGGTCATCTCCCGGATCCTGGATGTCATCTGGGCGTTCCCGGTGTACCTGCTGGCGATCTGTCTGTCGGTGGTCCTGCTCACGAACGGCCTCAAGCTGGGCCCTGTCACCGTGGAGGCCGGCAGCCTCTGGCTGCCGATCACGATCATCGCAGCGATCTACGTGCCGTACATCGCGAGGCCGTTGCGCGGGCAGGTGCTGGTGCTGCGGAACAAGGAGTACATCCAGGCGGCCATCGGCTCCGGCGCCCCCACCCTGCGCATCCTGCGCCGCGAGGTGCTGCCGAACGTCGTCCCCACGGCCATCGTCTTCGTGCCGTTGATGACCGCGCTGGCGATGCTGACCGAGTCGGCGCTGTCCTTCCTGTCGGTGGGTGTCCAGCCGCCCGACGCCAGCTGGGGCACGATCATCCAGGACGGTCTGGGACTGCTCTACACCCGTCCCACCGTGACCATCGCCCCCGGTCTGCTGATCGCGCTGACCACGGCCGCGCTCAACGTCCTCGGCGACGGGGTGCGCGACGCCCTCGACCCGGGCGCCCGGCTGCGCGGAGGGGTGTGACCATGCTCGTCTTCGCCCTCAAACGCTTCGGCTCGGCCCTGCTGGTGATGTTCGCGATCAGTGTGATGGTGTTCCTGATCTTCTTCGCCACCCCGGGCGTCGACCCGGCGGCCCGGATCGCGGGCCGCAACGCGGACGCGGCCACCCTCGCCCAGGTGCGGCACTCCTTCGGCCTCGACCGGCCGCTGCCCGTCCGCTATCTGCTGATGATGCGGCACCTGCTGATCGACCGGGACCTGGAGTCGTTCGTCAACCGCGGCTCCAAGGTGATCCCGCAGATCCTGCAGGCCACCCCGGTCACCCTCTCTCTGGTCATCGGCGCGGCCCTGATCTGGATGACGGCCGGGATCCTCATGGGCACGGCGGCGGCGACCCTGCGCGGCAGGGCCGCCGACCCGCTGATCATGCTGGTCGGTGTCGTCGGCGTCTCCCTGCCGGCCTACTGGCTCGGCGAGGTCGTCAACCTCCTCACCCAGAGGCAGTTCCACGACTCCCTCTTCTCCTGGGTACCGCCGCCCGGCTATGTCGGCCTGAGCCAGAACCCCGGTCAGTGGGCACTGCACATGCTCTTCCCCTGGCTGACCCTGGCCCTGCTGTACGCCGGGATCTACGCCCGGCTGCTGCGCGGCGAGGTCGTCACCGCGCTGGGCGAGGACTACGTCCGCACGGCCCGTGCCAAGGGCCTCTCGGAACGGCGGATCCTGCTCCGGCACGCGCTGCGCTGCTCCCTCATCCCGATCGTGTCGCTGTTCGGCCTGGACTTCGGTGCGCTCGTCGGCGGGGCCGCGCTGCTGACCGAGGTGGTCTTCGGACTGCCCGGCATCGGCAAGCTCACCTACGACGCCCTCCAGAACCTCGACCTGCCGGTGATCATGGGGACCGTGCTGTACGCGGCGTTCTTCGTAGTCCTCGCCAACGCCCTGGTGGACATCCTGTACGCGCGACTCGACCCGAGGGCCCGCCATGCCTGAACCCCTGCTGGACGTACGAGACTTGCGGGTACGGTTCCGCACCCGCCAAGGCCTGGTCACCGCCGTCGACGGACTCTCCTTCTCCGTCGCGCCCGGCGAGGTCCTGGGCGTGGTGGGCGAGTCGGGCTCGGGCAAGAGCGTGTCGATGCTGGCCGTGCTGCGGCTGCTCACCAACCCGAACGTCACTGTGTCGGGCGAAGTCCGCTTCCGGGGACGGGACTTGATGACCCTGCCCGACAAGGAGATGCGGGCGGTGCGCGGCCGGGAGATCGCCATGGTCTTCCAGGACCCGATGACCGCCCTGACCCCCGTCTACACCGTGGGCTGGCAGATCGCCGAACAGATCCGGGCACACGAGAAAGTCTCCCGCAAGGAGGCCGGGGCCCGCGCGGTACGGCTGCTCTCCGACGTGGGCATCCCCGACGCGGCTTCCCGGGCGCATGCCTACCCGCACGAGTTCTCCGGCGGCATGCGCCAGCGCGCGGTCATCGCGATGGCCCTCTCCTGCGATCCCGCGCTGCTGATCGCCGACGAGCCGACCACGGCGCTGGACGTCACCGTCCAGGCGCAGATCCTCGATCTGATGCGGGAGCTGAACGCCCGCGGCTCGGCCATGGTGCTCATCACCCATGACATGGGCGTGGTCTCGCAGATCGCCGACCGGGTCCTCGTCATGTACGGCGGCCGGGTGGCCGAGGAGGGCCCGCGGCGGGCGGTGTTCCACGGCCCGCGGCACCCGTACACCTGGGGCCTGCTGGACTCGGTGCCCCGCGTGGGCGGCCCCCGGCTGCGGCGGCTGCCCACCATCGCGGGCGTGCCGGTCTCGCCCGGTGCCCTTCCGGAGGGCTGTGCGTTCGCCCCGCGCTGCCGGTTTCGCCACGACCGGTGCGCGGAGCGGCCCGTGCTGACTCCCGGCGGCGAGGACGCCTCGCACCTGGACGCGTGCTGGCTCGCACCGGACGACCGCGCGGGACTGCGGCTGACCGCACGAGCGGCCGACGGGAAGCAAGGCAGGGACCAGGACGCGGAGGTGGCGTCGTGACGACAGCACAGGACGGTACGACCGTCCCCGCGCACGACGTACTGCTGCGCGCCACGGACATCACCAAGCACTACCCCCTCCGGGGCGCGCGCCGGGTCCTGCGCGCCGTCGACGGTGTCTCTCTGGAGGTGCGCGGCGGCGAGACCCTCGGTGTCGTCGGCGAGTCGGGCTGCGGCAAGTCCACGCTGGCCCGCTGTCTGGTCCGGCTCACCGAACTCACCAGCGGGCGGGTCGAGTTCGACGGGCAGGACATCTCCACCCTCTCCACGCGCCGCCTGCGCCCGTTGCGGCCGGGCATGCAACTGGTCTTCCAGGACCCGCAGGCCTCCCTCAACCCCCGCCGCCGCGCCGGGGACATCGTCGCCGAGCCGCTGCTCGTACACCGGTACGGCGACGCGGGCGCGGTGCGCCGGCGGGTCGCCGAGCTCTTCGACGTCGTAGGACTGGCGGCGGCCCATCTGGACCGGTATCCGCACGAGTTCTCCGGCGGCCAGCGCCAGCGCATCGGCATCGCGCGGGCCCTGGCCACCAGCCCGAAGCTGATCGTCGCAGACGAACCGGTGTCCGCGCTCGACGTGTCGATCCAGGCCCAGGTGCTGAACCTGTTCGCCGACCTCCAGGAGGAGTTCGCCCTCACCTACGTCTTCATCGCGCACGACCTCGGAGTCGTACGGCACGTGTCGGACCGGATCGCCGTCATGTACCTCGGCGAGATCGTCGAGCTCGCCGCGACGGAGGCGCTGTACACGGCCCCCGCGCACCCGTACACCCAGGCCCTGCTGTCGGCGGTCCCGGACATCGACGACGGGACGCTCGCGGACGACGGGCCGCCCCGAGAGCGGATCGTCCTGACCGGGGAGGTGCCCAACCCGGTGGACAAACCCACAGGTTGCCCGTTCCGCACCCGCTGCCCCTACGCCCAGGAGCGGTGCGCGACGGAACGCCCACGGCTCGCACCGGGCGCCGCCGGCCGCCAGGTGGCCTGCCACTTCCCGCTGGCCGGTTGAACGGAGCGATGGCCGCGATCAGGGACACCAGGGCGAAGAGCTGCTCATCGTCGTGGTGCCTGGCGGCCATCGCGCGGACCTCGTCCGGGGCGTCGGTCCCGTCGGCGATGCGGATACCCTCCCGAGTGGCCCTGCAGCCGCCGCTGGTGACCACTGGCTTCACCTGGGCCCAGTCCTCCAGGTAGTCGGGGCCCATGGAGCAGCCGAAGCCGCTGTGCTTGTAGCCGCCGAAGGAAGCGCCGATGTCCCCGCTCGGTCATGTCTCGCGTCCACACGGTGGCGGTCAGTCCGTACCGGGTGCCGTTGGCGACCGCGACCGCTTTCTCCTCGTCCTCGTAGGCGGGCACGGAGAGCACCGGGCCGAAGATCTCCTCCTGGGCGATGCGCATCCCAGGGGTGACCCGGTCGAAGAGGGCGGGTTCGACGAAGTATCCGCTGTCGTACAGCTCGCCGGTGAGCTTGCCGCCCCCCACGACCACTTCGCCGCCCTCTTCCCGGCTGATCAACCAGGTAGTCCAGCACCCTCTTCTCCTGCCGGGCGTTGATCAGGGGCCCATGTCGACCGGCTGGTTCCACAACCCCACCCGCACCGAGCGGAAGGCGTCCGCGACCTCGGCGACGAGTGCTGCTGGCGATCGTCCATGCGTGCGCCCCCGCATCCGACTGCTGGACGGCCTTCGACGCCGGCGAACACCGCACCGCTCAGCACAGCTCAGCACGGCTCAGCGTGTAACAGCTCCCCTCCATCATGGTCGAGGGCACGCGGCGGGTGGCGATGATCCAGGAGCAGGGCCACCCGCAGCAGATGGGCGGGGGCGGAGACGGCCATGGGCGGCGGGGCGGTGTCGGCGGCCGCGGTGGCGGACGGCGGCGGAACGGAACCGGGCATCACGACTCCAGGAACGGTGAGCGGAGCGGGCATGCCTGCGGGCGCCGAGAGGTGCACGGCATGCAGGGGACGGCCGCACGACAGCGGCTGTCCGGACAGCGGCGTGCGGGGTACGCACGACTATGGGCGGTCCGCCGGCCGCCCGCCGTCCTCCGCGCGATCCGAATCCCGTATAGCCGGCCATCCAGGCCATGGATGACCTCACCCGCGCAGAGGGCCCACCCTCGGGGTGCGGACCGACCGACTCGGGGTGGAGGGGGCAGCGCGCCTGTCCGGTCGAGCGGCCGTCGGGGGAGAGACAGGGCCTCCGGGCCGACCTCGGTGGCCCGGTCGCTTACGCCGTGCGGACATCCGGCCGGAGTAGTATGACGACCGGGAGTTTGAACTCTCAAACATTCGCTCATCGGAGAACGTCATGCGCGTCGCGATCACCGGATCCACCGGACTCATCGGTTCCGCCCTCACCCGTTCCCTCCTCGCCGACGGACACCGCGTGCTGCGTCTGACCCGCGGCCGGACCGTGGCCCGGGCGGCGGACGGCACCGAATCCGCGGCGTGGGAGCCCGGCGCCCGGCTGGACCCGGCCGTCCTGGACGGCGTCGACGCCGTGGTCCACCTCGCCGGTGCCGGGGTCGGCGACCGGCGCTGGACCGCGGCGTACAAGCAGGAGATCAGGCTCAGCCGCCTCCAGGGGACGCAGACCATCGCCGACGCCTGTGCCGAGGCCGCCGAGCGGCCCCGGGTGCTGATCTCGGCCTCGGCCACCGGCTACTACGGCGACACCGGCGACCGTGTCGTCACGGAGTCCGACCCGGCCGGAAACGACTTCCTGGCCTCCGTCTGCGTCGGCTGGGAGGCCGCCGCCGCGCCGGCCGAGCGGGCCGGCGTCCGCGTCGTGCACCCGCGTACCGGTCTCGTCGTCTCCGCCGACGGCGGCGCCTGGGGCAAGCTCTTCCCGCTCTTCCGGTACGGCCTCGGCGGCCGGCTCGGCTCGGGTGACCAGTTCTGGCCGTTCATCTCGCTGCCCGACCACATCGCCGCCCTGCGCCACGCGATCGACCACGAGGACGTCGCCGGCCCCCTCAACTTCACGGCCCCCGAACCGCTGACGAACCGCGAGATCACCCGTGCGACGGGCCGGATCCTGCACCGGCCCGCCCTCGCGGCCGTCCCCGCCTTCGCGCTGCGCACCGTCCTCGGCGAGTTCGCCGAAGGCATCACGGGCAGTTGCCGGGCCGTCCCGGAGGGCCTGCTGAAGGCGGGCTTCACGTTCCGGCAGCCCCGTATCGACGAGGCGCTGCGCGCCGCCCTGCACCAGGGCTAGCCAGGCGGCCATACCCGGCCCCGGTGGTCGCCCCGACCTGCCGCGTTAACCTGTCGTTATGTGCCCGAACCGTCCGGAAGGGGTCGAACCCGACCCGTCCCCGGCCGCGGGTGCGCGGGCGCGGACACTGGCGTTGGCCCTTCGGCAGGCGACGGCAGGTGTCGGCGGACAAGGCGCCCTGCTGCACCGGTGGGATCCCGGCGCCGGCCGGCTGACCCTGGTGGCGGTGGACGGTGTCGACGCCGGGACGGCGCGGGCCTGGGCGGAGCTGGACGAGGAAGAGGACGTACCGCCGGCCCGCGCGCTGCGCCGCGGTGTCCTCGTCCGGGTGGCCGGGGACAGCCTCGGGACCGGCGCGGCCGGCACGGTGGCGGTCCCCCTGACCGGGGCCCACGGGCCAGTCGGCGCGCTCTCGGTGCTGCTGTCCGGCAGCGGCGGGCCCGACGACGTGCAGCTGTCCTTCCTGCACGCGGTGGCGGCCTGGACCGCGGAGCGCCTGGAGCACGCCGACGGGAAGCCTCCGCACGGGGAACCCGCGCCCGGGCGCGAGCGCACGGTCCGGACGGAGGAGCTGACCGCGACGCTCGCCGAGGCCGTGACCGTCCAGGACGTCGTACAGGCCGTGGCGCAGCATGTCCTGTCACCGTTCTGCGCCGACGGACTGGTCGTCTCCGTGTTCGAGAACGGCCGGCTGACCAGGGTCGGCGAGGTCGGCTACCCCGCCGACTACCTGAAACGGTTCGAGGGCCCGCTCAACGCCGGCCTGCCCGTCACCGACGTGCTCCGGACCCACAGGCCGCAGTTCATGGAGTCGCCGGCCCAGATGTACGAGCGCTATCCCGCCGTCACGGACAGGATCCTGATGGGGACCTCGCCGAAGATGGCGTGGGCGTTCCTGCCGCTGATCGCCTCCGGGCGGGCCATCGGTGTGTCCATCCTGTCCTACAACCAGCCGCGCCCCTTCGACGCGGAGGAACGCACCCGCCTGACCGGCCTCGGTGCTCTGGTCGGCCAGGCACTGGAGCGGGCCCGCCTGTACGACCTCGAACACGCCCGCGCGCAGGAACTGCAGAGCGCCCTGCTGCCCCGGACCCTGCCCCGGCTGCCCGGCGCCGTCGCGGCCGCGCGCTACCTGCCGGCGGGCCGGGGCGAGCAGGTGGGCGGCGACTGGTTCGACGTGATCCCGCTCTCCGCCGACCGGGTCGCCCTGGTGGTCGGCGACGTGATGGGCCACGGCATCGCCGAGGCCGCCACCATGGGCCGGCTGCGCACCGCCGTACGCACCCTGGCCGACCTCGACATGGCCCCGGACGAACTGCTGGGCCACCTCAACGACCTGGTCAGCGACCTGGGCGAGGACTTCTACGCCACCTGCCTCTACGCCGTCTACGACCCGGTCGGCCGGACCTGCTGCTACGCCCTCGCCGGGCATCCGCCGCCGGTCTTCGTGCATCCCGACGGCACCGTGCTCAGCCCCGTCGTGAGCCCCGATCCGCCGCTCGGAGCCGCCACCCCGCCGTTCGCCGTGCACGAACTCGTGCTCCCGGACGGCAGCCTGGTCGTCCTGTGCACCGACGGGCTCATCGAGTCCGACGCCCAGGACGCCGAGCAGGGACTGGCCGAGCTGCTGCGCGTCCTGCGCCGGGCCGCGGTCCGGCCCGCGCGCTTCACCGGCGCCGACCAGGAGGAGGACGCCCGGGGCCTGGCGGAACTGTGCGACACGGTCGTCTCGGAGCTGCTCCCGGACCGGGAGCGGACCACCGACGACGCGGCCCTGCTCATCGCCCACACCCGCGCCATGCCCGCCGACGACATCGCCTCCTTCGGCCTGCCCGACGACCCCCGGGCGGCCGGCCAGGCCCGTGAACTCGTCCGCGGCCAGCTCTCCCGGTGGGGCCTGGACGACCTGTCGACGACCACCGAGCTCCTGGTGAGCGAGCTGGTCGGCAACGTGATCCGGCACGCCAGGGGCCCCATGCGGATGCGGCTGCTGCGCAGCCGCATGCTGACCTGCGAGGTCTACGACGGCAGCCTCACCACCCCGCGCATCCGCCACGCCACCTACACCGACGAGGGCGGCCGCGGCCTCCAGCTGGTCGCCGCGCTGTCCCGGCGCTGGGGCGCCCGCTACCTCAGCGACGCCAAGTGCATCTGGACCGAGCAGGACATCCCGAACGGCTCCGGGCAGGCCGAAGTCCGGGGCCGGGCCACGTCGATACTCCACAGGTGACAGGCCGAAGCCGGGATGTCCTGCCGGATCCGTCGACGTCGAACCCCCTCGGCGGCCCACCGGCCGGGTCGCGGGCGGCTCCCTAGTGCTGTGACCGGGAAGGTTCACCGGTTGGGCCACGCTGCTGGCTTGGAGCGGCATTACGCCCCCGCGGGGGTGGTCGGTCGTGTCGCATATCGGTGGCGCATGGCGTCGCTGGCTGCAGGGCCTGCGGTGAAGACGTAGCTGTCGCTGTCGTCGAGCCGGCGGCCCGTCTTGGCGTCAACGACGACAGGCTCGACTTCCTCGCCGCTGTCCGCGTCGATGAGGATCATGCTGCGTTCGGCAGGTGTGAGGCGGGAGTTGCCCCACGCGGCCAGGGCGACGATCACCGGCCGCAGGGAACGCCCGAGTTCGGTGAGGACGTACTCGTGGCGTACGGGGTTGGTCTGGTAGGGCCGGCGCTGCAGCAGTCCGTCGGCGACGAGGGTTTTCAGCCGGGTGGTGAGCATGCTGGAGGAGATACCCAGACTCTCCTGGAACTGGTCGAAGCGCGTGTAGCCGTCGAAAGCGTCGTGGAGGATCAGCAGCGTCCACCACTCGCCTACGTGTTCCACCGTCGTGGACAGTGGGCACTCCCGGTCCTCCAGCCTGATCCGGCTTGCCATGGTGGCCATCCCCTCAGTCACTGCTAAAGTCGAAGTTAGTAGCTTCTATTTTAGCAGTAATAATGGGAGTGGCGCCTTCTGCGCCCGCACCCGGGAACGGAGCACACCGTGACCACATCCATCAGCGAATCCCTCGAAGGCCGACGCGCTCTGGTCACCGGCGGCACCAAGGGCACCGGAGCCGCCATCGCCCGACGTCTCGCCCAGGCCGGCGCGACCGTGCTGGTCACGGCCCGCAGCCGCCCCGACGACGCCGCGGAGAAGGCGTTCATCCCCGCCGACCTGTCCAGCGCCCAGGGCGCAGCCCACGTGGCCGCCGAGGTGGACGCCCGCGTGGGAGGCGTCGACATCCTGGTCAACACCCTCGGCGGGTCCGAGGCGCCGGCTGGAGGGTTCGCCGCGCTCGGCGAGGACGACTGGGCCAGGGAGCTGAACACGAACCTGCTGGCCGCTGTCCGCCTGGACCGCGCACTCCTGCCGCACATGATCGCCACAGGTAAGGGCGTGATCGTGCATGTCACCTCGATCCAGCGCCGCATGCCGCTGTGGAACGGAACCCTGGCCTACGCCGCCGCCAAGGCCGCCCTGACCACCTACAGCAAGGGCCTGGCCAACGAGGTCGCCCCGCACGGTGTCCGCGTCAACACCGTCTCGCCCGGTTTCGTGCAGACCTCGGCCGCCGACAACCTCGTCGCCCGGATCGCCCACGACGCAGGCATCACGCAGGAAGCGGCGCTGGGCCGGCTCATGGACTCCCTGGGCGGCATCCCGCTGGGCCGTCCCAACCGGCCCGAGGAAGTGGCCGAGCTCGTCGCCTTCCTCGTCTCGGACCGCGCCTCGGCCATCGTCGGTGCCGAACACGTCATCGACGGCGGCACCACCCCCACCGTCTGAACCCGCCACCCCAAGGAGCGTCATGAACGACAACCAGCCCCGCACCAGCACCCCGGACACCCTGCCCGAGGTGATCACCCGCTACTTGACAGCGCACCGCGCCCACGACACCGCCACCGCACTCACGGCGTTCACCCGCGAGGCCACAGTGATCGACGACGGCAACACCTACGAGGGCATCGAGGCGATCAGGGAGTGGCTCGACCGATCGGCCACCGAATTCACCTACACCATCCACCTCACCGGCGCCCAGCAGACCGGCGCAGCCCGCTACATCGCCGCCCACCACCTCGAAGGCAACTTCCCTGGCGGGACCATCGATCTTCGTTACCAGTTCACACTCCGCGACGGCCTCATCGAACGCCTCGTCATCGAGCCCTGAGTCCCTGCCGGCGCCACCCGTTGCCGCCTCAGGCGAAAAGCCCCGCTCGCCTCGCAATCTCGGCGACTCGCCTCCCTGCCAGGTCAGGCCGCCAATCGCAGGGGCCGTCCGCCCCAGCGGATGCCTTTCTCGCTGCGGATGCGGGCGCGTCCTTGCGTTCGGCGGCCAGGACGTCGCGGTGGCGGGTGTTGGCGTTGCGCCACCGGAGGTAGGCGTGCAGGGCCCGGGTCTGAACGGTGTGGTTGGAGTGGTTGGAGTTGGCGATGGTGAACTGCCGCAGCGGTCCGAAGTGCGCTTCGATCGGGTTCGCCCAGGAGGCGTAGGTCGGGGTGAAGCACAGCTCGACCTTGTGTTTCTTCGCCCAGCGTCGGATGTCGGCGCTTTTGTGGGCGGACAGGTTGTCCAGGATCACGTAGATCGGGGCGCCGTCGGGCCGGGCGGCGCGGATCGATTTCAGCGCGGCCAGTGTGTTCCCGGCACCTTTCTTGCGCCGGTTGACGCCCCAGAGGGTGTCGTCGCCGACCGAGTAACAGCCGTGGAAGTAGCGCACCCCGTGAGTGCGGTGGTAGGTGGCCGGCACTCGGTCGGGATGTTTCCGTCCGGCCCAGCCCGAGCCGGCAGTCGGCCGGATCCCGAGCGGGCCGAACTCATCGAAGGCGAACACCCGGTCCGGGAAGCGGCCAAGGACCTCCTCGATCCGGTCCAGCTTCGCCTCGCGGTCCGGGTCGGGGGATTCCTTCCATGTCTTGGTGCGCTGGAAGGTGACACCACGGCGGGCGAGCAGGCCGCGTAACGCCTCACGGCCAATGCGGATCACTCGGCCGTGGACTTTCCGCAGGTAGGCGACGAGCTTGCGCAGCGACCAGCGGGTGAAAGGCTGGCCGAGCTTGGTGGGGCGGGTGGTGGCCGTCGTGACGACGAAGTCCTCGTCGTCACGACTGAGCAGGCGGGGACGGCCTCCCGCCCACCGAGGGTCCAGGCAGGCCAGACCGATCTCGTTGAACCGGTGGATCACATCGCGCACGGTGTCCTCGTCAGCCTGCACCAGCTGAGCAATCACCGGCACCCGGTTCCCGCCGGCCGAGGCCAACAGCATCATCGCGCGCCGATAGCGCACCGAGTTGGTGCTGCCACGGCGCACGATTTGCTGCAGTTTCTGCCCCTCCTGGTCGGTCAGTCTGCGCACGCGGACAGGCTCGGCCACCGCGCCTCCAGCGGTCGGATCGGACGTCACCGCACATCCAACCGCCACGACGGCCGACCCGGCGAACCTATGCGGTCAGAGCACTAGCTCACGAACCCCACATGGGCCAGGGCCTGCTTCAGCAACACCCCGTGACCACCTGGCATCTCGCTCTGCACGGCCTCCAGCATGGCCTCCTGCGGGCTGAACCACACCAGGTCCAGGGCGTCCTGCCGGGGCCGGCAGTCACCGGTGACCGGCACGATGTAGGCCAGCGACACCGCGTGCTGACGCGGGTCGTGGTACGGGGTGACGCCCAGCGTCGGGAAGTACTCGGCCACCGTGAACGGCTGCAGGGAGGCCGGCACCCGGGGCAGCGCCACCGGGCCGAGGTCCTTCTCCAGATGGCGCAGCAGGGCGTCACGGACCCGCTCGTGGTGCAGGACACGGCCGGAGACGAGGGTCCGGCTGACCGTTCCGTCCGGGCCGATGCGGAGCAGCAGGCCGATGCTGGTGACTTCGCCGCTGTCGTCGACGCGGACGGGCACGGCCTCCACGTACAGGATCGGCATGCGGGCGCGCGCCATCTCCAGCTCGTCGGAGGACAGCCAACCCGGCGTGGTTTCGGTCATGTCAGACATTGCTTGATCATACTTTCCGGACAGGGCGCGCGGTCAGTCGCGGCCGGGGTCGGATGCGGGAAGTCCGTAGAGACGACGGGCGTTGCCGCGTCCCGTCCAGGCGGCGATCCGCACCGCGTCGGTCGGGCTCAGTTCGTCGGCGTCCACCCGGGCCTGGAGCATTCCGGCCAGCCCCTGCCGGAAGGACAGCGCACCGAGGTGGTGGAACTCGGCCACACCATAGGCGTCCGAGCTGTACAGCAGTTTGCGGAACGGGGTGATCTCCATCGCCTCCGCCAGCACCGCGCCCGCCCGGGCCGGACCCACATGGTGCAGCGCGAGCCCGACATCGAGGTGCACGTGCTCGAACACCGCCGCCAGGTAGGCGGCCTGGCGCTGGTAGGGCCAGCAGTGCAGCAGGAGCACCGGGACGGTGCCGGTGGTCAGCCGCAGCCAGTCGGTGAGCAGGGCCGGGTCCGCGTGGTGCAGCCGAAGGTCCGAGTCCCCGAAACCGGCGTGGAGCTGGAGCGGCAGCCCGAGCCCGACGGCGGTCCACAGCAGATGACGCATCAGGACCGGGTCGGTGAGCCTGCCGCCCCCGGAGAACCACAGCGCCGCCGCCCGGGTCACCTCGGCGTCCGTCGGCCGCGCCGGGTCCAGCGCGAAGCCGGTGCGGTAGGCGGCCACCGACTTGACCGCGACCACACCCGGCCGCCGTACCGCCTCCTCGGCCGCCGCCCGGAAGGCGCCCGCGTACTCGGCCGCGTCGATGCCCCGTGCGGCCACCGCCTCGGCGACGCCCTCCAGCCGTACCACCTCGTACGCACGCGCGCCGGCCGCCGCCGCGAGTTCGGCGGGGGAGGTGACCGGGTGCGGGGCGTAGCCGGTGTCCACGCAGAACGCCTCCGTGTGCGCGGCCGTCAGGAACCGGCGGTTGACCTCCTGCCAGCCCAGTTCGGCCCGGCGCGCGAGGTAGTCGGCGACGGGCGCGTGCCGGTCCAGGCCGAGCAGGGGTGCGCAGTGCCGGCGTACGGCGATGCCGGCGGGGCTGTCGAACGGCGAGACGCCCGGCCACGCCTCGCCCTCGGTCAGCAGCGACGCGAACTCGGGCTCGGTGAGGTCGGCGGTGACCGCGCCGTGGCAGTGGTGGTCGACGAGCGGGAGCGCGTCGAGCGCCTCCCGGACCTGACCCGGCATCAGTACTTCCAGCGGTAGGCCGCCGCCACCCCGGCGTCGTCGAGCCCCGCGACGGCCGCCGTCTCGCCTTCGCGTACGGCGATCACCGCGTCCGCGAGGACCGGGCCGAGCGCGGTGCGCAGCACCTCGTCCTCGCGGAACTCCTCGACGGCCTGGGGAAGGGAGGTCGGCAGTCGGCGCACGCCCCGGGCCACCGCCTCGTCCGGGATCAGCCGGGCCGGGTCGTCGGTGACCTCCTCGGGCAGCGGCGCGGCCGAGGCGAGCCCGTCGAGTCCGGCGGCGATGACGCAGCCGAGCGCCAGGTACGGGTTGGCGGCCAGGTCGACCGGCTTGACCTCCAGGTTGGCCTCCTGGCTCTGGTGGCCGGCCGTGCCGGTGATGACCCGGATCCCGGTCTCGCGGGTCTCCCGGCCCCAGGCCGTGTACACCCCCGCCCACTGGGCGGGCCTGAGCCGCAGATAGCTGGCCGGGCTCGGCGCGGTCACCGCCGTCAGCGCGGGCAGGTGCGTCAGCAGCCCGGCGATGAACGACTCCGCCGCGGCCGTCATGCCGTACCGGGCATCGCCCCCGGCATGCAGGTTGACCCCATGGCGCCACAGGGAGAGATGCAGGTGGCCGCCGTTGCCGACGCCCCGCTCGACGACGGCCGGGGCGAAGGAGGCGCGCAGGCCGTACTTCTGCGAGACCGCGCGGACGGTCTGCCGGACCAGCACGCTCTGGTCGGCCGCCGCCACCGGGTCCAGGGCACCGGTGGAGAGCTCGAACTGGCCGGGCGCGTACTCGGGGTGGAGCTGGGCGACCGGCACCTCCTGCTTCTCGAGGGCCGCGAGCAGGTCGGCGGTGTAGTCGCTCAGTTCGATCTGCCGGGCGGCGCTGTACGCGGGACCCGACGTGGCCGGCGCGAACTCGTCGGCCGGCGCGGCGGCCCGGCCGAGCACCCACTCGAGCTCGACGCCCGCTCTGAAGGTGACACCGTGCCGCTCCTCGGCGTCGGCGACGACACGGCGCAGGAAGGTGCGGCTGCACCCCGGATGCCGTTCACCCTCCTGAGTGACCCGGTCGACGGGCGCCCACGCCCAGCCGGGCTGCCCGGCCAGCACCACCAGCCGGTCCAGGTCCGGATGGAGACGCAGATCGCCGTCGGGCGAGCCGAGCACGTCGGTGCGCACGATCGCGTCGTTCGCCAGGAAGGTGTCGAACACCGGGGACATGCCCACGCCCCAGGCCACCGCAGGCTGCAGCCCCTGCCAGGGAACGGTCTTCACCCTGCAGATCCCGGCGGTGTCCACATACGCCAGCACGATCCCGCGCACGCCCTGCGCGGACAGCTCGTGGGCGAGGGCATGGGCCCGGGCCAGATCGCCGGGGCTCCCGCCGGGTACGGGGTCGACCAGGGGTGGCATACGACGTCCTCCTCGACGGGCTCGGATGCACGCGTCCCGGCCAGGGTTTCACGCCGACCGCGCCGAACTGCGCTACCGGCGCCGGGGAGTCGGTCCCGGCGGCCACGGAGTCCAGGGCGGCGCGTGCGGTGCCGGAGCCCGCTCAGGCGTGGCCGTCGCGCCAGGCCAACGCGGCGATCTCCACCCGGTTCCGGGCCGACAGCTTGAGCTGGACGCCGGACGGAAGCGTCTTGACCGTGGACAGCGAGACGAACAGCTCGGCGGCGATCTCGGCGTTGGTGCGGCCGACGGCGACCAGCCGCACCACGTCCAGCTCGCGGCCGGTGAGGGGCTCGGCGGGTGGTGCGTCGACCGGCCTGGCGGCGGCTTCGGCCTCGTCGGCATCACGGATGGCGTCACCGCCCTAGGCGGCACGCTGGACGCGGGTCCGGGTCCGGGTCCGGGGCGGTGGGCGGCTGGACGGTACGGGCACTCTTCCCGTTGGGCAGAGGCTGAGGACTCGGTCGGCGCCGACGGGTCCGTGCGACGACAGACGGCGCCGGATCCGGCGCTCACGGCTTGACGAGGCGGTCCTGCTCCACCGGAGGGGTGCCGTCCTGCCAGCGCAGCGGCTTGCCGAAGCGGATCAGCTCGCCGTAGAGCCCGGGGTCGACATCCGCCGCGAAGACGAGGTCGAGCACCGCACGGGCGGCCTCGGCGGGGGACTGGGCGCCGCTGTAGTCGCTGAACCAGGGGCGGGACGTGGCCGTGTCGACCATGCCGGGGCAGACGGAGGCGACCAGGGTGCCGGTCGCCAGGTCCTGCTCGCGGCGCTCGGCGGCGACCGCGCGGACGGCGGCCACCTGGGCCACCTTCGAGGGCACGTTCAGCCACACGGGCCAGCCGGCCTCGGCGGCGGTGCGGTTGTGGACGGCGCTGCGCCAGGACTCGACGGCGTACTCGACCTGGTCGAGGCTCGCGCCGTCGAACAGGTGGTGCAGCCGCGGGTCGAGGTGGCCGAGGGTGCCGAGCGAACTGGCCACCACGAGCAGCCGGCCCCGCGGGCGCAGGACGGCGCCGAAGGAGCGCAGGACCGCGTGGGTGGCGGTGTTCGAGACGTCGATGAACTCGTCGGCCCGCTCGGACTGCGAGTCCTCGGGCAGGACCCGGGCGACCGCGTTGGAGACGACGATGTCCACCCCGCCGTACCGGGCCCCGAGTTCGTCGGCGAGCCGGTCGATCGCGTCGGTGTCGGTGACGTCCAGGACCCGGCCCTCGACGCGGGCGCGCGTCGAGGGCCGGCGGGCGACCTCGGCGGCGGCGTCCGGCACCCGTCTCGGGTCGCGTCCGGTGAGCAGAACCAGGTCGTCCGGGCCCAGCCGGGCGGCGAGGCCTTCGGTGAGGGCGCGGCCGAGTCCTTGGTTGGCGCCGGTGACGAGGGCGATGCGGGGAGCGTTCATGCATCCCACGCTAGGAACGGCGCGTCCATGAGTCCAACGAAAGTTACGCACGGCTAGTATGCGTGAGCGTCATGGACTTCAACGATGTGTCACTGACCGCGCTGCGGGTCTTCCGCGCGGTCGCCGATCAGGGAACCTTCACCGCCGCCGCGGCCTCGCTGGGCTACACCCAGTCCGCGGTGTCCCGGCAGATCGCCGCGATCGAGCGGGCTTCGGGCGCGGAGCTCCTCGAGCGGCGGCGTGACGGAGTAAGGCTCACCGCGGCCGGCCGGGTCGTCATGCGGCGCGCCACGACCGTGCTCGACGAGATCGAGGCGGCGGCGAGGGAACTGTCCGGGCTGCCCGCAGAGGCCGGGACGGTCCGTCTGGGCTGGTACCCCACCGCGGGAGCCGTGCTGGTCCCGCACGCCCTGACCGCGCTCCGCCGGACGGACCCCGGCCTCCGGGTCGTGGGCCGCGAGGGCACCACCCCCGCACTGGTGCGTGCCCTGCGCGCCGGCAGCATCGACCTGGCCCTGCTCGCGTCGGCACCGCCGTTCCGGGCGCCGGACGCCGAGTCGCCCCCGCTGGTGCTCCAGACCCTCACCGAGCGCGCCCTGTGCCTAGCGCTGCCGGCCGGTCACCCCCTGGCCCGCGGCGGCTTCGTCGACGTGGCCGATCTGCGCGGGCAGCGCTGGATCGCCGGGTCCGCCTCGGGAGAGGACCGGTTGATGGGCGTGTGGCCCGGCCTGGACGAGCGGCCGGAGATCGCCCACGTCGCGCGCGACTGGCTGGCCAAGCTCCATCTCGTCGCCGCCGGCTGCGGGTTGACCACCGTACCGGCCGCCCTGGCCTCCGCGGCGCCGGCCGGTGTCCGGATCCTGCCGGTGCGCGGCGGACCGCAGGAGCAGCGCCGCCAGCTGCTGGCCCGGCTGCCGCACCCGCCCGCGGAGGCGGTCACCCGGGTGGCGGCCGCCCTGCGGGCGGCGGCGCTCGAAGCGGACGTACCGGACCGGCTGGACCGGCTGGACCGACCCGACCGACTGGACCGGCCGGATCGATCGGACCGACCGGATCGATCGGACCGACCGGATCGATCGGACCGACCGGATCGGTCCAAGTGAGCCTTCCGTGGGCTCAGTTGTTCTCGGCGGCGAACATCCAGCGTTGCTTCTCCAGGTCGGCGGTGATCGAGATCAGCAGGTCCTGGGTGACCGGGTCGGGCTCGTCGGTCGCGGCGATCCGCTCGCGCAGCCGCCCGATCGCCGCCTCCAGGGTCCGTACCATCAGGTCGACGACCTCGTCGTCGCGCAGCCAGCCGTCCTTGGCCCCGGGCAGTGAGAAGGCCGCGGCGACGGTCTCCGGACGGCCGTCCGGCGGCACGCCAAGGGCGGCGGCGCGCTCCGCGACGGTGTCCGAGTGGGCGCGCGCGGCGGCGACCACCTCGTCGAGCTGGAGATGGATCGAGCGGAACCGCGGGCCCACGATGTTCCAGTGGGCCTGCTTCCCCACCAGTGACAGTCCGAGCAGATCCACCAAGGTCTCCTGGAGGGCACCGCCGGTGATCCTGAGCGCCTCGTCGGGCAGTGTGTTCCTCACCACGGACATGGTGCGCGTCTCCCTTCTGAGCTGTGCCGTCATCGCTGTGCGGGTGCCCTGGCGGATCGCCCGCAAACGCAGCGGCCCCGCACGGCCGCGCACCCCGGACAGGGCCGGCAACCGCCCCGGGAGGGGGCCGGAGCCAACCAGCGAGACGGTACTTACACCATCCGGTTGTCCGGACATAGCATCGGTCCCCGCATGGACACGATGACGCTCTGGCACATATCCGGCTGGGAGTTCGCCGCCCTGGCACTCGCCGCCCTGCTCGTCGGCTTCTCCAAGACCGCCGTCAGCGGGGCCAACACCGTCAGTCTCGCCATCTTCGCCGCGGTCCTCCCGGCCCGCGCCTCCACCGGCGTACTGCTCCCGCTGCTCATCGCGGGCGACGTGCTGGCCGTGGCGACCTACCGGAGGCACGCCCACTGGCCCACGCTGTGGCGGCTGTTCCCGGCGGTCGCGGCCGGCGTGGTGATCGGCACGCTGTTCCTGGTCTGGGCCGACGACGGCGTCGTACGGACCTCGATCGGTGCGATCCTGCTGCTGATGGCCGGGGTCACGCTGTGGCGGCGCCGCACGGCCGACCGCCCCGACGACCCGGACGAGGTCACCACCCGCGCGGGCCGGGCCAAGGCCGGTTCGTACGGCGTGCTCGGCGGCTTCACCACGATGGTCGCCAACGCGGGCGGCCCGGTGATGTCGATGTACCTGCTGTCGGCCGGCTTCCGCAAACTCGGCTTCCTGGGTACCTCGGCGTTCTTCTTCCTGATCGTGAACCTCTCCAAGGTCCCCTTCAGCGCCGGCCTCGGACTGATCGACGGCCACTCGCTGCTCCTGGACGCCGCGCTCGTCGCGTTCGTCGTCCCCGGCGCCTTCATCGGCAAGTGGGCCGTGCACCGGATCAACCAGCGCCTCTTCGAGCAGCTGGTCATCGCCGCGACGATCGTCGGGGGCCTCCAGCTCCTCCTGCGCTGACCGGTCGGTCCGGGAACCCCCGGCCGGTCCGGCGACCCGGGAATGCGACGGCGGGAGGCGTTGTTGCAGAGGTCGTGAATGACATGCTCGGATCAAAGATCCCGGGTGTGGGCGAAGGGAGAACCTCATGGCACGCAGCACCGCGCGTCCGGTCGTCAGGCTGAAGTCGACGGCCGGAACCGGCGTCACCTACGTGACCCGCAAGAACCGCCGGAACAACCCCGACCGGCTGGTCCTGCGCAAGTACGACCCGGTGGCCGGCGCACACGTCGACTTCCGCGAAGAGCGCTGAAGCCGACCGCAAGCGCACCGGCAACCAAGAGAGGAAACCCCATGAAGGCCCGCATTCATCCCGCGTCCCGCCTCGTGGTCTTCCGGGACCGCGCCGCGGACACCGCGTTCCTGACGCGCTCCACCACAGACTCGTCCCGGACGATCGAGTGGGAGGACGGCAACACCTACCCCTTGATCGACGTGGAGATCTCGTCCGCGTCGCACCCCTTCTACACCGGCAGGGCGCGGGTCCTGGACAGCGCCGGCCGAGTGGAGCGTTTCGAACGCCGTTACGGCCGCACCGCCGCCGCCCGCGGCTGACCCCGCCCGGCGGCCGACCCGAGGAGAACAGCACCATGAAGGTCCGCAAGTCCCTGCGCTCACTGAAGGCCAAGCCGGGCGCCCAGGTGGTCCGCCGGCGGGGCGTGGTCTACGTGATCAACAAGAAGGACCCCCGCTTCAAGGCCCGTCAGGGCTGACGGAGGTCCCGTCCCACCACGGCCGCCCGGCGATCCGTCCGGGCGGCCGTCGTGCGTCACGGCGTCGGCCGGCCGCCCGGCCCCACGGCGTCACCCGATGCGAAGGCCCCGTACGCTCGTCCCATGTCCCCGCACGTCCTGATCCTCGGCGGTACCACCGAGGCCCGCCGCCTCGCCACCGAGCTGTCGGGGCGCCCCGGGGTCCGGGTCACCACCTCGCTCGCGGGCCGGGTCGCACGGCCGGGCACGCTCGCCGGCGAGGTGCGCACCGGCGGCTTCGGCGGGGCGGCCGGCCTCGGCGACTGGCTGCGCGAACACCACGTGGACGCGCTGGTGGACGCCACCCACCCCTTCGCCGAGACGATCACCGCGAACGCGGCCGGCGCCGCCCGGGCCACCGGGACCCCCGCCGTCGTCCTGCGCCGCCCCGGCTGGCAGCCACGCCCCGGCGACGACTGGCACCCCGTCCCGTCCCTGCCCGCGGCCGCCGCCGCCCTGCCCCGCTTCGGCCCCCGTGTCTTCCTCACCACCGGCCGCCTGGGCCTGTCCGCCTTCGCCCACCTGACGGACCGGCACTTCGTCGTGCGGTCCGTGGAACCCCCCGAGCCGCCCATGCCCAGGCACACCGAAGTGCTGCTGGCGCGCGGACCGTTCACCGTCGCCGACGAGACCGCGCTGCTGACCGGGAACCTGATCGACGTCCTGGTCACGAAGGACAGCGGGGGAGCGGCCACGGCCGCCAAACTCACGGCCGCACGGGAGCTCGGGCTGCCCGTGGTCGTCGTACGACGGCCCCCGTTGCCGGACGGTGTGACGGCGGTGCCGGACGTCGCCGGCGTCCTGGAACGGCTCGGGCTCGACCCCACCTGACCATCAGCCCTCCCTGGGAACCTCCGGGTGGCGGCGCAGCAGATACGTGTCCATGATCCAGCCCTTGCGCTCACGTGCCTCGGCCCGCAGCCGTTCGATGCGCGGACCGGCCTCGGCGATCGGACCGGAGACCAGGATCTCGTCAGGGGTGCCGAGGTACGCACCCCAGTAGATGTCGATGTCCTCGTCCGCGTACCGGCGGAAGGCCTGGTGCGCGTCGAGCATCACCACCACGTCGTCCACCCCGTCCGGCAGCCCCTCGGCGAGCCGCCGCCCGGTGGTGATCTGCACCGGCCCGGCCACCCGGTTCAGCCCCGTACGATGCCGGGCCGCCAGTGCCGAGACACTGCTGATCCCGGGCACCACGTCGTACCCGAACCGCACCGTGCCGCGGGCCAGCACCTCCTCCAGGATCGCCAGCGTGCTGTCGTACAACGACGGATCGCCCCACACCAGGAAGGCGCCGGTCTGCCCCTCGCCCAACTCCTCGCGGATCAGCCGCTCGTAGATGTCCGCGCGGGCGCTGCGCCAGTCACCGACGGCCGGCGAGTACGCCCCGCCGCCCGCGGCCCGGTCCCGCTCCGGGTCCCGCGCCTCGACCAGCCGGTAACCCCCGTCCGGTATGTGCGTGTCGAGCATGTCCCGGCGCAGTCGGGTCAGGTCGCTCTTGACCTCGCCCTTGTCGAGGAGGAAGAACACGTCCGTGCTCTTCAGCGCCCGGACCGCCTGGAGGGTGAGCTGGTCGGGGTCGCCCGCGCCGATACCGATGACATGAATCTCTCGCACGCACCCGAGTCTGCCGTATGCCACTGACAGCGGGTCACCCCGGTGCTACCGGGAGCCGCGCAGCCGGGGTGCCTCGCCCTTCGCCTCGACGCTCCCGGCACCGCCCTCCACCCGCCCGGCCAGCTCCCGCGCCCACCGTGCGAGCCCGTCGACATCGATCCCGTACGGCCGCCGCTCCCCGCCCCCGGCCGCCCACTCCTCGACCGCGCCCGCGCCCCGCCGCAGCAGTCGCGCCCCGCCGGTCCCGTTCCCGCGGGCCGCGTGCGTGAGCCCCACCGCCAGCTGGGCCAGCCCGCGCCACAGCGTCCGCTCCGTCTCGGGCCCCGACTTCCAGGCGTCCTCGAACACCTCGTGCGCGTGGAACGGCTTCCCGGCGTCCAGCAGCGCCTGCGCCTCGGCGACCGTCTCCTGCGGAGTCCGTACGACCCCCTCGGGCTGCCGCTCGACACCCGGCGCGCCGTACGGCAGCGGCCGACCCAGCCCGTCCCGCGGCCGGGCGCTGCGCGCCCGCCCCGCGGCGTCCCGGTCCCGTGCCCCTGTCTCCGCGTCTCCCATACGACCGATTGTCCCCCCACTGCCCCCGCCCTCTTTCTGCCCGCCCGCGGACGTGGGGTAAGGTTCTCTTCACGCGATCACGCGGGTCACCGCGAGTGAGCGCATCGGGACGTGGCGCAGCTTGGTAGCGCACTTGACTGGGGGTCAAGGGGTCGCAGGTTCAAATCCTGTCGTCCCGACTGGAGACAGTCGCAGGTCAGGGGCCGTTTCAGAGGAGATCTGAAGCGGTCCCTTGATTATTCTTGGGGACCGCTTGGGGACCAGTTCACGTTGAAGGGGCTGTGGCGCACCTTGACCCGGTCAAAGTGCGCCGCAGATGACAGGCCGGTGGCGCGGATACATGGTTTGACCTGTGATTTTCTAGTGCGTCCCGGACAGATGATGGCGGCGGGGCCCGTCTCGTGGAATGGCCGTCGGTACACCACTTCATCGAACGTGACCTCCCGGAGGCTGGCAGCTGTCGACGTCTGGCATCGCGCCGGCTTGGCCCTGAGGCAGCGTGTGGCACGGATGTCGATGGGCCTGCTGGCTCGTGCCAATTACGGCTGTTGAACCCTAATGCCGCCCGTTGATGCAGCCGGACGGCCCAATAAGGTCCAGGGCGCCCCCAGCGGCGATGAGGTTCCCTGCGGCATGTGCATGCATGGTCTGCGAACTTCACCGTGCCGGTGGCCTCGACGTCGGTCAGTGGCGAAGCAGGTCGTCGGCGCCGACTGTCAAGTAGGTCTCGGGAGTGGAGGCTTCAAGGGTCGACGTGGACGAGTGCGGCCTGGGCCAGCGTGAGACCGGGGCCATCCGGCACCTAGAGGGCCGTCCGGGGGGTCGGACACAACTCGGCTGAGAGGATGCCCGCGTTGCGGTATAGCTCGCGCCCTGGACGCAGGGACCGGAGGACGGCCGAGGCGCGAGGTTCGTCGCCACCGTCTGGTGGGAAGTACCGCTTTGTGCCGACCAGTCCGCTGCTGGGCTTCCTCTGTGCCTCCATCTTGGACGCGTACCCGGAGGTTCTGGCCGACCCAGCGTCTACGGCTGCGTGGTACTTCGAACCGATAGCGGTTACGACGCCTCGTCGCTGGAATCGTCAGTCGGTCCGCGACACGGCCTCGACCACACTGATCTGATGGATCTTTCGCCGACGCGGGCTGCAGTGGACATCGACGACGTCCCCTACCCGGAACCGGTCCTTGAGCTCGGGGTTCGCTGCGCGTGAGAACATCGGCCGGCTCCACTGGTCGACCTCGAAGGACCAGGCTTTCCGCGTCGCCGGGTCCTCGATGGAGCAGCAGTAGTGCGTGATGTCCGTGTACGGGTCGTCGTAGTGGGTGTCGTAGTCCCAGCGTGAGATGACGGCACCGCGAAAGCTCGCCTCGTCGGGAACGGCCAGGACCCGGCGGCGGGCCGGCAGCCACAAACCCCACAGCAGTACGCCGGCGAGCAACGGAGCGGTGTCCCATTCCCAGGCCAACGCCGGGCGGTGCGCGGTCAGGGTCACCGCGACCAGGGCACCAAAGGCGGCGCACACGGCCAGGGCCAGCAGCACGAGCTGCCACAGGTGTCCCCAGCGCGGGGTGTCCAGCGGCCCGGCGTCCACGACGTGCCACGATCTGCCGTACGCGGACCAGATCCGCTGCGGCTCGCGCACGGGAAGCGCCGATTCGGGACCAGCCGCTCCCACTTGGCGTTTGGGCAGCCGATGCTCTCCAGCGCGGTCGTGGGTCCGCCACTCGCGCGCGGCCTGCCGTCCGGCGGCCGTCAACCTGGGCCCGGATTCGAGCGGGACGTCTGACAGTCGCACCAGCCCCAACAGGCTGAGCAAGAGGACCGCTTTGAGAATGATCCGCATCCACTCGGGACTGAACGAAACGCCGGCCCACAGGGCGCCGAACCAGGCCGCGAGGGCCGCACCCCGATACAGCAGCGTCACGTACTTGTTCCGGGCCGACCGTATGAGGCCAAGAGCGGTCGCCTCGTTGCGGACGCTGTTCTGAAAGCCGCGCCACCATACCCAGAACTCGTCGCCGTCGCCCGGCCCGAGGGCGCCTATCGGCACGCGGTCCACACCGCTTCGGCAGCGCCGGCGGATCCGTTCGACCATCAGTTCCTCGACGGGCCGCAGCGGTGCCGAGTCGGCGGTCTGCGGGACGATTCGTACGGTCACCGTACCGTCGGCTTTCTCTTCACCCTGCAGTCGGCCCGTGCGGACCATTTCCAGGGCGGTGGTCTCGATGCCCTTCGGAGTTGTCTCGCCGTCTCCCATCAGCAGGTTCACCACACCGGCGGTCAACATTCGATATTTCATACGCCCCCCAGAAATGTGACCGAGACGACTGTAGACGCTCTTGGGGATCACCGCATCGGGGAAAACACGCAGCCCAGGCATCGTCGAAGCTGATGTCCGAGCTGAGAGCCACGCGATGTTCACCGCTGCCCTGTTGAAACAACGGGCTCAGCGGTGCGTGGATCTGTGCGGCGATTCAGCTGCGCGGGCGCGCTGTCGCCTTCCTGCGCTCCAACGGGACCAGCGTCTCGGCCAGGCCACTGGCGAGACTCCGTCAGGTCGGGGGCCCGTTACTGTTGGGCCGCCTGCGCAGGTGCGCAGTTGAGGGGCTTCGAAGGGGGGCACCAGGTATGTCAGAGGGGTTGGCCCAGTGGGGGCCGGAGCTTTTCATGACGCGGGAACGAGAGCTACGTCGCGGCCTGGCACCCGAGAACGACATGGGAAGGGACATCGCTCAGGGGGGGTTCGAGCCCTGCCTGCTGACCCTTCTGCGGCTGTCGGTCGGCAGGCACTCGAGCACCGGTCTCACCAGTGGGTGGTTCCCGAGGGCGCTTGCCCGCACCGGCCACCTCGTCCGTGCGGCTGAGCTGGCGTACACGATCAGTGACGAGCTCAAGCAGGGTACGGAACTACTGGCGCTGGTGCAGGCCGCGGCGGGCGCGGGAGACCTGGGCGGCGCTCAGGCGCTGGCCGAGTCGATTCCCCTACGGCAGGTGCGGGACCAGGCACTGGTCGCCCTCGTGCCGGCGTGGGCCCGTGCCGGTGAGCGTGACCGGGCCGTCGCTCTGGCGGAGAGGATCCGCTACCCGCACAACTGGGCGTGGGCCTGGGCCCTGTTGGCGAAGGCGGTGGCGGACAGCGGCGACATCGATGAGGCGCTCAGGTTCGCCGCTCGCGCCGACGACGTGGTGAGTTCTTACGCCGCCGACGGGACGGAACAGGTGCTCGCCCTCCTCGTGGAGGTGGCCGTCGCCAGCGGCGACCATGACCGAGCCGCTGCACTTGCCGACCGCGTGGAGGACATCACCCGCTCCCGCAACTCGACAGGGTGGTCCCAGCCACGGCCCCTGGCGGCGGTGTTGGCCCGCGAGGCGCTGGCGGGAGACCTTCACCGGCTCGATGCTCTCCTGCGCACCCCGCCCGGACCGGCCGTCGGCGCCGGGGGCACGGTATGCGGGTGGGCGCTCGGCGAAGCCGCCGAACAGGACATGGTGGTCCCGGAAGGAGACCTGGACGAGGCCGCCGTTCGCCCGTTCCCTCCCGGATCCCCGCTCGACGCCTGGGACATGGCCTGTGTGCTGGACGCGGTCGTTCACAGCGCCGACCAGGACGTGGTCCTGGCCCTTGCCGACCGGGCCGAGACACTGCTCGAGACCGGCGACGGCCGTGATCACGACATTCTGCTGAGGTCCGTGACGCTCCTGCTGGCCAGGCACGGGCAGGTCGAGCGGGCCATGGCCCTCGCCGGCCGTCTCGACCCCGATCTGTCCGTGGCGCGGCAGGCGGACGTCGTCGGGGAACTGGCCCGGTCCGGTGACACGGGCGGTGCCGAGGCTCTCGCCCACACGATCAACGACCGCAGGGCACAGGACAGGGCGCTGATCGAAGTGGTCCGGGAGCTGGCCCGGCGTGGCGATCCAGGCTGGGCCGAGGCTCTCGTTCACTCGATCAACGACCGCTGGGCGCAGGGCGAGGCACTGGTCGCGGTCGTCCGGGAGACGGCCCGGCACGGCGATCACGCCCGGGCCGAGGCTCTCACCCGCTCGATCGCCCACCGCGCGACACGAGCCCGCGCCCTGGCCGCACTCGTGGAGTTGTCCGAGCCGTCCCACGCCCGCAGGCTCGCCGCGCAGGTCGTGATGGTTGCGGGCGACTGGGATCTTGTTCTGCCGGTCCTGGAGCGGATCGTCCCCCGTTCCGTGGCAGTGGTCGCCGATCGGATGATGAGCTGATCCGGGGCAGCCTCCTGATTGTCAGTGCTGCCTGCGAGACTCGTTCCATGATTCCCAAGCTGCCCCTGCACAGCCCTCGTTGGCTTGACCTCGACGGTGTGAAGGTCGAAGAGGTGAAAGCACTCCTGGAGCAGTTGTCCTCCGCGGCTGCCACCGGGAGCGACGATGGATGGAGGCAGACCTGGACGTACCTGGCCGGCGGCCTGATGGACGACGGGACCGTCTTCGACGGGGCCTATGCCGCTCTGCCGCATCTCGTCGAGGCGGCAGCGGCCCTGCCTCCGGGACAGACCGCGGACTTCTGGGTGGACTTGGGATGCATCGTGACCGCGGAGGACAGGCCCCCCGTCCCGGCCGATCTCGAGACGGGTTTCGGCGCCGCACTGCGTCTGGCCGAGCGGGCGGCCATCCGAAGCCTCCTTGCCGCCGATACCACCCCGCGGGTCTGCGCCCACCTCGTGCTCGCCTGCGTGGCCTTCGCCGGCCACCACATGGGCGAAGCGCTGTGGCGGTTCCCCGATCCCCGGGAAGGTGACCTCCTGCTGATATGTCCCGAGTGCGGGAGCGATACCGAGATCCCCGACTTCTTCGTGGACCCGGCACGTCCGCCCGCCGAGGCTCCGGGACGCCCTGATCCCGCCCATGTCAGGCAGGGAGGACATCCCTGGGGCGAGGTCGCTGCCGCACTGCGGGAGGAGGCAGTGGGCGAGGAGTGGGAGCCCTTCCTGCGGGCGGCACGCGACGTCGCGGTGGCAGGGGTACCCCCCGAAACACCGGGACAGGCCGTCCTGTGTCTGGTCGTCGGCATGGTCGCCGTCGGGGGCACCCCGCAACAGGACGCATGGGAGTTGGCCCGCCAACTGATGGCGCTCACCGGAGACTTCCGCTGCTGGGACTGCGAGCAGACGTGGACGATCGCCGACGGCCTGGCGGAGAACCCGGACGGTGCGAGCCCCCGGCACCGCCCGACGGAGGCGCGGGCGGACTCCGACGAGTCGGCCGCCATGGTGGAGTCGACGGCGCCCGGACGAACAGGTGAAGCGGCGACTCGGTTCCGGCAGGACGGGAACGCGGTGCTCGCGGCCGACGGCACCCCCTGGGGCCGTATCTCGGTGTTCTCCGATGTGCCGGTGTTCTCCGATTCGGCGCCCGGTTCATCCGGGGGTGTCAACGCGCTGGCGGTGGTCTCCCGCCCGGGTCGGCCGACGCTCGTGGCCGGCGCCGGGGACAGGGCCGTGGTGTGCCTGTGGGACGTGGCCGACGCCCGGCTCGTCCATGCCCCGCTGCCAGGACACCGTGACCGTATCCGCTCCATGACGGCCCTGCCCCTGCCCGACGGCCGCGTCCTTCTGGCGAGCGGAGGCGACACCGGGACGATCGCCCTGTGGAACCCCGTCACCGGGCAGCCGGTCCGCGAACCGGCCGGGGACTGGCCTGGCGGGGTGACCGGAATGTGTACCGCGATCGTCCCCGACGGCCGCACCCTGCTCGTCACCGCCACCCCCCGAGGCGCGGTCCGGCTGTGGGATCCGGACACCGGTGAGTGCGTCGGGCGCCTCAACCCCTATGGCAGTCCGATCCAGTCGATCGCCGCCGTCCCGATCTCCGCCGACCACACACTGATCGCGGCCGCGGATACCGGGGGCCGCCTTCATGTGTGGGACCCTGCCGTCGAGGACCCCTGGGAACGCGGCGCGGCCGTGCAGTTGAGCGCCCGTGCCCTCGCCGATGCCGACCACCGGGTGGCAGCCGTGGCGGCTGTGCCCACACCCGACCGAACCATGTTGGCCACCGGGGACAACCAGGGCGTGGTCATGCTGTGGGACCTTGCCACCGGTGCCCCGGTCGGCGACGGTCTGCCCGCCTCGACAGGCACCGGGGGCCTGCCGGTCATCACCGCCTCCGCCCTGCACGGCGGCCACACGGTCCTGGTCACCGGCACCCGTCACGGTCACCGGCTGCGGGTATGGGAACCGGAGACCGGCGCGGTGGGGCACATCGCCCTGGATGTGGTGCTCACCTGTCTGGCCACCGCGGGTCCGGACCTGATCGTCGGGCACGACCGCGGGGTCCTGAGCCTCCCGCTCACCAGACGATGAACGCGTTCAGCCGAGACCCGTCTCACCCCGTCGCGCGGAGCCTCGGGACGGATGCCGAGAACCCGCGCGACGTGCGCGATAGGCCGGTGCCTGTGGCCCGAACCTCGCGGATACCGCCCCCCGCGCGGCTCGTCCGGCCACGGACGGGATGGGCGGGCACGCCGCGCTGCCATCGGCTGTGGACGCCGTCCCGCGGCGCCGGGCCGGGAGTTCACCGCCCGTGCGGCGTCCAACTCTCCGGCCGGTCCGCGTTGTCCCATCGATCCGTCGTAGCCGTCTCGCGTCGGCTTCGACCGTAACGGGACCCGAGAGTTGCGAGGCCGGGCGAGGCCAACGGGCTGTAGGAGCACGCGGATTCACGGTGGCGCTGCCCAAAAGCGACATGTCGGGGTTCGTTTCATTACCGGCTTGCGCGGTCTGGTCGTGCACAAGGGCGCCGGGTGAACGCGGAAGGCCAACGATGCCTGGGCAGGGGGAGCGATGACTGGTGTCGACGTCGGCGACAGAACGCTGTGGAAGGTACCCGGCGGGGGCATTCCCTACCGGACGCCGGCCATAGCCGACGGCGCCGTCTATGTCCTTGATGATCTCTTCGATCTGGTGGTGGTCGACGCGGACACCGGACAGCGACGCTGGACACTGCCCAACGACTCCCCGATCGAGGCATCGCCGGTGGCCGGCACCGGCGTTGTGTACTTCGCCGACAGCGCCGGCCCTCTGAGATCTCTACCGAACCCGGCGGTTCACCCCTCGCTCTGCGCGCACCTCCGCTATGCGATAGGCGATGCGATGCAGACCGGACTCGTGCAGCGCGTCGCAGACCTGTGCGACGTCGGCTCGGCTGGCCGCCCATTGGATGACCGAGGCCAGGTCGGCTTCCTCGCCGTAGGTGAGCAGGTCGCGGCAGGATGAATCACTGGATCGCTTCGCAGGCCGTGGTCATCGCGACCGGGATCTCCGCCACCGGGCACCGCGAGATCCTCGGTGTGGTGGTCGGCGACAGCGAATCGAAGCCGTTCTGGACTCGGCAGTGTCGGGGGCCGGGACCGGGCAGACGGCTTACGGAGTCGTAGTCGACGAGTATGCCCCAGGGAGAAGATGTCGCCCTCGGGGAGACGGTACCTGTGCGGCAGCGTCCAGCCGGTGGACCTAGCCATGGCGTCGACACGTTTCAGGGAGCGTCTGGCGGCAGAGCTATGACCGTCGGTGGGGACCAGCTGGGGACCACACAGTGTGCGCGATGGCGCACGAGGGATCCTGCTGCGCACATCATGCGTCCTGATTAGATCCGCTGGGGGTCAGGGGTCGCAGGTTCAAATCCTGTCGTCCTGACGGTGTTCACCAGCGGGTCTGCCGGAAACGGCAGGCCCGCTGGGTGCGTTCGTGTGACACGTGATGGCAATCGAGAGACGCTCGGCAGCCGGTCTCAAGCTGCCCGGTCTTCTGGTGCCGAGGTGCTCTGGCGGTGTTCGCGGTCGGAGCGGGTCAGGGCTTTGTCGATGGGGGTGACGGCGTCGCGGGCGGCGTGGGGTAGCAGGTGGCCGTAGAGGTTGACGGTGGTGGACAGCGTCGAGTGGCGCAGCGTCTTGGAGACCACGGTCAGCGGGGCCCGCGAGCTGATCATGATGGTGGCGGCGGTGTGCCGCAGGTCGTGGACGCCGATCCGGGGCAGGCCGATCTCCTCAGAGCGTCGGCGCAGCTCGGTCAGGACACCTTGCGGGCGCAGCGGGCAACCGTCCGGCTGGCAGAAGACCAGGCCTTCCAGCGCGGCCGCGACACGCAGGGACAGGCTGACCCAGTTCCGGCTCGCCTTGGTCTTCGGATGGCCGAGATAGAGCCGGTGGTTGTTGACAGCCGTTGGGTTCCAGCGCACCAGCAGGGACTTCTCGGACAGGTGGACATGCGTCCAGTGCAGGCCGAGGGCCTCGCCACGGCGCATGCCGGTGCCGAGCAGCAGTTCGAACAGGTCGGCCGGCTGGTCGCCGTGATGGGTGTGGTTGTGGCGAAGGAACGCGGCCGCTTGGGCGGGGTTCCAGCGCATCCGCTCCTGCGCCGTGGGCCTGGGCGCCATCGCGTACCGGCACGAGTTGTCCGCGATCAGCCGTGCGCGCGCGGCGGAGCCGAGGGCGCCTGAGAGTGGCGCCGATCCGGTAGACGGTGGTGCGCCCCCGCTCGCGAGCGAACTCGGCCTCCTGCCAAGCGGTGATGTGCCGCGGACGAACATCTTGAAGGGCGATGCGCCCGAAGGCCGGGATGAGGTCGGCGCGGACGTGGTCGCGGTAGCGGTAGCGGTAGTGGACGAACGTAGTGGGCTTCGAGACGGGCTTCCCACCCCGGTGCCGTTTTTCGGCAGCATGGCACGGGGCCAGGCCGGCATCGGGCGTGCCTGGCCCCGGCGGGTCAGTTGTCGAGCTGCCAGTGCTGGTTCGCACCGCCCGTGCAGTTCCACAGCTGGACTTTCGTCCCGTTCACGGTCCCCTGGCCGTTGGCGTCCAGGCAGAGTCCCGACTGTGCTGCGGTGATCGTGCCGTCGGGATTGACGTTCCATTGCTGGTCCGGTTGCCCGGTGCAGTCCCAGATCGCCGCGGGGGTGCCGTTGCCCGCGGACTGGCCGACGCCCAGGCACTTGTTGCCGAAGACCATCAGCTGCTTTCCGGTGTTGTAGGTCCACCGTTGGTTGGAGCCGCCGTTGCAGTCCCACAGTTGTGCCTGCGTGCCGTTGGCCGTCGTGGAGTTGTTGATGTCGAGGCAGCGCCCCGACTGCTGCCCGACGATCTCCTGGTTGCCGGAGGGCGGTGGCGGCGGCTGGTTCGAGCCGAACTGCGTGAAGAACTGCCACACGGCTGCCGACGTCCAGGTGTGCCAGCCGTCACCGGTGGAGCCGTCTATGGGACCGGGGTCATGGCCCGCTCCGTCGAACGCGGCCCAGACGACGGGGTATCCGGACCGGCATCCGGAGTAGGTGGTGATGATGTGCGTCAGGCTTCCGTAGGCCGGCTCGGGCGGGTTCTGCGTGGTGCAGCCGTTCGTCCGGACGAAGGTGTCGCGCAGTTCCCGTCCCGACGAGATGGGCAGCACGTTGTCCCTGATACCGTGCAGACCCATGTAGGCGATGGGCTGATTGCCGCCGCTGCACCCGCTGAGGTTCGCGCCGGAATAGACCGCGACCGCACGGAAGGCCGTCGCCCGTGAGCAGGCGAGGGCGTAGGACATCGCACCGCCGTAGCTGAAGCCGGCGGAGAACAACTGGGTGGTGTCGACGCACAGACCTGCTTCGAGCTGGCTGACCATGGCGTCGACGAAGGCCACGTCCTGGCCGCCGGGGTTGGCCCAGCCGTTGCCGTTGCCCTGGGGGGCGACGAAGATCGTGCCGTTGTTCGCGTTGTCCGCCAGGCGCCGCAGGCCGTAGTAGGACCAGTTGTACCCGTCCGTTCCGCCCGAATCGACGTCGCCTGCCGTGCCGCCCCGCCAGTGGAAGCCGAAGATCAGCCGGTAGGGGTGGTTGTTGTCGTACCCGGCGGGGACGCGCAGGATGTAACTGCGTGTCTGGCCGCCGCTCTGGATCGTGTGGGTGCCACTGGTCAGGGCCGGAGCCCTGCCGCAGCCGGCGGTCGCCCCGAGGGCGCCGGTGGTCGTGGTCGACGCGGGCGTGCCGAGGCCGCTGCTGAACGAGGAGCCCGCAGCCGACAGGACGAGAAGTAAGGCCGCCGCGAAGGACGTCAAGAGTGGTGTGCGTTTCATGCACTCCTTCTTCCGTGGTGGGGGGTTGCACAGGGACGTCGGTCGCCGGGGCGGTTCACACGCCGGTGATGGTCCATGCGTTGTTGGTGCTGGAGTTCGGCGTCCACATCACCGTGGTCGAGCCCACCGTGGTGCTGCCGCTGCCGCTGCCGCTGCCGCTGCCGCTGCCGCTGCCGCTGCCGCTGCCGCTGCCGCTGCCGCTGCCGTCGGTCGCGGCGGCCTCGGGGGCGAACCGCAGCAGGCCGAGGGCCGTGGCCGCGCCGGTCGCCGCCAGCAGCCGGCGCCGGCTGATCGGAAGGGGGGAGGAAGTCATGCGGGCCTCTCGGCGTCATTGACGGGGTGGGTGGTCTCGGATCTCGGCGGTCACCGGATCAGTTGCGCGCCCACTTCTGGTTGCTGCCGCCGCTGCAGGTCCACAGCTCCAGCAGGGTGCCGTTGGCCGTTCCCGCGCCGGTGGCGTCCAGGCACAGGCCGGACTGGGCACCGGCGACCGTTCCGTCGGCGTTGAGCGTCCACTTCTGGTTGCTGCCGCCGTCACAGGTCCAGATGTCGACCTTGGTGCCGGGGCCGGTGCCGCCGCCCGAGGCGTCCAGGCAGGCGTTGCCGTAGACCCGTAGTTCACCGGCCGAGGTGCTCGTCCACTGCTGGTTGCTGCCGCCGTTGCAGTCCCACAGCTCCACCTGGGTGCCGGACGTCTGCGACTGGTTCGGCACGTCCACGCACCGGCCGGAGGCGGCCCCGACGATCGCGGCGGTCGTGCCGCCGCCGGGTCCGCCGCTGCCGGGGGTGAGGGACAGGTTGTCGAACTGTGCCGTCTCGCCCTGACTGGTCGCGTAGCCCGCCTGACCGCCGGCCCAGGTGCGGTCGCTGACGGAACCGACCGTGGAACCGTCGACGACGGCGGTGAGGGTGGTGCCGGAGAAGGTCAGCGCCAGGGTGTGCCACCGGTTGGTGCCCAGCGCCGCGGTATTGCCGTGGGCGAGGGCGGAGACGTTGCCGTTGGTGCCGGAGTTCAGGATCGACCAGGCTCCGGTGTCGCTGACCCGCAGGTGGTAGGCGTTCAGTCCTCCGGTGCTGCTGTAGTCCTGCCCGCCTGCGCGCCCTATCAGCTCGGCGTATCCCGGCTGTTCCAGCAGCACGTCGGACGAGACGGTGTAGTTGCTCCACCCGGTGTCACCGAGCAAGGCGTGCGGGTCGGACAGCGCGTCCCAGGTGATCGGTTTCTGCGGGCTCATCTGGCGCACGCACTTGCCGCTGCGGCCGCCGCCGCAGGCCGCCACCTCGAAGGCGCCCTGCCAGTCCATGAGGTACTTCGCCTCGGTGCCGGTGGCGTAGCCGTCGAAGGAGTCGCTGTACGGCATGCTCATCGTGCCCTGGGCGGGGCCGGTGGCGGTGCCCTTGCCCTGGCCGGTCGTGGTGGTCAGGGTGTAGACGTGATGGGGCTGCACCGTCAGGCTGAAGCCGCCGCCGGACGGGGTGATGTCCGTGGTGTGCACGAAGTAGTCGGCCGGGTTGCCGGAGTTGACGTCGGTCGACCAGACATGGACGGCTGCGGTGGACAGCCCTCCGGTGACGTCGAAGTTCAGCGTCTGGGCGCTGCCGGCGTCCATGGTCTCGATGACCGTGGAGTAGTCGGAGTTGTTCGGGGACTTCAGCGAGACGTAGCTGCCGTTGTTCCGGTTGCCGCCGATGTAGCCGCTGGAGGCGTCGAGGTACTTCCAGCCCGGGGCCGTGAACTGACTGGTGTGCGCCATCACCCAGGTGTTCTTGCCGATCGTGTAGTGGCCGGACCACGGCTGCGAGGCCAGGGCGAGGCCCATGGTGGGATACGGCAGGTTGGGCGTGATCGCCGCGATCACCGGCCAGTTGAGATACGCGGTCATCCGGCCGTCGATGTATCCGCGGTTGATACCGCGGGCCATGGCCGGCGCTCCCGCGTTGTAGTCGTCCGAGCCGTTCTCGCTCGCCCACAGCGGTTTGCCGGACGACGTGGCGGCCGACGGCACCGAGCAGTTGGACTGGGAGGAACGGTAGCCGCAGGGGTAGTGCGTGCCGATGACGTTCACCGCTGCGGCGAACGCCGGGTCGGAGTCGACGTCGCCCGCCACGGACCAGTCCGAGTCGGCCGCTACGATCTTGACGCTGCCGTAGCCGTTGGAGTTGAGCGCGCTGCGCAGTTGCTCGTACCAGGAGATGTTGTAGCCGCGCTCGTTCCAGCCGCCGAGGTAGTCGATGGTGAGGCCGTGCTGCTTGGCGCAACCCAGCCATGAGACCAGGTAGTTGATCATGTCGGTGGACCAGAAGTTCCCGCCGCCGATCCAGCCGGGGGCGCCCCAGGCGAGGCCGTACAGCTTGATGTTCGGGTTGCGGGCCTTGGCCTGCTCCATCAGCCACCATTCGTAACCGCGGTCGCAGTTCAGGTCGGAGCGGGTGTGCTGGTGACTGGGCTCGGCTCCCGAGGTGGAGTTGGTGTCTCCGCCGATCTCGGCCTTGAGGATCTGCAGGGAGGCTCCGTAGCCGGGCCGGAAGAGGTAGTCGAGGATCTGGCCGCGCCGGGGCTCGGGATAGTCGATCAGGAGTCTGCTGTTGCCGCCTCCGCCACTGATCGCGCCGACGCCGTCGAAGGTCCGTCCGCCGGACGCGCCGTTGACGGTGATGGAGGTGGCGGCATGGGCCGTAGCGGCGGCCGTGCCGACGAGGCCGCCGGCGGCCAGGACGAGGCCCGCGAGCACGGCCGTCGAGGCGCGCAGGCGCCGTAACAGCCGTCTGAATGCTGACACGGTGGGAGTTCCTTTCGCAGGTCGGTGGGGTCCGCGCCCGGTGCGGTATCAGCGGACCGCGAAGTCCTGGTTGGTGCCCGGCGCGTTCTTGCACTGCCACTGGTCGAGCTGTTGTCCGGCGTTGCCGGCGGCGCCGTAGACGTCCAGGCACAGACCGCTGTTGCGGTTCTGGAAGGCGTAGGTGCCGTCGGACTGGCGCACGGGCAGCCAGAGGGCGGCCGCCGCCGTGCCGGGGGCCTGCTGGACGATGTCCGGGGTGCCTGCCGCCGTGGAGCTGCCGGCGACCGCCACGTCCTGGCCGGAGCTCTGGGCGCGCAGTTCGCCGTAACCGCCCGAGGCCGGCACGAACTGGAACTGCTGGTTGCCCTGCCCGTTGCAGGTCCACTGATCGATCGCGGCGCCCGCGGTGCCGGAGTTGCCGTACACGTCAAGGCACAACTGGTCGCTTGCGACCACGAGTTGGTGGTAGCCGTCCGGGAAGCCCCCGCCGTCGGACGATGCCGGGGTGAGATAGACGGCGAACGCGTCGTGCGAGCCCTGGAACGCGAACGGCACGGTGACCGAGCCGTCCGAGGCGCTCAGGTTCTGGTCGTACACGGTCTGCGGCGCACCCAGCGGCGCCTGGTCCGGGATGCGGTGCACGGTGACGTGGACGCTGCCGGCGTTCGTCAGCCAGGGGACGGACGACAGTCCGCCGAAGGTCACGGACGCGGCGCCGGTGTAGCCGTTGGAGTCGCCGATGACGGCCACCGCGCGCCCGGCGGCGGAGTCCTCGGAGGCCGCGATGGCCGTCGAGCCGACCTGGCCGGAGGTGTCGACGAGGGTGCCGGTCATGTCGGCGTAGTCCCGAAGCGCCCACCAGTTGCCCGTGGGCTGCCAGCTGCCGCCACTCTGGGTCAGGACTCCCGTCAGGTTGGGGGCGACGCAGCACACCCAGTTGCCGCGCATCGCGTTGGCGTACCCGGACTGTGCGAACCGTGCCAGGTACCACGCGGTCACCCCGGCGGTCTGCCGGTCGGCGGGCTGGTACTCGTTGGCGGACAGCGGCCGCGGACCGATACCTGCCGCGCTGAGGGAACTGTTGAGTGCCTGCGCGACGGTGACGGGGTCGTCGACGTCGCCCTCGTCGTGGTTGGTGATCATGTCCGGCACCGTCCCGGCTGCCTTCACGTGCGCGAGCCAGGTCTGCCACTCACTCGGGTTGCGCTGCGGGGTGAACGCGAGGGACGGTCCCACGATCTGCGCACCGGGGGCGATGCGCCGGATCTCCCGGTAGGCGGTGTCCCACATCTGGAAGTACTGGGCGCTGTTGACACCGCGGGTCCAGAAGTAGGAGATGTCGGGCTCGTTCCAGATGTCGTAGGAGAACTTCAGCCCCGACGCTTGGAGCGCTCCCACGGTGGAGTCGATGAAGCTGATCCAGTTCGCGCAGTTGCCGTTGTCGCACGGGTATGTCGTGTTGGACGGCTGGCCGCCGTTCGCGCCGTAGATGTCACTGACGAGCACCTGGTACTGCGCGTGGTACGGCGGCCGGGTGAGCCGTTTCGCCTGCGCGATGATCGCGTCGACGTCGGCCCGACTGGCCGCCCCGTACTGGTAGTTGTCCTTGATCCAGCCGCCGGAGAACCAGCCCCCGCCGCGGAACGCGTTGATCCCCAGCGGCTGGATGAACTGGTCCACGGGTTGGCTGCCGTCCTGGGTGAAGCCGTAGAGAAACCCTTCACCCACACCGGTCGACGGGCCTCGCGTCGACGCCAGGTTCACGCTCAGAGCCTCGCCCGCGGCGGCACGGCTCCCGGCCGCCGACAGCAACTGCAGCACGAACGCCAACACGACTCCGACGGCGAGCAGCACACGGCGGCCCCTCGCTCGCGTCCTCATACGGACCTCCTATGGGCCGGCGGTTCAGCGAGACAGCGATACAGCGATTCGTCGGGTCAGCTCAGCGACCACTTCTGGTTGGATCCGCCGTTGCAGGTCCACAGCTGTACGAGGCTGCCGTTGGCGGTGGCGGCGCCGGTCACGTCCAGACACAGGCCGGACTGGGCGCTGGTGACGGTGCCGTTGGCGTTGAGGTACCACTGCTGGTTGGTCTGGCCGTTGCAGGGCCAGGTGATGACCTTCGTGCCCGGACTGGTGCCGTTGTCGGAAGCGTCCAGGCACAGTTGGCTGCTGCCGGAGTACACGGTGAGCTGGTGGGACGCGGTCGCGGTCCACGTCTGGTTCACCGCGCCGCTGCAGTCCCAGATCTGCGGCTGCGTACCCGCCGTCGTGGATGCGCCCGGCACGTCGAGACACTTGGCCGCACCCACCGCGTGCACGGCACCTGTCGTGCCGCTACCGCTTCCCGACCCGTAGTCGGCGGCGGTGATGGCGGCCTGGACCGCGTTCTCGGTGGCGTCGGACGGATAGCCGGCCGTGATCGCGCCTTCGAAGAACTCGCCCACGCCGTTGGGACTGTTGTCGCCCCCGGTGCCGAGCAGGACCGAACTGTCGACCTTCATCGGCGAGTAGCCGTTCGGCAGGGGGCCGGAGAACGTGGTGGTCAGGCCGCCGCTCGTGCCGTTGCCGTATTTGAGGGTGAAGTTGCTGGTGCCGTTGTTCTTCAGCCACGCGCTGACGAACGGATAGTGCACACCGGGGTTGTTCGGGTCCTTGTTGGAGCCGGTGTTGGTGTGGAACATGCCGTTCTCCAGGTCGGCCTCAACCCAAGGGCCGCTGCCCGTGCAGCCGCCGAACCAGCAGGCGGTGCCCCAGTAGATGGCGTTCATGGTGGCGTTGCCGGTGTCCGTGTGGGAGTTCTCGCCACTGCCGTAGTCGAAGCAGCACCACTGGCTGGTGTAGTTCGACGAGGTCACCATGTAGATGCCCTCGGGCTGGGAGCCGGTGGGCACGCCGCTCGCGTGGTCGAGCCGGTAGCCGACGCCCGGGGTGACCTTGACACCGAACACCTGGTGACCGGCCGCGGTCACCGGCAGGGCCATGGCGTCCGCCCCGACGTCGGATCCGTTCGGACCCGGGCCCTTCCAGTAGCCGCCCCAGGAGATCGGCAGGTCGTTGTGCCTGGCGGTCTGGTCGTAGATCTTCGTGATCGTGCACGACGTGCCCGCGCAGAACGACACCTGGGAGGCGCCGTCGGCGTACCCGCCCGCGGCGAGCACTCCGATGTCGCGGTAGCTGTGGTCGGAGGACCGCTGGATCTGGTACAGCGGCCCGTGGTACGCCGCGAAGAGTGCCCTGGTGGTGGCGTGCGCCGTCACGCACGGCGTGCCGCCCGCCGCGTAGAGGTCGCACGGAAGCGACGCGTCCGCCGCGGGCACGGGCGCGTGGACGCCGGCAGGTGTGCCGGTCCGCGCGGAGGTGGCGAACGAGGGTGTCCCGAGCGCGGCCAGGGCCATCGCCAGGGCGATCAGGAGCACGGCCGGGAATCGCCTTCGTCGGCGATCGGTTGCTGAGCCGGGCAAGGAGACCTCCTCTGTGGCGGTGCCGCCGTACGGCGGCACCGAAGCTGCCGGTGGCCGCGGGGAGGACGGGGTCATCCCAGCGTCCACCGCTGGCCGCTGCCGCCGTTGCAGGTCCACAGCTGGGCGAGGGTTCCGTCAGCCGTGGCCCCGCCGGTGACGTCCAGGCACAGGCCGGACTGGGCGCCGGTGATCGTGCCGTCGGAGTTCAGCGTCCACTGCTGGTTGCGCTGGCCGTTGCAGGGCCAGATCTCCACCTTCGTCCCCGGTGTGGTCTGGTTGTCGTAGGCGTCCAGGCACAGTTGGCCGCTGCCGGGGTAGACGGTGAGCTGGTCGGTGGTGGTGTGCGTCCAGGTCTGGTTGGCGCCGCCGTTGCAGCTCCAGATCTCCACCTGGGTGCCCGCGGTCGTGGTGGAGTTCGGCACGTCCAGGCACTTGCCCGCCCCCACCGCGTGCAGCGCGCCGGTCACGCTGGTGCCGCCGCCACCGCTGGTGCCGCCCGCGACCCGGTACATGACCGTGCCGTGCGCCGGTACCGAGGCGCTGATGGTGCCGGAGGTGGTCGAGGACGCGCCCGACCACAGGTCGGTGAGGGTGTAGGCGGACGCCCCGGTCTTCCCGACCGCTGCCGCGGTGGTGGTGATGGCCGCCGTGGAGCCCGTCTCGTTGAACAGTGCCACCGACACGTCCCCGTTGGCCAGCGGCTTGGCCAGCACGTCCAGGCCGCCCGAGGAGGACACCATGGTCCCTTGCCTGCCGAGGGGGTCCTGGTCGACCGCGATCACCCGGGAGTTGGTCAGGACGGACAGGGTGGAGGCACTGGCCGAGGGGATGTTGGTGCCCGCGATGAGGGGTGCGGCCATCTCCGCCCAGAGACTGAACTCGCTGCGGTTCTCGGTGGCCGTCATCGAGCCGTTGCCCACCTCCAGCATGTCCGGGTCGTTCCAGTGGCCGGGGCCCGCGTAGGAGGCCAGTCCCACGGTGCTGTGGAAGATCGACAGCATGCTGGAGAAGCTCGGGCTGATGTCCCCGGTGGTGCGCCAGCTGTTGCCCACGTCCGCGCCCCAGGTCCACACGTTCTCCTGGCCCCAGTTGCACAGGCTGTACAGGATCGGCCGTCCGGTGGCCGCCAGGGCGTCCCGCATCGCGGTGTACCGGGTCCGCGCCGGCACACCGGTGTTGTTGCAGTTGTCGTACTTCAGGTAGTCCACGCCCCACGCCGCGAACGACTGCGCGTCCGTGGTCTCGTGGCCCAGGCTGCCCGGGTATCCCGCACAGGTCGCGGTGCCCGCGTCCTCGTAGATCCCCAGCTTCAGCCCCAGCGAGTGCACGTAGTCCGCGGTGCCCTTGATGCCGTCGGGGAACTTCGCCGGGTCCGGCACCAGATGGCCGCCGGAGTCCCGGTTGTGGGTCATCCAGCAGTCGTCGATGTTGACGTACGCATAGCCGGCCGCCTGCATGCCGTTGGTGTGCATCGCCTGGGCGGTGGACTTGATCAGCGACTCGGAGACGTTGCAGCCGTACGCGTTCCAGTCGTTGAAGCCCATCTGCGGGGTCGGCGCCAGCCCGTTTCCGAGTGCGGCGGCGGGCTGCGCCGTGCCGAGGGAGAGGAGGGGGGCGGTCGCGGTGAGCAGCACGGCCGAGAAGGCGAGCGCGAGGGTTCTGCGCAGGGAACGTAGCGGGGGCAGCGACCGGGGACGCCTGGCTCTCACAGTGCTCGTGGGCATAAGTCATCGACTCCTGAGGCGAGTTGGGGAGCTGGATGCGGGTCAGCGGTAGCCGGCGGCGGTGATGTCGGCCTGCACCGCGTTGTCGGTCGCGTCGGAGGGGTAGCCGGCGACCATGGCTCCCTCGTAGAAGGTGCCGGCGCTCAGGTTGGCGCCGCCGCCGGGCTTGCAGCAGTCGCCGCCGCTGCCCAGCACGATGGCCCCTTGTTTCTTCATGGGGCTGTATCCGCCGGGCAACCCGCCGTCCCAGAGGGTGGTCAGGGCGCCGGACTGGGCGTTCCCGCCCTTGAGGGAGAACCTCGACGTGCCGTTGTTCTTCAGCATCGCGGTGACGAACTTGCTCGAAAACGCCCGCTGGTCGGGGTTCCAGGACTGGCTGCCGCCGGGGTACAGGCCCCATTCGAGATCGGCCTGCACCCAGGGGCCGCTGCCCGAACAGCCGCCGAACCAGCACTGGGTGCCGAAGTTGATCGCGTCCATCGCCCCGGCGGCGTCGGCCTTCCTGGTCGTCTCGCTGTTGCCGTAGTCGAAGCAGCAGCCGTTGTTGACGTGGGTGCCGCTGGTCACCATGTACGCCCCTTCGGGTGCGGCACCGGTCGGCACGCCCGTCAGATGGCCGTCCCGCCAGTAGCTGTTGCCGGGGTTGATGTACAGCGAGTACGCCTTGCTGCCGCCGGCCGTCAGCGATTCGGACGTCGCCTTCGCGGGACTGCTCTGACTCGACCCCGGAACCTGGGCCGATCCCTGGTACCACAGGTCGTTGCCGTGTCCGGACTGGTCGCGGACGACCGTGATCACGCACGAGGTGCCCGCGCAGAACGCGTCCTGCGCCGCCGCGTCGGCGAAGCCGCCCGACGCCAGGACGCCGATGTCCCTGGTGGCGTTGTCCGAGGCGCGCCTGACCTGGTACAGCGAGCCGTTGTACGAACCGTAGAGCGCCCGCACGGTGCTGTGCGCGGCCACGCACGGCGTACCGCCCGCGGCGTAGATGTCGCACGGGCCCGTCCCACCGGTCGGAGGCGGAGGCGTCGACGTGGTCCACTTCTGGTTGCTCTGGCCGTTGCAGGTCCACAGGATGACCGCGGTGCCGTCGGCCGTTCCCGCCCCGCTCACGTCCAGGCAGAATCCGGAGGCGACTCCGGTGACGGACCCGTCGGAGTTCTGTCGCCAGACCTGGGTCGCCCGCCCGTCGCACCCCCGGATGACCACCGGGGCTCCGGGAGCCGTCCGGGTGTCGTAGGCGTCCACGCACCGGGTGCCGTTCATCGTCCTGAGCTCGCCCGCCGCCGTGAACTCGAACGCCTGGTTGGTCTGGCCGTTGCAGTCCCAGATCTCCAGACCCGTGCCCGGCGTGTCGACGTTGCCCTTGACGTCCAGGCACCGCCTCGACGCCGAACTCACCAGGGCTGCCGCGGACGTCGGCGCCGACCAGGTCGGCGCGGTCGCCAGGAGCATGGCCAGCAGCGCCAGCACGGATACGGCGGCCGCAGCCGGTAAGCGCGAGGCACGAGCCGCGGGGCTGCGGTGCGGAGCGGATGGAGGCTGCATTCTGTGTCCTCGGATATGCGGGGGAGGGAGGGGACGGAGAGTGCCGTGCACGCACAGGGAGCCCTCAGACATCCCATGTCGCATAGTGATCCCACAGGGACATGACCCTGTCAATAGAAGTCTCCGAGCCCTTTCGGGCGCGATCCATCCCATGTTTTGCCTGGTCAGGTCAGTCTGAGGGCAGCCGAAAGCCGCGTCCGGCGATGACCGGAGTGCCGGACGCGGCGTTCGTCGGGGGATCAGGCGCGAGCGTTGGGTGCCGGTCGCCTCACCTGAAGTTCCAGTGCTGGTTGGCACCGCCGTTGGAGTCCCAGATCTGGACGGGGCTCCCGTTGGCGTTCTGCCCCGCGGGGACCTCCAGCGCCCGGCCGGAAGCGGCATTGGTCAGGGTGTAGGAACCGTCGCCGTTCCGGCTCGCCCGCCAGTGCTGGTTCGCGCCGCCGTTGTTGTCCCAGATCGTCATCCGCGTGCCGTTGCCGGTCTGGCCACCGGGCTCGTCCAGCACCCGCCCACTGGCGATGTTGGTCAGCGTGTACGAGCCGTCGCTGTTCTGGTTCGCCCGCCACTGCTGGTTCGCGGCGCTCCCGTTGGCGTCCCAGACCTGCACCGGCGTGCCGTTCCCGGTCTGCCCGCTGGGCACGTCCAGCACCCGCCCCGCGGAGGCCGCGCTCACCTGGTACACCTGGCCCGAGACGATGTCGCCGCCCGGGTTCCCCGAACCGCCGCCGCCCAGCGCGGACAGGACCGCGTCGTAGGCGGGCTTCTTGTTGCCGTTGTTGTCGAACAGCAGCGGGTTCTCGCCGCTGCGCCAGGAGTCGCTGTCCCGGATGCCCCACACGGTGATGCCGGTGCAACGCGCGACGTTCATGCATGCCTTGACGGTGTTGGAGTATGCCGTCGGTGACGCCTGGGCGATGTCCAGCTCGGTGATCTGTACGTCGACGCCGAGCGCGGCGAAGTTCGACAGCGTGGTCTGGAAGCTCGCGGGCGGACCGCCGGTGCCGAAGTGGGACTGGAAGCCGACGCAGTCGATGGGCACGCCACGTGACTTGAAGTCGCGCACCATGTTGTAGACGCCCTGGGTCTTGGCGTCGCTCCAGTTCTCGATGTTGTAGTCGTTGTAGCAGAGCTTGGCCGCCGGGTCGGCCGTCCGCGCGGTGCGGAACGCCTCCTCGATGAAGCCGTTGCCCAGCACGTCCTGGAACACCGAACTGCGGTGCTGGCCGCTGCCGTTGTCGGCGAACGCCTCGTTGACCACGTCCCAGGCGTAGATCTTGCCCTTGAAGTGGTTCATCTCGGTGGTGATGTGGTTGTCCATCACGCCGCGCAGGGTGTTCGCGTCCCTGATGGAGCTGACCCAGGACGGGAGTTGGGAGTGCCAGACGAGGGTGTGCCCGCGCATCCTCTGTCCGTGCGCGGCGGCGTGGCCGACGATCTGGTCGCCGGGCCCGAAGTTGAAGTTGCCGCGGGACGGTTCGGTGGTGTCCCACTTCATCTCGTTCTCCGGGGTGATCATGTTGAATTCCCGGTCGAGAATCGTGGAGTACGTCGAGTCGCCGAGCTTGGCGGCGGGCACGGCCGTGCCGAAGTAGCGGCCGCTGTCGGCCGCTGCCGCGCCCAGCGTGCCGGAGGCCGCGTGGGCGGCGGGGCTCGCCGGGCCGGCCAGGGCCAGAGCCGTGCCGGTCGTCAGTCCGGCGGCCAGGACCAGGACCGTGCGCAGACGGGGCCCTTCGTTGAGCCAGGACATGATGAATCAATCTCCTTGTGGGTGGGGGGGGAGCTGAGACACCGACCACGAGTCGGTGCCGAGAGTCGAGTCGGGTCAGCGCGGCGTGAAGTCCTGGTTGCTGCCGGCCGTGTTCTTGCAGGGCCATTGGTCAAGCTGTTGGCCGAGGTTGCCGCCGCCGCCGTAGACGTCCAGGCACAGGCCGCTGCTCTGGTTCTGGAAGGAGTACGAGCCGTCGGACTGCCGTACCGGCAGCCACAGGGCGCCGGTCGCCCCGCTCGACGCCTGCTGCACGATGTCCGGCGTCCCGGCGGCCGTGAGGCTGCCCGAAACCCCCACCACCAGGCCCGAGTTCTGCGCCTGCAGCTGCCCGTGACCTCCGGAGGCCGGCACGAACCGGAACTGCTGGTTGCCCTGCCCGTTGCACGTCCACTGGTCGATCGCGGCGCCCGCGCTGCCGGAGTTGCCGTACACGTCCAGGCACAGGCTGTCGCTGCCGATCACCAGCTGGTGGGAGCCGGTGGGGAAGCCGCCACCGCCGCCCGAGGACTGGACGCCCGCCTGTTGGATGACCTGCTGCGCGCCCTGCGGCCAACTGGTGCCGCTGACCTGGACGTTGCCGGTCAGGACGTTGTTGTGCGGCGGCCCGGTGGCCACGTACGTGTTGCCGCCGTTGTACCAGTTGCCGGAGAACGTGCTGTCGTCGGTGTGGTTGTTCGCGTTGGCGTTGGTGAGCGCCCAGTTGCCGGCGTCCTGCACCACGTTGTTCGACACCCTCAGATACCGGGAGCCCTCGTCGAGGTACAGCGCGGTGGTGCGGTGGTTGTCGTACATGTAGTTGTCGGAGATCACCGAGCCGGGGTTCGCGGACAGGTTGTAGATGCTGCCGCCGTCGAACATCGCGTTCTTGGTGTCGAAGATCAGGTTGTGGGTGACGGTGTTGTTCTTCAGCGTCGTGGGGGTGCCGTACACGGGCTGGTAGTTGTACGTGCCCCGGTTGACGTAGTCCTGGCTGCCGCCCGGGTCGTTGGCGCCCCAGCCCCAGCCGATGTCGATGCCGTCGTAGGGCAGGTGGTCGCACTGGTTGTGGGTGATGGTGGCGTTGGTGACGTAGGTGGACAGGATGGCAGCGGTCTCCTTGTAGTCGGTGCCGACCCCGCTGACCTTGTTGTTGCTGATGGTGATGTTCTGGTTGGTCATCTGCGGGTTGCCGGGGTGGTGCGCGTCCGGCTGGATCCCGCCGACCTGGATGCCGCTGCCGGCGGTGTCGGTGAACGTGTTGCCGGTGATGGTGACGCCGTTCGCGCCGAGTCCGGTGCCGGAGGCCGTGGCGACGGCGTCGTTGCCCACGCCCAGTCCGGCCTGTCCCAGTTCGGAGAACGTGTCGCCCAGGAACGTGATGCCGGTGGCGGCGGAGACCTGGACGGCCGCGGGCATCTGCGCCCAGTGGTTGCGGGTGGCCTCGAACTGTGTGCATCCCGACTTGCAGGTGCTCAGCCAGTTGGCGGGCATCGCGTAGGCGCCGGTGATGTGTGCGCCGCTCTGCTGGTCCGCGTAGCCGTCGGGTCCGCTGGGTCCGAGCCAGGAGGTTCCCGTGAACCGGATGCCGCTGAAGCCCAGACCGGCGGCCGGTGAGCCGTAGCTGCCGCTGATGCCGAGCAGGTTCTGCAGCCGGGGCAGTTCGACGTCGAGGCTGTTCGGGTTCTGCCCCGGCTGGGCCCGGTAGTACAGGTCACCGGTGGACGAGTCGAGGTACCACTGTCCGGACTGCTGCAGGAACGCGTAGTTGTTCTCCAGGTACATCGTCCCGCCGGCGAACGGCGCGTTGATGGTGTCGTAGCCCCAGGAGTTGTTGTTCCACGCGGGCTGCCGCATGGTGACGGTCCTGCCGCTGATCGACTGGACCGGCGCATAGCGGTCGGTGAAGGAGTTGAGGCTCTCGACTTCCATGTGGTTCTGGTCCGAGAGGCCGGCCAGGTAGTCGAGGGAGGAGTCGGTGACGGTCAGGCCGGTCTGGGTGAAGGTGAAGGCGGAGCGGGGCACCTGGATCGCCGCTCGCGGTGCTTCCCTGCCGTTCACGTACAGCTGGCGCGTGTTCACGCCGGGGCCTACGTGGACCGACCAGATGTTCTTCGTATGATCATGTACATGCCAATTCGCTATTTGCTGGGCGCCGGTCACGACCGGCTGCTGCCCGGACATGGCCTGGTAGGTGATGGTGTGGCCGTTCTGGCCGCCGTCGCCGGAGCCGAAGGCAAGTGGCTTGGTCAGCAGGTAGGTGCCACCGGCCAGGTGGACGACGACGTCCGAGTCGGCCGAGAGCCGGTGCGCGGGCTGCTCTGCCTGATCGATGGTGGCGAACGGCTGCTCGGCGGTGCCGTTTCCGCCGGGAGCCGCATTCGGCGCCACGTACAGGTCGGCGGACGCGGCCTGGCGTTCCACCGGAACCGCATACGCGACCCCGGCGGTGGCCGGACTGCCGGCGAGCAGGGCGAGCAGAGCTGTGGGGGCGGCCCACAGGCCGCGGAGCGCTCCGGCTCTGAGCATGGTCATCCTCCGGTGGTGGCGCGTCTGGTGGCGGGTGGCCCGTGGTCGGCGGTGTGCCCGGCCACGGGCCGGAGCCGGTCAGATCAGGTCAGTTGAGGCTCCATTGCTGGTTGGACCCGCCGTTGCACGGCCAGAGTTCCGCCAGGGCGCCGTTGGCCGTGGATGCGCCGGTGACGTCGAGGCAGAGCCCGGACTGGGTGCCGGTGACGGTGCCGTCGGCGTTCACCTGCCATTGCTGGTTGGCGCCGCCGTTGCACGGCCAGGTCACCACCTTGGTACCGGCGGACGTCTGGTTGTTGTACGCGTCCAGGCACATCTGGCTGCTGCCGCTGTACACCGTGAGTTGCCCCGAGGACGTGCGGGTCCAGGTCTGGTTGGCCCCGCCGCTGCAGTCCCAGATCTGCAGCTGCGTGCCGGCCGTGGTCGACGAGTTGGGCACGTCCAGGCACTTGCCGGCGCCGACCGCGTGCAGCGCGCCGGTGCCCGTCCCGCCGGACGAGTTGCTGTATCCGGCCGCGGTGATGTTGGCCTGGACGGCGTTCTCGGTGGCGTCCGACGGGTATCCGGAGGTCATCACACCTTCGTAGAAGGTGCCTTGGGCGCCCTTGCTGTTGTCGCCGCCGGTGCCCAGGATGATGGCCCCCTGCTTGCGCATCGGGTTGTAGCCGGCGACGTTCGGACGCGGACCGTCGTAGAAGGTGGACAGGCCACCGGACTGCGCGTTGCCGCCGCGGATCGCCCAGTGGTTCGCCCCGCCCTTGATGATGGCGGTCGTGTAGCGGTGGTTGATGGTCGGATCGCCCGCGTTGTAGCGCTGATTGACCCCGGAGAAGAGGCCGTTCTCCAGGTCGGCCATGATCCATGGACCGTTGCCGCTGCCGTAGCCCCAGACCTTGATGTTGCCGAAGTAGATGGCCTCCATGGTGCCGTTGCCGTCGTCGTTGCTGTCCGTCTCGGCGTTGCCGTAGTCGAAGCAGCAGCCGCCGTTGTAGTGCGTGCCGTCGAGGATCGCGTACATGCCCTCGGCGTTGTCCCCGGTGGCGATGCCGTTGGTGTGGTTGTTGCGGTAGCCCGTGCCGGGTGCCACGAAGACGCCGTACGCCTTGTGGCCGCCCACCGTGGTGGGTGCGGCGGTCGCGTTCGCGAGGTTGTCGGGGCCGCCCGCCGCGCCGCCGCCGGGTGCCTGGGTGAGGTTGTTCCCACGGCCCGACTGGTCGTAGATGATCGTGATCAGGCAGGTCGTCCCCGAGCAGAACGAGTCCTGGGCGGCGGCGTCGGCGTACCCGCCCGCGCTCAGGACGCCGATGTTGCGGGTGGTGTTGTCCGAGGCACGGCGGACCTGGTAGAGCGGCCCGTTGTACGAGGCGTACAGGGCTCGCGTGGTGCTGTGCGCCGCCACGCAGGGCGTCCCGCCTGTCGCATAGATGTCGCAGGGTCCGGACGTGGCGGCTCGGGCCGTGCCGGCCGTGGCGGTGGCGCCGGCCAGAGCTCCCGCGACGAGCGCGGCCGCGGCCCCCGCCCGGGCGAACGACTTCCACCGGGAGCGGGCCGGCGAAGGAACGTGCGCCTGGGACGGCGCGTTCCCGGGCCCGCCACGGTGTCGTACCGTCGCGAGTAACCGCGCGACGCCACCACGCCCGGACGACAGGTGGCGTGTTGTACGTGTGGTTCCCATCTGATCTCCCTACCGTGCCGGCGCAACCCGCTCGGGTCGTGGTGGCGGCGCTGACACATGCCGAAGCGCTTGAGCGTGCCGTGGTGCAGTGGGATTGCGGAGAGGTTTCGGGGGGAGACGGTGCTCCCGGTTTCGCGGGGCTGTCACGGGTGTGGAGCCCCCTGCTGCGAACCCTGTTGCGGAATCGATTCGACTGCTGATTCCCGCGGTGCGCAAGCTCTCTGCGTGCTCGAAAAGTTGCGGTGTGGCAGCAGCGGTACGACGGTGTGGCCGCCTGTCGCTCGGGCGATGAAGCGGTCGCGGATGTGCCCGGCGCCCTAGCCCGGATCGCTCGGCCGACCCACCATCATGCCGTTGAACAGGGGATACAGCCCGGCAGACGGGCCACCGAGCGCCGGCTGGCGGGACACCGGCCGAAGCGGTCGGACGTCGACCGTCACGTCGGCGCCGCACTCGCCGCGCGGCATGCCATCGGCCCACGCATCACCGGTCGTGACCTCCCGTCGAAGCGCTTACGTCGAACCGATTCGCTGAATTCCCCCGGTACTTCGCGAGATCTGGAATGTATGCCGCTCCGGAGGCCGGGTGCCGTTCGCGCGGACTCACGGCACGGGGGCGCTCCGCGTCCTTCACCCGCCCTGGCCCGTCACAGTGCGCAGGCCGACTGCGGGGGTGCCGCTGGGAGCAAGGGGGGCGTCGGGCACCATGCCCGGCGAGTCGTCGGGGCCGGCTGCGCCACCGTTCGCGCGGCTCACTGCGGCTGACTCATCACCCTCGCGCCGCACAGCCCAGGGCGAAGTACCTGCGAAGACTCGAAAGACGCGAACCGGCCGCCCGGTCACGGCTGTCACGACTCCGTCGACCACGTCCGCCACGCCGACGGTGCCGATGCGGGGCGCGGCCAGGCCGTCGGCAGCCGGACCGACAACTGTTTCGGTATACCTGCATATCTGATAACACGGACTCCTTTACTCGGCCGAGTACGCTGAACACTGACCTCGAAGAACGACCCGTCGCACGCCGCTCACGGACCACCCAACTTGGGGGTCAAGGCGTCGCAGGTTCACATCCTGTCGTCCCGACTGGAGGCAGTCGCAGGTCATGGCCGGTTTCGGAGCGATCCGAAACCGGCCTTTGATCATTCCCGGGGACCAGTTGGGGACCAGCGCCCTTGACCGGGGTCAGTGGGCCATGACGATCAGGCCAGGCAGGGAACGGGGCGCCCGAAGCACGCTGAAGTGCGCGGAGAGTGCTGGTCCGGCGGCGGTCGTCTTGTGTACGTCCGGCTGCAGGTAGCGCTGGGTGGTGGTCAGTGACCAGTGGACGGCGACCCTGCGCAGGACGTGCACGTGGACCGGAACCCTGCGGGCCCGTTCGCCCTTGGTGCCCTTGTCGCTCAACCCGCCGGGCGCGGGGGTGGTCCGCCGCCGCACGTCTCCCCGCCCGCGGTACTGGTCGTGGGAAGCGGCCACGAGCGCGTCGGCCAGTGCGACGAGGGTTTCCCAGTAAGGCAGGGCCGGCGCGCGTGGGTCGAGGCCGTCCGCTGGCGGTGTTGACTGGCTACTCCTCGGGCTCCCAGGCGATCAGCTGCTCGAACACCTGCTGGTCGCCCTCGATCTTCAGGTCCCTCAGCGTGAGGCGGCCCCAGACGAAGAGGAGCAGCTGCTCGGCCGTGCCCGTGGCCGAAGCGGAGGCGGGCGCGACGTCATCCGTCAGGGGTGCGGGCCAGGCGCCGGTGCCGTCCAGCGCGAGGAGCCAGGAGCGGCCCTCGGTGGCGTGGTAGTGGATGGTGGCGGCCTCGTGCGGCCAGGCCGCCGGGGTGGAGTTGCAGGTGTCGAGAAACTCGGCCACGCCGTCGATCGCGACGTCCGCCGGCATCGGCTGCACGGCGCCTGCGGCGAGCTGGGCGTCGTAGGTGTGCACCAGCACCTCGTGCACCCGGCGCCGGGCAACGCCCCAGGCATTCGCCGGCGACACGCCGGCGCCCCACCACGCCCAGCACGCGCGCTCCGGGCCGGCCTCGCGCAGCGCACTCAGCAGCAGCTCGTTCGACTCGGCGTACCAGGCCGGCAGCGCCTCGAGCTCGCGCGGCACCTCTGCGGCATCCTTGGCCGGCGGAGCCTCGGCCGGGCCCGCGGCGACGATCGCGGCCCACCAGCGCTGGCCCGTACCCAGGTGCTGCACCAGATCGAACAACGTCCACTCGGGGCAGGACGGCACCGGCGCGTCAATGCTGGGCGCGGCGGCAACCGCACTCCGGAACGCGGCCGACCGCTCGTCGATCAGTTGCAGCAGGGAGGAATACTCAAGACGCTCTGTCACATCTCGTGCCTATCACCTCAGTTCAGCCGACCGCACCCTAATTTCCAGGCCGTCAGCTGCGGGAGTCGGGTGGTCTCTCAGCTGGACTTGGCCGACCAGGACCGACTCCTCAGCAGTACGGCGTCACGGCGGCTCAACATGCCCAGTGGTGAGGCGCCGGTTGGGTCGGCGCTGCCGTAGATCCAGACCGGACCGTGGGCCAGGTGCTCCAGTGCCGCTTCCGCCACGTCGTTCGGGTCGGCGAGCTCGCCGAGGGACGCCCCATCCTTGCCTTTCAACGTCCGTCGCAGGGAAGGGGTGTCGGTGCGGCCGAGCACCAGGCCGAGGACGTGTACGCCCGCTTCGTGCCACTCCGCCCACAGACTCTCGGCCAGGAGGAGGTCGAACGCCTTCGTCGCTCCGTAGACGGACAGTGTCGCGCCGCCCGCCCAGGCCGCGCCCGACGTCACCAGGATCAGTCCGCCGTTTCCCCGCGCCGTCATGGGGGCGCCGAAGTGGTGGGCCGTCTCCATCACCGCGCTGCAGTTGCGCCGGATCAGGGAGGCGTGGGTCTCGACGTTCCAGTGCAGGAACGGGGCCGGCGTCGTCGGCACCCGCGTTGAAGACGAAGAGTCCGATCTCAAGACCGGAGGTGGCTTTGACGAGGTCCGCGGCGGCGTCCGGGACGCTGAGATCGAGTGCGACCGTGCGCACCCGGACACCGTACTTCTCGCGGATCCCGGCAGCCGACGCCTCCAGCACGGGGACGCGGCGGGCCACGAGCACGACGTCCGGGCCCCGGGCAGCGATCTTGTGCGCGAAGGCGGAACCGACGCCGTCGGATCCGCAGGCGACGACGGCCCACGGCCCGTACGGAGTGCTCATGGACGTCATCGTCATCGGGGCGGGGCCGGCCGGCCCCGTCGCGCCAATCATGGCGCGAATTCGCCGATGTCGCTCTGGAAATACGCCGGACTGCGTCATTGGGGACGGGGTCGTGTACACGGTGGCGAAACAGACGACGGGCTGGAATCGCCATCATGCGACGGTGGGCCGCCGATTGCGGGAAATCCCGCTCCGGACGGAACGGGCGGTCCGTGCCCCGGGCGATATCGAGGGGCACGGACCGCCGGCATCCTTTGCGGCGACAGCGCCTCCTACAGCGACTGCCGGAAGACCCAGTCCCGAATTCCGGGAACGGTGTACGCATAGCGCCAGGTCCCCGTGTGTTCGGCGCCGGCGTCGGCACCCGCTCCGCTGACGGTTCCCGCGAGGTAGGTGGTGTACTGCACCGGTGCCTTCTGGGCCTCGATCGCTCGGACGGCGGCGGCGTACTCGGCCTGGGTGAACTGGGCGTCCCAGCCGGCCGCGGTGGCGATCTTGGTACCTTCCGCCTCGACGACCTGCATGATGGCGTTCTCGCCGGGAAATGCCTTGGCGTCACCCTGCGAGACGTGGACCCACATCTTCTTCGAGGCCAGAGGCGTGGCCTGTGCCGCGGGCCACTGGCCGGCCACGATGTACAGGGCCGCGAACACGTCGGTGTAGCGGATGCCGAAGCCCAGCGACATCATCGCGCCCATGGACTGGCCGGTGGTGTAGCGGCGCTTGGGGTCGATGCTGTAGGCATCGGTCAGGTGCTCGACCAGGTTGATGGTGGTGTCGAACAGGGCCGTCGGGTTGTAGTCGTCCTCGACGACCACGGACGGGTACTGCGGGGCCAGGACGAAGCACTCGTGCCTGGCCTGGTCCTCGGGCGTCGCCCAGCAGACCGCGCCCAGGCCCTGGACCAGTGGTCCGAGCACGGGGGCTCCGACGACGCTGGCGTCGTGCACGAACAGCACCAGCGGGTACTTCTTGTGCGGGTTGTAGTCGCGCGGGACGAAGAGGTTGTAGGGCAGGCTCTCGCCGGTCACCGGATCGGCGAAGGTGCGCTGGACGAAGTCGTCCACCACGGGGTTGACCACTCGGTCGGTGGTCAGCGCGGTTCCGTCGGGTTCGTAACGTCGGCCGGCGGTGGTGTAGACGGTTCCGGCCTGCGTCACGGTGGCCGACGGCGTGAGGATGGTCGGGCCGCTCGCCGCCGCGCCCGCCGAAGCGCTCGCCGAAGGGGTGGCCGTCGGGGTGGCCGTCGGGGCGGGGGAGCCGGGAGGCGTGCCGCCTCCACCACCCCCACCGGTGGACCAGAGGGCGGCGCCCGAGTCGTCGGGAGACAGCTCGACGACCACGAACCGGCCGTTCTCGCCGCGCGGCGCCCGCTCGGCTGCGCGGTTGGCGTACACGTCGGTGACCGTGCGGCCGCTGACGGTGAAGGTGGACGTGGTCAGGTGACGGTCGACGACGTCGTGGCCGTACTCCAGCGCCACCGCCACGAACTTCTGCCCGTCCCCGTACACCTCGGTGATCGCGGTGACGCTCCGGACGTGGCCCGAACCGCCGGCGGCCGGCGTGTTCCGGTCGCCGGCCGCGGACGCCTGGAAGGCCGCACCGCCGACGACCGCGAGTCCCGTTCCGACGGATCCCGCGATAAATGCACGCCTGCTTGTCAAGACTGACTCCTTGCGACTCGGATGTGATGATCGGTGGCCAAGGCGTAGTCAGGGTCATGGTCCACCGCATTTCTGGCACACAACTGGCCCTGACCGATGAAAGTGCTGTGAAATACCGCTGATGAATTGCCTGTGAGATCCGTGTGATTCGCCAGGGGTGTTGATCATCGGATCTCGAATTTCCCGTCCTGCGGCCAGAAGAGTCCTCGCCGCACTGTTCACCGTCAACACGCACCGTATGAAACCTCAGTTTGCAGCCCGCGAATTGCTGCCTTCCTGAACCGATGTGATGCTTCGTCAGTGTTACGGCGCTGCTGGCGGTGTGACGTTCACCGTGCGCGGGCAGCGAAAATCACGGCGCGCGACCCACTTTTCTTGTGGAGGTTTGCAATGCTTGAGGGACAGGCCAGTGAGATCGAGGTTTCCGGCTCTGCGGTCGACGTGAGCCGCCGCACCTTCGTGGCGACGACGGCGGTCGCTGCGGCGGCGGCCGCGGCGGTCGTGGGTGTCGCCGCCCCGGCCGGGGCCGCCGACAAGGCGCCGAGCACGCTGAAAGTCGGCGCGGGCAAGGCGGCGTTCACGCCGGCTGCCTCCGTCCTTCCGCTGGACACCTTCACCTCGGTCCACGACGACCTGTACGTCCGCGTGCTGTTGGTGGAGTCCGGATCGCGCAGCTTCGCGCTGGCCGTGCTGGACCTGACCTCGATCAGCGCGGAGGCGATCGCGCTGATGCGCACGGCCATCACGGCAGCCACCGGGATCGCCTCCGCCGACATCATGGTCACGGTGACGCACTGCTTCTCCGCACCGCACGTCGCCGACAGCACCTCGTCGGCCGGAGCCGCCGCCTACGTGCAGGGGATCGCGGACGCGACCAGGACCGCGGTCGCCGCCGCCGTCAAGAACCTGCAGGACGCCCAGGTCGGTTACGGCTCCGGTTCCGCCGACGTCAACGTCAACCGCAACGTCCTCACCGCGGACGGCTACTGGCTCGGCGTCAACGAGCAGGGCGAATCGGACGACGGCGTGTACGTGGCCCGCTTCGACGACCTCGGCGGCAACCCGATCGCCGTGCTCACCAACTACAACGTGCAGTCCTGTGTCATGCAGGACTCCAAGACGGCCGACGGCAACCTGCCGATCACCGCCGACCTCGCCGGCGCGGCGATGGCCCATGTGGAGGCGCAGTACTCCGGAGCGATCGGGTTCTGGCTGGTCGGCGCCTGCGGTGACCAGTTCCCCGCCTATCGATCCAAGCGGTACACCATCGACAAGGACAAGGGGTGGACGTACGGCGTCGACCTCCAGGATGCCGGGTTCGCGCTGCTGACCGCGCAGAGCGAGCGTCTCGGCAACGAGATCGTGCGGGTCGCCCAGGCCATCACCCGCTACGAGAGCGGCAAGAACGTCTCCGTCCGCCTCCTGACCGACTCCGTCACCGCCACCCAGATGACCACGGACCGCCCCACCGGTCCGGTCGAGTCCGCGACCTACACTCCGACCACCGGCGTCGACATCCCGCTCTGGGTCTTCCAGGTGGGCAAGGGCGTCTTCGCCGGCGTGGAGCCGGAGCTGTCCACCAGCACCGCCACGGCCATTCGCAAGGCCTCCCACTTCCCCAGCACGTTCGTCATGTCGATGTTCGAGGGCGGCGCCAAGAACATGCCCGACCGCTGGAACTACGACCACTACACCTACGAGGCCCGCGACGGCTTCTACGTCGAGGGCACGGCCGAGAAGGTCGCCGCCCGCATCGAACGCCTGGTGAAGTCCCTGGGCTGAGGCTGTTCGGCACGGACGCGTCATGGGCGTGCAGAGTCGGGGACGGAACCGACGGACGAGTGGGCTCGTTCCACCAGATGCTTCAGGGCGCTGACCAGCGTCTGGTCGGAGCCGATGTAGGTCTCGTACTCCTGCTGTGACAGCAGGAAGATGTCGTCCGTCGTGTCACTCCCGGCCAGCGTCTTGTAGTCGGTGTTCGGCGAGTTGCCGATCCGGGTGCTGATCATCTGCGACTGGTCGTCGGCGCTGAAGGTGTCGTAGAACGAGCCGTTCAGGTAGGAACGGAGTTCGCTGTTCTCCCAGGTGGTGCAGAGCGCCTGGCCCGTGGTCGGGTTGTACGCGCTGTTGTACGCGGCGTCGGTGAGGTCGTCCTTGGCGACGACCAGCTCACGGTCGTCCTTCTTCGCGAACACGATCCACTCGCGTCCGCCGAAGGAGAGCGGCCGCGGGCGGGTCATACCGAGAGGCCGTCACGACGGCCTCTCCGCGGGGCACCGCCGGCTGCAGCCGGAGCACGCCGTCCGCTCCCGGACCACCGGGGACGGCGTCCTCGGGACACCCCTGTGCCCGTGGAGCGCTCAGGTGATGTTTCCGGGCGGGCCGAGACCGGCCCGACCCCGCCGTGTTCTGCGCGGGGCCGGGTGCCCGGCGCATCAGCTCCCGGACAGGAGCCAGCCGATGCGCAGTTCTTCCGCGCCCGGGCGGAACGTCCGCATGAGTTCGGCGCCGGTACGGCCCGGTCCAGGTCCGCGTCGGGCAGCACGAGCTGCGCGGACTTGCCGCCCAGCTCCCGTTACAGGGGGATGAGGTTGCGGGCGCAGGCCTCCATGACGGCGGTGCCGGTGGCGGGCGAGCCGGTGAAGCTCATCGTGCGGATGCCCGGGTGGGCGGGCAGCGCGGCGCCGGCTTCGTCGCCGTATCCGGTGACGACGTCAAGGGGTCCGTGCCGCAGCCGAAGCGGTGGAGGGTCGAGCAGACCTACGGGATCCTGACACTGCACCGGCGCCTGGTCCGCGACTACGAGCACCGCCCCTCCTCCTCCGCTTCCCGCGTCTACTGGGCGATGACCCACGTCATGACCCGACGCCTCACCGGCGCGAACGCCCCCACCTGGCGCGATGCGAAGCCGTTCATCCACGAGTTGGTCCGCTCCACCACCCACCTCTTGCCGATCTGGATCGGGGCGGGCATGCCCTTGCAGGCGATCTGGGCGTCGAAGCCGATCTCGTCGGGCAACTCACGGGTGCCTTTGCTGTCATACCCGCGACCGATACCGGTCCCCAGCATAGCCGATGGTATGACGTACATAATTTTACGGTCCAGGGCGACATGCCTGCCCGTCCCGCCGAGCATCCGCCGCGGCGGCACGGCTCGTTGCCGGTGCGCCTCGGAAGGTCCGCCGGTAGGCCAGTGGTGTGACGCCGATAGCGGCGTGCAGGTGTTCGCGCAGCGAGGTGCCGCCGGCGAAGCCGACCTGGCCGGCGATCTCGTCGACCGGCAGGTCGGTGGATTCCAGCAACTGCCGGGCCCGGTCGACGCGTTGCTGGATGAGCCAGCGTCCGGGGCTCAAGCCGACTTCTTCCTTGAAGCGGCGGGCGAAGGTGCGCTGGCTCATGTTCGACTGCTCGGCAAGGTCGCTCAGAGTCAGCGGCTTGTGCAGGTTCTGCAGCGCCCACTGCCGGGCGGCGGACGTGTCGTTCGCCGTTGCATCGGGAACCGGGTGTTCGATGTACTGCGCCTGGCCTCCGTCGCGCCACGGGGGGACGACGCAGGTGCGGGCCACACGGTTGGCGATCTCGCTGCCGTGGTCCTTGCGGACAAGGTGCAGGCAGACATCGATGCCGGCAGCGGCACCGGCCGAGGTCAGCACGTCGCCTTCGTCGACGAACAGGACGTTCGGGTCGAGTTCCACCTGCGGGTACCACTCCCGGAAGAGGCCCGTGGCGTGCCAGTGCGTGGTGGCCCGGTGCCCGTCGAGCAGCCCCGCCGCGGCCAGCACGAAGGCGCCGGTGCAGGTGGACACGATCCGGGTGCCGGGGGCCACGTACGCGAGGACTTGCGCCAGGTCGACCGGCGTTTGACGGCGGGGGTTGCCGGTGTGGAACGGTGGGATGATGACGGTGTCGGCGGTGCGCAACGCCTCCGGGCCATGATCGACGGTGATGGAGTAGTCCGCGTTGGTGCGCACCGGGCGACCGTCGATGGTGCAGGTCACGACCTCGTAGCGGCCGTCCGCGGCGCCGAAGACGCGGTGAGGAATGCCCAGGTCGAACGGGTACACCCCGTGCGAGGCGAGGACAACGACGCGGTGCACCTTGATCACGGCAGGATCCCGTCGAAAATTGGCGATCACGCCATTGTAGTGGGCCTGTGACGGCGGCCAGGCTGGGCCCATGACGGACACCGAAACCATGCGAGCCATCAGCCAGAACACCTACGGCACCCCCGACGTGCTGCAGGAGACCCTGCTGCCCAAACCGGCGCCAGGGGTGAGCGAGATCCTGGTCGCCGTCCACGCGGCCGGGGTCAACCCGACCGACTGGGGGAACCGTGCCCAGTCCGCGACCATCGCCCGGATGCCGCTGGTGCTCGGCTGGGACGTCTCCGGCGTCGTCGAGGCCGTCGGCGTGGGCGTCACGCTGTTCAAGCCCGGCGACGAGGTCTTCGGCATGCTGCCCTACCCGGGCGGAGTCGGCTCGCACGCCGAGTACGTGACCGGGCCGGCCCGCGTCTTCACGCACAAGCCCGCCGGCATCGACCACGTCCAGGCCGGTGCGCTGCCGCTGGCCGCGCTGACCGCCTACCAGGCACTGGTCGACACCGCCGGGGTCCGGGCCGGGCAGCGAGTCCTGATCCACGCGGCGGCCGGCGGCGTCGGTCACCTCGCCGTGCAGATCGCCAAGGACCGCGGCGCGTACGTGATCGGCACCGCCAGCGCCGCCAAACACGACTTCCTGCGATCCCTCGGTGCCGACGAGGTCATCGACTACCACAGCGTCGACTTCACCGAGGTGCTCAGCGACATCGACGTGGTCCTCGACCCGATCTCCCGTGACTCCGCCGCCCGCGCCCGATCCGTGGCCGTGCTGCGCCCGGGCGGCACCCTCGTCTCGATCCTTCCGGTACCCGTCGACGCCGGCGAACTGGCGGCGATCGCCGAGCGGGGGATCCGCTACGAGTCGCTGCTGGTCGAGGCCGACCACGCCGGCATGCAGGCCATCGCCGCCCTCGTCGAGACCGGCGCACTGCGCGCCCACATCGAGGCCACCTTCCCGCTCGCCGAGGCCGCGAAGGCGCACACGCTCGGCGAGACCGGCCGCACCACCGGCAAGATCGTGCTGACCGTCCGAGACAGCAAGGCGCAACTTGCCAAGCAACTACTGGAGGACGTGTTCGTCCGCGGTGACACGGCCATCGTCGATCGGGTCGTGCGGCCCGATTCTTACATCCAGCACAACCCCCTGGCGCCCGACGGAGCCGACGCCCTCAAGTACTTCAGCGCCGGCATGCGACAGCAGTTTCCGCAGGCCGCCTTCGAGCCACGACGGATCATCACCGAAGGTGATCTGGTGCTGCTGCACTCCCGCTACGTCATGGTGCCGGGCACCGAGGGTCTGGCCGTGTTCGACCTGTTCCGCTTCCAGGACGGCAAGATCGCCGAGCACTGGGACGTCATTCAGGAAGTGCCCGCCACCACGGCCAGCGGCAACGACATGTTCGCCACGCTCAGCGAGCCGCGGACCGACGCGGTCGGGCAGCGCTGGTTCACCGCCTACCACAAGGAACTGGTCACCGCGTTCGTCGACCAGCTGCTGGTCCGCAAGGACCTGACCGCCATCGACGCCTACGTCGGCGCCGACTACCACGAACACAGCCCGAACCTCTCCGACGGCGCGGCCGGCCTCAAGGCCGACCTGGGCAGCTACTTCGACAAGTTCCCGCAGTCGAGTGTCACACCGAAACGCGTCATCGCCGAAGGCGACCTGGTCGCCGTGCACAGCCACTACGTCGACACGCCGGGCGAGCGTGGCCGGTCGGTCATCGACCTCTTCCGGGTCCGCGATGCCAGGATCGTCGAGCACTGGAGCTCCGAACAGGCCGTGCCCGAGACCGCCGCCAACGACAACACGATGTTCTGAGAGGTCGTTTTCTCCCGGTGTTTCATCCTGGAATAGGTGATTGATTGGTATTTGCCGGGTCGCGCCAGGAGACGGTGCTCTCGCCGGAGACGTCGGGTCATCAGGTCCGTCATGGCCAGGTGGATCATGGCTTCGGAGCGGGCTGCGAGGGTTTCGTAGTCGCGGGCCAGGCGGCGGTGGAGCATCAGCCAGCCGTAGGTCCGCTCGACGGCCCACCGCTTCGGGATCGGGGTGAATCCCCTGGTCCCGGGGGTGCGGGCGGTGATTTCCATGTCGATGCCGAGGGTGGCGGCGTGCTCGACGAGGTGCTGGCGGTAGCCGCCGTCGACCCAGACCTTGCGGATGCCGGGATGCCCGGCGCAGACCTGGTCGAGGAGTTGGGTGCCGGCCACGGAGTCCTGCACGCTGGCCGCGGTGACCAGTACCGCGATCAGGAGGCCGATCGTGTCGGTCACGATGCTCCATTTGCGGCCCACGATCTTCTTGGCGTTGTCCGTGCCATGGCTCGTGGCGGGGACGCTGGTGGAGGCCTTGACGCTCTGCGCGTCGATCACGCACGCCGACGGCTCCGCGTTGCGGCCCTCCTGCTGTCGCACCAACTCCCGCAGCAGGCCGTTGAGCTGGGCAAAGATGCCGTCGGACTGCCACTTGGCGAAGTAGCCGTAGACCGTGTTCCAGTTCGGGAAGTCGTGCGGCAGGTAGCGCCACTGCACCCCGGTGCGGTCCACGTACAAGATCGCGTTCATGATCTCGCGCAGGTCGTGCTCGGGCGGCCGGCCAAATCCCAGGGCCCGGCCGTGGCGCTCGTAGCGCCACGCGGACAGCACTGGCTCGATCAATTCCCAGCGGGCATCGGACAGATCACTCGGATATGCGCGACGGTCGGTCATGACATGGAGGTATCGCCGGTCGGGGGCGTGCGCCCAGGCGTGCGTTCTGCCGCGCTGAAGCACGGAACAGATCCAGGCGTCCTGGGATGAGACAGGCGCAAGCCGACTCCCGCCCCTGACGCCACACCATCCGTCCCGACAAGCACGACCGACCCGACCGCCTCACCCGCACCAATACATCACCGGGTGCAATAGTGAAAATACCGACGCACTACAGGTGAAAACGACCTCTCAGTTGACAGGTTGGGGCCGGTCGGCACTCAGGTGGGCGGTGAGGAAGGCTGCGGCGCGGTCCAGCGCGGCATCGGCCTCGTCGAGACGGCCGTACTGGAGCTGGAAGACATGAGGGAGGCCAGGCCCGACCTCGAGCGTGACCTCGACGTCGTCGGCGCCCGCACGGGCGGCCAGCCGGACCGCGTCGTCGAGCAGCACCTCGTTCGCCCCTACCTGCACGAGCAGCGGAGGCAGCCCGGTGAGGTCGGCGAACAACGGGCTGGCCAGGGGATGCGCCCGGTCGCCTGCACCGACGTAGAGATCGGCGAAGGCGCGCAGGTCGGCCTCGATGAAGAGGGGGTCGGCGTCCTGCTTGGAACGCATACTCTCGCCGGCGAGGGTGAGGTCGACCCACGGGGAGAAGACGACCACGGCCGCTGGTTGCGGCAGCCCGGCGTGCCGGGCTGCGAGGAGCGTGGCGATGCTCAGGCCGCCGCCGGCGGAGTCACCGGCGATGACGAGGTCGCGTGGGTCGATGCCCGCGTCCAGCAGCTCGCGATACGCTGCGAGCGCGTCGTCGACGGCCGCCGGGAAGGGATGTTCGGGAGCCAGCCGGTAATCCACCGACAGCGCTCGCAGGCCGAGGCGGCGGGCCAGTTCACCGACCAGCCCTTCGTGGGTGTCCGGTGAGCCGACGACGTAGCCGCCACCGTGCAGGTAGAGCAGCCGGCCCCGACCGGAGACTTCGGCCGGCTCCAGTTCCAGGGCCGGCCGCCCACCCAGAACGGTTCTGCGGGTGACCACGCCCGCCGGAGCGGGCCGGGTGAGAGCTGCGCTGAATCCGCTGCGTTGTTCCGCCACCGTGGGGGGCGTCTCGCTGCGGGGGGCGGAACGGAGCATGGCGTCCAGGGCGTCGCGCTGGGATCTGGACATGGGAAACCTCTATCGGTCAGAAGGACAGCACCGTCGCGGCGGGGCCGGCATCGGCCCCGGTTTCGCACGTGCTGGAGGATTGCGTCGATCACTTGCCGGTGCTCACGCCATCGGGCGCAAGGCCGGGGTGTACGCCGGCAGTACCGGGAGGGCGCGTGCACCTGTCCCGGCAGGGGGACGTATCGGCGTTCTGGCAGAGTGAAGTGGTGGTCCGGGGTATCAGGATCCGGTGCTGTAGCGCTTGAGCATGAGGGCGACGGCTTCGTCCACGATCGCGGGATCAGTGGGGCTGGGCGGGACGAAGTCGGTCCGTACCAGTTGAGGCCACAGCAACTGGGCGCAGATCATGCCGAGGAACTGCTCGGCCACTGCGGATGCCGACTGTCGCTGTCCGTCGGCCGAACGGAAGTCCAGTGTGCCGGCCTGTGCTTCGGCGTCCAGGTAGTCGCGGAGCCGGTCGAAGAAGGGGCCGCGGTCGATGGCGAAGCCGGTGCCGACGATGTCGGCGAGTTCCGGCATCTGGGGAAGTTCGGTGATGATCAGGCGGCACAGCGCCGCCGTGCCGGGCCGCGCGACCAGGCAGGCGTAGTCGCGGCCGATGTGGTCCAGACCGAACCGGGGATCACCGGGCGGGGGCGGTGCGGCGTACTCCACATCCAGCTGCCATTGCTCGGAGGTGACGGCCGCGAACAGTGCGGCCTTGGAGGGGTACCGCTTGAAGAGGGTGCCGGTGGAGACGCGGGCCTGCTTGGCGATCTGGGCGAGGGAGGTCTTGTCGTATCCCCGGGCGAGGAAGAGATCGCGGGCGGCGCGGATGATGCGCGCCCGGTTCTCCTCTTTGATCTGCGCGTGGTACCCGGCCTGGCACGTGTCGCCACGGGTTTCCGCTCGGTCCTCCACCGACATTCCTCTACCCCTCGCCCCTCGCCCGTCTTCCGGCCGTGTCCTTGCTGTCAGAGGACGGTCGAACCTCCGTCCAGGATAAGGTCCTGGCCCACCGCGAAGGCGGAGGCGTCGGAGGCCAGGTAGACGACGGCTTCCGCGACCTCCTCGGGCAGACCCATGCGGCCCAGCGGGATGCCGGCGCTGATCCCCTCCAGGACCGCCGCCTGCACCGCGGGGTCCTCGATCCCGAGCTTGGAGTAGAGCGGGGTGTCCACCGGGCCGGGGCTGACCGCGTTGAACCGGATGCCGTGCGACTTGAGCAGGTCCGCGTTCCACGACCGCATCAGGGAGGAGACAGCCGCCTTCGTCGCGGCGTAGGCGTTCGCCTGCCCGTAGCCGCCGTGCACGCTGGCGGACGCGTTGAGGATCACCGAGGACGGGTTGGCCAGCACCGGCACCAGGGCCTGCGTGAGGAAGAAGACGCTCTTGACGTTGATGTCGAACAGCCGGTCGTAGCTGTCCACCGTGTGGTCCTCGAACGACCGCCAGTCCGACACGCCGGCGTTCAGGAACACCACGTCCAGACCCCCGAAGTGCTCACCCACCTGCTTGGCCAGGTCCCGCTGGGCGTCGAGATCGCGTGCGTCGGCCTGCACGACGGGCACCTTGTCCCCGAGGATCTCCCGCGCCTTCTCGATGCTGGCCGGGGTGACGCCGGTGACCAGCACGTCGGCGCCCTCCGCGATGAAACGCTGGGCGGTCGCCAGGCCGATGCCGCTCGTACCGCCGGTGATGAGGGCGCGCTTGCCCGCAAGACGAGTCATGTTCATGGTTCCTTGCCGAGAAGTGAGGTAAGTCGATGGACTTACCATTTGAAGGTAGCCCTCGCGCCGCCCTCGTGGCAAGTCGATCCACTTACCTTTGATTCCTGGAGTGGTCCGACAATGCCGGAGAGGCCGGCACGAAGGCCATGTCGCTGCCGTCCGCCAGGGGCGGGCGATGGGTGGCCTTCCCGGGGTGCGGCTCTTCTGCAGTGAGCTGGTGATGCAGTGCGCCGTTCTTGGAGGCGGTGATGGTTTCGTGGTTGGAGGAGCTCAATCGGCGGAAGACCGCCGCGCGGGGGAGATTGCCGAACGCCGGACACGATCGAGGCATTGACCGCGTCCTACTGACCGGGAGAAGCTGTTGCCCCGGCTGGAGATCACTCTGGGGTCCTGCACGCCGAACGCTTCGCCTGGGCCCTGACCACCCGCATCACCGGCTCGGCCATCCTCGCCCTGCCGACGATCGGTGCTGTCGACCAGTTCATCGACAGCACCGACGTCCTCAGCCGCCTGGAACTGAGACACGCGGCCACCTGCGCAACGGTCAGCCCTCCTCCTGAAAGCTCCGCCTTCAGGGAACAGAGGAAGAGCGCGAAACCGCCTCAGCGGGCCTGGTTCAGTGCCCGGGTCAGTTCCCGGTTAGCCGCCCGCGCGGCATCAAGTTCCTCGGTCGGGACTGTCCTGAATTTCGTGTAAGCCCTGGTGTGACCCGTCTGGCATGAGGTGCTCCCTCTGTCGGGAAGGATCCACCATGGCGATCAAGGACGATGGCCCGCGCGAGAGCGTCGCGGACAGCGTGAGAACGGGTGCGGAGTTGGCGCGAGCGGCGCAGCTGGACCGGGACCTGGCCGAGCAGTTGATCGAGCGGGCCCGCCGGGAGGGGGTGAACCTGGTCGGTGAGGGCGGGCTGCTGTCCGGGCTGGTGAAGCTGGTCCTCGAGGGAGCTTTGGAGGCGGAGCTGACCGAGCACCTGGGCTATGAGAAGGGCGACAAAGCCGGTGCCGGCTCGGGCAACTCCCGCAACGGGACGTCGAGGAAGCGGGTGCTGGCCGAGGTCGGGTCGGTGGACATCGAGGTGCCCAGGGACCGGGCCGGCTCCTTCGTTCCGCAGGTGGTGCCCAAGCACTCCCGCCGTATCAAAGGCTTCGACCAGTCGATCCTGTCTCTGTACGCCAAGGGCCTGACCACCGGTGAGATCCAGGCCCATCTGGCGGAGATCTACGACGTGGAGGTCTCCCGGGACCTGATCTCTCGAGCCACTGACAAGGTTGCGGGCGAGCCGGACGCCTGGCGTAACCGGCCGCTGGACCGCACCTATGCCGTCGTCATGATCGACGCGATCGTCATCAAGATCCGGGATGGGGCAGTGGCCAACCGGCCCGTGTACGTTGCCATCGGTATCAACCTTCAGGGCGAACGCGACGTGCTGGGCATGTGGGTGGGCAGCGGCGGCGAGGGAGCCAAAGCCTGGATGACCTGGCTGGCGGAGCTGAAGAACCGTGGCGTGCAGGACGTGCTGATCGCCTGCTGCGACGGCCTGAAGGGTCTGCCCGACTCGATCCAGAACATCCGGCCGCTGGCGGACGTGCAGCTGTGCGTGGTCCACATGGTCCGCCACAGCCTCAAGTACGCCTCCACCAAGCACTGGTCGCTGATCGCGAAGGAGCTGCGGTACGTCTACACCGCGCCGACCGCGGATGCGGCCGAGGCTCGCTTCGCGGACTTCGAGGACACCTGGGGCGCGAAGTATCCGGCGCTGACCGCCACCTGGCGCAGGTCCTGGGAGCACTTCGTGATGTTCCTCAGGTTCCCGCCGGAGATCCGCAAGATCGTCTACACGACCAACATGATCGAGTCCCTCAACTCCCGCTTCCGGCAGGCCACCCGCCGTCGCGGCCACTTCCCCGACGAGCAGTCCGCCCTGAAGGTGCTCTACCTCGTCATCCGTGACCGCCAGCCCAACAGACCCCACATCACTGGTCAGACCCGCAACTGGAAAGAAGCCATCAACACCCTCGCCGGCTACTACGGCGACCGCATCACCGACTACTGACCCGAACCATCACACCGGGCTTACACAAAGAAAAAGACACTCCCTCTCTGCCCGACCCCGAGTCAGGCGTACCTCCCTCAGAAAGCGATCCGCCTCCGGCATGACCTCCAGCTCGTCGTCCATCACAGTCCAGTACCGGGTACCCGACGGCATCAGGACAAGAAATGTTCCGTACATTCGTTCCCATGCTCCGTATGTCGATCGCAACGATCCGCTACAAGAGCCACACACCCCGAGAACCGTCGTAATACACCAAACGACAGCAACAGGCGCAATATCACACCACAGTCCTCAAAACCCCAGAGAACCGCCCCTGGACGCCCATGTCGTCGAGTTCCGGGCCCCCGCCGCGGGGGTCCCGGGCCGGCTGTCGTGGACGGCGAAGCAGGACGGCGGGCCCGCGGAGCGGCTGGACGTGCTGCACGCCTGGCTGGTGGAGGACCTGCCGGGCGGCCGGGTGCGCATCCTCACCCAGGAGACCCGGATCGGCGAACCGGCCGCGGCCCTGGCGAACGAGCGCCCGAACTCCATGCTCAACGGCCACCAGGCCCGGCTGGACGGCCTGGTCCGCGCCGCCTCCGCGTAGCCGGAGATCGAACTCTCACCCGGCGTTACGCTCGGGAACTGTGAGTGATGAGCCGCGCAAGCAAGCGACAGAGACCCCCGGGCGGCCGCCGGCGGAACCGGGGACCGCGCTGCGCGTCGCCGTCGTGCTTCTGGTGGCGGCCTCGGGGGCGGTGGAGACCATCTCCTTCACCGCGTTGGACCATGTCTTCGCCGGAGTCATGACGAGCAACCTGGCCCTGCTCGGCATGGCGGTCGGCCGCGCCCAGGCCACGGGCGTGACCGCGGCGGTGCTGGCGCTGGCGGGGTTCGGGCTGGGTGCGGCCGTCACCGCCCGGTTCGCCCGAGGGTACGAAGGCACCGCCAGGCACTGGCCGCGGCCGGTGGTGCTCTGTCTCGCCGGCGAGGCACTCCTGCTGGCCGCGGGCGCGGTGGTCTGGGCCGTCCTGGGCGGAGCGCCGGGGCGGACGGCCCGGGACGTCCTGCAGTTCGGGGCCGCGCTGACGATGGGCATCCAATCGGGAGCCATGGTCGCGGCCGGCCGGGCCGCGGCGCCGACCACCTACCTGACCGGCACCCTGGCCACCTTCATCGTCAAGGGAGTGGGGGCGGGGCGCCCGAACCGCTGGGTGCCCGTCCGGCTGGCAGGCCTGTTCGCGGGCGCGGCGGCCTGCATGGCGGTACTGCGGACGGCACCGGGCTGGGCCGGTGTGCTCCCGCCGGTACTCGTGGTGTGCGCTCTCCTCGCCGCAGCCTCATCCGGCTTCTAGTAAATTAGTAATTAATCTTGACACCGTTTCGGCCACGGGCCACAGTCGTCGCCGTGACGTCGTGGCCCGCTCCGGCAGCGCGGCCCGCGTCTCGTTCTCCTGCTTCCCAACCCCCGGGAGACACAGATGACTTCGCACCCGCCCGCAGCCGGACCCCGGCACCAACGGCTCACCCGGCCCGCCCTCGCGGCCGCCGTCGCGGTGCTCCTGGCCGCCACCGCGACCCCCGCCGCCGTCGCGCAGACGGCAGTCGACCAGGGCGCGCCCGCCGCCTACGACAGCGGCCTCGCACCCACGCCCTACATGGGCTGGAACACCTACTACGGGCTCGGCGCGCCCACCGAGAAGGAGGTGCGCTCCGTCGCCGACAGGCTGGTCAGCAGCGGTCTGCGGGACGCCGGCTACGACATCGTCTGGCTGGACGGCGGCTGGCAGGCCGACAACCCCCGGGACGCCCAGGGCCGGTTGACGGCCAACCCGGACCGCTTCCCCTCCGGTATCCCGGCCCTCGTCTCCTACCTGCACAAACGCGGACTCCGGGCCGGCATCTACACCGACGCCGGTACCTACGACGGCGGCCGGAGCTGCGGTCTCGGCAGCCGTGGGTACTACGACCAGGACGCACGGCAGTTCGCGAGCTGGAAGATCGACGCGATCAAGGCCGACTTCCTGTGCGGGATCGGCGCGAAACTCGATCCGGGTCCCGCCTACAAGGAGTTCAGCGACGCGGTCGCCAAGTCCGGCCGCAGGATGCTGCTCAACCTCTGCAACCCGCTCACCGACGACTGGGGCCTGCCGCACACCCCCGAGCAGGACGCCCACAACACCTATGTCTACGCCCCGGCGATCGCCGACTCCTGGCGCACCGGCACCGACATCGCCTGGGGCACCCCCAGCCCCGGCGAGTGGCCGAACATCCTGCGCAACATGGACGCCAACGCCTGGCACCCCGAGGCACAGGGCCCCGGCCACTACGACGACCCCGACTACCTCATCCCCATGCGGAAGATGACCGACGGGACGTACGAGCTCACCCAGGAGGAGTCCACCACGCAGTTCGTGATGTGGGCCGAGATGGGCTCGCCGCTGATGCTGGGCTCCGATCCGCGGACGCTGTCCGACTCGATGCTCGCCACGCTCCGCAACCCCGAGATCATCGCCGTCGACCAGGACCCCCTCGCGGTCCAGGGCGTACGGGTGGCGACCGACCCGGTCGGCGACGTCTACAGCAAGGTCCTGCAAGGGCACGGGCAGCGCGCGGTCGTCCTGCTCAACCGCTCGGACCAACCGGCCGAGCGCACCGTGCAGTTCGCCGACACCGGTCTCGGCGGCCCGGTCCAGGTCCGTGACCTGCGCGCGCGTGCCGACCGGGGCACGCACACCGGGTCGTACACCGTCGAGGTCCCCGCGCACGGTACCGCCTTCCTCAAGCTGACCGGCGCCGACGCGCTTCCGGGGACGGACCTGGGCGTGACGGCCACCGCGAGCCCGGCCGTGGCGGGCGACGGCTCCACGTTCTTCCGGGGGCCGCACGGCTCGCTCGTCCAGAACACCGGCGGGCGGACGCGGGACCTCGGCGGTCCCGCGCGGGGCGAGATCCTCGGCCAGCCCGCCGCGTACGCCTCCGCCGACGGCCGGGTCGACGTCTTCGTGCGCGGCGCCGACTCGCAGGCGTACCGGCGGGTCTACGCCGACGGCCGTTGGGGTCAATGGCAGTCCCTCGGCGGGCAGCTGACCGACGCGCCGTCCGTCGCCTTCACCGATCCCGCCCACTGGACGCTGTTCGCGCGCGGCGCCGACGGCACGGTCGTACAGCGCGGTCCGGCGTCCGGCTGGTCGTCGCTCGGCGAACCCGGGGGCCGGACGGTGTACGGCCGTCCGTCCGCCGTCGTCGACGCCCAGGGACGCGTCCACGTCGCCGTACGCACCGCCGCGGACGACGTGTGGACGCGGACCCGGGACACGTCGGGGGAGTGGTCCGACTGGACCTCGCTCGGCGGGACCGTCAGCGGCAGCCCGACGCTGGTCGCCGTCGGCGACGCGGTGCTGCTGTACGCACGGGCCGCCGACTACACGCTCTGGCAGCAGCGGTACGCCGACGGTGCCTGGCAGGGCTGGAGCAAGCGGCAGGAGTTCCCGAGCGCCGCGTTCGACGGCGCGCTCGGCGCGGTCGACGGCCCGGACGGAGCCGTGGACGCGGCCTTCCGCGGCGTCGACGGCCACGTGTACCGGACCCGATTCAAGTGAACGAGGAATCCACCATGGCCAACCCCCAGACCAGCAGACGGCGGTTCCTCGCCGGACTCGGCGCCACCGGTACCGCGGCGCTGCTCAGCGGCTGCGTCACCTCCACCTCCTCCGGCAAGGGCTCCTCGACAGGCGCGGTGACCCTCCAGTCCAACCTGTCCGCCCCGCAGGCCAAGACCGCCATGGAGGACCTGGTCGCGGCGTACGGCAAGAAGGGGTCCGGCAAGGCCGGCCTCAACACCATTGCCGCCGAGACCTTCCGCACCCAGCTGCCGACCTACCTCACCTCGGCCAACCCGCCGGACGTGTACACCTGGTACCCCGGCTCGGTGGCGGACGCCTATGCCAGGAAGAACCTGCTGCTCGACCTCGACGAGGCGTGGAGCTCCTCGCCCGACCTCAAGCGGTACACCAAGGCGCTGCACACGCTCTGCACCGCGAGCTCCGGCAAGAAGGTCTTCGTGCCCAACACCTACTACTGGTGGGGCATGTTCTACCGGAAGTCCCAGTTCGCCAAGTGGGGCGTGAGCGAGCCCACCAGCTGGGACGGCTTCCTCGACCTGTGCGACAAGCTCAAGAAGAAGGGCGTCGCCCCGATCGGGCTCGGCGCCGGCGGCAACACCCCCTGGGTGGCGTCGGCCTGGTTCGACTATCTCGACATCCGGATCAACGGCGCCCAGTACCACCGTGAACTCCTCGCCGGGAAGCACCGGTTCGACGACCCCGAGGTGCGCAAGATCTTCGGCCGCTGGCAGGAGGTGCTGCCGTACTTCGACCCGAACGGCACCGCCCTCGCCTTCCAGGACGCCACGACCGCCCTGCTGGGCGGCAAGACCGGCATGATGCTCATCGGTACCTTCTTCGCCGACTCGGCACCCAAGAGCGCCCTGGACGACATCGACTTCTTCCGCTTCCCCGTCATCGACTCCAAGGTCCCGCTCGCCGAGGAGGCGCCGGTCGACGGCTACTTCGCCAGCGCCCGCACCGGCCGCCGGGACCAGGTCATCGACCTGATGAAGTACCTCGCCACCGCCGAGGCCCAGGAGATCTACATCAAGGGCTCCTCCGGCACCGTCCTGCCCTGCAACCCGGACGCCAAGGACGCCGGGACCGCGCTGGTGAAGAAGGGCCGCGCGCACGTCGCGGAGGCCGCCGAGATCACCCAGTTCTTCAACCGGGACTCCAGCGACGCCCTCCAGCCCACCGCGGACACCGCCCTGACCAAGTTCCTGGCCAAGCCGAGGCAGATCGGCAGCATCCTGACCGACTGGCAGCGCGATGCCCAGAAGATCTGGAACGCCTGACGTGGCTGTGCTGACCGCCCCCGACCGGAAGTCCCCGGCCCGCCTGCCCGTCAGCGGCAGGCGGCCCCGGGGCCCCCGGCGCACCCCGCCGCTGGTCCTCGCCTTCGTCCTGGTCCCGCTGCTCGCCGAGGCCCTGTGGGTGTTCTGGCCCGCGCTCCAGGGCTTCTACCTCGCCCTCACCAAGTGGGACGGCGTGTCCCCGCCGCAGTTCGTCGGCCTGGACAACTTCCGGGAGATGGCCCACGACGACGTCTTCCGCAGCGCGCTCGGGCACACCGTCCTGTGGCTGGTTCTCTTCGGCGGCCTGTCCGCCGTACTGGGGCTCGCCGCCGCGCTGCTGCTCCAGCAGGAGCGGCGCGGGGTCGGCTTCTACCGGGCCGCCCTGTTCCTGCCGGTCGTCTTCTCACTGGTCGCCACCGCCCTTGTCTGGCAGGCGGTCTACCAGCCCGACGGCGTCCTGAACCGGGTGCTGGAAGGGGTGGGCCTCGGCAGCCTCCAGCACGCCTGGCTCGCCGACCAGGACACCGCCCTGTACGCGGTGATCGTGCCCGCGCTGTGGCGCCAGATCGGCTACGTGATGGTGCTCTACCTGGCCGGCCTCAAGGGCATCGACCCGGCGCTCCACGAGGCCGCCAAGGTCGACGGCGCGAGCGCCTGGCAGCGGTTCCGGCACGTCACGCTGCCCCAGCTGCGCAGCGTCAACGCGGTCGTCCTGTCGGTCATCGTCATCGACTCGCTGCGCTCCTTCGACGTCGTCTGGTCCCTCACCCGCGGCGGCCCCTACCACTCGTCCGAGCTGCTGAGCACCTACATGTACTCGACCGCCTTCCAGTCCCTGCGCCTCGGCTACGGCTCCGCCCTGGCCGTCGTCATCTTCGTCCTCGCCTTCGGGGTCATCGCCTCCTACCTCGTCCGTGCCTTCCGGGAGGCCGACTGATGTCCGCCGACTCCACGGCGCTGCGCCGCAGAAGAGCGGCCACCGCCGGATTCCACCTCGGCGCCGGCGCCCTGGCCGTCCTGTGGCTGCTGCCCATCGCCCTGGTCGTGGTGACCAGCCTGCGCTCCTTCGACGACATCGCCGCCCACGGCCTGGGCAGCCGGCCCCACTCCTTCACCCTGGGCAACTTCGGCCAGGCCTGGACCGACGGCGGCCAGCAGCGGGCCCTGATCAACAGCCTGCTCGTCACCATCCCCTGCGTCCTGGTCACCCTGGCCCTCGCCGCGATGGCCGCGTTCGCCCTCAGCCGCTACGAACTCCCCTTCCGCCGCTCCCTGTTGCTGCTCATGCTCGGCGGCAACCTGCTCCCGCCGCAGATCCTGCTCATCCCGGTGTCCAAGCTCAGCGAGGTGATGGGCGTCTACGACACCCTGCCCGCGCTCATCGGCGTGCAGATCGGCTTCGGCGTCGGCTTCTACGTCTTCGTCCTGCACGGGTTCATGCGGTCGATCCCGGTGGAGATCCAGCAGGCGGCCGTCGTGGACGGCGCCGGACCCTGGCAGATCTTCTGGCGGATCATCCTCCCGCTGACCCGCCCCGCCCTGGCCGCCCTCAGCGCGCTGTCCTTCACCTGGGTCTTCAACGACCTGCTCTGGGCGATCACCGTCCTGCGCAGTGACACCAAGATGCCGATCACCGCCGCCCTCATCGGACTCCAGGGCCAGTACGTGTCGATGTGGAACGTGATCGCGGCCGGGTCCGTGATCGCCGCCGCCCCCACGGTCGCCGTCTTCCTGCGCTTCCAGCGGCACTTCGTGGCCGGCCTCAACCTGGGAGCGGTGAAGTGACCAACGACCGCTGGACCTTGCGTACGGAGCACACCAGCTACACCGTCCGCCTCTCACCGGACGGCCCCTGGGCGGAGCTGGACGCCTGGGGACCGCTGGGGGTCGAGGACGGCCCGTCCGCCCTGGACTGGTCCCACCGCACCCACTTCATCACGCCCGCCGACGCGGCCCCGGCCGAGTATCTGCCCTACGGGCTGCGGCCGTTCACGGGCTCCGAACTGGTGGCGGGTGAAGGCCGTTACGTGTGGTGGGAGTTCGACGGGGCGGAGGAGACGGAAGGGTCTCTTCGGCTCGCCTTCGCGGACGAGCTGATCGGCCTGCGCACCGTCCTCTGCTACCGGACCGTCCCCGGCACCGACGTGATCCTCCGCTGGGCCGAGTTCACCGCCACGGCCGAACTCCGCCTGGAACGGCTCGACTCGGCCGCCGTCACCGTCCCCGTCAGGGGCGCGGCCCGGCTGACGTATCTCTCCGGCCAGTGGTCGCAGGAGTTCCAGCACACCCGGCTCGACCTCACCAGGGGCACGTTCGGTATCGGCAGCACGCAGGGTGCGCCCGGCCACGCGTACGCGCCCTGGCTCGCCGTGCAGGACGGGGACGCCACCTACGGCGTCGCCCTCGAATGGCCCGGCAACTGGCACATCACGGCGGAGGCCGAGCCGGGCGGTGCCGTACGGGTCCGCGCCGGGCGGGTCCCGCACGAGGGCGCCGTACTCCTGGCCGCGGGCGAAACCCTTGCCACCCCCCGCCTCGCCTGTGCCTTCAGCCCGGACGGCCTCGACGGTCTGTCCCGGGTCTGGCACCGCTACGAGCGCCGCCTCGCCGGCGACCGGCTGCACCGCACCCGCAAGGTCCTCTACAACTCCTGGGAGGCCACCGGCTTCGACGTCGACGCCGTCGGCCAGCTGGAGCTGGCGAAGGCGGCCGCGGACATCGGGGCCGAGCTGTTCGTCGTCGACGACGGCTGGTTCACCGGCCGCGCCGACGACACCGGCGGCCTCGGCGACTGGTACCCGGACCCGGCGGCGTTCCCGCAGGGCTTCGGCCGGTTCGTCGACGAAGTCCGCGCGCTCGGCCTGGACTTCGGCCTGTGGGTGGAGCCGGAGGCGGTCAGTCCCGGCAGCCGCCTGTACGCCGAACACCCCGAGTGGGTCTACCGCATCGACGGCCGCCCGGCCCGGCTCGTCCGCCACCAGCTGCTCCTCGACCTGGGCCGGACCGACGTCCAGGACTTCGTCATCGGCACCCTCGACCGGCTGCTCGGCGCCTACGGCATCGGCTACCTGAAGTGGGACATGAACCGCCCGCCCACCGAACGCGGCCGCCCCGGCACCGGATCCGCCGCCCCGGCCGACCTGGACGCCGAGCACGTCGCCGGATACCTGCGGGTCCTCGACCACCTGCGCGCCGCCCACCCCGACGTCACCGTCGAGGGCTGCGCCGGCGGCGGCGGACGGATCGAGCACGCCACCCTCGCCCGTACCGACGTCGTCTGGCCCAGCGACAACACCGCGCCGATGGACCGGCTGCGCATCCAGCACGGCTTCCTGCACGCCCACGCGCCCCACGTCATGAGCTCCTGGGTCACCGACGCCCCCGGCCTCTTCGACCCGCGCCCGCGCAGCCTCGCCTTCCGCTTCGTCAACGCCATGTGCGGAGTCCTCGGGATCGGCGCCGACCTGCGCGCCTGGACCCCGGAGCAACGGGCCGAGGCCACCCGGTGGACCGCCCGCTACAAGGAGGTGCGGGACGTCGTCCACCACGGCGAGGCCCGGCTGCTCGGGACGCCGGACGACCCGACCTGCGGCGTGCAGTACGACGCCGGTGACCGGACCGTCGTCGCCGCGCTCTCCACCGGCCGCCTCGACGGCGCGCCGCTGCTGCCCGGCCGCCCCGACCGGCTCCGGCTGCGCGGCCTGGACCCGGCGGCGCGCTACCGGGACACGGCCACCGGAACGTCGTACAGCGGTGCCCATCTGCTCCACCACGGCCTGCCGTTCGCGTGGAGTGCCGAGCACGATGCCGACCTGGTGGTGCTGAGCCGCCGGTAGGACGCATATGTTTCCAGCAGCTCACCCTCTAAGGAGCCCGATGGACCAGTCCGTACGACGGTACGGTGCCCGCTTCACCGGCCGCACCGCCGTGGTGACCGGCGCCGCCTCCGGCATCGGAGCCGCCACCGCCGCACGCCTCGCCGCAGAGGGCGCCGCCGTCGTGCTCGCCGACATCGCCGACGAACGCGGCCAGGCGGTGGTGGACGGGATCGAGAAGGACGGCGGCCAGGCCCGGTACGTGCACGCGGACGTCGCCGCCGAGGACGACTGGGCGCGGATCGTCACCGCCGCCCACGCCTTCGGCCCCGTCGACGTGCTCGTCGCCAACGCCTACACCGTCGAGGTCGTGCCGGCCCACGAGATGTCCCTGCCGTCCTGGCAGCGACAGCTCGCCGTCAACCTCACCGGCGGCTTCCTCGGCGTCCGCGCGGTCCTGCCCGACCTGCGCGCCCGCCACGGGGCCGTCGTCCTCACCTCGTCGGTGCACGCCCGTGCCGGCATCCCCGGCCACCCCGCCTACGCCGCGGCCAAGGGCGGCCTGCTGTCCCTGTGCGGGCAGCTCGCCGTCGAGTACGGGCCCGAGGTGCGCGTCAACGCGGTGCTCCCCGGGCCGATCCTCACCGCGGCCTGGGACCGGGTGGAGCCCGCGGAACGGGAACGCAGCGTCGCAGGAACGGCCGCCCGCCGCTTCGGCACCCCCGAGGAGGTGGCCGCCGCCATCGCGTTCCTCAGCGCCGACGAGGCCTCCTACATCACCGGGGCCAGTCTCGTCGTGGACGGCGGCTGGAGCGTGGTGAAGGCTTCCGCATGATGCCCTTGGACCAGAACGCGGACCCCAGCGTGGAAGAGAAAGGCTGTACGACATGACGCGTTACGCCCGCCGCGGTGTGCACGGCCAGACCGTGGAGGCCCTGGCACGCCGCATCCTGGGCGGCGAGATCCCGGAAGGGGCCACGCTGGACCTGGTGGCGCTGCAGAGCGAGCTCGACGTCAGCCTCACCGCACTGCGCGAGTCCCTCAAGGTGCTCGCCGCCAAGGGTATGGTCGACGCCCGCCAGAAACGCGGCACCTTCGTACGGGCCCGCGCGGACTGGAACCTGCTCGACGCCGACGTGCTGCGCTGGCAGTTCGAGGGCGGCGGGACGACCGGCGCGGAACGGTCGCTGCTGCGCAACCTCGCCGAGGTGCGCGCCATCATCGAGCCGGCCGCCGTCCGGCTCGCCGCCGAGCGCCGCACCGAGGCCGACCTGCTGTTGCTGGAGACGGCCGTGGAGGCGATGGGCCGGGAGGAGGCGGACCCGGGCCACGCCGTCGACGCCGACCTCGCCTTCCACCGGGCCCTGCTCGCCGCCACCCACAACGAACTGCTCGAACGCATGGAGATGGTGATCGAGTCGGGCCTCGCCCACCGCGACCGGATCGTGCACAGCTCCCCGCACAGCGAGGACCCCGTCCCCGCCCACCGCGCCGTCCTGGACGCCGTACGCGACCGCGACCCGCAGGCGGCCGAGACGGCCATGCGTGCCCTGCTCGACCAGGCGGGCCGCGACCTGGCACGGCTCGACAGCCCCGAGGAAACGACCGGTTCGCACGAGGCGGCCGGGTCCGACGACACGGAAGGCAGCGGCGGCCGGTGAAGATCGAGCGGATAGAGACCTTCCTCGTCCCGCCGCGCTGGCTGTTCTGCCGCGTCGAGACCGACGACGGAGTGGTCGGCTGGGGCGAACCCGTCGTCGAGGGGCGCGCCGAGGTCGTCCGCGCGGCCGTCGACGTCCTCGCCGAGTACCTGGTGGGGCAGGACCCGCTGCGCATCCAGGACCACTGGCAGGTGCTCACCAAGGGCGGCTTCTACCGCGGCGGCCCGGTGCTGTCGAGCGCCGTCGCGGGCCTCGACCAGGCCCTGTGGGACATCGCCGGCAAGACCTACGGCGCACCCGTGCACGCCCTGCTGGGCGGTCCGGTGCGCGACCGGGTGCGGGTCTACGCCTGGGTCGGCGGCGACGAACCCGCCCAGCTGACCGAGCAGATAGCCGCGCAGGTGGCGGCGGGTTTCACCGCGGTGAAGATGAACGCCGCCGGGGCCACCTCGCCGGTGGCGACGGCCGCGGAGACGGCGGCCGTGGTCGCCCGGGTGAGCGCCGCCCGCGCCGCCCTCGGCCCGGACCGGGACGTCGCCGTCGACTTCCACGGCCGCTTCACCGCCGCGAGCGCCCGCCGCGTCCTCACCGAACTCGCCCCGCTGCACCCGCTGTTCGTGGAGGAGCCCGTCGTCCCCGAGCAGGGCCACCTGCTGCCCGGCCTGGTCACCGCGAGCCCGGTGCCGCTGGCCACTGGCGAACGCCTGTACTCGCGCGCGGAGTTCCTGCCCGTCCTCGCCGCCGGCATCGCGGTCGCCCAGCCGGACCTCTCCCACGCCGGCGGCATCTCCGAGGTGCACCGCATCGCCTCGCTCGCCGAGACCTACGGCGCCCAGCTCGCCCCGCACTGCCCGCTCGGCCCCATCGCCCTCGCCGCCAGTCTCCAAGTCGCCTTCGCCACCCCGAACTTCCTCATCCAGGAGCAGAGCCGGGGCATCCACTACAACAAGGACGCCGACCTCCTCTCCTACCTCGTCGACCCCGAACCCTTCCGCTTCGTGGACGGGCACGCGCACCGCGGTGACGCCCCCGGGCTCGGCATCACCCTCGACGAGGCGGCCGTCCGCGCGGCCGACCGCACCGGGCACCGGTGGCGCAACCCGGTGTGGCGGCACGCCGACGGCTCCTTCGCGGAGTGGTGACCATGCCACTGCCCCTCGCCGTCGTGACCGACCTCGCGCACGGCGGCCGCTGGACCTCGCTGCGCCACGGCGGCCGGGAATGGCTGTGGCGGCGCGAGAACCCCGAACGCGATGGTGCCGCACCGGGCGACACGTTCGTGGACGCGGGAGGACTGGAGGAGTGCGTCCCGACCGTGCGCGGCACCCCCGACCACGGGGACGTCTGGTCCCGGCCCTGGACGCGCGCCGAGGACGGCGTCGGGGAGACCGTCCGCTGCGACCGCTTCGCCCTGACGCGCACGCTGCGCGGTACGGACGACGGTGTGGAGGCGGCCTATGTGCTCACGGCCGAGCCCGGTTTCCGCTTCCTCTGGGCCGCCCACGCGCTGCTGGACCTCTCCGCGGAGGCCGTCGTGCGGGCCCGGGAGGGGGCGCCCACCCGGCTGTTCCCGGAGGCGGCGCCCCTGCTGGCCCGCCCCTGGCCGGACGGCGCCCCCTGGGTGCAGGGTGACTGGCCGGCACCCCGGGGGCTGCGGCTCGACCGCTTCGGGCCGGACGACGGAACGGCGGTCGGGGCCGTGGTGGAGGGCGGCCGGTGCTGTGTGCACGACGGCGCGGACCGGCTCGCCCTGGCCGTCGAGGCGGAGGGGCAGCCGCTGTCCGTCGCCCTGTGGCGCAACCTCGGCGGCTTCCCCGCCGGCCGGCCCTACCGCAGTACCGGCGTCGAGCCGATGCTCGGCCGCGTCTTCGACCTCGCCGACGCGGGCCCGGACGACGCCGCCCGCGTCCCCGCCTCGGGCGAGGTCCGCTGGCGGCTCACCGTGACCGCCGACTGCCGCTGCCCCCACTGACCATGGAAGGAGCCCCGCTCGTGGATCTGCGAGCCGCCCTCGCCGCCCGTCGCCTGCTCGCCATCGTGCGCGGCGGCGACCCGGACGCCGCCCTGCGCACCGTGCTGACCCTGGCCGAGGAGGGCATCGAACTGATCGAGGTGTCGCTGAGCGGCACGGACGCGCTGACCGTCCTCACCCGGGCCCGCAAGGAGCTGGGGCCCGGCCGTCCGCTGGGCGCCGGCACGGTGCTGACCGCCGCCGACGCGCACGCCGCCCACCGCGCGGGCGCCACGTTCGCCGTCACCCCCGGCCTCGGTGCCGGTGCCGACACCGCGCGGCAGCTCGGCATGCCGGTCCTGGCGGGTGTGCTGACCCCCACCGACGTGATCGCGGCGCAGGCCCGGGACGCGGCCGCCCTGAAGCTCTTCCCGGCCGCCGAGGCCGGGGGAGCGGCGTATCTGAAGGCGCTGCGCGGGCCGTTCCCCGACGCGGCGTTCGTCCCGGTCGGCGGCGTCGACGTGCCGGCCGCGCGGGCCTACCTGGCCGCCGGGGCCATCGCGGTCGGCGTCGGCTCCCCCCTCGTCGGGGACGCGGCGGACGGCGGCAGCATCACCGCCCTGCGCGACCGGGCCCGCGTGTTCCGGGCCGCCGTGCGGGAGGAGGGGCCCGCGTGACGGCCGCCTGGCGTCCGGCCCCGGGACCGGTCGTCTGCCTCGGCGAGACCATGGCCGCCCTCGCCCCCGACCCGCCCCGGCCACTGGCGGACGCCGGCCAACTGCGGCTGTCCGTCGCGGGAGCCGAGTCGAACGTGGCCATGTACCTCGCGGACCACGGCGTCCCGGCCCGCTGGCTCTCGGCCGTCGGCGACGACCCGCTGGGCCGCCGGGTGCGCGCCGCGGTCGCCGCCGCCGGGGTCGACGTGACGCACGTGCGCACCGACTCGCACCGGCCCACCGGCCTCCTCCTCAAGAACCCGGGCCCGGCCGGAACCCGCGTCCACTACTACCGCAGCGGCTCGGCGGCCTCGGCCCTCGGCCCCGGCCTGCTCGACGGCGAACCCCTGGGCTCGGCCGCCCTCCTGCACCTCACCGGCATCACCCCCGCCCTCTCCGCCTCCTGCCGCGCCCTGGTGACCCGGGCCCTCGACCCGCCCGCCGCCGAACGGCCGTACGCCGTCAGCTTCGACGTCAACCACCGTGCCGCGCTGTGGCCGGAGGGCACCGCCCCGACGGTGCTGCGCGCCCTCGCCGACCGCGCCGACATCGTCTTCGTGGGCCTGGACGAGGCCCAGGAGCTGTGGGGCGGCGACCTGACCGTCGCCGGTCTGCGGGACCTGCTGCCCGGGCCGCGGATCGTCGTCGTCAAGGACGGCGCCCGGGCCGCGACCGCCCTGACCGCGAACGGCGCCTGTACGGTGCCCGCGCTGCGGACGGCCGTGGTGGAACCGGTCGGGGCGGGCGACGCGTTCGCGGCGGGCTTCCTGGCCGGGCTGCTGCGCGCGGAGCCGCTGCCCCGTGCCCTCCGGCTCGGGCACCTCACCGCCGTCTCGGCGCTCAAGGTGACGGGGGATCACGGACCTCTGCCCGAGGCGGCGGACATCGCCCGGCTGCTGGAACTCCCGGACCGGGACTGGCGGCGGGAGGGCTCCGAGACCGTTCGAAGCCAGCCGGTCGAGGCGACGGACCAGCGAGGCGCCGGGCCGCCCTCCTACCGGCGGCCCTCAGTCCTCCGTCACCCGGATGATCGTCCGGCCGGGTGTGCGCTTCTCCGGGGTGAATGCGGCGATCGCCTCGGCCAGGGGCCGGACCGCCCCGACGACCGGCCTGAGGCGCCCGTCCCGCAGCCGTGCGGCGAGGTCGGTGAGGCGTGCGCGGTCGGGTTCGACGACGAAGAAGACCGCCCGCCCGTCCGTGGGGTGGACGGTGACCGGACGGGCGATGGTGACCAGCGTGCCGCCGGGGCGCACCAGTGCCGTGGAGCGGTCGAGGATCTCGCCGCCGATCACGTCGAACACCACGTCGACCTCGCCGATGTCCTCCAGCCGCTCGGCCTGGAGGTCCACGAAGGCGGTCACCCCCAGGTCGAGGGCGAGGTCGCGGTCGGCCGCCCGCCCGGTGCCGATCACCCGCGCGCCCGCCTCACGGGCCAGCTGCACGGCGACGGAGCCGACGCCGCCCGCGGCACCGTGGACCAGCACGGTCTGCCCGGTGGTCAGGCGGCCGTGGTCGAAGAGGCCCTGCCAGGCGGTGAGCCCGGAGACCGGCAGGGCGGCGGCCGTGACGTGGTCGACGTCGGCCGGGAGCGGGGCGAGGTTGCGGGCCTCGACGGCGGTGTACTCGGCGAGCGTGCCGTCGCGGGCCCAGTCGGCGAGCCCGAACACCCGCTGGCCGACACTCAGTCCGGTGGTGCCGTAGCCCAGCCCGGTGACCACGCCGGACAGCTCGTGGCCGGGCACGCTCGGCGTGCGGTCGCGGCCGGCCCGGTCGGTCCAGGTGGCGGGCCAGGTCAGCTCGCCGGGCGTGAACCCGGCGGCGTGCACGCGCACGATCACGTCGTTCTCCGCGGCGTGCGGGTGCGGCAGCTCGGTGAGGGCGAGGCCGCCGACCCCGGCGTCCCGGTCCCTGACGGTGACTGCTTGCATGAGGGGTTCCTCGGGGAGGGGCATGAAGGGTTCCTCGCAGAGAAGTGGGGGAGTCGCGGTGACGAGCGGGCACCGCCCGTCGTGACCCATCTCAGCGCCCCGCGTCGGGCCCTGCCACCGCGGACGGCGGCGGACCGGGGGGAGCCCGCGGGCTCCCGCGTCGTCACGCCCTCGACCCTACGACGCAACCGGCCCGCAACCCTGGGCCATTTCCCTTCCCATCGAGCGGGCCACTTCGCGGGGCCCGGGTCGCCGCTGCCGGGCAGTGCCGTCGGTCATGTGTTCGCTCCGTAGTCGCCGACGAAAAAACACGTGGACCGGGCGACCGTCGTCGCGGGACACTTCCCTTTCCTGACCTGCCGATTCCAGGCCGCCGCGGACCATGCGGCGGCCGGCTCGGCATGCCGCGCGACGACTACACAGGGTTGAGATGACATCCTCTGTCGATTTACCTGCGACGGGACCGCGCAAGGGCGCGGTGCTGCTCGCGCTTCGCTACTACGGACGGGAGCTGGCCCGGCTCAGGTGGCTCACGCTGCCCGGGATGCTGCTGCCGGCGCTCGGCAACATCGGAATCAACTACCTGGCCCCGCTGGTCGTGGCCAAGCTGATCGGCCGGATCGCCGACGGCCACGGCCTGGCCCTGCGCGCCGCACTGCCGTACGTCCTCGGCTTCGCCGGTGTCCTGCTGCTGGCGGAGGCGTTCTGGCGGGTCGGTCTGCACTGTCTGAACCGTCTGGACGCCCTCGGCATCGAGCACCTGTACGTCATCGGCATGGACGAACTGTTCGCGAAGGACGCCGCGTTCTTCCACGACAACTTCGCGGGTTCCCTCACCAAGCGGGTGCTGAGCTTCGCCACCCGGTTCGAGGAGTTCGGCGACACGCTGACCTTCAACATCGTCGGCAGCTTCGTGCCGCTGGCGTTCGGATCGGTGGTGCTGTGGCGGTACGAGCCGCTGCTCGTCGTCGCGCTCCTCGCGATGATCGCGGTGACGGCGGTGTGCGTGTTCCCGCTGATCCGCCGCCGCCAGCGGCTGGTCGACCAGCGCGAGGAGGCGATCGCGCGGGTGTCGGGGCACGTCGCCGACAGTCTGATGAACATGGACACCGTCCGGGCGTTCGCCGCCGAGAAGCGGGAGGCCGCCGAACACCGGTCGCGGGTCGCCGAGTCGAGGCGGCGCACCCTGCGCTCCTGGGACTACGGCAACCTGCGCATCGACACGTTCGTCGCGCCGATGTCCGTGGCGACCAACGCGGTGGGCCTGCTGCTCGCGGTGACGCTGGCGGGCGGCGGGCACAGCGTGGAGGCGGTCGTGGTCGCCTTCACCTACTTCACCAACGCGACCCGGATCATGTTCGAGTTCAACCAGATCTACCGGCGCATGGAGAGCTCGATGACGGAGGCGGCCCAGTTCACCGAACTGCTTCTCGAACCGCCGACCGTCATCGACCCCCCGGCCCCGGAGCCGCTCGCGCCCCGGGCCGCCGACGTCCGCTTCGAGAAGGTCTCCTTCACCCACGCGGGCGCCAAACCGCTGTTCGAGGGGCTGGAGCTGGACGTGCCCAGCGGGTCGAAGTTCGGGTTCGTCGGGCGGTCGGGCGGCGGCAAGACCACGCTGACCCGGCTGCTGCTGCGCATGACCGACATCGACGCCGGCCGGATCATGATCGGTGGCCAGGACATCAGCCGGCTGCGCCAGGCCGACCTGCGCAGCCAGATCGCCTACGTCCCGCAGGACCCGGCGATGTTCCACCGCACCCTGCGGGACAACATCGCCTTCGCCCGGCCGGACGCCACCGACGCCGAGATCCGGCTGGCCGCCGAGGCCGCGCACGTCACGGAGTTCGCCGACGCGCTGCCGGACGGGTTCGACACGATGGTGGGGGAGCGCGGCGTCAAGCTCTCCGGCGGCCAGCGCCAGCGGGTCGCGCTGGCCCGGGCGATCCTGCGGGACGCCCCGATCCTGCTCCTGGACGAGGCGACCAGCGCGCTGGACTCCGAGAGCGAGATCCTCGTCCAGGAGGCGCTGTGGCGGCTCATGGAGGGCCGCACGGCGCTGGTGGTGGCGCACCGCCTGAGCACGGTCGCCTCCATGGACCGGCTGGTGGTCCTGGACCGCGGCCGGATCGTCGAGCAGGGCACGCACCGCGAACTGCTCGCCGCGGAGGGCGCGTACGCCAAGCTGTGGCAGCACCAGTCGGGTGGGTTCCTCGATGAGGGGCCGCGGCCTGCCGAAGTGCACTAGGCGCTTCGCTGGGGGAGCCGGGGGCGCGTTGTCGGTTGGGTGCGGCGCCGTCGTGGCTGGTCGCGCAGTTCCCGCCGTCGCCGGCGCGTCACCGCCCCCTCCGCGGGGACGGGGGCGCCGTCGGCCTCCGTCGACGGCCGCCCGCCTCCCCCAGCCTTCGGCTGGGGGTACCCCCAGCGCCCCGAAGGGGCGCTGTTGCTGGCGGGTGGTAGACAGGTGACCATGAGTCACCTGAACGCCCTCACCCGCCCGGACGGTCTGTGATGACCGCCGGGATCGACACCCCCGACCGCCGGGGCCGTACCGGACTCGACCGCACCGGTCTGGAGCTGACCGGCAACCCGCGCGTGAAGGTCCGGGAGGTGAAACTCCTGTCCAGCCACTGGTACGTCGAGCGGGCCACCACCTTCGACCTCCAGCACGCCGACGGCACCTGGCACACCGAGGAACGCGAGACCCACGACCGGGGCAACGGCGCCACGCTCCTCCTCTACGACGCCGGGCGCGAAACGGTCCTGCTCACCCGCCAGTTCCGCTTCCCGGTGTACGTCAACGGCCACCCCGACGGCATGCTGGTCGAGACCCCGGCGGGGCTCCTGGACGACGAGGCCGAGCACCCCGAGGACGCGGTCCGCCGGGAGGTCGTCGAGGAGACCGGCCACACCGTCGGCGAGGTCGAGCACGTCTTCGACGTCTACATGAGCCCGGGCTCGGTCACCGAACGGATCTCCTTCTACGCGGCCGCCTACGGCCCCTCGACCCGCACCCACGAGGGCGGTGGCCTGGACGAGGAGGGCGAGGACATCGAGATCCTCGAACTCCCCTTCCGGCGCGCCCTGGAGATGATCCGGACGGGCGAGATCGCCGACGCCAAGACGATCATGCTGCTGCAGTGGGCGGCCCTGGACGGACCGTTCGCCCGGCACCCTTGACTTCAAGCGCACTTCAAGCCGAAGACTCGCCTCCGTGCACCCGAACCCCCGGGTGCGCGGACGGAGGAGACGGCATGAAGTACCGCACCATCGGCACCGACCCGGGCACCCGCCGTGAGGTGAGCGTCCTCGCGCTCGGCGCCATGCTGTTCGGGTCCCGGACCGACGAGCAGACCTCCTTCGCCGTCCTCGACCGCTATGTCGAGGCCGGCGGCAACTTCATCGACACGTCCGACAACTACGCCTTCTGGGAGGACGGGAGCCAGGGCGGCCAGAGCGAGGAACTGCTCGGCCGCTGGCGGCGCAGCCGCGGGATCGGCGACGAGGTCGTCATCGCCACCAAGCTCGGCGCCCGCCCCCTCGCCCCCGGCACCGGCTACACCGACCATCCGGAGGGCCTGTCCGCGAAGGTGATCCGGGAGTCGGCCGAACGCAGCCGCGAACGCCTCGGCGTCGAGAGGCTCGACCTGCTGTACGCCCACATAGAGGACCCGGCCGTCCCGCTCCGCGAGACCGTCGAGGGGTTCGCCGCGCTCGTCGCGGAGGGCACCGTCGGCCTGCTCGGCGCCAGCAACCACGCCGTCTGGCGGCTGGAACGCGCCCGCGCCCTCGCCGCCGCGGAGGGCTTGCCCGGCTACGAGGTGCTCCAGTACCAGCACAGCTACCTGCGCCCGCGCACCGACGTCCCGGACGACCTGTTCCCGGACGGCAGCCTCGGCGGCACGGACGCCCAGCTCCGCAGCTATCTGCGCGCGGAGCCGGACCTCACCCTGGTCGCCTACTCACCGCTCCTCAAGGGCGCCTACACCCAGCGGGGCAGGACACTCCCCGCCGATCACGACCACCCCGGCACCCCGGCCCGCCTCGCCGCACTGGACGAGGTGGCCCGGGAGACCGGGGCGACCCGCAACCAGGTGGTGCTGGCCTGGCTGCTGGGCGGGTCGCTGCCGGTGGTCCCGCTGGCCGGGGTGTCGTCCGTGGCCCAGCTGGAGGAGAACCTCGCCGCCGTGGACCTGGAGCTGACGCCCGGCCAGCGCGCCCGCCTGGACGCGGCTCACTGACCGCGCGGCTCCCGTACGACGGCGACCTCGCCCGGCGCCACGGCGACCGTGCCGTCGGCGGGCTTGCCGGACAGCAGCTCCACCGACCCGGCCGCGACCGGGACCTCGGCGCCCTCGCCGGTGTGGTCGATCACGAAGACGTAGTCCGCGTCCGCACCGCGCCGCACGGTGACCTCCACACCGGCCGGGGCGGTGCGGCCCGCGGGCACGCCCGCCTCGGCGCGGATCCGGCCGAGCAGCCCCGCCAGGGTGTCCGCGTCCGGCAGCGTCGCGACGTACCACGCGGTGCCCGCGCCGTAGCCGTGCCGGGTCACCGCCGGCACCCCGGCCAGCGGTCCGTCGGCGTACGAGGTCACCGCCGCCGCGCCCGCGAGCCGCACCCGCTCGGACCAGAGCGAGCCCGTGCCGCCCTCGCCGAGCGTCACCCGCTCCTCGGGCAGCAGCGGGAACAGTTCGTCCGTGTACACGCCGAGCAGCTCCCGGAAGGCGCCCGGGTAACCACCCAGCCGGACATGGCAGTTCTCGTCCACCGCACCGCTGTGGAAGCCGACGGCCAGGGTGCCGCCGCCCTCCGCGAAGGCGGTCAGGTTCGCCGCGCCCGCGTCGTCCACCAGGTACAGGCTCGGGGCCAGCACCACCTTGTACGCCGACAGGTCCGCGTCCGGCCGGACGAAGTCCACCGCCACGCCGGCCCGCCACAGCGGCTCGTACCAGGCGCGGACGACGTCCAGGTAGCGCAGCTTCTCGCTCGGCTGCGAGGGCAGCTCCACGGCCCACCGGGCGTCCCAGTCCCAGACGACGGCCAGCTCGGCCGTGCCGGTGCTGCCGCGGACCTCGGAGATTGCCCGGAGGTCGGCGCCGAGCCGGACGACGTCCCGCCAGATCTGGCTGTCGGTCCCGGCGTGCGGCAGCATCGCCGAGTGCCACTGCTCGGCACCCGCCTTCGCCGCCCGCCACTGGAAGTAGCAGACGCCGTCCGCGCCGTGCGCCACGTGCGCGAGCGCGTTGCGCCGCAACTCACCCGCGGTCTTGGCCCGGTTGACGGGCTGCCAGTTGACCGCGCCCGTCGAGTGCTCCATCAGCAGCCACGGCCCGCCCGCCAGCGAGCGCATCAGGTCGCCGCTCAGCGCGACGTCGATCTGCGACTCCGGGTCGGCCGACATCAGGTAGTGGTCGTTGGCCACCACGTCCAGCTCCGGGGCCCAGCGCCAGTAGTCGAGGGCGTCGAAGTTGTACATCACCATGAAGTTGGTGGTGGCGGGGATCGTTGGGGCCGCCTCCCGCAGGACGTCCCGCTCCGCCTTGTACAGCGACAGCAGTTCGTCCGAGCAGAACCGCCGCCAGTCCAGCTGGTGCGTCGGGTTGGGGACGGCGCCGGTCGCGCGGGGCGGCAGGATCTCGTCCCAGTCGTAGTACCACTGGCTCCAGAAGGTGGTGCCCCAGGCGTCGTTGAGGGCGGCCAGGTCGTCGGCGTACTTCGCCCGCAGCCAGCGGCGGAAGGACTCCGCGCTGGTGTCGCAGTAGCAGGCCGCGTTGTGGCAGCCGTACTCGTTGTGGACGTGCCACATCCGGACGGCCGGGTGGCTCGCGTACCGGTCGGCGAGCGCGCCCGCGATCCTGAGCGCGGCCTCGCGGTAGGCGGGGCTGCTCGGGCAGAAGGTCTGGCGGCTGCCGTACGACAGGGTGCGGCCGTCGTGGTCCACCGGGAGCGCCTCGGGGTGGGCGCGGAAGAACCAGGCCGGCGGGGCGGCCGTCGGGGTGGCGAGGTCGGCGGCGATGCCGTTCTCGTGCAGCAGGTCGAGGATCCGGTCCATGCGCGAGAAGTCGTAGACGCCCTCGGACGGCTCCATGAGCGCCCACGAGAAGATGCCGACGCTGACCATGTTCACGCCCGCCTCGCGCATCAGGCGGACGTCCTCGTCCCACACCTCCTCGGGCCACTGCTCGGGGTTGTAGTCGCCGCCGTAGGCGATGCCCGGGACGGAGAGGGTGCGGTCGTTCATCGGGTGACTCCGGTGGCTCCGGTGAGAAGGCGGCGGGTGGTCTCCACGCCCCACTGGTCGAGGGAGAGCAGCCGGTCGCTGGAGGCGACCAGGCCGCCGACGGCCTCCACGTGCGCCGCCCAGCGCGCACGGGTCTCCACGGCGGGGCGGGCCATCAGGCAGTCGGGGTCGTTGACCCAGAGGCGGCCGTGCTGCCAGTGGCGGCCGACGCCGGTGAACTCGGCCGGATCCTGGCCCGGCTGGCTGAAGTCGTCGGCTTCGGGCCGCCGGTGCGGAGCCGTGTCCGGGCTCACCCGCATCGCGTCGAACAGGCCGATCGAGGGCAGCATCGGCGCGCCGCAGCCGAGCAGGTAGGCGTCCGCGCCGATCGCCTCCCGGATCAGGCCGATGCCCAGCCGGTACGCCGTGAGCGCGTCCGCGCCCGAGTGCCGTACGCCGTCCATCGCGCCCGCGTAGAGGAAGTCGACCTTGAAGTAGTCGTAGCCCTCCGCGCGCAGCGTCGCGAAGACGTCGGTCAGGTAGGCCGCGGCGGCCGGGTGGGTGGTGTCCAGGACGTACAGGTCGTGGCCCCAGTTGCGGCCCGCGTGCAGCGGGTTGCCGTCGGGGTCGCGGACCAGCCAGTCCGGGTACGTCTCGGCGAGCGCGCTCGCCGGGTCGACCAGGAAGGGCGCCGTCCAGATGCCCGCCCGGCGGCCGCGGGCGCGGATGGCGTCCGCGATGCCCCGCCGTGAGCGGAAGCGGCCGGAGAGGGTCAGCCAGTCGCCCAGGGCGCTCTGGTAGCCGTCGTCGATCTGTACCACGTCGATCGGCAGGTCGAGGGTGTCCATCGCCCGCAGGTTCTCGTGGATGTCGTCCTCGGTGACGGCCGTGAAGTACTCGTACCAGGAGCACCAGACGGTGGGCGCCGGGCGGGGGGCGGCCACGGCCAGGGCGCCGGCCCAGTCGGCCAGCACGGACCGGATGTCCGGGCCGGTCCACTCCTTGACCGGGCCGTCGGCCTCGACCTCCGCGACCCCGGCCGCGACGGTCAGCCGGACCGACGGAACCTCGTGCAGCGGGTCGGCCGCCGCCCAGAGCCGGACCGGGGAGCCGTCGCCCGGGTCGACCGCCAGCAGGCCCTCGCCCTGGAAGGCCCCGGCGGGCACCCTGCGGCCCGGCCGGTAACACACGGTCGCCCAGTTGGCGTTCGTCGGGCGGTACGGGGCCGTGCCGAGGGCGTAGGAGCCACTGGGCGACCAGGACTGCCAGCCCTCCTCGTGGACACGGGCGGTGCGCGTGTCCACGGGCACGGAGGCGACCGGGGTGAACGGGTTGTGCACGAGGTTCTCTTTCGGACGGGGCCGGATCAGCCCTTGGCGGAGCCCAGGGTCAGACCGCTGACGAACTGCTTCTGCAGCGCGAAGTACACGACCAGCGTCGGGATCGCGGTGAGCAGGGACCCGGCGGCGACCAGGTTCGGGTCGGTGAAGTACTGGCCGGAGAGGTTGTTCAGCGCCGAGGTGATCGGCATGTTCTCACCGGTCGAGATCAGCACCAGCGCCCAGAAGAAGTCGTTGTAGATCCAGATCGACAGCAGGGTCGCCAGGGCCGCCATCGCGGGCCGGCACAGCGGCAGGGTGATCTGCCAGTACAGCCGCCACACCGACGCGCCGTCCACCAGCGCCGCCTCGGTCAGTTCGTGCGGCAGCGAGCGCATGTAGTTCGACAGCACGAACGCGCAGAACCCGGACTGGAACGCCACGTGGATCAGGACCAGGCCGAGCGCCGAGTCGTACAGCTTGCCGCTCGCGGTGATGCCCGGCAGGTTCGTCAGCAGGTACATCCGGTACAGCGGGGTGATGATGACCTGCTGCGGCAGCAGGTTGCCGGCCGTGAAGACCAGCAGCAGGAACAGGTTGACCCGGAAGTCGAAGCGGGCGACGTAGAACGCGACCATCGACGACAGGAACAGCGTGAGCAGCACGGCCGGGACCGCGATGACCAGCGTGTTCGTGAAGTAGTGGGTCATGTCCGACTGCGTGAACGCGTTCTTGAAGTTGTCGAAGTTCAGCGTGTGCGGCCAGGACACGTAGCCGCGGTCGCTGGTCTCGCTGTACGGGCGCATGGCGGAGAAGATCGCCCACAGCAGCGGGGCGAGCCACGCCAGGGCCGTCAGGGCCAGGAACGTGTGCAGCAGGACGCGGGCCGGACGGATCGGGGTGCGCTGCTTGGCCAGCGCGCTCACGGTGCTCATGCGCGCCGCTCCTTCCGGAAGGTCGCGATCAGGTAGGGAATGATCACGATCAGGGAGATGAACAGCAGCACCACCGCGATCGCCGAGCCGTAACCGATGCGGCTGGACTCGCCGATGATGTTGTTGGTCACCAGGATGGAGAGCAACTCGGTGCCCTGGGCGCCCTTGTTGAAGACGAAGACCAGGTCGAAGGCGCGCAGCGCCTCGATGATGGTCACGACCAGGACGATGGTGTTGGTCGGCCGCAGCGTCGGGAAGATGACGCTCTTGAACGTCTGCCACTCGTTCGCGCCGTCGAGGGCCGAGGCCTCCCGCAGCGACGGGTCGACGCTCTTGAGGCCGGCCAGGTACAGGATCATCATGTAGCCGGTGTGCCGCCAGGACGCGGCGACCAGGACCGCCCACAGGTTGAGGTTCGGGTCACCGATCCAGTCGATGTAGTGGCCCGGCTTGTTGGCGCCGATGATGCTGTTGATCAGGCCCGTGTCCGGGTTGTAGATCAGCTGCCAGACGAACCCGATGCAGGCCAGGGAGATGACGACCGGGAGGAAGAACGCCGTCTGGTAGACCCGGCTGAACCTGATCTTCTTGTCCAGCTGCACGGCCAGGAACAGGCCGAACGGCGTCGGGATCAGGATGAGGACGACGAACCAGATGACGTTGTGCTGGACGGCCGGCCAGAACTGCGGGTTGTCGGTGAAGAGCTGATGGAAGTTGTCGAACCCGACCCACTTGATGGAGTCGAAGCCGATGCCGTCCCAGGAGGTGAAGGCCAGGAGGATCGAGGCCAGGGCGGTCACCCAGACCAGGAGTACGTGGAGGATCGTCGGCACGCCCGCCATGAAGGCGAGGGTGATCCGGTCACGGCGGGTCAGCAGGCGCTTGTGGCCCTGCTGAACCCGCTTCTTCTCGGACGCGCGCCCAGGAGGCGGCACGGCGGCCGCCTCCTGGGACTTCGTGGGGGTGTCAGTCGACATTCGTGAGCTCACTGGGACGCGAAGATCGTCTTCTTCTGGCGCTCGATGGACGAGAGCAGGCTGTCTATCCCCTTCGGGTTCTGCAGGAACTTCTGCAGACCGGGCTGCATCACCGTGGAGGTGAAGTCCGGGCGGGAGTCGCGGTCCATGAACTGGGTGAGGTTCTTGGCGCCGCTGATCATCGTGTACGCCTTCTTCTGCAGCGCGGTGTACGACGAGGTGTCGGCCTTGCTGGAGGCGGCCACCACGCTGGAGTCGGCCTTGAGGTAGATCTGCTCGGCCTCGGGGGTGCCCAGGTACTCCATGAGCTTGACGACGCCGTCGTGGTTCTTGGGGGACTTGCTGACCATGAAGCCGTCGGTGGGCGCTTCGACGGTGTCCTGGCCGTACGCGGAGTTGATCTCCGGGAAGGCGAAGAAGTCGAGGTCGTCCAGGTCCGACTTGTTGGTGAACTGCTGGGCCACGAAGGAGCCGAGGACGTACATGCCGGCCTTCTTGGACACCAGGGTCTGTGCGGCGTCCTGCCAGGTGCGGCCCATGAAGCCGTCCTGGTGGTAGGGGAGGATCTCGGCCCAGTGGTCGAAGACGGCCTTGACCTTGGGGTCGGTCCACGCCTCCTTGCCCGCCATCAGGGACTTGTGGAAGTCGTAGCCGTTGAGGCGGAAGTTGATCTGGTCGAAGGTGCCCATCGCCGGCCAGGCGTCCTTGTCGCCGAACGCGATCGGGACCAGGCCGTCGTTCTTCATCTTCTTGCACAGGGCGACGAACGCGTCCCAGGTGGTGGGGACCTCGTAGCCCTTGGCCTGGAAGACGCTCTTGCGGTAGAAGATCGCCCACGGGTACGTGTACAGCGGGACGAAGTAGTACTTGCCGTCCTCGCCCTTGCTGAGCTGCTTCATCGCGTCGGGGAAGTTGTCCCCGATCTTCGCCCACACGTCGTCGATCGGCGAGGCCAGGTTCTTGGCCGCGAAGAACTGCATGCGGTAGCCGGCGAACCAGGTGAACACGTCGTCCGGCGTGCCCTGCAGGTAGGAGTTGATCTGCTCCTGGAAGGTGTTGTGGTCCTTCGTGTTGACGTCGACCTTGATGCCGGACTGCTTGGTGAAGGCGGCGTAGATCTCCGCGAAGGCCTTCTTCGGCACGGCGTCGGACGAGTTGGAGCCGAGGCTGACGGTCTTCGGGTCGGAGGAGGACCCGCTGCCGCCGCAGGCGGACAGCAGGGGTATGCCGGCGCCCGCGAGGAGGGCGGCCGAACCGGCACCGCGCAGGACGTTACGGCGGCTCGGACCCGGCACGTGAAGACCGGACGGGGAGATGCGCATGGCGGCTCCTGAGTAACAGGGTTCGGCAAGGGGAAGAGTTGATCTTCGAAAGGTCCCGAAACCGATCAGAAACCAACTCGGCCGAACATCGTGGGCGCAATAACAGCCGGTTGTCCGCTCATGCGTCAATAGCCTGCGTCTCTCTCGCCCGTCTCTTGCCCGAAACGTAATCGACATGGTCGCCTGCCGGTTTGTTGAACAAAGCGGTACGACGGAGCCCCCACGGGACAAACTCCGTGGGGGCTCGTGTGCGGGCGTGTTGGTTTCGGGTGGCGGGACCAGCGGTTAAACCCGCAGCAACCGGCCCGGCACGGCACGTTCTACGGCCGTACCAGCAGCTGGAAGTCGAAGGCGTACCGGGACGCCCGGTAGACGTGGCTGCCGTACTCCACCGGCCGCCCGGTGTCGTCGTACGCGGTGCGCTGCATGGTGAGCAGGGCGGCGCCCTCCTTCTCGTCGAGCCGGACGGCCTCCTCGGCGGTGGCGCTGCGGGCGCCCACCGTCTGCCGGGCGCTGTGCAGGGTGATGCCGGCCGTGCGCATCATCCGGTACAGGCCGGTCGACTCCAGCCGTTCCGTGTCGAGTTCGAGCAGGGCGGCGGGCAGGTAGTTGCACAGGAACGCCACCGGCTGGCCGTGCGTGCAGCGCAGTCGCTCCAGGACGACCACCTCCGCGCCCTCCGCGATCCCGAGCGCGGCGGCCACCTCGGCGGTCGCCGGGATCCGCTCGTTGCGCAGCACCCGGGTGGTCGGGCCCTGCCCGGCCGACTCCAGGTCGTCGTAGAGGCTGCTCAGCTCCAGCGGCCGCTTGACCTGGCTGTGCACCACCTGGGTGCCCACGCCCCGGCGGCGCACCAACAGCCCCTTGTCGACCAGGGACTGGATGGCCTGGCGGACCGTGGGACGGGACAGGCCGAGCCGCACCGACAGGTCGATCTCGTTGCCCAGGAGGTTGCCCGGGGCGAGCACCCCGTGCTCTATGGCCTCCTCCAGCTGCTGGGCGAGCTGGTAGTAGAGCGGAACCGGACTGCCGCGGTCCAGGGCGAAGTCCAGGGTGTCGAGCGCCGAGGCGGTCGCGCTGCGGGCGGAATCACCGGTACGGGCCATCGGAACACCTCCTTCCGGGGTTCGGGGGATCACAGGTGCCGGCGGCGGTCGGCGACCTGCCGGTCGTACTCCTCGCGGGCGCGTACGGCGGACTCGCGGGAGGCGGTCTCGGCCACCGGCACGTCCCACCAGGCCTCCGCCCCGGGAGCGGTCGGCGCCGGGTCCGTCTCCACGTACACACAGGTCGGCCGGTCGCTCGCGCGGGCCGCGGCGAGCGCCTCGCGCAGCTCCCGCACGGTCTTGGCGCGCAGCACCTCCATGCCGAGGCTGGCCGCGTTGGCGGCGAGGTCCACCGGCAGCGGCGCCCCGCCGAAGGTCCCGTCGGCGGAGCGGAAGCGGTAGGCGGTGCCGTACCGCTCGCCGCCGACCGTCTCGGAGAGGCCGCCGATGGAGGCGTACCCGTGGTTCTGGATGAGGACCAGGTTGACGGGCAGCCCTTCCTGGACCGCGGTGACGATCTCGGTCGGCATCATCAGATAGGTGCCGTCGCCCACCAGCGACCACACCACCGTGTCCGGGGCCGCCTGCTGGACGCCGATGCCGGCCGGGATCTCGTAGCCCATGCAGGAGTAGCCGTACTCCAGGTGGTACTGGCGCGGCGAGCGGGCCCGCCACAGCTTGTGGAGGTCGCCGGGGAGCGAGCCGGCCGCGTTGATGACAACGTCGTCATCGCCCACGACGGCGTCAAGGGCCCCGAGTACTTGAGTCTGTGTGGGCACGGCGTCCTCGTCGTCCGCACGGTAGGCGGCCTCGACGACCGCGTCCCAGCGCTCCTTGCCGGCCCGGTACTCGTCCTCGTAGGCGCCGTCCACGCGGTACCCGGACAGCGCCGCCGCCAGCGCCTCCAGGGCTGCCCGCGCGTCCGCCACGACCGTGCGCGCGGCCAGCTTGTGGGCGTCGAAGCCGGTGATGTTCAGGTTCAGGAAGCGGATGTCCGGGTTCCGGAAGAGGGTGCCGGAGGCCGTGGTGAAGTCCGTGTACCGGGTGCCGACGCCGATGACCAGGTCCGCGGTGCGGGCCAGGTCGTCGGCGACGGCGGTCCCGGTGTGCCCGATCCCGCCCAGGTCGGCCGGATGGTCGTGGCGCAGCGAGCCCTTGCCCGCCTGGGTCGAGGCGACGGGGATGCCCGTGGCCTCCACAAGGGCCCTCAGAGCGCCTTCGGCGCGGCTGTGGTGGACTCCGCCGCCCGCCACGATCAACGGCCGCCGAGCGGCCCGCACGGCGCTCACGGCGTCCGCCAGCTCCAGGGGGTCGGGGGCGGGCCGCCGGACCCGCCACACGCGCTCTGCGAAGAACTCCTCCGGCCAGTCGTACGCCTCCGCCTGGACGTCCTGGGGGAGGGCCAGGGTGACCGCGCCGGTCTCGGCCGGGTCGGCGAGGACCCGCATGGCGTTCAGCGCGGAGGGGATCAGCGCCTCGGGGCGGGTGACCCGGTCGAAGTAGCGGGAGACCGGGCGCAGGGTGTCGTTCACCGACACGTCGAACTCGGTCGGGTGCTCCAGCTGCTGCAGCAGCGGGTCGGGCGCGTGGCTGGCGAAGTAGTCGCCGGGGAGCAGCAGGACCGGCAGCCGGTTGACGGTGGCGAGGGCGGCGCCGGTCACCAGGTTGGTGGCGCCCGGCCCGATGGACGTGGTGACCGCCTGCGCGGAGAGCCGGTCCAGCTGGCGGGCGTGCCCGACCGCGGCGTGCACCATCGCCTGCTCGTTGCGGCCCTGGTGGTACGGCATGACGTCGCTGTACTCGAGGAGTGCCTGGCCGATCCCCGCCACGTTGCCGTGGCCGAAGATGCCCCAGGTGCCGGCGATCAGCCGGTGCCGGACGCCGTCGCGCTCGGTGTACTGGGCGGACAGGAACCGCACCAGCGCCTGGGCGACGGTCAGGCGGGTGGTCGGCTGGCTCATGGGGACCTCATTCGGACGGGGTGGTGGAGAGGGTCGGGCCGGCGGCCCGCTCCGCCCGGGTGAGGGGTACGCCCGACGGGAGCGGGTAGAGATCGCCTTCGGAGCGGGTTGGGCAGTGCCCCTCAGGTGTAGATCGGGGCAGGTCGCGCTGTCAATGGTTTGTACTTACATTCGGACCTGAATGTGAAATGATGTCTTAACAAAGTATTGACAGCGGGCCTCACAGGGACTTGTATCCCGTCCCAACGCACAGCAGTGACCCGGGCCACTTCCGACGGCCCGGGCACGGGGATCCGCCGGATCCCTTCCTTTCCCCGGTCGCACAGTGAGGTGCAGGATGGACCGCTCTTCCCACTCCCGTTCGCGCAGGCTGGTCCCCGTGGTGGCCGTCGCCGCGGCGGCAGCCCTGACCCTCGCAGGCTGCTCCAGCAGCTCCGGAGGAAAGAAGTCCGAAGAGGGAGGAGCGGCGGCCTCCGCGGGCAAGGCGTCCACCCCCCGCATGACGGTCGCGCTGGTCACCCACCAGTCGCCGGGCGACACCTTCTGGGACATCGTCCGCAAGGGCGCCCAGGCCGCCGCCGACAAGGACAACGTCAAGCTCGTCTACTCCGCCGACCCGAACGCGGGCAACCAGGCCAACCTGGTGCAGAACGCCATCGACCAGAAGGTCGACGGGATAGCCGTCACCCTCGCCAAGCCGGACGCCATGAAGGACGTCATCTCCAAGGCGACCGCGGCGAACATCCCGGTCGTCGGGCTCAACTCCGGTGTCAGCGACTGGAAGAAGCTCGGCCTGATGGAGTTCTTCGGCCAGGACGAGACGGTCGCCGGCGAGGCGCTCGGCAACCGGCTGAACACGGAGGGCGCGAAGAAGGTCGTCTGTGTCATCCAGGAGCAGGGCAACGTCGGCCTCACCCAGCGCTGCGACGGCGTGAAGAAGACGTTCTCGGGCACGACGGAGACCCTGTACGTCGACGGCACGTCCCCGACCTCGGTCAAGTCGACGATCACCGCGAAGCTCAAGCAGGACAGCGCGATCGACCACGTGGTCACGCTCGGCGCCCCCATCGCGCTGATCGCCGTGCAGTCGGTGTCCGACGCGGGCAGCAAGGCGAAGATCGCCACCTTCGACCTCAACAAGGACCTGACCGGCGCCATCAGCAAGGGGACCATCGAGTTCGCGGTGGACCAGCAGCCCTACCTCCAGGGCTACCTGGCCGTCGACTCGCTGTGGCTCTACAAGAACAACGGCAACTACATGGGCGGCGGCGAGCAGCCGGTGCTGACCGGCCCGGCCTTCGTCGACAAGTCCAACGTCGACAAGGTCGCCGCGTTCGCCGCGAAGGGCACCCGGTGATCGGTATGAGTCAGCAGGCACAGCCGGCGGTGGCGACACCGCCGGCTCCCGGCCCCAAGGAGAAGGACGGGCGGACCGCACAGCGCCCCCTGGCGCTGCGGATCCTGGCCCGGCCGGACGTCGGTGTCTTCCTCGGCGCGGTCGCGGTCTACGTCTTCTTCCTGATCGCGGCACCGCCGGTGCGCGAGGCCAGTTCGATGGCGAACATCCTCTACCAGTCGTCGACCATCGGCATCATGGCGCTGCCGGTGGCCCTCCTGATGATCGGCGGCGAGTTCGACCTCTCCGCCGGCGTCGCGGTGGTCAGCTCGGCGCTCACCGCCGCCATGCTCAGCTACCAGCTGACCCTCAACGTGTGGGCGGGTGTCATCGTCGCGCTCCTCGTGTCGCTGGGCATCGGCTTCCTGAACGGCTGGCTGGTGGTCAAGACCGGCCTGCCGAGCTTCCTCATCACCCTGGGCAGCTTCCTGATCCTCCAGGGCGTGAACCTCGCGGTGACCAAGCTGGTCACCGGCAACGTCGCCACCGACGACATCAGCAACATGGACGGCTTCAACCAGGTCAAGGCGGTCTTCGCGTCGTCCTTCGACATCGGCGGCGTCCAGGTGAAGATCACCATCTTCTGGTGGCTGTTCTTCGCGGCCATCGCCACCTGGGTGCTGCTGCGCACCAAGTACGGCAACTGGATCTTCGCGGTCGGCGGCAACAAGGAGAGCGCCCGCGCGGTCGGCGTCCCGGTGAACTTCACCAAGATCTCGCTGTTCATGCTGGTCGGCTTCGGCGCCTGGTTCGTCGGCATGCACCAGCTCTTCTCCTTCAACACCGTGCAGTCCGGCGAGGGCGTGGGCCAGGAGCTGATCTACATCTCCGCCGCGGTCATCGGCGGCTGCCTCCTCACCGGCGGCGCCGGTTCGGCGATCGGCCCGGTCTTCGGCGCCTTCATGTTCGGCATGGTCCAGCAGGGCATCGTCTACGCGGGCTGGAACCCCGACTGGTTCAAGGCCTTCCTCGGCGTGATGCTGCTCGGCGCCGTGATGATCAACCTGTGGGTCCAGCGGACCGCGACCAGGAGGTGACCCGATGACAGACAACACCACCGGAACCCACGGGGCCGTCCTCCAGGACGAGGCGCCCACCGACGGCGGCCCGATCGTCGAACTGCGCGGCGCGGGCAAGTCCTACGGCAACATCCGCGCCCTGCACGGCGTCGACCTCAAGGTCTTCCCGAACCAGGTGACCTGCGTCCTCGGCGACAACGGCGCCGGCAAGTCCACCCTCATCAAGATCATCTCGGGGCTGCACCAGCACACCGAGGGCGACTTCCTCGTCGACGGCACCCCGGTCCGCTTCTCCACCCCGCGCGAGGCCCTCGACAAGGGCATCGCCACCGTCTACCAGGACCTCGCCACCGTCCCCCTGATGCCGGTGTGGCGGAACTTCTTCCTCGGCTCCGAGATGACCAGGGGCCCCTGGCCCGTGCGCCGCCTCGACATCGCGAGGATGAAGGAGACCGCCGACCGCGAACTGCGCAACATGGGCATCATCCTGGACGACCTGGACCAGCCCATCGGCACCCTCTCCGGCGGCCAGCGGCAGTGCGTGGCCATCGCCCGCGCCGTCTACTTCGGCGCCCGCGTCCTCATCCTGGACGAGCCGACCGCCGCCCTCGGCGTCAAGCAGTCCGGCGTGGTCCTGAAGTACATCGCCGCCGCCCGCGAACGCGGCCTCGGCGTCATCTTCATCACCCACAACCCGCACCACGCCTACATGGTCGGCGACCACTTCAGCGTCCTGCGCCTCGGCACCCTCGAACTCTCCGCCGAACGCAGCGCCATCACCCTGGAGGAACTCACCAACCACATGGCCGGCGGCGCCGAGCTCGCGGCCCTCAAGCACGAGCTGTCCCAGGTGCGCGGGGTCGACACCGAGGAGCTCCCCGAAGAGGAAGACCTCGCCGCACCCGCCGCGACCGGTCCGGAAGGGAAGCCGTGACCCCATGACCGACCCTCTCGACCGCATCCGGGTCGGCTCGGCCCCGGACTCCTGGGGCGTCTGGTTCCCGGACGACCCCCGGCAGGTTCCCTGGGAACGCTTCCTCGACGAGGTGGCCGAGGCCGGCTACTCCTGGATCGAACTCGGCCCCTACGGCTACCTCCCCACCGACCCGGCCCGCCTCACCGACGAGATCGCGAAGCGGGACCTGAAGGTCTCGGCGGGCACGGTCTTCACTGGCCTGCACCGCGGCCCGGCGGTCTGGGAGTCCACCTGGGAGCACGTCAGCCAGGTCGCCGCGCTCACCCAGGCCATGGGGGCGAAGCACCTGGTGGTCATCCCGTCCTTCTGGCGGGACGACAAGACCGCCGAGATCCTGGAGCCGCCGGAGCTGACCGGCGAGCAGTGGGCCCACCTCACCAAGGGCATGGAGCGGCTCGGCCACGAGGTGAAGGAGACGTACGGCCTGGACATCGTCGTCCACCCGCACGCCGACACCCACATCGACACCGAGGCACACGTCGAGCGCTTCCTCGACTCGACCGACGCCGAGCTGGTCAACCTCTGCCTGGACACCGGTCACTACGCCTACTGCGGCGGCGACAGCGTCAAGCTGATCGAGACCTACGGCGAACGGATCGGCTACCTCCACCTCAAGCAGGTGGACCCGGCGATCCTCGCCGACGTCCAGGCCCGGGGCACCCCGTTCGGGCCCGCCGTGGCCCAGGGCGTGATGTGCGAACCACCCGCCGGCGTGCCGGAGCTGGGTCCGGTGCTGGCGGCGGCGCAGCGGCTGGGTGTCGACCTGTTCGCGATCGTCGAGCAGGACATGTACCCCTGCGAGCCGGACAAGCCGCTGCCCATCGCGGTGCGCACCCGGACGTTCCTGCGGTCCTGCGGCGCCTGACAGCCGCTTCCCGGGGCCCGTGGATCTCTCCGCGGGCTCCGCGCGCCCCGGCGGGTTCGGGAACACCCGCCGGGGCGCGCGCGTTCGCATGGTGACGGGTGACGCCCGCCACGACGGGGAGGACGAGCATGAGCCATGAGGAGACCGCGGCCGAGGCCGTGACACGCAAGGAGCGGTTCGGCGCACTGCCCGAGCGGATCCGCCCGGAGGACATGGTGGAGACCAGGCCGGCTGTTCAGCACGACCCGGACCGGGACGCCTACGACCCGGACGAGTTCGCGGTGCGCTACGGCCTCTGAGCCGCCGACGGGAGCCGGACCGTGCCGGCCTCGCCCTCGGCGATCGTCCGGCACGACGAACGGCGGGGCGGGGACCGTGGTCCGGTCCCCGCCCCGCCGTCGTGCGAGAGCCCGCGGGTGTCAGGCTCCGCGGACCTCCGCGATCGTCACCGGCCGGTGCTCGTGCAGGGACAGCGTGCAGGCGTCGGCGATCCGGCCGGCCTCCAGGGCGTCCTCGACCGTGCACGGGGAGGGCCGGGTGCCGGCCACGACCTCGGTGAACGCCGTGAGCTCGGCGCGGTAGGCCGCCGTGAACCGGTCCATGAAGAAGTCGTGCGGGGTGCCCGCCGGGAACGTCACACCGGGTTCCACCGAGCGCAGCGGGAGCTTGTCCTCCAGGCCGACGGCGATGGAGTCGGCGAAGCCGTGCAGCTCCATGCGGACGTCGTAACCCCGTGCGTTGTGCCGGGAGTTGGAGACCACCGCGATGGTGCCGTCGTCGAGGGTGAGGATCGCGCCGGTGGTGTCGGCGTCGCCCGCCTCCCGGATGTAGTCGGCGCCCCGGTTGCCGCCGACCGCGTACACCTCGGTGACCTCACGGCCGGTCACCCAGCGGATGATGTCGAAGTCGTGCACGGAACAGTCCCGGAAGATCCCGCCGGACGCGGCGATGTACGCGGCCGGCGGCGGGGCCGGGTCCAGGGTGGTGGAGCGCACGGTGTGCAGCTTGCCCAGCTCGCCCGCCTGGACGGCGGCCCGCGCGGCGACGAAGCCCGCGTCGAAGCGGCGGTTGTAGCCGATCTGGATCGGCACGCCCCGGCCCTGGACCGCCTTGAGGACCTGGACGCCCTCGGCCATGGTCTTGGCGACCGGCTTCTCGCAGAAGACCGGCACACCGGCCTCGACACCGGCCAGGATCAGGGCCGGGTGGGCGTCGGTGGCGGCGGCCACCACGATGCCGTCCACGCCGGCGGCCAGCAGCGCCTCGGGCGAGTCCACGACCTCGGCACCGAACTTCTCCGCGGCGGCCTTGGCCGCGTCCGCGAACGGGTCGGTGAAGACGAGCGACTCGACGACGTCGAGTCCGGAGAGAGTCTCGGCATGAAAAGCACCGATACGGCCGAGACCGAGGATTCCGATACGCATGTGCTTGTAACTCCTTGATGTATGACGCGCCCCAAGGGGCGCGGGGAACTGCGCGACCAGCTGCAACGAACCCGCAGACGACCTCCGGCCTGTCGACCCCTAGCTCTCCCGCCGCACCGCAGCCGCGCGCAACCCGTCCCGCAGCACCCTCGGCACCCACCCCTCCCGCAGCGCCCGCCGCACGAGGTCCGCCTGCGAGGGCGGGGCCATGCCGTCGACCGGCGGATCGCTGTCGAGGTTGGTCGGGAACGGGTAGCCCTCGGCGCTCGCGGCGATGACGTGCTCCAGCCACGCCTCGCCCGCCCCCTCCGACCGGCGCCGGCGCAGCACCGGGTAGACCGCGTTGGCCACCGCCTCCCGGTCCACGGTCTCCATGGCCCGCCCGAACGCGGAGGACACCTGGAGCAGGTTGGCCATCCGGCGCACGTCGAGGGTCCGGTTGGTGCCGGCCGCGTGGAACACGGCCGGGTTGAAGAACACGGCGTCGCCCTTCGCGAGCGGCAGCTGCACGTGGCGGGCCTTGAAGTACTCCTGGAACTCCGGCCGCCGCCAGGCCAGGTAGCCGGGCTCGTAGGTCTGCGAGTACGGCAGGTACATCGTCGGCCCCGACTCCACCGGCATGTCGCAGTGCGCGACGGCGCCCTGGAGGGTGAGCACGGGGGAGAGACGGTGAACATGGGCCGGGTACGCCTCGGCCTGCTCGTCGGAGAGGAAACCGAGGTGGTAGTCGCGGTGCGCGGTCTGCGCCGCGCCGCCCGGCTCGACCACGTTGATCTGCGAGGTGATCTGGTAGCCGGGGCCCAGCCAGGCCCGGGAGACCAGGGCCACGACGTCGTTGGCGTAGTAGTCGGCGAACACCTCCGGGTCGTACAGCGCCGCCTTCTCCAGGGCGTTCCACACCCGCTCGTTGGCCCCGGGCGTCGCGAAGTGGTCGCCCGCCCCCGCGCCGGACTCGTGCTGCTCCGAGATGAGCGCCTCGAAGACCGCGGTGGCCCGGTCGACCACGTTCGGATCGGGGAACGCGCCCCTGAAGACCACGACGCCGGGACCGTCGGTCAGGGCGCGGACGAGTTCGGTCCGCACCTCGTGGGCCGCGTCGGCGGCGCGCAGCCGCTCGCTGTCGTAGACCAGGACGTTGTCCTCGACGGCCGAGGCGTACGGGTAGCCGGCCGGGTCCGTGGTCCGCTCGACCAGGGCACGGAATTCGTCGAGGCCGCAGTCCTGCTGCGAGAGCCAGGCACGGCCCTGTTCGGCGGCGAGGGACATCGATGTCCTGCTTTCGGTCACGGCCATGGTCTCGGCCACGGCGGGGCTCTGCCATTCTTGTCAGCACAAACCCCTCGAACAACCAGCAGCGACCCGTCAAAAACCCCTCAAGGAGGCAGCCCGTGGGCCACCCCTTCCCCATCCGTGAGATCGCCCGGCAGGCCGGGCTCAGCGAGGCCACCGTGGACCGGGTGCTGAACGGCAGGGGCGGCGTCCGGGAGAGCACCGCCCGCGAGGTGGAGCGGGCCATCGCCGACCTGGACCGGCAGCGCACCCAGGTCCGGCTGGTGGGCCGTACCTTCATGGTCGACATCGTGATGCAGGCGCCCGAACGGTTCACCACGGCCGTGCGGGGCGCGCTGGAGGCCGAGCTGCCGGCCCTGCACCCGGCGGTGGTGCGCTCCCGGTTCCACTTCCGGGAGACCGGGCCGGTGGAGGAGCTGGTGCGGACCCTGGACCGGATAGGCCGCCGCGGCTCGCAGGGCGTGATCCTCAAGGCGCCGGACGTCCCCGAGATCACCGCCGCCGTCGGGCGCCTCAGGTCGGCGGAGATCCCGGTCGTCACGCTCGTCACCGACCTGCCCGCCAGCGGCCGGCTGGCCTATGTCGGCAGCGACAACCGGGCCGCCGGCGCCACCGCCGCGTACCTGATGGGCCAGTGGCTCGGCGACCGGCCCGGCAACGTTCTCACGAGCCTCAGCAGCGGCTTCTTCCGCAACGAGGAGGAGCGCGAGATGGGCTTCCGCAGCGCCATGCGAGCCCGGCACCCCGAGCGTACCCTGGTGGAGATCGCCGAGGGACAGGGGCTGGACGCCACCCAGTACGACCTGGTCCGCGCCGCCCTGGAGCGCGACCCGGAGATCCGCGCCGTCTACTCGATCGGCGGCGGCAACATCGCGACCCTGCGCGCCTTCGCCGACCTCGGCCGCGCATGCGCCGTGTTCATCGCCCACGACCTCGACCACGACAACACGCGCCTGCTGCGCGAGCACCGGCTGTCCGCCGTCCTCCACCACGACCTGCGCCAGGACATGCGCGAGGCCTGCCACCTGGTGATGCGCGCCCAGGGCGCACTGCCCCCGGCCGGTCCGACCCTGCCGTCGGCGATCCAGGTGGTCACGCCCTACAACATGCCCGCGGCCACGACCCGCTGAGCGCGTCCGCGGACCGGCTCACAGATTGATCGCGTACGCCTTGCGCAGCGTCTCGTGCACCGTCCAGGTCGTACGGTCGCCCGCGTGCAGTACGGCCATGTCACCCGGGCCCACGGTGAACGTCGCCCCGCCCTCGACCTCGATGGTCGCCGAGCCGCTGACCACCACGAACAGCTCGTCCGCCTCGGTGTCGGTGACCACCCCCGGGGTGATCTGCCAGATCCCGCGGATCTGCCGGCCGTCGGCCGACTCCCAGACCACCTTCCCGGTGACCTCGGGAGCGCCGGAGACGATCTGCGCCGGGTCGAGCGGGTCGGGTTCGAGTGCGGCGTCGGGGATGTGCAGGGCGAAGCTGTGCGTCGTCATACCGCGACCCTAGCGAGCCGACCGGTGTCCCGGCCGTGGACAGGATGTGCGGCATCCGGCCTGGTGGGAGGACACTTCGTCGGGCCACGCCCGGTGGCGGCCGGGTCCGGCCCGGGTGATCGTGGAGGACATGGCTGACTCCACGGCGGCCGTGCCGGAGCCGCGTGCGCACGACACCCGCGAGGCCGTCCTGTTCGGCGGGGTCTACGGCGCCGTGCTGGCCTGCTCGATGGTGGCCGCGCTCAGCCAGTACGGCCACACCTCCGCGGCCGGCCGCCGTTACGACGCCCTCTGGCTCCTGGTCACCGCCTGCGCCTCCGCCCTGGCCCACGGCTACGCCCACTACATCGCCGAGCGGGCCCCGCACCGGCGCTGGGACGTGCTGCACACCCTGGCCGACGAATGGCCGCTGGTCACGGCCGTGCTGCCCACGGTCTTCCTGCTCGCGGGTGCCGGCTGGGGCTGGTGGCCGCCGAAGGGCGTCGAGTACCCGGTGTTCGTCCTGAACATCGTCATCCTGTTCGGCCTCGGCATCGTCACCGCCCGCTGGTCGGCCCGGAGTTGGCCGGCCGCCGTGCTGATCGGCACGGCGGACGCGTTGCTCGGGGTGATCGTGGTGGTGGCCAACGCGCTCATCAAGTAGACGCGGTGGGCGGGCGCGGTGCGTGGCCGCGGTTCATTGAACAGTGAACGGGTTTACGATCACCCGAGGGCACTGTTCCTCCGTGCAAGGAGCCGGCATGACCACCGAAGACGCAGTCACCGCAGAGGCCGTCGACAGTCTGCGGGGCACCGACGACCCCCGGCTGCGCGAGCTGCTCGCCTCGCTCGTCCGCCATCTGCACGCCTTCACACGCGAGACCCGGCTGACCCGGCGCGAGTGGGAGGCGGCGATCGCGTTCCTCACCGAGACCGGCCAGACCTGCACGGACACCCGCCAGGAGTTCATCCTGCTCTCCGACGTCCTCGGCCTGTCGATGCTGGTCGAGACGGTCAACGGGCACAGCGACCCCGGCAGCACCGAGTCGACCGTCCTCGGCCCCTTCCACATGACCGAGTCCCCGGTCCGGGAACCCGGCGCCGACATCGACCTGGTGGGAGGCGGCGAACCCTGCGTGGTCAGCGGTGTCGTCCGCTCCGCCGACGGCACCCCGCTGCCCGGCGCGGTCCTGGACGTGTGGCAGGCCGACCCGAGCGGCTTCTACGACGTGCAGCAGCCCGACGTCCAGCCGCCCGGCAACGGGCGGGGCCTGTTCACCGCCGACGAAGAGGGCCGCTTCCGGTTCCGGACCTGTGTGCCCAGCGCCTACCCGATCCCGACCGACGGCCCGGTGGGCGCCCTCCTCAAGGCCACCGGACGGCACCCCTACCGCCCCGCCCACATCCACTTCATCGTCTCGGCCGCGGGTCACGCGCCGGTCACCACGCACATCTTCGTCGCCGGCGGGGAGTACCTGGACTCCGACGCGGTGTTCGCCGTCAAGGAGAGCCTGGTCAAGGACTTCACCCCGACCGACGACCCCGCCCTGGCCGGGGAGTACGGGGTGTCGAACCCGTTCCGGCACGCCAGCTTCGACCTGGTCCTGGAGCGCTCGTGAACCCCTTGGACTTCGTGTACGAGACCCGTCCCTCCCGAGTGGTCTTCCGCCCCGGCGCCGCGCTCACCGCACCCGCCGAGGAGGCCCGGCACCTCGGTCTGCGGCGGCTCCTCGTGCTCAGCGGCGAGCGGGGCGCGGCGACGGCGCGGGCGGTCGCCGACTCGCTCGGGGACGTCTGCGCGGGCCTGCACACCGGGGCCCGGATGCACGTCCCCGTGGAGGTCGCCGACCGGGGCGTCGAGGCGGCCCGGGCCGCGGGCGCCGACGGCTGCGTGGCCGTCGGCGGCGGCTCGGCCATCGGCCTCGGCAAGGCCATCGCCCTGCGCACCGGGCTCCCGCTGATCGCCGTGCCCTCGACCTACGCCGGCTCCGAGATGACCCCGGTCTGGGGCCTGACCGAGCACGGCGTCAAACGCACCGGCCGCGACCCCGTGGTGCTGCCGCGCAGCGTCGTCTACGACCCCGAACTCACCCTCTCCCTGCCCGTCCCGCTCTCGGTGACCAGCGGGATCAACGCCCTCGCCCACGCCGTCGAGGCGCTGTACGCCCCCGACGGCTCGCCGCTGGTCGCGCTGATGGCCGAGGAGGGCGTACGGGCGTTGGCCGCCGCGCTGCCGGAGATCGCCGCGGCCCCGGACGCCGTACCGGCCCGCTCCCGCGCCCTGTACGGCGCCTGGCTGTGCGGGGCCTGCCTCGGCGCCACCACCATGGGCCTGCACCACAAGCTGTGCCATGTCCTCGGCGGCACCTTCGGCCTCCCGCACGCCGAGACCCACACCGTCGTCCTGCCGTACGCCCTCGCCTTCAACGCGCCCGCCGCCCCCGAGGCGGCCGCCGCCGTCGCCCGGGCCCTCGGCACGGACGACGCCCCGGCCGCCCTCCAGGACCTGGCCGCCCGCCTCGGCGCCCCCCGCTCCCTCGCCGAACTCGGCCTGCAGGAAGCCGACCTGACGGTCGCCGCCACCCAGGTCGCCGGGCAGCCGTACGCCAACCCCAGACCGGTCACGACCGACGACGCGCTGACCGTGCTGCGCGCGGCGTACGAGGGGGCTCCGGCACGGTCGTGACGGCGGCGGACTCCGCGGGATGCCTGCCCGGCAACCACGCGCGAGGCGAACTCACAGGCGGCGGCGGTGTCACCGCGTCCGGCGCCCGGCAACTGGCCCGCTGAATCGACGACTTCACGGGACACGGACCTGAACTGTCCGGACCTGATGGACTGGGGCGTACACGAAGCGGGTCGACCGGGGATCGGGCCGCGCAGCACGTGGCAGCCGACTTCGCCGACGGGCAGGTGTGCGATGCGCTCGCCGACCGTCGGTCAGCCGCGGCTGCTCGTGGACATCGGCGGGGCGGACGCGTCGGCCTGGCGTAGTTCGGCGAGGAGGACGTTCTGCCCGTCGAGGAGCTCGGTGAGGATGCGGCGCGCCGCGCGCAGGAGGTCGGCGACGTCCCCGCCGGCCAGTGCGTAGCGGACGGTGGAGCCCTCCCGGGTGGACACCACGATGCCCGAGCGGCGCAGGACGGCCAGTTGCTGGGAGAGGCTGGACGGCTCGATCTCGATGTCGGCGAGCAGATCCCGCACGGGGACGGGCCCGTGCTGGAGCAGTTCCAGGACCCTGATCCGTACCGGGTGCCCGAGCATGCGGAAGAAGTCCGCCTTGGCCTGGTAGAGGGGGACTTGCATGACCGCTCGCTCTCTGCCGGGTCGGGTGGGGTGGGGCGCCGAGGTGCGGCGGCGCCTCGCGACACCGCCGCACTGGCCCTGTAGGCCGATCCTTGCCGTTCGGGGCCGTGTGCAGGCATGAATTGGGATCATGCTGATGTGGTCACTTGAAGAAGTTTTCACATCATGGGCGCACGAAGCCCCGGAACCTGGACCGTCGCTAGACCTCGAGCTGTTCCTCGACCCGCTTCAGCTGGTGACGGGCCATGGCGAGGTTCGAGCGCCCCTTGTCGAGCACCAGGTAGAGGAACAGGCCGTTCCCGCTGCGGCCGGTGATCAGCCGGATGAGGTGGTACTGCTTCTCCAGGGTGATCAGGATGTCCTCGATCCGGCTCTTGAGGCCCAGCTCTCCCATCGTGCGCACCTTGGCCCGGATGACATCCGTGTTCCCGGCCGCCGCGACCGTCAGATCGAGGTCCTTGCCCCCGCCCAGTGTCCCCAGGGCCATGCCGCTGGTGTAGTCGACGACCGCGGCTCCCAGTGCCCCCTCCACCCCGGCCATCATTTCCTTCAGCGACACTTCCACGCTCGCCATACTGGCGCCTCCCCTTCGTATGCGGATGGCGACGGACCGGCGGTCGCCGGCCCGCCCGACGTATGGACCGTAGGTCGGCGGAAGTGGCGCCGGGACGGCGTCTCCGGGTCTGACGCATGCTGTCCGAACAACTGCGCACCCAGTCCGTTTGAGCGACGGAAATTGGTTCGATGAAGTGCGAAGTTGACGCTGTGGCGAGGGCCGGACGCGCGGTGCCGGACGGCCGAGCGCACCGCGCATGATCGGTACGGTGGTACCGCGACGAACAGAGAGGTGGCGTGGGCGTGGGCGAGCAGACGGAGATCTCGACGGCGAAGGAGGCCGCGGACGACGAGCTCATCCTGGCGTTCGGCCGGCTGCAGGGTGCCGCCAACCGGCTCGAGTACATCCTCGGCCGGGCCCTCGAGGCGGAGTGCGGTGTCAGCCACCTGATGTTCGAGGTGCTGCTGATCCTCGGCCGGGCGGGCGAGCCCGGACTCTCCATGCGGGCCGTCGCCCAGGAGCAGGTCCTCACGACGGGGGGCGCCACCCGGCTGGTGGACCGTATGGAGGCGGCCGGGCTGGTCGAGCGCGCGGAGGATCCCGACGACCGGCGCGGGCGACTGGTGCGGCTGACCGCGCTGGGCGCGGAGACCGCCGTACGGGCCTCCCGGATCCATCGGGAGAACATCAACCGGTATTTCCTGGACCCCCTGCCCGCGGCGCATCGCAAGCGGTTCGCGGAGGACCTCCGCATCCTCAGCCACTCGGCGCGTGACGAGTTGCCGCGCCTGCCCTGAGCCTCCGTCCGGGGTGCCGTCGCGCCCGTCACGCCGTGCCGGCATCGCCGACGGCGGTTGCCGTCGGCACGCTCGCGTGGAAATATCTGAGCAGTCAGTAACTGTTATGTCAGGTGAATCACGCGCCGCGCGGGTGCCCGTACCGACTGCACCTCCCCGTTCCGACCGCTTCCCCGTTCAAGGAGCCATCGATGAGCACCCTTTCCTTCAAGGTCCTCGACCTCGACTTCCCGGCCGGCATCAAGAACAAGACCGCCGCCCTCGTCACCGGCGAGAGCGAGGCGATCCTGGTGGACGCCGGCTTCACCCGCGCCGACGGTCACCGCCTGGCCGCCGAGATCCTCGACTCCGGCAAGAAGCTGACCACCGTCTTCGTCTCCCACGGCGACCCCGACTTCTACTTCGGCGCCGAAGTCCTCGCCGACGCCTTCCCCGACGCCGTCTTCGTCGCGACCCCGATCGTCATCGAGCACATCGCGCACTCCTACGAGGGCAAGCTCAAGGCGTGGGCGGCCCTCGGGCCGAACCTGCCCACCCGTCTGGTCGACCTGACCCCGCTGACCGGCGACCTCACCCTGGAAGGCCACCGCTTCGAGCTCAAGGGCGCCTCCGCCGTCCTGCCCGACCGTCACTACCTGTGGCAGGCCGGACATCGCGCCCTGCTCGGCGGCGTCCTGCTCTTCCAGCAGGAGCACGTCTGGGTCGCCGACACCCCCACCCCCGGCGACCGCGCCGCGTGGATCGACCTGCTCGACGAGATGGCCGCCCTGAACCCGGAGCTGGTCGTCCCCGGCCACCGCCTCCCCGGCACCGCCGCCGACGCCTCCGCCATCACCGCCACCCGGGAGTACCTGCTCGCGTTCGAGGAGGAGCTGGGCAAGGCCGCGGACGGTGCCGCACTCACCGAGGCGCTGGTCGCCCGCTACCCGGACAACGGCATGCAGATCGCCGCCCAGATCGGCGCGAAGGTCGCCAAGGGCGAGATGAAGTGGGGCTGAGAATGAGCGAGTTCGCCACCTCCACCGTCCCCGCCGACGTCGTCCGACGCCAGTACCTGGCCTCGGCGGCCGGCGACCTCGCGGCCCTGCGGGCCACGCTCGCCCCCGACGTCGAGTGGACGGAGATGGCCGGCTTCCCGCTGGCGGGCACGTACCGCACCCCTGACGGGGTCACCTCCCACGTGATGGAGAAACTCGGCCAGGACTGGGACGGCTGGACCGCTCACGACGACACCTATGTCGCCGACGGCGAGAACGTCGTCGTCCTGGCCCGCTACACGGCCGTCCACAAACGCACCGGCCGCCCCCTCGCGGTGCGCGTCGCCCACCACTTCGTGGTCCGCGGCGGCCTGATCGTCCGCTTCGAGCAGTTCGTCGACACCGCCCTCGTCCGCGACGCCATGAACGGCTGATCCGGGCGGGTGCCGGGCCCTCGAGCCCGCCATGGCCCGCGGACGGTATGCGGTCGTGCGTCCGGCCGGGTTCACTCCGTGTCCGGAGCCCGAACCCGGCTCCGCCGACGGCTGTCGCATCCGTCTCGCCGGCTTCGACCCGTGGAAACCGGCAGGGGCGCCCGCTCTCGACGTCCGTCCGGTCCGTGGCGGGTCCGCCTGTGCGAGTCGGCGCCTCGGCCGCGACAGCCGCAGCGCGGCCGGCGCGGCCCGGTTGAGCGCGGCGCCCTCCGGTTCCGCTCGCTCCGACAGAGCTGTGAAGATCCCTTCCCGGGTTCTGTCGAATCCCGCCCCGCAACCGCCGCCCGGCGCTCACCGATGGGAATCCGCCGAACAGACCCCGAAAGCAAGCCAGTTGGCAGCGCTGGAACGCCCGGGGTTACCGGCGGTGCCTGGGGCTCGGGAAACTCCAGTCGTCGCAGGTCACGCGGAGTGTCGTCCGTCGCCGAGGCCTCGCCGGGCGGCCGTCCGGCCGTTGACCCGTCTTCAGGACACGAGCACAAATTCCACACAGCCCTCTCTTCAGACGGGCCCTGATGGTCTAGATTGACCGTGCTTCGCATGCTGGGACACGAGGCGACAAATGATGATCTATGGGTCAGGCGATGCGGGCGGCCAGTGGCCGTGTCCGTGCCGCCGGGCGTGGGGGTGATCAACTCCTGCGGTCCGAGAAGGGCTTCGGGTGCGGGGAGCACTCGCGGTTCCGACGGGTTCCCGCACGCTTCGAGGGCCTGCCAGGGCGGGCGGGTCCGCTGCGGGACGGGCGGGTTGCACAAGCAGCGCTGAAGTAGCCGGGATGTCATACGCGGACGGCGGGGGCCGTCCGCGGAAGGAACAGCGCGGCGCGGGGAGCCGGGGGGCCTCCCGGGGGCGGAAGCGTACGGGAGGCGGGGGTCTCCCGGGGGGAGGAACGGTGTCAGGGCACCATCTCGAACCACTGGGAACCGGGGGGTTTCTGTGCGGCAGGGGGGACTAGTCGGCCCTTTCCCGCCGGCGCGCAGGCGTCTGGCGGACGGGCCGGTCGACAGACCGGCGATCGAGTGGGAGCCGCGGTACCGGCGTACCGTGATCGTCAGCGATACCGTGGCCACCGCCCTGGTGGTGGCGGGGATCGGCGAGTTATTCGGGGGCCGGGACGCGGCCAACTGGCACGAGAAATGGGGGATTCTCGCGTTCGGCACCGAACTGCTGGTGCTGTCGGCGCTCGTGGTGGGCCGGTCGTGGGCGCCGGCCGTGCTCGGCCAGGGCGCCGAGGAATTCCGCCGGCTCGGACGCTCGCTGTTCGCGGCGACCGTCGTCCTGGCGCTCGGCGGGATCGCCCTCACCTCACGCAACATCAAACTCTGGATCTTCGTCGCGATCCCCGCGATCGGGCTCGTCACGATGACCGCGCGGTATCTGCTCCGCCTCGATCTGCACAGACGGCGCAAGGACGGGCGGTGCCTGAGACCGGTGCTCGCGGCCGGCAGTCCGGCCACCGTGGGCGACCTGATCACCCGGACCCGCAAGTTCCCGCACATCGGCTGGCGGGTGCAGGCGGTGTGCACGACGGACGGCCGTGGACTCGACGGTGACGAACTGGACGGCGTGCCGGTCGTCGGCGGACTGGCGGACGTCGCCAAGCACGTCCGCCACGACGGGTACCGTGTCGTCGCGGTCACACCCGACCCGTACTGGACCCCGGACCGGCTGCAGCGGCTGGCCTGGAACCTCGAAGGCAGCGATGCCGAGATGGTCGTGGCCCCGGTGCTGATGGAGGTGGCCGGCCCGCGGCTGCACGTCGACGCGGTGCTCGGGATACCGCTGCTGCGGGTCAGCCTGCCGACCTTCACCGGGGGCCGCCGGGCGATCAAGGAAGTCGTCGACCGGGTGGGCGCGGCGGTCCTGCTGATGCTGTTCGCGCCACTGATGGCGTCCGTCGCACTGCTGGTGCTGGCGGACAGCCGCGGCGGGGCCTTCTACCGCCAGCGCAGGGTCGGCAAGGACGGCCGGGAGTTCACGATCCTCAAGTTCCGCACCATGGTCGTCGGGGCGCACCGGGCACGTGCCCAGCTCGCCGACCGCGACGAGGGCGCGGGGCTGCTGTTCAAGGTCCGCCGGGACCCACGGGTGACCCGGGTGGGAGCCGTGCTGCGCCGGTACTCGATCGACGAACTCCCGCAGCTCTTCAACGTGCTCACCGGAGCGATGTCGCTCGTCGGCCCGCGACCGCCGCTGCCCGAGGAGTGCGCCGCGTACGACCCGGACATCCGGCGGCGGCTGCTGGTCAAGCCCGGGCTCACCGGCCTGTGGCAGATCAGCGGACGCAGCGACCTGCCGTGGGAGGAGGCGGTCCGCCTCGACCTGCGGTACGTGGAGGACTGGTCGCTCGCCCTCGACACGGTGATCTTGTGGAAGACGATGCGTGCGGTGCTCCACGGGCAGGGGGCCTACTGATGCGCGGGGGGCGTCGGCAGGCCGACGCGCGGAGCGCAGGCCACAAGGGCCTGCCCGGGGGGAGGGACGAGTCATGAGAGTCAGCGTTTTCGGGCTCGGCTACGTGGGCTGCGTATCAGCCGCGTGCCTGGCGAGCATGGGCCACGAGGTCATCGGGGTGGACGTCAACCAGGTGAAGGTCGACCTGGTCAACGACGGCAAGGCCCCGGTGGTGGAGGAACGTATCGGCGAGCTCCTCGCCGAGGTCGTGCGGACCGGAGCCCTGCGCGCCACCGGCGACGTCCGCGAGGCGATCATGGACAGCGAGGTGTCGCTGATCTGCGTGGGCACGCCGTCGGAGCCCAACGGCAGCCTGTGCACCACGTACCTGGAACGGGTCACCGAGCAGATCGGCGCCGCGCTCGCCGAGCGCGGCGGGCGGCAGACCATCGTGTTCCGCAGCACCATGCTTCCCGGCACCTGCCTGAACCTGCTGGTGCCGATCCTGGAGAAGAACGTCGGCGGCACCGCCGGAGTGGACTTCGGGGTCGCCGTCAACCCGGAGTTCCTGCGCGAGGGCACGAGCGTGCGGGACTTCTTCGACCCGCCCAAGACCGTCATCGGCGAACTCGACCCGGCAAGCGGCGACGCGGTGCTGGCGCTGTACGACGGCCTGCCCGGCGAGGTGTTCCGGGTGCCGGTGCCGACGGCCGAGGCGATCAAGTACGCGGACAACGCCTTCCACGGCCTCAAGATCGGCTTCGCGAACGAGCTGGGCGCGGTCTGCCAGGCGCTCGGGGTGGACTCGCACCAGGTGATGGACGTCTTCCTGGCCGACCGCAAGCTGAACATCAGCCCCGCCTACCTGCGGCCCGGCTTCGCCTTCGGCGGCTCCTGCCTGCCCAAGGACCTGCGCAGCCTGGTCCACGCGGCCCAGCGGGCCGACGTCTCGGTGCCCATCCTCGCCCACGTGCTGAGCTCCAACTCCGACCATCTGCAGCGCGCGGTGGACCTGGTCGAACGCACCGGAAAACGCCGGGTGGGGATGTTCGGGCTGTCCTTCAAACCCGGCACCGACGACCTCCGCGAGAGCCCGCTCGTCGAGCTGGCGGAGCGGCTCTTCGGCAAGGGGTACGACATCAAGATCTACGACGCCAACGTGAGCCTCTCCCGGCTGATCGGCGCGAACCGCGAATACATCGAGACCCGGCTGCCGCACCTCGCGCAGCTGCTCGCGGACTCCGTCGAGGAGGTGCTCGACCACGCCGAGGTGTGCCTGGTCGGGACCAGGGAGCCGGCCGTGACGGCGGCGCTGCCGCACGGCGAAGGACCCGTGATAGTCGACCTCGTCCGCCTTCCCGACGCCGAGACGCGCCGGACCGAACCGGGGTACATGGGCCTTGCTTGGTAACCCGACCGGCGGCACCGGTTCCGGCCGGCGCGCGCTGATCCTGGTGGAGAACCTGTCGGTGCCCTTCGACCGGCGGGTGTGGCAGGAGTGCACGACGCTGCGCGACGCGGGCTGGACGGTGCACGTCATCTGTCCGCAGGGCAGCAAGCGCGACACCGAGCCGGAGGTGGAGATCGACGGGGTGCGGATCCACCGCTACCCGTTGCGCGCGGCCACCGGAGGCCCGGCCGGCTACCTGAAGGAGTACGGATCGGCGCTCTGGCACACGGCCCGGCTGGCCCGCAAGGTCGGCCCGGTCGACGTGGTCCACGCCTGCAATCCGCCCGACCTGCTGTTCCTGCCGGCCCTGTGGCTGAAGCGGCGCGGCGCACGGTTCGTCTTCGACCAGCACGACCTGGTACCCGAGCTGTACCTCTCCCGGTTCGACCGCGGCGAGGACCTGCTCTACCGCGCCGTGTGCGCGCTGGAACGGCGGACCTACCGTGCCGCGGACATCGTCCTCGCCACCAACGAGAGCTACCGCGACGTCGCGATACGCCGCGGCGGGCGGCGGCCGGAGGACGTGTTCGTGGTGCGCAGCGCACCCGCCGTCGAGCGGTTCCAGCCGGTGCCGCCCGAGCCGGAGTTGAAGCGCGGCAAGCCTCACCTGCTCTGCTACCTCGGCGTCATGGGCCCTCAGGACGGCGTCGACTACGCCCTGCGGGCCCTCGCGAAGCTCCGCGACGAGCTCGGGCGGACCGACTGGCACGCGGTGTTCGTCGGCTCCGGCGACGCCTTCGACGCGATGGTGGAGCTGTCCCGGCGGCTCGGGCTCGGTGAGCAGGTGCAGTTCACCGGGCGCATTCCGGACGCCGACCTGGTGCGCTACCTGTCCACCGCGGACGTCTGCCTCTCCCCCGACCCGCGCAATCCGCTCAACGACGTGTCGACCATGAACAAGGTCCTGGAGTACATGGCGATGGGCCGGCCGATCGTCTCGTTCGACCTGAAGGAAGCGCGCGTCTCCGCCGGAGAGGCCGCCGTCTACGCGGCCGACGACGACGAGACCGAGTTCGCCGCGCTCGTCGAGCAGCTCCTCGACGACCCGGACCGGCGGGCCCGGATGGGCAAGATCGGCCAGGAGCGGGTCAGCGGGCCGCTCTCCTGGCGCAACTCGCAGGCGTCGCTGCTTGCTGCCTACACCGCCGCCTGCCGTGACCACAATCCGGTGTCGGCGGCCGATCAGGTTCGAACAGGGAAGAGGCAGCGCAGTTGAGCGAGGAATCGATACGTCTGGTCACCATCGGGCGGATATTCCGCCGGCGCTGGCGGTTTCTCGCCGTCGTCGCCGTGGTGGGAGCACTCGTCGGCTACGGCGCCTCCGTGGTGTTCCCGCCGCAGTACACGACGTCGGCGTCGGTCCTGCTGCCGGGGCAGTGGGAAGAGCGCGAGCTGCTGACCCAGGTGGACATAGCGACCAGTTCGACGGTGGTCGACCGCGCGGCCGCCGCGCTCGACTGGCGGGACGTCAGCGCCGCCGAGCTGCGGAACCAGGTGACCGCCTCGGCCGCGGACGGGAACATCATCAAGATCTCGGGCACGGCCGACACCCCGAAGCGCGCGCAGCAGCTCTCCGACCAGGTGGCCGCGCAGTTCGTCAAGTTCGCCGCCCGGGTCGCGGGCGGCGGCACCGACTCCGCGGCGGCCACCGAGGCCGAGGCGCTGCGCAAGCAGGTCGAGGAGACCAACCGCCGTATCACCGAGCTGGCCGACGCGTCCGATCCGGGGCAGACCGTCGAGGGTGTGCAGGCCCGGACCGAGTTGGAGAAGCTGAGCACCTCGCTGGAGGAGGCCATGACGAAGCTGGACGAGGCCGACCCGGCGACCAACAAGGCCGGCATGGTCGTCATGGGTCCGGCGGCCCGGCCGACCGGCGAGGCCCCGCCGACGAGGACGCAGTTCATCGGCGCGGGAGCGCTGCTGTTCTTCGTGCTCGCGGTCGTCGGCCACCTCGCCGCCGCCCGGATGAACCGACGGCTGCGCACCGAACCGGAGATCACCGCGGCGCTGGGCTCGGCGCTGCTGGGCACCGTCGAGGTGCCCGCCGAGCGACGCGGCGCGCACCGGCCGCAGGACGGCGGCCGACCGTCCTGGATCCGCCGGCTCCTCGGTATCGACACCCGGTGGGACCTGCCAACCCCGCCGAGGTCCGACGACGAGGCCGCCCGGCGGATCCGCTACCGGCGGGTATGTGCCCGTCTTCGGGAGCAACTGCCCGCCCCCCGGCGGCTGCTGGTGGTCGTACCGGACGGCGACCAGATCGCCCGCCGGGCCGCCGGACAGCTCGCCGCCGAGGCCAAGAGCGATCCACAGCTGCGGGTGGTGGAGGTCTCGGTGGACCGGCCGATCGTGCCGGACCGCGACACCGAGTCCGGTGCCCTGGTCGTCCTCAGCGCGGGCAGCTGGACCGCGGAGGAACTCGCCGGCATCGCCGAGGCGTGTGCCGACGGCCGGCACGAGGTCCTCGGCATCGTCGTCGCCGACCCGGTCCGCGCCCGTGAGCCGAGGCCCGCCGGTCAGCTTCCGGACGACGCCACTCTCGCACTCGCGGTTCGCGGCCAGGCCACAGGAGGTTCAGCGTGACGACCAGCACGACCGCGGAGCCGTCGGCCACCGCTCCGCTTCTCGACCTTCAGGCCCTGGTGGTGGCGGTGCGCAGGCGCCGCCGCCTCTGGTACGCCACGGCGCTCCTCGGTCTGATAGGGGGCTCCGGGCTCGCGGTCGCGATGCCCCCGGCACCGACCGCGGTGACCGAGGTGCTGGTCGCGCACGAAGCCGACCAGCCGAACGACACCGGAACGCTGATCCGCACCGACGTCCAGCTGCTCCAGACCACACAGATCGCCGGCAAAGCCCTGCGGTCCCTCAAGTCCACCGAGAAACCAGAGGACTTCCTCCAGGATTACAAAGGTGCCGGCCTGACCAACAACCTGCTGCAGATCACCGTGACCGGCGCCACCGACGCCCAGGCGGTGGCCCGCGCCAAGGCGCTGGCCGACGCGTTCGTCGCGGACCACGTGCAGCGGATGCAGCGGACCGCGCAGGCCCAGGCCCAGGCCCTGCTCGACCAGCGCGACCGCATGCGGGACGAACTCGCCCAGGTCAACAAGGAGATCGGAAACCAGTCGGCGGACAGCGACCCGAAGGCGTCGGCGACCCTCGAGTCGCTCTTCGCCCGCCGCGCCGAACTCAACTCGCGCATCTCCGATTTCGACGAGCGCGCCGCGGACGCGCGGACCGGCGCACCCCAGGTCGTCGCCGGCACGCAGATCGTGGACACCCCGCGCGCGTTGCGGCACTCCCTGCCCAAGGCCGTCGCGACCGACTCCGCGATCGGCCTCGTCCTCGGGCTCTTCCTCGGGCTCGCGGGCGCCGCGGTCGGCACGGTGGTGGCGGACCGCCCCGTGCTGCGCCGGGACATCGCGGCGAACCTGGGCGCCTCGGTCATCGCGGAACTGCCCCGCCGGTCGGGCAGGCCGTGGCAGCGCCGACGGACCCGGCTGACCCGCGAACGGCTCACCGCGTCCCTGGCCCGCACCCTGCGCGGCTCCGCGGAACCGGTGTCGCTGCTGGAACTGGGCTGTGCGCGCGGCGCGAGCGTGATCGCCCTGGACCTCGCCAGGGCGCTGGCGGCGGAGGGGCCGGTGACCGTCGTCGACGCGCTGCCCCGCCGGCTTCTGGCGGGCCGCCGCCAGAAGCCGGGCGACCCGACCGTGGTCGGCGCCGAGCGCGCCGCGACCGTGCCGCCGCAGGAGCGCCGGATCGGCGTCGGCTCGGTGGCGCCCGGCACGGCGTGGACCGACCTCCAGTACCTCGGCACCCAGACGGTGCTCGTGGTGCGGGCCGGACACGGGAGCGCCGCCTGGCTGCACACCGTGGCCCGGCAGCTCGCGGACCAGCGCATCCCGGTGATCGGCGTGGTGCTGATCGACCCCGATCCGCGGGACCGGACCGACGGCACCCTGTGGGACGGACTGCAGACGGCGCTGCGCGGCCGCAGCGAGCGGCCGGCCCGGCAGCAGGGGACCGGCCAGCGGCGCGCCGAGCGGCAGCCGGTGTGGGCCGTCCGGGGCCCGGAGAACGACCAGGAGGCGCGGTAGCACATGTGTGGCATCGCAGGTACCTACCGCTGGCCGGACGGAAAGGCCGTGACCGACCGGCTCACCGACACCCTCGCCCACCGCGGTCCGGACGGGGCGGGCCGGTACAGCCACCCCGTGGGCGACGGCGAAGTGCACCTCGGGCACCGCCGGCTGGCCATCATCGACCTGTCCGACACCGGCGCCCAGCCGATGGCCTCGGACGGCCTCGTCCTGACGTACAACGGTGAGCTGTACAACGCGCCCGAGCTGCGGGCCGAGCTGGCGGCCACCGGGGTGCGCTTCCGCGGTACCTCCGACACCGAGGTGCTCCTGGAGGCCTGGCGGCGCTGGGGCACGGAGTGCCTGCCCCGGCTGCGCGGCATGTTCGCCTTCGGGATCTTCGACGAGCGCACCGGGGACCTGGTGCTCGCGCGCGACCAGCTCGGCATCAAGCCGCTGTTCCTGCTCCGGCGCGGCGCGGGCCTGGTGTTCGCCTCCGAGCTCAAGGCGCTCGCCGCCGCCACCGGCGGCAAGCTGGAGGTGGACGACGCGGCGCTGGTGGCCTCGCTGCTGTACTACTGGGTGCCGGACTCCCGGTGCGCGTTCCGCGAGGCGGAGAAGCTGCCGCCGGGAAGCTGGCTGAGGTGCCGGGCCGACGGCCGGGTGGAGCGCGGCCGGTTCTGGGACCTGAAGGACGTCGCCGCCGAGGGCCGGGAGCGGGCCCTGGCCGGCGACCAGCCGGACCTGGCCGCCGTCGTCGAGGAGTCGACCCGTCGCCACCTGCTCTCCGACGTACCCGTGGCGACCTTCCTCTCCGGCGGCCTCGACTCCAGCTACCTGACCGCGCTCGCGGCCCGCCACCAGCCGGGGATCTCCGCCTACACGATCGGGTTCCGAGCCGAGGACGCCAGGTTCGAGGCGATGCCGGACGACCTGCGCTACGCCCGCCAGGTGGCCGAGAAGTTCGGTGTCGACCTGCACGAGATCGAGATCGCGCCGAACGTGCTCGACCTGCTGCCGGAGATGACGTACCACCTGGACGAGCCGATCGGCGACCCCGCCGCGATCAACACGTACCTGATCTGCTCGGCCGCCCGGGAGGCCGGGGTCAAGGTGATGCTCTCGGGGATGGGCGCGGACGAACTGTTCGCCGGTTACCGCAAGCACCTGGCCAACCTGATCGCGCTGCGCTACCAGCGCGTCCCCCGGCCCCTGCGGCGCGGGATCTCCGGGGCCGTGGACCGGCTGCCGGTCGCGACGGCCCGCCGCGGGTACCGGTCGGTGCGCTTCGCCAAACGGTTCCTCTCCTTCGCCGACCTGCCGGAGGAGACCGCCTTCCGGCGCAGCTACACCATGTACGACCAGGACGAGTTGCTCGCCCTGCTCGACCCGGACCTGGCCGGGACGGTCGAGGACGTGCTGACCGAGCACGCGGACGTCTACCAGGACAACGACCTCGACGACTTCGTCAACCGGATGTGCCTCACCGACGCCCGGATGTTCCTGCCGGGCCTGAACCTCACGTACACGGACCGCTCCAGCATGGCCGCCTCGACCGAGGTACGCGTGCCGTACGTGGACGTCGAGGTGGTCAGGGCGGCGTTCGCGGTGCCCGGCAACCGCAAGATCGTCGGACGGCAGGGCAAGGCCGTCCTCAAGGAGGCGGCCACCTCGGTCCTGCCCCGGGAGATCGTGTACCGGCCCAAGGGCCTGTTCAGCGCGCCGCTGCGGGCCTGGATGAGCCGGGATCTGGCGCCGCTGGTGCGCGAGGTCGTCAACGACGGTGAGCTCGTCCGCTCCGGGTTCCTGCGGCGCGACGCGCTGGCGCGGATGGTCGCCGAGGACGCCGCCGGGCAGCAGGACTTCTCCAAGCATCTGTGGCATGTGCTGACCCTCGAGTACTGGTATCGCGACGCGACCTCTGGGTCCGGCCAGAGCACTCGGCAAACGGCTTAGGAATCAGGGGAGTTCCGGTGAAACAGGTTGTACAGAACTACAAGAGCGGCGAGCTGGCGGTGCTCGACGTTCCGGTCCCGGGGTGCAAGCCGGGCGGGGTGCTGGTCCGCAGCGCCTACTCGCTGATCTCCACCGGCACCGAGCTCATGAAGGTGTCCGAGGCCGGCATGTCGATGCTGGGCAAGGCCCGCTCCCGGCCGGACCAGGTGGCCAAGGTCATGCAGAGCGTGGCCACCAACGGGGTGCCCGCCACCTACCGCAAGGTGATGGGGAAGCTGGACTCCTACACGCCGCTGGGATACTCGCTGTGCGGGGTGGTCGAGCAGGTCGGCGCCGGCGTCGACGACGTGAAGGTCGGCGACCTCGTCGCCTGCGCCGGCAACGAGCACGCGCTGCACGCCGAGTTGAACTGGGTGCCGAAGAACCTCTACACCCCGGTGCCGGACGGCCTCGCACCGCGCCACGCCGCCTTCGGCACCGTCGGGTCGATCGCGATGCAGGGCGTCCGCCAGGGCGAGCCGCAGCTCGGCGAGGTGGCCCTGGTCATCGGCCTCGGCCTGATCGGGCAGCTGGTGGTCCAGCTCCTCGGCGCCTCGGGAGTCCGCGTCGTCGGCGCCGACCCCGACCCGGCGCGCTGCGAACTCGCCGAGCGCCTGGGCGCCGTGGCCTGCGGCGACCCCGCGTCCGCGGCCCTGGAAGCCGCCGTCGCCGAACTCACCGACGGGCACGGAGTGGACCAGGTGTACCTGGCCGCCGGCGGCGGCAGCAACCAGCCCGTCGAGCTCGCCGCCCGGCTCTGCCGGGACCGCGGCCGGGTCGTCGACATCGGCAAGTGCCGCCTCGACCTGCCGTGGAACGCGTACTACGAGAAGGAACTCGACGTCCGGTTCTCGCGTTCGTACGGCCCCGGGCGCTACGACCCGGAGTACGAGCTGGAGGGCCGCGACTACCCGATCGGCTACGTGCGCTGGACCGAGCGCCGCAACCTCGCGTGCTTCCTCGACCTCGTCGCCCGCGGCAGCGTCGACGTGGAGCCTCTGATCTCGTACGTCGCCGACTTCGACGACGCGGTCGAGACGTACCGGCGGCTCAAGGACGGCGAACTGAAGGCCGTGGCCGTGCTGTTCCGGTACCCCGAACAGGCGGAGGAGGCGACGGAAGGGGAGGCGGAGGCCCCGTCGGTGGCCGTGCCCGCGGTGCGCCGCGGCGGGGGAGCGCCCGGTCCGGCCCGGGCCGCCACCTCCCCGGTGCGCCTCGCGTTCGTGGGCGCGGGGAACTACGCGACGTCGATGCTGCTGCCGCACCTGGCCCAGCGCGACGGCGTCGAGCTGTCGACCGTCGTCACCACGACGGCCCTCTCCGCGGCCAACGCGCAGCGCAAGTTCGGCTTCGCCGGGGCGACCACCGACCTCGACGCCGTGCTCGGCGACAAGTCGATCGACGCGGTGTTCGTCGTCACCCGGCACAGCTCGCACGCCGAACTGACCCGGCAGGCGCTCCTCGCCGGCAAGACGGTGTTCGTGGAGAAGCCCCTGGCCCTCACCGAGGACGAACTGGCCGGCGTGCTCGCGGCGGTGGAGGAGTCCGGCAACGACCGGCTGCAGGTGGGCTTCAACCGCCGCTTCGCACCCCTGCTGACCGAGGCCAGGCAGCGGTTCGGCGCCCGGACCGGACCGGCGAGCCTGCGCTATCTGGTCAACGCCGGCCAGTTGCAGCACGGCAGCTGGTACCTGCGCCAGGGCACCGAGGGCTCGCGGTTCGAGGGCGAGGGCGGGCACTTCGTCGACACGGCGAGCTGGCTGCTCGACGCCGACCCGGTCTCGGTGTACGCCGTCGCCCCGTCCGGCAACGACGACCTGCAGATCGTGCTGCGGTACCCGGACGGGTCCACCGCCGCCATCAGCTACGTCACCACCGGATCGCCCGGCTTCCCCAAGGAGACGCTGGACCTCGTCGCCGACGGCAAGGTGCTCAGGCTCGACGACTTCGTCCGAGCCTCGGTGTACGGCCGCAAGCGCTGGGTGAGTTCGCGGCTGCCGAAGGCCCGCGACAAGGGCCAGAACGCCGAACTGGCCGCGTTCGTCAAGGCCGTTCGGACCGGCGGGCCGATGCCGGTGCCCCTGGAGTCGCTGGTCGCGACCACGGCGGCCACCCTCGCCGTGCGGAGCTCCCTGGCCTCCGGCGCGCCGGTGGGGCTGGAGCGGGCACGATGACCATGAGTGCGAGCTGGTACCTGCGGCGCCTGTCCCGGATGGGGCCGCGGGAGGTCGCGGGCCGGGTGGGCGACACGGTGCGCAGACGGCGGTGGCGGTCCGCCCGGCCGGACTGCCCGAGCGTGACCGGCGCCCGGTTCACCGCGGTCCTGCCCGCCGGGACGCTCGCCGCGGTGCCGGCGGACGCCGCGAAGCGTCTCGTCGCCGAGGCGGACCGGCTGATGTACGGGCACGTCGAGTACTTCGGGGTGGTCCGCGACGACCTCACCGACCCGGACTGGTGGTGCGACCCGAAGACCGGGCGCCGGGCCCCCTGGGGCTACGCCTTCGACGTGCCGTACCGCAACGAGGACGCGGTCGGGGACATCAAGCAGATCTGGGAGCTGTCCCGGCACCAGTACCTCACCGTGCTCGCCGCCGCCTACGCGATCACCGGGAACGAGCGGTACGCCGAGCGTGTGGCCGAGCACCTGCGGTCGTGGTGGACGGCCAACCCGCCGCTGCGGGGCGTGCACTGGATCAGTGGCATCGAGCTGGGCATCCGGCTGCTGTCCTGGGTGTGGATCCGCCGGCTGCTCGACGACTGGCCGGGCGCGGCCGGGCTGTTCGAGGACAACCCCGTGGCGCGGAACCAGATCTGGCACCACCAGCGCTGGCTGGCAGCCTTCCCCAGCCGGGGTTCCTCGGCGAACAACCACGTCATCGCGGAGGCCGCCGGGCAGTTCGCCGCGGCCTGCGCGTTCGGCTGGTTCCCCGCCTCGGGGCGCTGGCGGGCCGACGCGCTGCGGTCGCTGGAGCGGCACCTGCGCAGCAACACCTTCGCCTCCGGCCTCAACCGCGAGCTGGCCACCGAGTACCACGGACTCGTGCTGGAGCTCGGCCTGGCCGCGGTGGCCGAGGCGGACGCCGCGGGCGTGCCGGTCCCCGCGTCCGTCTGGCTGGTGCTGCTGCGGATGACCGACGCGCTCGCGGCCGTCGTGGACAACCGGCTGCGGCCGCCGCGCCAGGGGGACGCGGACGACGGGCACGGTCTGGTCGTGGACGGCGCGGGCACCGACCGGTGGGCCTCGCTGCTGGCCACCGGCGACGCCGTGTTCGGCCGGCTCGCCTGGTGGCCGGAGGTGACCGGCACCGATGTGCGCACCCCGCTGCTGGCCGCGCTCATCAAGCCCACCGGACTGTCCGTGACCCGCCCTGCGGTCCGGCCGGCGCACCTCGCCGACGCGGGCATGACGATCCTGCGCGGTCCGGGGGAGATCTGGTGCCGCTGCGACGGCGGCCCCCACGGCTTCCTGTCCATCGCCGCGCACGCCCACGCGGACGCGCTGTCCGTCGAGGTCCGGCACGACGGGGTCGACGTCCTCGCCGACCCGGGGACCTTCTGCTACCACGGGCAGCCCGTGTGGCGGCAGTACTTCCGTTCCACCCTCGGCCACAACACGCTGCAACTGGACGCCACCGACCAGTCGGTCTCCGGCGGACCGTTCCTGTGGACCCGGCAGGCCCGCACCCGCGTGCTGGCCGTGGACACCTCCGGCGAGGACGTGGCCGGCTGGTGTGCCGAACACGACGGGTACCAGGGCTCCGTGCATCGCCGTCGGGTGGAACTGACGGCCGCGAGCCAGGAGCTGAAGGTGGTCGACGAGGTGCGCGGGCCGCGCCGGACCGTGCGGCTGGCGTTCCACCTCGGCCCGGAGATCGCCGCGGACCTGGTGGGGAACCGGGCGGTACTCACCTGGATCCGGGACGGCGAGGGCCGTTCCGCGGTGCTCGACCTGCCTGCGCAGCTGTCCTGGCGGGCGCACCGCGGCGAGACCGACCCGCCGCTGGGCTGGTACTCCGCCGGATTCGGGCGCAAGGAACCCACCACGACGCTGATCGGCACCGGCACCAGCCCCGCCGACGGCGCGGGCGGGTTCACCACCGTGCTCAGGTTCGGCGGCTAGGGGGCACGTGGTGATCAAGAGGCGGCACTGGGCGCTGGCGGCGGCACCGCTGGCGCTGGCCCTGCTGACGGCGACCGGCTGCGACAGCACGTCGGGCGCCCCGGCGGCGAAGCCGACCGCCGCGCCGTCCACGTCCACGTCCGCGGCCCGAGCCGTGGCCCGGGTCTGTGCCAACCCCGCGGCCGGGCCGGCGAAGGCGCCGGCCGGGGCGGTCACGGTCGACCCCGCGGTCGTCGGCGACCTGGCGGCGAAGACCAGGAGCAGCCCCCCGAACACCACGTTCTGGCTCCGGCCGGGCAAGCACCGGCTCGCCCCGGACCGCTACGCCCAGGTCATCCCCAAGAAGGGGGACCGCTACCTCGGTGCGCCGGGCGCGGTGCTCGACGGCCGGAAGAAGAACCAGTACGCGTTCGCCGGCACCGCCCGCGACGTCACCATCCGCTACCTGACCGTGCAGCATTTCGTCGCACCGCAGAACGAGGGCGTGGTCAACCACGACTCGGCCGACGGGTGGGTGATCGAGCACACCACCATCCAGAACAACTCCGGGGCGGGGCTGATGGCCGGTGCCCGCCAGCAGGTCCGCGCCAGCTGCCTGCGCGACAACGGGCAGTACGGAATGAACGCGTACAAGGGCGGGGGCGGTATCACCGGACTGGTGGTCGAGGACAACGAGATCGTGGGCAACAACACCGACGACTGGGAGCGGCGGCAGCAGGGCTGCGGCTGCACCGGAGGCGTCAAGTTCTGGGCCGTCGACGGCGCCGACGTGCGCGGCAACTGGGTGCACGACAACCGTGGAGCCGGGTTGTGGGCGGACACCGACAACAACGACTTCCTCATCGAGAACAACGTGCTGGAGGCCAACGACGGTGCCGCGCTGATCTACGAGACCAGCTACAACGCGGTCGTCCGGAACAACACGATCCGTCGGAACAACTGGGTCGAGGGCCGCAAGTACGCCGACCGTGGCGACAACTTCCCGTACGCGGCCGTCTACCTGTCGGAGTCCGGCGGTGAACCACGGATCCGGGCCCGCACCGACAAGATCGAGGTCTACCGGAACGTGCTGGAGAACAACTGGTCCGGGATCACCCTGTGGGAGAACGCCGACCGGTTCTGCAACAGTCCGGCCAACACCTCGTCCGGTGACTGCACCCTGCTGGTGAAGAACGCCCACCGCTGCACGGAGCCGGCCATCGCCAAGGCTCCGCTCTACGCCGACTGCCGGTGGAAGACCCAGCGCGTGGACATCCACGACAACCGCTTCGTGCTCGACGAGTCCGTGGTCAAGTGCACCGACATGTGCAACCGCATGGCGGTGCTGTCCAACTACGGGACCTATCCGGACTGGTCGCCGTACAAGGGCGAGAAGGTGGCCGAGGCGATCACCCACGGACAGGACAACCGCTGGCACCACAACGTCTACCTCGGACCGTGGCAGTTCGTCGCCCAGGACCCGAGCCAGGTGCTCGACTTCGACGAGTGGCAGGGCACGGACTACCGGCAGGACGCGGGCAGCACCCTCGACCAGGAGGCCGGTGGCTGAGATGAACACGCGGACGAACACGCCGATGAACACGTGGCTGACCAGGCAGGTGAACGGGCAGATGAAGGGGCAGACCGAGGCAGAACCGCGCGCTGCCACACCGAGGATCGTCGGCGTCGTCTGGGGGCTGCTGGTCCTCAACACGCTCGGCTCCGCCGGGGCGAAGACCATCGTCACGCTGCCCCGCTCCCTCATCCAGATGGTCACCATGGGCGCCCTGGTCGCCGCGTTCGCGCTGGCGCTCCTGGTCAACCTCCGGCTGCGCGTCCGGCCCAGCGCCTACCTGCTCCTGCTCACCCTGCTGCTGGTGACGAGCGTGATCTCCAGCGCCAACCTGGAGTCCGGGTTCGGCGCGCTGTTCCGCTGCTTCCGGCTCACGCTCTTCATCGGCACCCTGTGGCTGCTCAGCCGCTGGTGGGACGGCAGCCTGACGTTCGTCCGGTACCACATCCGGGCCTACTTCGCGGTGCTCGGATCGGTGGCCGCCGGCCTGGTCGTCTCACCGGGCGCGGCCCTGCCCGACCTCTACGGCGGACGGCTGGTCGGCGCGCTGTGGCCGCTCACCCCGCCGCAGATCGGGCAGTACGCGGCGGTGATCATCGGGCTCACCGCGCTGCTCCTGCTGGGCCGCCGGACCGACCGGACCAGTGCCGCGGTGGTCATCGTGCCGTCCTTCGTGCTGCTCGCGCTGACCCACACCCGGACGGCCACCCTCGGCCTGCTCCTCGGTCTGTCACTGGCGATCGGCTCGCTCATCCTGACCAGCGCGGCCGCCCGCCGGTTCTTCACCTGGGCGGTGCTGGTCGGCTCGGTGGCCGCGGTCGGGTTCGCCTCCGCCCTGCAGACGTGGTTCCTGCGCGGACAGAGCAAGGAGAACTTCTCCAGCCTCACCGGCCGGGCCAAGGTCTGGGACGCCCTGCTTGCCGCGCCCCGGACGACCTCGGAGAAGTTCCTCGGCGTGGGCCTGGGCGACAAGTCGTTCGGCGGGCTGCCGATCGACAACAGCTGGCTGGCCGTCTACAACGAGCAGGGTCTGATCGGCGTCACCCTGGTCGCGGTGATCATCGTCGTGCTGGGCGGCGTCGCCCTGCTGCGGCCGCCGTCGCTGCAGCGCGCCTGCGCGATCTTCCTGATCAGCTACTGCGCGATCGCCTCGTACACCGAGGCCGGCCTCGGCGACGCCTCGCCGTACCTGCTGCATCTGGCCCTGGCCGCCTCGCTGCTGGCGACACCCGTCGCGGCGGCTCCTCCCTCGGCGCCCGGATTCCACCGACCGACGACCCAGGGCTCGGAGGTGACCTGACCATGGACATCCTCGTGGTGCACAACCGCTACGGCTCCGCACAGCCGAGCGGGGAGAACAAGGTCGTCGACCAGGAGGTGGAGCTGCTGCGCGCGGCCGGTCACCGGGTCGGGGTGTTCGAGCGGCGCAGCGACGACATCGCCGCCCGGTCCCTCCTCGGCAAGGTCGCGGTACCGCTCCTCGTACCGTGGAACCCGGCGGTCCGCACGGAACTCGCCGCCCGGCTGCGCACCGAGCGGCCGGACGTGGTGCACGTCCACAACGTCTTCCCGCTCCTGTCGCCCGCGGTCCTCGCCGCGTGCGCCGACGCCGGTGTGCCCGCCGTCGCCACGCTGCACAACTACACCCAGGTCTGCCCGCCCGGCACGCTCCAGCGGGACGGCCGGCCGTGCACCGAGTGCGTCGGCTCCGCACCGCTGCCCGCCGTCCGGCACGGCTGCTACCGGGGCTCCCGCCTCGCGACGGTGCCGCTCGCCGTCAGCCTGTCCGCCAACCGGCGGCGGTGGTGGTCCGGCGTCGAGCGGTTCCTCTGCATCTCCGCGGCCCAGCGCGACGTCCTGGTCCGGTCCGGGATGCCGGCCGAGCGACTGGCGGTGAAGCACAACTTCGTGCCCGACCCGGGCCTGTGCCGGGAGGGCGGGGGAGAGCAGCTGCTCTACCTCGGCCGGCTCGCGGAGGCCAAGGGGGTACGGCTGCTGATGGCCGCGTGGGACGAGATCGCGGCCGACGGCGGTGTGGGCGTACCGCTCGTGATCGCGGGCACGGGGCCGCTGGAGCGGGAGGTGACCGCCTGGGCGGCGGGCCGGGACGACGTCCGCTACGCCGGCCTGCTGGACACGGCGGAGTGCCGGAAGGCCGTCGCGCGGTCGGTCGCCGTGGTGGCGCCCTCGACCTGGCTGGAGGCGTTCGGCCTGGTGGTCGTGGAGGCGATGGCGGCCGGCGTCCCGACCGTCGCGGCCGGCCACGGCGCGTTCGTCGAACTCGTCGAGGACGGGGTCACCGGGCTGCTGCACCGGCCGGGCGAGCCCGCCTCGCTCGCGTCCTGCATACGCCGGATCGCGGCCGACCCGGACCTGGGCCAGGAGATGGGCCGGGCGGCCCGCCGCCGCTACGAGCAGGGCTTCAGCCCGGCCGTCGGCCTGGCGCGCCTGGAGGAGGAGTACCGCACCGCGATCGCGGTGCGGTCGGCACAGGCTCGCGACGGGGACACCCGCGTGAGCAGGGGGGATGGGAACAGCACATGACACGATGCCGACTGTGCGGCTCGGAAGCGATGGCGAGCGTCGTCGACCTCGGGGCGACGCCACCGTGCGAGAGCTTCCTCGCCGCGGACCAACTGGACGAGCCGGAACCGGCGTACCCGCTGCACCTGCGGGTCTGCACCGAGTGCTGGCTCGCGCAGATCCCTCCGTTGATCACGCCGGAGGAGACCTTCAAGGAGTACGCGTACTTCTCCTCCTACTCGACCTCCTGGGTGGAACACGCGCGCACCTTCGTCGCCGATGCCGCGGAGCGGCTTCCGCTCGGACCCGACGCCTTCGTGGTCGAGGTGGCGAGCAACGACGGCTACCTGCTGAGGCACGTGGTGGACCGGGGGATCCGCTGCCTCGGCATCGAGCCGTCGGTGAACGTCGGCGGCGCGGCACGGGAGGCGGGGGTGCCCACGCTCACGGAGTTCCTCTCCCCGGAGACCGGCGCGGCCGTCCGCGCCGAGCACGGCCCGGCGGACCTGGTCGTGGCCAACAACGTGTACGCGCACATCCCCGACGTGGTCGGGTTCACCCAGGGGCTGCGCGCCCTGGTCGCCGACGACGGCTGGGTCTCGATCGAGGTGCAGCACCTGCTGACCCTGATCGAGGAGAACCAGTACGACACGATCTACCACGAGCACTTCCAGTACTACACGGTCGCCTCCGCGATCCGGGCCCTTGCGAGCGGCGGACTCACGCTCGTGGACGTCGAACTGCTCCCCACACACGGCGGCTCCATCCGGCTGTGGGCCCGCCCGGCCGAGGCGGCCGGCGAGCCGACGCGGCGGGTGGCCGACGTCCTGGCCCGGGAGAAGGCCGCCGGGCTCCAGGAGCTCTCCGGTTACGCCGAATTCTCTGCCCGGGTGGCCAAGGTGCGCCGCGACCTGCTGCGGTTCCTCATCGACGCGGCCGAGCGCGGCGAGACGGTCGTCGGCTACGGCGCCCCGGGCAAGGGCAACACCCTGCTCAACCACTGCGGCATCCGCCCCGACCTGCTGGCCTACACCGTCGACCGCAACCCCTACAAGCACGGCAGGTTCACTCCGGGCACCCGCATCCCGATCCTGGCGCCCGAGCAGATAGCCGCCGACAGGCCGGACTTCGTCCTCGTCCTCCCGTGGAACCTGCGGGCCGAACTGTCCGAACAGCTGGCCTTCGTCCACGAGTGGGGCGGCCGGCTCGTCTTTCCCGTCCCGGAACTGAGCATCGTCGAGGTGAAGTCGTGAAGGTCGTCCTGTTCTGCGGCGGTTACGGGATGCGGATGCGCAACGGAACCTCCGACGACGTGCCCAAACCGATGGCGATGGTCGGCCCGCGCCCGCTGATCTGGCACGTCATGCGCTACTACGCGTACTTCGGGCACAAGGAGTTCATCCTGTGCCTCGGGTACGGGGCCCACCACATCAAGAACTTCTTCCTCAACTACGAGGAGACGACGTCCAACGACTTCGTCCTGCGGGGCGGGCGGACCGAGCTGCTCTCCACCGACATCGCCGACTGGACGATCACCTTCGCGCAGACCGGCATCGAGTCACCGATCGGGGAGCGGCTGCGCCGGGTGCGGCACCACCTGGACGGCGACGAGATGTTCCTCGCCAACTACGCCGACGTGCTCACCGACGCCCCGCTGCCGGAGATGATCGACAAGTTCGCCGCGCGCGACGCCGGGGTGTCGATGATGGTGGTGCCGCCGCAGTCGTCGTTCCACTGCGTGGAGCTGGGCGAGGACGGCCTGGTGGGAGGCATCACCGCGGTGAGCGAGCTGCCGCTGTGGGAGAACGGCGGCTACTTCGTGCTCCGCCAGGAGGTCTTCGACCACATACCCGAGAACGGTGACCTGGTCGCCGACGGCTGCGCCCAGCTGGCCAAACGGGGACGGCTCGTGGCGCACCAGCACCGCGGCTTCTGGAAGCCGACCGACACCGTGAAGGAACGGGCCGCGCTCGACGCCGCCTATGTCCGGGGCGACCGCCCGTGGGCCGTGTGGGAGCGGGACACCGCCGGAGCCAGAGCGTGATCCGGCTCGGGGGCGGCCCCCTGAACCGGATCGTCGCGGTGGGCGCCCACTGCGACGACATCGCCATCGGCGCCGGCGGCACGCTGCTGACGCTGTGCCGGGCGCGGCCCGGTGTCCGGGTCGACGCGCTGGTGCTCACCGGCGGCGGCAGCGAACGCGAGCAGGAGGAACAGGCCGCGCTCACCGCTTTCTGCCCGGGCGCCGACCTGCGGCTGACCGTGCACAAACTGCCCGACGGCCGCTTCCCGGCCCACTGGGAGGAGGCCAAGTCCGCGGTCGAGGAACTGCGCGCGCAGACCGACCCGGACCTGGTCCTCGCGCCGCGCACCGACGACGCCCACCAGGACCACCGCGGCCTGGCCAAGCTGATGACCACCGCGTTCCGCGACCACCTCGTCCTCGGCTACGAGATCGTCAAGTGGGACGGCGACCTCGGCCGGCCGGCCGCCTACCAGCCGCTGGACCCGGACACCGCCGAACAGAAGGTGCGGCTGCTGCAGGAGCACTACCCCTCGCAGCGGCACCGGCCCTGGTACGACCGGGAGGCCTTCCTCGGCCTCGCCCGGATCCGCGGCATCGAATGCCACGCGCGCTACGCCGAGGCGTTCGCCGTCACCAAACTCACGCTCAACCTGGGGGGTTGAACAACCTTGCGCGTACTACTGACCGGACACCAGGGCTATCTGGGCACCGTGATGGCCCCGGTCCTCAAGGCCGCCGGGCACGACGTCGTCGGCCTCGACGCCGGCCTGTTCGCCGACTGCGTCCTCGGCCCGCGGCCCGAGGACCCGCCGGGGCAGCGGGTGGACCTGCGCGACGTCACGGCCGAGCACGTGGCCGGGGTGGACGCCGTGATCCACCTGGCCGCGCTCTCCAACGACCCGCTCGGCTCGCTGGCGCCGGAGCTCACCTACGACATCAACCACCACGCGTCCGTGCACCTGGCCCGGCTGGCCCGCGATGCCGGAGTACGGCGCTTCCTGTACGCGTCGACCTGCTCGGTCTACGGCGCCGCCGGCGGCGACGACCTGGTGGCCGAGGACGCCCCGCTGCGCCCGGTGACGCCGTACGCGGAGTCGAAGGTGCGGGTGGAGGACGACCTGCACGCGCTGGCCGACGACGACTTCACCCCGGTGTACATGCGCAACGCCACCGCCTTCGGCTTCTCGCCCCGGCTGCGCGCCGACATCGTGCTCAACAATCTTGTCGGCCACGCGCTCCTTTCCGGCGAGGTCCTGGTGCTCTCCGACGGCACCCCCTGGCGCCCGCTGGTGCACGCCGCCGACATCGCGCGGGCCTTCACGGCCGCGCTGACCGCGCCGCACGAGGCGGTGCACGACCGGGCGTTCAACATCGGCAGCGAGATCAACAACGTCACGGTCGCCGAGATCGCCGGACAGGTCGCCGAGGCGGTGGCCGGCTCCAAGGTGGTGATCACCGGGGAGACCGGCGCCGACCCGCGGTCCTACCGGGTGGACTTCTCCCGGTTCCGCGCCGCGATACCCGGCTTCGACTGCGAGTGGACGGTGAAGCAGGGCGCGCTCGAACTCGCCGACGCCTACCGGAAGTTCGACCTCAACCGGGAGGACTTCGAGCGGCGCTACACCCGGCTCGCCGTGCTGCGCGCGGCGTCCGACGCCGGCACCGTCGACGACACCCTCAGGCGGCGCCGGTGACCGACGTGAGCGAGGAGATGTACGCGCTGGTGGAGCGGATGTACCCGCTCTGCCGGAGCATCACCGGCGACGGTGTGCGCGCCACCCTGGACATCGTCGGGGAGTACATCCCGCTGCAGGTGCACGAGGTGCCGACCGGGACGCAGGTGCTCGACTGGACGGTGCCGCAGGAGTGGAACATCCGGGACGCGTACGTCGCCGACACCGCCGGCCGGCGGGTCGTCGACTTCGCCGCGTCCAGCCTGCACGTGCTCGGCTACAGCGTGCCCGTGTCGGCGACCATGCCGCTGGCCGAGTTGCGCGGGCACCTGCACACCCTGCCGGACCACCCCTCCTGGGTGCCGTACCGCACCAGTTACTACAAGCCGGACTGGGGGTTCTGCCTGGCCCAGGAGACCCTGGACGCGCTGCCGGACGGCGAGTACGAGGTGCGCATCGACTCCACCCTCGCCGACGGCCACCTCACCTACGCCGAGTACGTGGTCCCCGGACAGGTCGCGGACGAGGTCATCGTCTCCTGCCACGTCTGCCACCCGTCGCTGGCCAACGACAACCTGGCCGGCATCGCGGTGGCGACGTACCTCGCCCGGGCCCTTGCCGAGCAGCCGACCTACTACACCTACCGGTTCCTGTTCGCGCCCGGCACCATCGGGGCGATCACCTGGTTGGCCCGGAACGCGGAGCGGGTGGACCGGGTCAAGCACGGACTCGTGCTCGCCTGCGCCGGGGACCCCGGCCGGCTGACGTACAAGCAGAGCAGGCGCGGCGACGCGGAGATCGACCGGGTGCTCCAGCATGTCCTGACCGCCTCCGAACGCCCGCACCGCGTCACCGAGTTCACCCCGTACGGCTACGACGAGCGGCAGTTCTGCTCGCCCGGGTTCAACCTCGGCGTGGGCTCGCTCACCCGGACCCCGTACGCCGGCTACCCCGAGTACCACACCTCGGCGGACAACCTGGACTTCGTCTCCCCGGCGGCGATGGCGGACACCCTCGCCGTCTGCCGCGAGGCCTTCGCCGTCCTCGACCGCAACCGGCGGTACGTCAACCTCAGCCCCTACGGCGAACCGCAGCTGGGCCGGCGCGGGCTGTACGACGCGCTCGGCGGCCGCAGCGACACCAAGCAGGCCCAGATGGCCATGCTCTGGGTGCTCAACCTCGCCGACGGCGAGCACAGTCTGCTGGACGTCGCCGAGCGGTCCGGGCTGCCGTTCGACACCGTGGCCGCCGCGGCCGATGCCCTGCGCGGCGCCGACCTCGTCAAGGAATGACGCACATGACCACCCAGGGGGAGAAGACGACGGTACCGGCCGGGTCCGCCAGGCGGGCTCTCGTCGGCAGGCTGTCCTGGGGACTGGCCGACCAGGCGGCCTCCAGCATCAGCAACTTCGCGGTGGGGCTCTACGTGGCCCGCTCGCTGGGGGTGACCGCGTTCGGTGTCTTCAGCCTGGCCTGGGTGACCTACGGCGTGGTGCTCAACGTCTCCCGCGGCCTGGCCACCGACCCGCTCGTGGTCCGTTTCAGCGGTGTGCCGGAGGCCTCCTGGCGCGGGGCGGTGGCCCGGTCGACGGGTACCGCGCTCGGCGTCGGTGCGGCCCTCGGCGTGGCGTGTCTGGCGGCCGGGCTCGGCCTCGGCGGCCGCGTGGGGCCCGCCTTCGCCGCCCTGGGCCTCATGATGCCGGGGCTGCTGCTCCAGGACGCCTGGCGGTTCGCGTTCTTCGCCGCCGGCAACGGGCGCAAGGCGTTCCTCAACGACGTCGTGTGGGGCATCGCCCTCGTCCCTGCCATGGTGGTGGCGGCCCACGTGGACACCGTGGCCGCCTTCGTGCTCGCCTGGGGCGCCTCCGCCACGGTGGCCGCGGGGTACGGCTACCTCCAGTCCGGCATCCGGCCCCGGATGGCCGAGGCCCGCGGCTGGCTGCGCAAGCAGCGCGATCTCGGCTACCGGTACCTGGTCGAGAACGTCTCCCTCAGCGGCGCCAGCCAGGTGCGGGCGTACGGGGTCGGTGTGATCGTCGGCGTCGGCGCGGTGGGCGCCATCCGGGGCGCAGAGCTCCTGATGGGCCCGTTCCTCGCCGTGCTGATGGGTCTCTCGCTGGTCACCGTCCCGGAGGCCGCACGGGTGCTGCGCCGGGCCCCGCACCGACTGGGCAGGTTCTGCCTCCTCCTGGGCGGGGGACAGGCCGCCGGAGCGCTGCTCTGGGGCTCGGCGCTGCTGCTGATGCCCGACCGGCTCGGCGACCTGGCGCTCGGCGACGTCTGGCACTCCTCCTCGCACCTCGTCGTGCAGATCACCCTCAGCGTCGCGGGAGCGGGCCTCGGCACCGGCGCGGCGGCCGGTCTGCGCGCCCTCGGCGCGGCCCGGCGCAGCCTGCGCTGCCAGCTGTTCGCCTCCGCCTGCTACGTCGGCGGCGGACTGGGCGGCGCGGCCGCCGCCGGCACGGCCGGCTCGGCCTGGGGCGTCGCCGCCGCGACCCTCGGCGGCTCGGCCGTCTGGTGGTTGCAACTGCGGTCCGCCCTGCGCGAGCACCACCACAACCCCGTTCCCGAAGTGAGGACCTCATGACCGCCCGACCCAGGCTGAGCATCGGCCTGCCCGTGTACAACGGCGAGGAGTACCTGGCCGAGTCGTTCGACGCCTTGCTCGGCCAGACCTACGAGGACTTCGAACTGGTCGTCTCCGACAACGCCTCGACCGACGGGACCGACGCCATCTGCCGCAAGTACGCGGCGCAGGACTCCCGCATCCGGTACCACCGGCTGCCCCGGAACATCGGCGCCACGCCGAACCACAACCATGTGTTCGCCGAGTCCCGCGGAGAGCTGTTCAAGTGGGCCTCGCACGACGACCTCTACGGCCGCGACCTGCTCCGGCGCTGCGTGGAAGCGCTGGACGAGCGGCCGGACGTGATCCTCGCGCACACCGATCAGGCGGTCATCGACGGCGACGGCCAGGTGACGGTCCCCTACGAGTACACCCTCGCCACCGACTCGCCGCACGCGCCGGAGCGCTTCCGCAGCCTGCTGTTCGAGCCGGGCGGCGACGACTTCTACGGGGTGATGCGGGCCGACGTGCTGCGCCGGGTGAAGCCGATGGACAGCTACCACCACGCGGACCGCACGTTCGTCGCCGAGATCACCCTGCACGGGCGCTTCCACCAGGTGCCGGAGCTGCTGTACTTCCGCCGGGACCACCCCACCCGCGCCGAGCGGGCGAACCCGTCCAAGCGCTCCCGGTGCGTCAACCTGGACCCGCGCCGGGCAGGCCTGCTGCACCCGACGCCCCGGCTGCTCGCCGAGTACGTCTGGGGCTTCGCCTCGGCGATCCGGCGGGCTCCGCTGTCCCCGGCCGACCGGCGGGAGTGCTACCGCCATCTGGCCGCGTGGATGACCAGCAGGGTCCGGCCGGGCGCCGGCGAGCGGGTCGAGGACCGCGCCCCGGTCGACCCGGCCCTGCTCACGGTCTCCGTCGACGCCCTCGTCGCCGGCCGTGAGGGGAGGCGGCGATGACGTCCGCGGAGGGAACTCCGGTGCGCGTCGGGGTGTTCGGCCTGCTCGGCTCCGGCAACCTCGGCAACGACGGGTCGCTCGAAGCCGTCCTCGGCTACCTCCGCGCCGAGCACCCGGACGCGGTCGTGGACGCGCTGTGCGGCGGACCCGAGGCCGTCACGGCCCGGTTCGGGATCCCCGCCACCCGCATGCACTGGAACCGGGCGGAGTACCGGACCGCGTCCCGCGCGGGCGCGGTCGCCGCGAAGGGCCTCGGCAAACTCGTCGACGTCTTCCGCACCGCCGCCTGGGTGCGCCGGCACGACGTGGTGATCGTGCCGGGCATGGGCGTCCTGGAGGCCACCCTGCCGCTGCGGCCGTGGGGCTTCCCGTACGCGCTGTTCCTGCTCTGCGCGAGCGGCCGGCTGCTCGGCACCCGGGTCGCGCTGGTCAGCGTCGGCGCCGCCGAGATCAAGAGCCGCCCGACCCGCGCCCTGGTGCGCTGGTCGGCCCGGCTCGCCGCGTACCGGTCGTACCGGGACGGCCAGTCCCGGGACGCGATGCGCGCGATGGGCGTGAACACCGCACGGGACGAGGTCTACCCCGACCTCGCGTTCTCCCTGCCGACACCACAGGCGGGCGCGCCCACCGGCACGCCGGGTCCCGTCTGCCTCGGCGTCATGGACTTCCACGGCGGCAACGACGACCGCGCCCGAGCCGAGGAGATCTACCGGCGCTACCTCGACGGGACGATCAGGTTCGTCCGCACGCTGGTCGAGGAAGGCAGGCCCGTGCGGCTCCTCACCGGCGACCAGTGCGATCTGTCGGTGGTCGCCGCCATCCTCGACGCGGTCGACTCACCGCTGGTCACCGCGGCCGAACCGGCCTCACTGGCCGACCTGATGAACGAGATGGCGGCCGCCGACACCGTGGTGGCCGTCCGCTACCACAACCTGATCTGCGCGCTGAAGACCGGTACGCCCGTGCTCGCCCTCTGCTACGCGGCGAAGAGCGACGCGCTCATGGACCGGATGGGCCTGGGCGCGTACCGTCACCCGGCCCGCGAGGTCGACGCCGACCGGCTCCTCGAACAGTTCCGGGACCTGGAGAAGCACGCGGCGGAGCTACGGCAGACCCTCGCCGAGCGGAACCGGGTCGCCGCACGGCAACTCGCCCAGCAGTTCACCGCCTTGACCACGACCCTGTTCCCGGCGAACGACCACGACCACGCCCCACGGAAGGCTTCATGAAAGCGACCGAAGTCCCGGAGATCGCCGGCGCGTTCCTGTTCGAGCCGACGCCCTACGCCGACGAGCGCGGCTTCTTCTGCCGCACCTTCGACGCCGACGTGGTCCGCTCGGCGGGCCTGGACCCGGACGCCTTCGTCCAGGACAGCGTGTCCCGCTCGGTCCGCGGCGTGCTGCGCGGCCTGCACCTGCGCTCCGGCGCCGGCGAGGCCAAGCTGGTGCGGTGCTCGTACGGGCAGATCTTCGACGTCGTCGTGGACCTGCGGCCGGACTCGCCGACGTACCTGGGCCGGGCCTTCTTCGAGCTGTCCGGCGAGACGCAGAAGACCGTGTACATCCCGGCGGGATGCGCGCACGGCTTCCAGGCTCTTACCGAAATCGCGGACACCTCTTACCGTATTGACCGTCAGCACGATCCGTCCGAGGACGTGACGATCGCCTTCGACGACCCGGAACTCGCCATTCCCTGGCCGCTGCCGGTCACGTCGATGTCCCAGCGGGACCGGGAGGCGCCGAGCCTGGCCGAGGTCCTGAAGCACCGAGAAAGATGAGGTCGGCGTGCACACCCAAGACATCGAGGGGTTGCTCCTGCCCCGCTCGCGGCAGGCCAACGAGCGGCTGCACGCTCTGATCCCGGGAGGCGCGCACACCTACGCCAAGGGCGACGACCAGTACCCCGAGAACCTGGCCCCGGTCATCAGCCACGGCAGCGGTGCCCACGTGTGGGACGTCGACGGCAACCGCTACATCGAGTACGGCTCCGGCCTGCGCTCGGTCAGCCTCGGCCACGCCCACCCGCGCGTGGTCGAGGCGGTACGGCGGGAACTCGACCGCGGCAGCAACTTCGTCCGGCCGTCCATCGTCGAGGTCCAGGCCGCCGAACGCTTCCTGGCCACGGTGCCCACCGCCGACATGGTGAAGTTCGCGAAGAACGGCTCCGACGCCACCACCGCCGCGGTGCGCCTCGCCCGCGCCGTCACCGGCCGCTCGCGGGTGGCCCTCTGCGCCGACCACCCGTTCTTCTCCGTCGACGACTGGTTCATCGGCACCACGCCGATGAGTGCCGGCATCCCGGCGGCGACCACCGAGCTCACCGTGTCCTTCCCCTACGGGGACCTGGCCGCCACGGAGGAACTGCTCACCCGGTACCAGGACGAGATCGCCTGCCTGATCCTCGAACCCGCCACCCAGTCCGAGCCGCCGCCGGGGTACCTCGCCGGCCTGCGGGACCTGGCCGACCGGCACGGCTGCGTTCTGGTCTTCGACGAGATGATCACCGGCTTCCGCTGGTCCGAGGCCGGCGCCCAGGGCCTGTACGGCGTCGTCCCCGACCTCTCCACGTTCGGCAAGGCGCTGGGCAACGGGTTCGCCGTCTCCGCGCTGGCCGGGCGACGCGACCTGATGGAACGGGGCGGACTGCGCGATTCCGGTGACCGGGTGTTCCTGCTGTCCACCACGCACGGTGCGGAGACGCACTCCCTGGCGGCCGCGATGGCCGTGCAGACCACCTATGTCGAGGAGGGCGTGACCGCGCGCCTGCACGCCCTCGGCGAACGGCTGGCCGCCGGTGTCCGCGACGCCGCGGCCGCCGCGGGCGTCGGCGACCACGTCGTCGTCCGGGGCCGGGCCAGCAACCTGGTCTTCGCCACCCTCGACGAGAACCTGCGGCCGTCGCAGCAGTACCGCACCCTGTTCCTGCGCCGGCTCCTCGCGGGCGGGGTGCTCGCCCCGTCGTTCGTGGTGAGCAGCGCACTCGACGAGGCGGACATCGACCGCACCGTCGACGTGGTGGCCGGGGCATGTGCGGTGTACCGGCAGGCGCTGGAAGCCGCCGACCCCACCGCCTGGCTGGCCGGGCGGGCGGTGAAGCCCGTGTTCCGCCGCCTGGCGTGACCTGATGTGACCTGACGTGACGTCAGCGGTGCTCCCGCGGGCCCGCGTCGGTCATCCGCTCGGCCCGCCGGTCGGCCATGCGGTCGGCCAGGCGGTCGACCAGCCACGCGGTCGCCGGTATCACCGCCAGCGCGGTGCACCAGCCGCCGAGGGCGTCGGTCGGGTAGTGCGCGCCCAGGCCGACCTCCGCCCAGCCCATGGCGGCGCCGGCGGCCAGCGAGGCGGCGAGCACGAGCGACGTGCCGGCCGCCCTGCCGAGTCCGAGCCGACCGGTCGCGGGCAGCGCCGCCATGAGGGCGAGAGCGGTGAAGAAGGCGGTGTGCCCGCTCGGGTAGGACAGGTTGCCCGGGCCGTGGATGGTGCGCCCCACCACGTGCTTGAGCAGGGTGGTCGTCCCCACGGTCAGGCCGGTGCCGGCGGCGACGAGCACCGCCGCGCGGGGCCGGCGAAGCAGCAGGCAGCCCGCCACGCAGGCCACGATCACCAGCGCCGATCCCGCGGGTTCTCCCAGGAAGTCCAGGGTCAGGGCGACGTGCCGCCACGGCGGTCGCACGCTGTCCGCCGTCGGCGGGACGATCCACCTGTCCACCCTGCCGGGCTCGCTGTCTCCGGCATACCGGACCCCGAGCACGACGACCACCAGCGCGGCGAGCGCCGCGACCGGCCCGAGCCACGCGCGCAGCGCCCGGGGCACCAGCGCGTGCGTCGCGGATCTGGCCGGGCCGACTTCCGGGTCCGCTCCTGCCAGACGATCCAACGTGAGCCCCCCCGTCGTGTCCGAACCGCCCCCCAGCGACCATAGCCGCCCAGCGCCCCGGACGGGTGACCGGACCGGGCCGACGTCACAGTTCAGGCCCCTTCGGGTGGCGACGGAAAGCGGTCGAGGTCTGTCTGATACCGCACCATGGATTCCACGAGCTCCCACGACAACCGGTCGCGGAGCTCCCCGGTACGGTCCGGCCACAGCACCCGGAACAGCCGGGGGCCGAGCTCTGGCGGCAGCGCCCTGAGCCTTTCGTGCTGTCTGCCGAGGGCGAGCGGGACCAGGTCCTTCGCCAGGAAGTCCGAGAAACCGTCGGACACGCCCGCGGGAAGCCGCTCCTTGTCCCGGCAGAAGGCCGTGATCAGCACGTCCACGGCGCGCACCAGGTGCGGTGACGGCGCGTCGAGCAACAGCCGTATGCCGCTGAGGGCGCGCTCGTGCAGCGCGGCGAGGCGGCTGTCGACCTGTTCGTCGCGGGCGGTGAGGAGCAGGTCGAGCAGGTCGTGGGCGAGCGAGGAGGCGGAGGCGCCCTCCCTCGCGACGAACGTGGTCACGGCCGGGCCGAGCCAGTGGAACACCGGGTCCATGGCGTGCCGTATCACCGAGTCGTTGGTGCCGGCGGACAGCGACATCTTGTGCCACACCTCGTCCCAGTACGAGCGCGACCAGCCGGGACCGCCGTGCCCCCGGGGATAGCGGTAGAGCCAGTTCATGTCGAGCGGCTCGGGCGGCCTCGTACCGTCCTCAGCCGCACGCAGCGACACCTCCAGGGCCCGTCCGTTCTCCTCCCAGTAGGGGTGGACGGACAGCGAAAGGGCGAAGTCCGTCCACTGTCCCTCGTACATCGCCGAGCGCCACAGCTGACAGTGCCGGTGCCATGCGCTCACCGGGTCCGCGGAGTCCGGGAAGAGCTCCGCCACCGAGCAGCGCCCCGCGAGCAGAACGGTGACCAGGACGAGGTTGGAGCCGTACAGACCGTGCCGCGTCGCCGTACGCAGGAGTGCGGGACGGTAGCCCGGGTGCTGGTCGCCGGTGCGCGTCTCGTGCTGGGTGTGGACCTGGATGAGGCGCCGGGCGAGCCGCCGGCGTTCGGCCTCGGGTATCCGTCCGGTCAGCGACCGGGCGAAGCGCAGCATCTGACGGGACGAGAGGGAGGCGTACGACAGCAGCGCGAAGGCGAGGTCGTCGTCGAAGAGGGCACCGCCGAGCGAGAGCGCCGGGCGGGGCCTGAGCAGGTCGGCGAGCACGTGCAGGGCGAGCCGGATCGCCAGGTACTCGCCGAACGTCGCATGGAGGAACTCGTAGCTGGCGAGCACCTGTCCGTCGCGCACCGACTGGGCACGCTGGACGAAGAAGAAGCGGCCGAGAGCCGTCTCGGCGGCGTTCAGCGGGGTGCGGAAGGCTGCGGCCTGTGCCTGCTGCCGCCCGAGGACCGCCGTGAGGTCCTCCTCCAGTTCGGCGGCCGACACCCACTGGCGGCGCCGGTTGAGCTGGGCGAAGGCCACCAGGGAAAGCCGCTGCAGCTCCTGCTCGACCCGCTCCGTGGTCTCCTCGTCCGGTACGGCGTCCAGGGTCGACTTGCGCACCTCGCGCCGCGCGAACGAGGTGAGCAGCTGCTCGTAGAGGTCGGCCGCGTCCAGGGAGTCGCCGGTGGCGTGCTGCAGGCCGCCGTCGGTGGCGTCGTACAGCGCGAGCATGGTCAACAGCAGTGGCTGGGCGGCGAGTTCCGCGTGCTGTACGACGTGTCCCCACGTCAGCGGTGCACGGCCGCGGGCGCGGAAACCAGCCTCGTTGGCCGCGTTCCACACCGCCAGCCACTGCCTGATCTGGCCGTCCTGGAACGGTTCCAGGCGCAGCGCCACCAGTCCGTCCGGATAGCGGGCGCGGTCCGCGACGGCGGTACGACTCGTCACCAACGCCAGGACCGGGCGGCCCTGCTCGGCCTCCCGCCGCTGGAACTGGGCCACGCGGATCAGGAAGTTGTTCTGGTGGACGCCGGTCGTCTGCAGCAGCTCGTCGAAGCCGTCGAGGAGCAGCACGGGGGTGCTGCCACCGGCGGCCCGCACCAGTTCCGGCCAGCTCACGGCCTCACCGGTGGCCGCGCGGATCGCCTGCTCGATCTGGTCCTGGAGTTCGTCCTCCGCACGCACGTCCCGCAGCGGCACCCGCACCGGCAGGAAGCCCACGGCCGGAAGGCGCGCGGCGAGTACCCGGGTCAGTGCGGACTTCCCGGCCCCGGGCTGGCCGAGAACCAGCAGCGGCGCCCCGGCCAGATGGGGAGAGGTGAGCGCGCCGGCCAGGTACCGGGTCAGGTCCCGCCGGACGGGGACGCGCTCCCACCACGACTCGTCGGCCGGTCCGCTCGGTCCGGACACACCGCTCACCCGGAAGTGCGGATCGAGGTAGAGCTCCTCGAGAGTGGGGATGAGGATGCCGTCCGGCGCGGACTCGGCATCCAGGATGGTGCGGGCCAGCGCTGCCTCGTGGGCGCGCGCGAGCGCGGCGGCCACATCGACCGGCGGGCGCAGCGTCTGGGCGGTACGGGCGAGGAGTGTCTCCACACCGTCCAGCGCGCGGTGCACCTCGGCGCGGGTCGCCTGGTGCTCCATCTGCGCCGTCCAGAGCCCGAACTCGGGTCCCTGCACACACAGTTGCGTGTACAGGCCCTGGTAGCGGGCCTGCGCCGTCCTGGGCAGGACCTCCATGAGCAGGCGGCGGGCCTCCCGTCGGCCGGGCATGTCGAGGCGTTCCCAGACCGCCAGCCCTTCGACGAAGGCCAGGAACCTGCCGGCGTACTCGTCGTAGCGACCGAGCAGGGCCGCCGCGACCGCCTCGGACGAGAGGTGCGGGGCAGGGCCCGGCAGATCCGCCGCGACCAGCAGCGCGACGAGGTCCGAGACCTGCGGTGCGGGTGCCGGAGCCGTCGAGTCCACCCGGGCCAGCGCGAGTTGCTCACCACGCGTCAGGTCGACCTCGTCGAGAGCGAACGGCAGGTCCAGCTCCTGCATGGCCTCGAAGAACGCCACCACCACGACCACGGTGTGCGCGGCGCGCAACACGTCCGTCCGCTCGGCCCGGCTGTGCGCCCGGCCGAGACGCGCGCCGATGCCCTGCACCGCGTCCCGGCCGAGTCCGAGGACGCGGCCCCTGGCGTCCGCCATCCCGATCACCGTGCCGCTGATCCCGCCGGTCGCCAGATTGAGCGCGCCGCCGAGGACCCGGTCGAGTGCCGCCAGCCGTGCCGGTTCGGCACCGAGCAGCACCAACGCGTCGCTGAACCTGAGCAGTCTGCGCACCCCCATGCCCCCACTCCCCGTGTGCGGCCTCCACTCTGTCACGTGCGGGCTTCGAGGGGCGCAGACCGGGAGCCTTATGCCCAGCAGCCGTTGACCGTGGCCGCCAGGCCGTCGAGGGCGTCCTTGGTGGCGGCCGGGTCGGCGGTGGAGTTGTTCTCGATGAAGGAGAAGATCTTCCAGCGCCCGTCCGCGGCCCTGGTCAGCCCGCTCAGCGCGATCGCACCGGTGAGCGTGCCCGTCTTCGCCTGCACCTTGCCGACGGCGCACTGCGAGTCCGCGGTGTCGAAGCGACCCCATTCGGGGCCCAGGGTGGAGCCGGCCTCTCCGGCGACGGGCAGGCCGTCGATGATGTACCTGAGGGTCGGGGCGTTGCGCGCGTCGTCGGCGACGTCGAGGATGTCGGCGATGGTCTGTGCCGGGATGCGGTTGGCGCGGGACAGTCCGCTGCCGTCGTGGATCTCGTAGTTGTCCAGCGAGACGCCGTACCCGCGGAGCACCTCGCGTACGACCGCCGTGCCGTCCTCGAAGGTCGGCGGCCGGTCGGCACCGATTGCGGTCATCCGCAGCAGGGTCTCGGCGATATCGTTGTCGCTCACCTTGAGCATGTGCTCGACGATGGTGGACAGTTTGCCGGACCGGTGCCGGGCGACCGGTACGTCGCCCTTCGCGGCCGTGCCGTGGGTGACGTCGCCCGTGACGGTCACGCCCTGCTGGGCGAGGAACCCGGCGAAGACCTGGCCCGCGTCCAGGGACGTGTCCGTGACCTGGTGGCCGTCGACCACGAGCGCCCGTACGGGTGCGACGGAGTCCGGGTAGTAGCCGTCGTTCCAGCCGGTCGCGAGCGTGGGCTCGGGGAAGAGGCTGTCGTCCACCTGGACCTTGACCGAGGTGAGACCCGCGTTCTTGAGTCCCGCGACGGCGGTCTTCGCCATCGCCTCGAGGTCGGCGCTGGTCAGGGTGCGGTCGCCGCCGCCCACCAGAGTGAGCGTGCCGTCGCCGTAGACGGCCTTGGTGGTGAACCGGTGGCCGGGGCCGAGCACCGTCAAGGCGGCGGTGGCGGTGCCGAGCTTGGTGTTGGACGCGGGCATCAGCGCGGTGCTCGCGTCGTGGCCCCAGACGGCCTTGTCGGACACGGCGTCGATGACGACGCCGCTCAGTGTGGAGCCGAGACGGGTGTCCTGGACGCGCGTGTCGAGATTGTCCGCGATCTTCTGCTCGGCGGGGTCGAGTGCCGTGGCCGGGGCCTTGGCGTCGGTCTTGCCGGCGGCGAAGGCGGTCGTGCCGAAGAGGATCGTCCCGGCGATGGGGGCGGTCACGGCGACGACGGCGACCCGGCGGAGGGCGGGGTGGACGATTCTCGCCTTGCGGTGACGAGCGGACGTACGGACGGGGGATGGGGGGTTGGACATGCGGACCTCGTCGAAGTGCTCGTGGGACAACGGTAGTTGGGAGGAGGATCTTGAGTTCCCAAGAGTGAAAGCTACAGGCGTGATCCGGTTCTCCCGGCACGGTTTCCTGCATCCGGCCCCACGGGTCGGGCGCCCGGGGGAATACCCTGGGCGAATGACGACCGGCATGCCGTCGGGGCCCGTGCGCTTCAGCACGATCGGACTGCCCGAGGCCCAGCGGGTCGCGCTGTGGGAGAAGCACAACGCGACCGCGCTGATCGGTCTGCGCTGCCGGTCGCTCGACGACCGGGCCCTCGAGGCGACCGAGATCAACCTGCAGCTCCCCAGGGTCCACGTGGCCCGGGTGACGGGGAACTCCCACGTCGTCGAACGCACCCGTGCGGTCGTCCGGCGCCTGCCGTCCGAGGCCGTCGCCTGCTATCTGACGCTGGTCGGAGAGGCGTTCTTCTATCACGACGACGGCGTCCAGGTGGTCCGGCCCGGGCAGCTGATCGTGTGCGACGCGGACCGGCCCTTCATGCGCGGCTTCTCCCAGGGCCTCGAGGAGCTGGCCGTCAAGGTGCCGCGTCAGGTGTGGCGGGAAGTCGCCGGCCCGGAGCCGTTGACCCTCCCCAGGGTGTTCGACTTCGGCACGGGCGGCGTTCAGGCCAGGGCGCTGGCACGGCTGGCGGGCCGGGCCGTGCACCCCGAGACGTCCCGGCCGGTCGACGAGGACACCCTGCTGGGCCTGCTCGCCGGTGTGGTGAGCGGCCGCCCGGCCGAGCTCTCGACCGTCCACCTGGCGATGGCCAAGGCCTACGCCGAGGACCGCCTGGGTGACAGCGGCCTCAACGCGGCCCGGATCGCCAAGGGCATCGGGATCAGCGAGCGGCACCTGTCCCGGGTGTTCGCGGCGGGCGGCACGACTGTTCCGCAGTACCTGCTGGCCCGCCGGCTGGAGGGGGCGCGGGCCCTGCTGGCCGCGGGCGGGAACCCGACCGTCGCCGAGGTGGCCGCGCGCTGCGGCTTCGGTTCGGCCGCCCACTTCTCGCACCGGTTCAAGGAGCGGTACGGGGTGCGCGCCACCGACGTGCTGCGGGAGGCCCGGGCGGCTGACGGCTGACGGCTGACGGCCTGCGAAGAGCCGGACCCGCCGCCCGGCCGGGGCGGGTCAGGCGCCGTCGGGTGCGAGCACGACGCCGAACGGGACCCGGGACCAGGCGCGCCCCGCCAGATCCCGCCTGTCGGGTGCCGGGGCGTCCGGCCGCTGCCGCCGGAACTCCTTGACCAGGGACTCCTTCACGCCGAACACCGCGTCGTGGGATGACGGTGGCCTCGGTGGCGTCGCCGTACGCCTGGTTGTTGACGGCGACGGTCTGCAGGGAGGCACCGAGCACGTCCGAGAGGAGGATGAACTCCTGGCGGCGGCCGTCGGTGATGTGCCCGGTCCGGGTGAGGAACCCGATCCCCTGGTGCCACTCGTCCTCCGTCAGCCGCACCTCCCGTACGAACGCGTGCAGATGGCGCACCAGGGACTCCATGAGCTCCCGGAGCCGGGGGTCGGTGCAGTCGCCGAACGAGTCGAGGACCTGCCGGGTGATCTGCCTCCCGCGCCTGCTGCTCGGCGGGAACGGCGTCCCGGGTCTCGCCGGTCATGGCCGTGCTCCTTCCCGGGCCGCGCGCACCAGCCGGACGACCGGCCCGAGCGTGACGGTCCGCGGCGGGTCCGGTTCGTCGTACGGCAGGGCCGGTCCGGCGGACGCCGTCGGCGCGTCGAAGGCCGCCGCGAGCCGTCGTGAGGCCTCGGGGCGCACCGGCTCAGGCCCTTCCCAGGACGGCGGTCAGGGCGTCGCGCAGCCGGCCCTCCGGGTCGTCCGGCAGGGTCATGGCACGCCAGGCGATGTGCTTGTCGGGGCGGACCAGCAGCACCCCGCTCTCCTCGACCTCGCGCAGCTTGGCCCAGTCGTAGTAGAGGTCGGTGACCTCCCGCCCCGGACCGATGACGACCGTCGCCAGCGGCACACCGAGTTCCTGGCCGACCTTCTCGGCCGCGCCCTCCCAGGCCTCGCCCGCGATACCGGTGACGAGCGTCCAGCGGTCGTACGGCGCCACGTCCATCAGCGCCCGGCGGTGCGCGCTGTCCCCGACCCACGCGTGCGGCAGATGCGCGCCCGGCACCGTGGACATCTCGTAGTAGAGGTCGGGATCGCGCGTCGGCACGGGTGGTGCGCTGCCGTCGGGGAGGATCGCCGACGAGGCGTAGAACTGACCGAGTTCGACGCCGTGCGCGTTGAACTCGTAGTTCTTCAGGTCCATCGCCCGCACCAGCGCGGCCCGTTTGGCGGCGCCCGCGGGGGTGTTGGCCTTGCGTTCCTCGATCGCAGCCGTCATCTCTGCCTCCGTCGTGGCGTCGAGGACACCGAGGGCCCTGAAGATGTCGACGAACTCCCGGCTCGACCTGTTGGCCCGCTTGACGATGCGTTCGGCGACCGGCGCCCGCTCGGCGGAGTAGGTGTCGAGCAGCGCGGGACCCGCGTGGCCCTTGAGGACGGCGGCCAGTTTCCAGACGAGGTTGTAGGCGTCCTGCACCGAGGTGTTGGAGCCGAGGCCGTTGCTCGGCGGGTGCCGGTGGACGGCGTCGCCCGCGCAGAACACCCGGCCGCTGTGCAGGCGGGTGGCGTACATCTCGTTGTTGCCCCACAGGCTGGTGCCGGTGATCTCGACGTCGAGGTCCGGCATGCCCAGGAGGTTGCGGACGATCTGGACCGCCGCCACCTCGTCGACCTGCGGGGGCTCCTCGTCGATGTCGTAGCCCCACACGATCAGCCACTCGTTCCAGGGACGGACCATCCGGACCAGCCCCGCGCCGATCCCGCCGACGTTCGAGCCGGGCTGGACCACCCAGTACAGGACCGAGGGCCGGTGGGCGACGTAGCGGCCGATGTCGGCCTTGAAGGTGATGTTCATCGAGCCGGCGATGTCCATCGCCCCTTCGAAGGGCAGGCCGATGTCCGCGGCGACCGCGGAGCGGGCCCCGTCGGCGCCGATCAGGTACTTGGCGCGGATCAGGTACGTCTTGCCCGTCAGCCGGTCGAGGACGTCGACGGTCACCCCGTCGGCATCCTGCGTGTGGGAGAGGTACTCGGTGGAGAACCGCGTCTGCGTGCCGCGCCGCGCGGCGTTGCGGACCAGGATCGGCTCCAGATACGTCTGCGGGATGTCGACGGTCAGACAGGGCGACGCGAGCCGGTAGTCCGCCTCGCGGTCCGGGCGGGTGCCCCAGGTGTGGATCCGGCCGATCTCCTCCCCGGCGATGCTGGTGCAGAACACCGTGTCGCCGACGAGGGCGTGGTCCGTGGCGTCGGCGAGCACCTGGTCCTCGATGCCGACGTCGCGGAAGACCTCCATGGCCCGCTGGTTGGTGATGTGGGCGCGGGGGGTGTTCGCCGTCCAGCGGTACTTGGTGATCATGATGTTGTCCACGCCGAGCGTGGAGAGCAGCAGGGCCGCGGCGGCGCCCGCCGGCCCGGATCCCACGACCAGGACGTCCGTGGTCATCACCGGGCCGGAGGGCAGTTCGGTCTCGGCGGTCCCGTCGTCGAATTCCGGCATCCTGGGCACCTCTCGTCCGTCCGGCGTCGTCGCCGGTGGCTTCACTGTGCGGCCGGCGACGCCCCAGGGCAGCGCTGACGGACGTTCTCGGCGGAAACCGCAAGACATGGCGGATCCGCGAAGACCGGTCGCCCGGGGTCAGGGCAGGACGACGATCTTGCGTCCCTGACCGGCCGCGAACCGGTCCAGTGCCTGCGGGTACTCCGCCAGCGGCAGCCGGTGGCTGATGAAGACCTGCGGATCGAGGACACCGGAGGCGAAGAGCTCCGCAGCGCGTTCGTAGCTGTGCAGTACCGCCATCGAACCGGTGATCGTGATCTCCTGGTTGTAGATGCGGTACGGCGAAATGGTCGCCGTCGTCGCGTAGTCGGCGACCCCGAACTGCAGGAACGTGCCGGCCTTGGCGACCCGGTCCAGGCCGTCCTGGATCGCGGCGGCGTTGCCCGTCGCGTCGACCACCACGTCCCAGCCGCCCGGCCGGGCCAGTTCGTCGGCCGACAGCGCCGTCCTGGACGAACCCAGCCTCCCGGCCGTGGCGAGCCGCTCCGCGTTGACGTCGACGACGTCCACCGAGGCCGCTCCGGTGCGCTTGGCCAGCTCCAGCATCATCAGGCCCATCGTGCCGCTGCCGTAGACCAGCACATGGGAGCCGAGCCTGCTGCTGAGCACGTCGTAGCCGCGTACCGCGCAGGACAGCGGCTCGATCAGGGCCGCGTCCTGGACGTCCACGTGGTCCGGCAGGCGTACGCAGTTGGCGACGGGGGCCGCGGCGTACTCCGCGGCGCCGCCCGCCACGGTCACCCCGATCGCCTGCCAGCGGTCGCACAGGTTGTTGTGCCCGGTCCGGCAGCAGCGGCACTCGTTGCAGTACAGCGAGGGGTCCACGGCCACCCGGTCGCCGACCGCGAGTTCGGTCACCTCGCGGCCGAGTTCCACGACCCGCCCGGCGAACTCGTGGCCCGGCACGACCGGCAGGGTCGGGGCGAACTCGCCCTGCAGGATGTGCAGATCGGTCCCGCACAGCCCGCAGGCCGCCACCTCGACGACGACCTCGCGCGGCCCGGGCGCGGGATCGGGAACCGTGGTGACGGTGACCTTGCCGGGCGCTTCGATGACGGCGGCTCTCACTTGACTGCTCCTAGGGACAGGCCGCGGACCAGTTTGTCCTGGGCGGCGAAACCGGCGATGAGGACCGGCAGGGAGACCAGGGTCGCGGCGGCGCAGAGCCGGGCGAGGAAGAGGCCCTCGCTGGTGATGAAGCCGACGAGGAAGACCGGCGCCGTCGACGCGTTGGTCGCGGTCAGGTTGACGGCGAACATGAACTCGTTCCAGCTGAAGATGAAGCAGATCAGCGAGGTGGCCGCCAGTCCCGGCGCCGCGACCGGTGCGACGATCCGCCACAGCACGGTGAGCAGGCCCGCGCCGTCGACCTCGGCCGCCTCCAGGATCTCCCTGGGCACCTCGGCGAGGAACGAGCGCATCATCCAGACCGCGATCGGCAGGTTCATCGCGGTGTAGAGGACGATCAGCGTCCACACGTTGTCCAGCATCCCGGCGTCCTTGACGATCAGGTACACCGGCAGCAGGGCCGCGATGGCGGGCAGGAACTTGGTGGACAGGAAGAAGAACATCACGTCGGTCCACTTCCGGACCGGCTTGATGGACAGCGCGTAGGCCGTCGGCACCGCGAAGGCCAGTACCAGCAGCGTGGAAACGATGCCGGCCATGGCCGAGTTGAGGAGGAACGGGGTGATGTCCCGGCTGAACAGCAACCGGTACTGGTCGAAGGTGAGGGCGGCGAAGGGGGTCGGCGGGTTGGTCGCCGCGTCCGCCTCCTGGTGGAAGGAGGTGAGCACCATCCAGGCCACCGGCGCGAAGAACGCCAGCGTGGCCAGCCAGGCGACGAAGGTCCACAGCGGCGACAGCTTCGGCGTACCACTGTGATCGTCGCGGCCGCGGACCAGCTTCCTCAGCCGCGCGCCGGGGGCGGCGACCGCCGAGTACGCCGTCATCGGGACACCTCCTCGCGGAACAGCGACGCGATGGTGCGCAGCGCGAAGGTCGCGATCACGATCGAGCCGAGCACGACGACCACACCGGCGGCGGCCGCCTGGCCGTACTCGTACTTGCGGAACATGGTCAGGTAGATCTCGTAGGGCAGGTTGGTCGTCTGCGAGCCGGGGCCGCCCTGGGTGATCGTGTAGACCGCGTCGAAGGTCTGCACGACGTAGATCGTGCCGAGCAGGATGCCCAGCTCGATGTACTGGCGCAGGTGCGGCAGGGTGATGAAGCGGAAGGTCGCCATCGCCGACGCGCCGTCCACGCGGGCCGCCTCCAGGACGTCACCGGGCTGTGCCTGCAGACCCGCCAGCAGGATCAGCATCATGAACGGGGTCCACTGCCACACCAGCGACACGACGACGGCGGGCATCGGATACGACGTGACCCAGTCGACCGTGGGCCCGTTGGAGGCTCCGAACAGCCGGTACACGGCGTTGAGGGTGCCGTTGAGCAGACCGTAGTCGGGGTTGTAGATCGCGTGCTTCCACAGCAGTGCCGCCGCGACCGGCATCACCAGGAACGGCGCGATCAGCAGCGTCCGCGCCAGGCCCCGGCCGACGAACCGGCGGTCGAGGAGCATCGCCAGTCCGAGGCCGAGGACCACGCTGATCAGCACCACGGACGCGGTGAGTACGACGGTGTTGAGTACGGCCGTGCGCAGCCGTTCGTCGGTGAAGACGAATGTGAAGTTGGACAGGCCGACGAAGTGCCGGTCGCCAGGCTTGAGGATGTTCCACTGCAAGGTGGAGATCACGATGGTGGCGACGAAGGGCAACTGCGTGACGACGATGGTGAAGACGAGCGCCGGGAGCAGGGGGAGGCGCCGCTTCCATCTGCCGGCGGCGGACGGTGTGCGCGAGCGGCTGGGTGGTGGTGCGGTCGTGGGTGGAGCCGTGAGCGTGGTCATGGAGAGGTCCTCTGCCGGTGACAGCCGGATGGGGGAGCGGAGCCCGGCCGGCGCGGCGGCCGGCCGGGCGGTGACGGTCACCGGTAGTTCTCGGCGACGTCCTCGGCGAGCTTCTGGCCGTCGTCGAGCGCCTTGTCCACGCTGGTCTTGCCGGCGATGGCGGCGGAGATCTCCTGGGTGACCTTGGTGCCCAGGTCCTGGAACTCGGGGATGGCCACGTACTGGACGCCCACGGTCGGGCGGGGCTGGGTGCCCGGGTCGGCCGGGTCGGCCTGCTCGATGGACTTCAGCGTGATGTCACCGAACGCCCCGGCGGCCTTCTGGTACTGCGGGATCGCGTACGTGCTGGCCCGCTTGCCGGCCGGTACCCGCGACCAGCCGAGCTTCTCGCCGACCAGCTTCTCGTACTTCTTGCTGGACGCCCACAGCACGAACTTCGAGGCGGCGTCGGCGTTCTTCGTGGTCTTGGGCATGGCCCACGCCCAACTCCACAGCCAGCCGCTGCTCTTGGTCACCGCGGTCGGCGCGTAGGCGTAGCCGACATGACCGGCGATCTTGCTGGAGCTCGGGTCCTCCAGCGAACCGGCCGCGCTGGTCGCGTCGTACCACATCGCGACCTTCTTCTGGCTCATGGCGTTCAGGCACTCGGTGAAGCCGGACTGCGCCGCTCCCGCCTCGCCGTGCTTCCGGACCAGGTCGACGTAGAAGTCGGTCGCCTTCTTGAAGGCCGGGCTGTTCACCTGGGCCTGCCAGTCCTTGGTGAACCAGGTGCCGCCGTAGGTGTTGACCACGGTCGTCAGCGTCGCCCCGAGCTCGCCCCAGCCGGCCAGGCCGCGCAGGCAGATGCCCCGCATCCCCGGCTCCGCGCCGTCGACCTTGGCCGCGATGTCGGCTATCTGCTGCCAGGTCGGGTGCTCGGGCACCGTGACGCCCTTCGCCTTCATGACGTCCTTGTTGTACATCAGGAAGGACGACTCGCCGTAGAACGGCAGGGCGTAGAGCTTGCCGTCCGAGCCGGACAGCGAGGTGACCATCGGCTTGAGCAGGTCGGCCTTGTCGAAGCCGGTGTCCTTGTCGGCGTAGGAGCCGAGCTCGTGCAGCCAGCCGTTCTTGGTCCAGATCGGCACCTCGTAGGCGCCGATGGTGGCGACGTCGTACTGGCCGGCCTGGGTGGCGACGTCCTGCGTGACCTTGTCGCGCAGCTCGTTCTCGGGGAGGACCGTGAAGTTGACCTTGATGCCGGTGTCCTTCGTGAACGTGCTCTTCGTCAGCTTCTGGATGTCCTCCATCTGCGGGTTGCCGACCATCAGCACGTTGATGCTCTTGCCGTCGCCCCCGGAGGCGGAGGTGCCGCCCGCCCCGCTGCAGGCGGCCAGCAGGGAGCCCGCGGCCGTGGCGGTGAGCAGGACATGGATCATTCTTCGTGTGCGCATGACTGACTCCATCGAGAGGTTTCGAGGGCGTGCGGAACCAGGACCCCGGCCTTAGGGGACGGGGCGGGGCGGGGAGTTGAACGTGCGGTGCGGCTCAGGCCTGGATGACCTGGGGACCCAGCAGGGCGTAGCGGCGGGCCTCGGACGAATGCAGCCCCGTGTCGGTCACGATGGCTTCAAAGTCCGTGACGTTCGCGAACCGGCAGAAGCTCACGGCGCCGAACTTGGTGTGGACGCCGGAGAACACCCGGCGTCTGGCGATACGCATGACCTCGGCCTTCACCTCGCCGACCGAGGGATCGGGGGTGGTCAGGCCCCACTGGCGGGAGATGCCGTTCGCGCCGACGTACGCCAGGTCGATGACGAAGTCGCGGAGCATGCGGCGCGCCCAGTGGTCGACCGTGGCCAGCGTCCCGCCACGCACCCGGCCGCCGAGCAGCAGGACGGTGATGTTCTCCGCCGCGGCCAGGTCACCCGCGGTGGCCAGCGACGAGGTGACCACGGTCAGTGGCCGGTCGCGGGGGAGGGCGGCGGCGATGAGCTGCGGGGTGTAGCCCTCGTCGAGGTAGATGGTCTCGGCGTCCCCGAGCAGGGCGGCCGCGGCGGTCGCGATCCTGGACTTCTCGGGGATGTGTTCGGTGGTACGGAAGGCGAGTGTGGTCTCGAAACCCGCGCTCTCGACAGGGTGGGCACCGCCGTGGGTACGACGGACCAGCCCGTGGGTCTCCAGGAGGTTCAGATCCCGTCGCACGGTTTCCCTGGACACCCCGAGATCGGCGGCGAGCCTGCCGACGTCGACGGATCCCGAGCGGCGTGCGGTTGCCAGGATTCCGCGTCTTCGTTCCTCGGCGTCCACGGCGGCACCTCCGTCTCACGGCTCTGTTCCACGGCTCTGCGCGCTGTGCCCGCGCCGGCTGATTTCGCGGAGTCCGGCCCGATCGGCCTCCGGTGGCCAAATTTGTACAAGGCGATGGCGCGTACTGGCCAGCTTCGACGTAGCGCGGTTCGTGACCGAATGTGCCCGTTTTCCGGAGGGGGAAGTGCCTGTACGGCGCGCTGGAGCGCCCCACGGCGCGGAACCACGGTGCCCGCTCCCTGACCGACGACCGCCCGTTCGCCGCCCGTATCCCCGCGCCGCCCCGGGAAAACGGGCTGGTGCCCAGGGCCGCCGTCCACGACCGCCGCCCGGCTCCGGCAGGACACCCGCCGTCCGCGTCCACCTTCACGGGCACACAGGTGGGACCGGCGGGTGAGGGAACGTCATCTGTCCCGGACGGTCGACGTGTTCGGCAGCTGAAGACCGCCCGGTGCTATGCCGAGGTGGGCGGGTGCGGGGCGCGGAGTACGAGCAGGGTGATCTCGCTGGGGGCGAAGACGCGGAACGGGGGGCCCCAGAAGCCGGTGCCGCGGCTGGTGTAGAGGAGGGTGCGGGTGCCGTGGCGGCTGAGGCCGGCGAGGGCGGGCTGGTCGATGCGGACCAGGTGGTGGAAGGGCCAGATCTGGCCGCCGTGGGTGTGGCCGGAGAGCTGGAGGTCGACGCCGTGGGCGGCCGCCCGGTCGACGAACTTGGGCTGGTGTGCCAGGAGCAGGACGGGCAGGTCGGGGTCGGCGCCGTCCAGGGCTCCGGCGAGGTGGGCGCGGTGGCCTGCCAGGCCGGAGGACTCGGCGGTGACGTCGTCCACACCGGCGACCACGAGGGTGTCGCCGCCGCGTTCGAGCAGCAGGTGGCGGTTGCGCAGCGGTTCCCAGCCCAGCTCGTCCATCAGGTCGACCCAGCCCTGGGCCTCGCTGTAGTACTCGTGGTTGCCGGTGACGTAGACACGGGCCCGGGTGGCGCGCACGGTACCCAGTGGGGCGGCCTGGGCGCGGCGGCGTTCGGCCGTGCCGTCCGCTATGTCGCCGGTGTGGCAGACCAGGTCGGCTTCCAGGGTGTTCACCGTCTCGCACACCCGTGCCGACCAGCGGGCGCGATCGAGCGGGCCGTAGTGCGTGTCGGTGATGAGGGCGACGCGGAGGCCGTCCAACCCGGCACCCAGCCGGGGGAGTTGCACGTCGAGCCGGCGCACGCGCGGCACGCGGCGGGCCTCGGCGTACCCCCAGGCGAGCAGGACGGCGGTGGTGCCGAGGACGGCCCACGTGACGATACGGGCCCGGTCCTGACTCTCGCCGGCGCCGGCCACGGTCAGGGCGAGCCGCAGGAGGACGCCGAGCAGGACGGACCAGGTGAACAGGACCCAGCTGGTGCCCAGCAGGGTGTCACCGACGATTGCCGCGCGGTCCTGCTGGCGCCGGCCGTGGCCGCGCATCATCGCGAGCGGCATACCGACGAGGCCGAGGGCGAACAGGGCGGTGCCGGCCAGTGAGACGGGCAGCGGCCAGTGCTGGCCGGTGTACAGGAGCACCCAGCACGGCACGGCCCACAGCAGGACGGGGGCGATCAGGGGGATGTAGCGCATCAGACGGTGCAGCCGGCTCTGGCGCGGAGCCTGCGCTTCCCTGTCGGCGGGTCGGGTGTTGCTGGTGTCGGTCACGCTACCCCTCTCTGGCCGGGCTGCCGTCCCGCGCACTGTACCGGTCGGCTCCTCACGGTCCCCTCGCCGACTGTGTTCTCCAGCTTGCAGGCGTTCCCCTGGGCCGGTGCGCGAACCCGTCATGTCGTCATCCCTCCGCCGCGCGGTCGAGCTGCGCGGCGCGGTTCAGGATGAGGGAGGCCACGGGCTCGGCCTCCTCCTCCTGCGGTTCGGTGTACACGGTCCGGCCCAGGACCCGCTGGACCAGTGCCGCCGGGAGGTGCGGCAGCAGGACCTGGGCCGCCGAGGACGCGGCGGCGGAGGTCTCGTGGTGACCGCACAGCAGGTGCGCGATCTCGTGCAGCTGGATGTGCTGCTGGTGCAGGGGCGTGGTGTCCGCGGGGTAGAGGATGCGGTCCGCCCGGTCAGTGGTGACGAGCGGTCCGAACCGGGCCGTGTCGAAGGGCGTCGGCAGGTCGAGGTCGTCCACCAGGACCCGGCACCGTTGCCACAGGCGCTTGTCGCCTCGACCGCTCCGCACGCGCTGTCCCTCTTCCCCGTGACCGCTGTGCCGCCACCGTCGCGCCGGGGTGTCAGCCGTCGGTGCGGTCGCGTCCGGCGCTCTCACGCCGGGCAAGGACGTCGATCATGTCGCTGATCGTGCTGAGGTGCTCGGGCGAGAGGTTCACCGCCCGCAGTGCCACACTCCGGACTCCGGCGTCCCGCAGGGCCCCCAGCAGCTCCAGTTCCTTGGCGATGGCGGCGCCCTGGTCGTCGTCGAAGAAGTAGGCGACGGAGACGTCGAAGAACTGGGCGAGCGCTTCGAGGTGCCGCTTCGTGGGGTTGTCCCGGCGGCCGGCGCGCAACTGCCACAGGTACGTGGGGGAGAAGCTCTCCCCGGTGGCCTCCCGGCACGCCCGGGCGACCTCCTCGTGGCTGAACTGCTCACGGTTGGGACGCCGTACGATGCGGAACAGCGCGTCGATCTTGTCCGCGAGGGTGGTCGGCGAAGCCGCGTCGGCGGTGCTCACGTGCGGCCCCCTCTGGTACTGCGTCGGCCTTGCATCAGCCCTGGTGGACCGATCCCGGGATCGCCGTTCACCTTGGCCTACGCCCGCGGTGGCGGTCCGCCGCCGTCAGGACGACCGGGTCGGCCTCGGAGGAAGTCACAGGAGATCAGATGAAAGCGGACAGGCCGTCGAGGAGCCGGTCTACGTCGTCGGCGGTGTTGTACGGCGCGAGGCCGGCGCGCAGTGCCGGGTCCTCGAGTCCGAGGGCGGTGAAGGGCTCGTATGCGTAGAACGACCCGGCGGGTGCCACCACGCCACGGGCGGCCAGGTGTGCCTGGGCCTGGCGGGCGTCGCGGCCGTCGAAGCTCATCAGGAGGGTCGGGGTGCGGTCGGCTGCCCTGGAGTGCAGGGTGACGGCGCTTCCGAGGGCCTGCAGGCCCTCCTCCAGCCTGGTGCGCAGGGTCTGCTCATGTCCGTGCAGGGAGCCCATCGAGTGCGTGAGCCGTTCGCGGCGGGTCACCGCGGCGCCCGGGTCGACGGCGGCGAGGAAGTCCACGGCGGCGGTGGCGCCGGCCAGGATCTCGTAGGGCAGGGTGCCGAACTCGAAGCGCTCGGGCACCCCGTCGGGCGAGGGCAGGAGCTTGTCCGGCCGGACGGTGTCGAGGAGTTCGGGAGATCCGGCAAGCACACCGCAGTGCGGCCCGAGGAACTTGTAGGGGGAACAGACGAACAGGTCCGCGCCGAGGGCGGGTACGTCGACGAGGTGGTGGGCGGTGTAGTGCACGCCGTCCACGTACACCAGGGCGCCGGCCTCGTGCGCCAGGTCGGCGATCTGCCGGACGGGCGGCTTCGTGCCCAGTACGTTCGAGGCCGCGGTGAGCGCGACCAGGCGGGTTCGCGGTGACAGCACCCGCTGGAAGGAGCTCACGTCGAGGTCCGTGGTGTCGGGATCGATCCCGATCCAGCGGACGGTCACTCCGGCGCGCTGGGCGGCCTGGACCCACGGGCGGACGTTGCAGTCGTGGTCCAGGCGGCTGAGGACGATCTCGTCGCCGCCCTTCCAGTCCTTGGCGAGGTGACGGGAGAAGTCGTAGGTGAGCTGAGTGGCGCTGCGGCCGTGGACGACGCCGCCCGCGGGGACGTTGAGCAGGTCGGCGTAGGCGGCCCGGAAGGCCGCCACGGCGTGCTCCGCGTTGAGTTCGGACGGGCTGGTGACACCCCGGTTGGAGAGGGGGCCGGTCAGGGTCGCCGCGATGGCGTCGGCGACAGGGCGGGGGGTCTGGGTTCCGCCGGGGCCGTCGAAGAAGGCGAGGCCGGTGTCGAGGGAGGGGAAGTCGGTGCGCAGCGCCTTCAGATCGATGGGCATGTCCTCGGCTCTCCAGGGGAGGGTGGTCGCGCGGATGACTGGTCTGGTGGGCTACGGCACCGATCACGTGGCCGTCCGCCTCGGTGGTTCGACTCTGGCGCGGACGCGCATGCATGTAAAGCGATGAATTGCGATGCGAGAATTCACGAATGGTGAAGCAGCCCGACCTGAGGCTCCTGTCGACGTTCCTGGCGGTCGTGGACTGCGGCTCCATGGCCGACGCGGCCGCGATGCTCGGGTACGTTCCTTCCGCGGTGTCGCAGCATGTTGCCGCACTGGAGCGGGAGACGGGTGTCGAGCTGCTCGTCCGCCGCTCGGGCAGCCGGCTGATCCTGACGGCTGCCGGCCGCTCGCTCGCCCAGGCCGCCCGGACGCTGTTCGAGGCGACCGCACGGTTCCAGGACGCCGCCGACGGGATCGCGAACCGTGAGATCGCCGAACTGCGGGTCGGCGCATACCCCAGCGCGATCAGTCAACTGCTGTCGGCGCTCGGGCCCCGTGGCCTCGACGCCCGCGTCCGCCTGGTGATCGTGGAGACGGAGGCCGGCCTTCCCAAGGTCAGGTCCGGGGATCTTGATCTGCTGATCGCCTACCGGTACCTGCCGGAGGACCCGCCGGCCTCCTCGGCCGAGTGGACCGTGACCTCTCTGGGGCATGAGCCGCTGGTCCTGGTCGCGGGCGCCCGGCCGGGCGGTCGTCCGCTGCAATGGGCGGAGTGCCTTGGGACGGCGTGGACCTCGGGGCACGGTCGCAGCCCGGACCGGAGGCTGCTGCGCCGCTGGGCGGGCGAGCTGGGGATCTCTCCCGAGGTGACGCTGGAGACCGAGGACCTGCACAGCATGCTGGCCATGATCAGGGCCGGGCTGGCGGTGGGGCTGATCCCGGCCGCCGTCATCAGCGCGGCGGGCGACACGGGCGGAGTCGAGCGGGTCGTCCTCCCGCCGGGGGTCACCCCGCTGCACCGGGAGATCCTCGCGGTGCGGCGTCCCGGTCTCCGGCACCCTCTCATCGACGAGCTGACCGCCATGCTGACCGTGGCCCTGGAGAGCCTCCAGCCGTGAGGCAGCCGGACAGGTGAGATGCCTGCGCCACGAGGTTTCGCCGGATGCGGTCCGGGTCCCTGACCGGCCGCTGCCGGGACGCGTGGGGCCGACGTCATACCGGGGCCGCATCGGCGCCTCCTCCCTGAGGATGAGGCGGACGGGCCGGTTGGTGCCGTGTCACCAGGCGGAAGTGCGGGCAGCCGCACGATGCCTCGGAACGGGTCCCGCGGCCACTCTGGTGGTCCACCCGAAACCAGACCTGGAGACCCGTTTCCCGTGGCTACCTTGCTCTACCGACTGGGCCGGACCGCCTTCCGCCGGCGCTGGCTCGTCACGTTGTTGTGGGCGGTGATCCTCGGCGCCGTCGGCGTCGGTGCTGCCACGGCTCCGTCCTCCTCGGACGACGGCACGTCCTTCATGCCCGGCATCGAGGCGCAGAAGGCGTTCGACCTGATCGGAGAGCGCTTCCCCGGATCGGCCGCCGACGGCGCCGACGCGCAGATCGTGTTCGTCGCCCCCGACGGGGAAAAGGTGACGGCCACCGGCCATCGTGCCGCGATCGACACCTTCGTCAAGGAGGCCGCCTCCGAGCCTCAGGTCGCCGGTGCCGTGAGCCCCTTCACGGCGAAGGCGGTGAGCAAGGACGGTTCCACCGCCTACGCGACCGTGAACTTCAAGGTGGCGGCGGGCGATCTCACCGACGCCGACAAGAGCGCGATCGAGAAGGCGATCGACCAGGTTCGCGACTCCGGGCTCACCGTCGAGGTCGGCGGCAGCGCGCTCGCCGAGCAGGCGTCGGCCGGCGGATCGGCCGAATCGATCGGCATAGTGCTGGCCGCGGTCGTCCTGCTGATCGCCGTCGAACACCGTCCCGACGTCGTCGTCATGGACATCCGGATGCCGGACATGGACGGAGTCGCCGCCACCGCCGCGATCTGCGCCCGGCCGGAACTCTCACAGACCCACGTGCTCGTCCTCACCACCTTCGAGAACGACGAGAACGTGGCCAAGGCCCTGCGCGCCGGCGCGAGCGGCTTCCTCGGCAAGGGCGTCAGCCCCGAGGTCCTGCTGTCGGGCATCCGCACCGTCGCCGCCGGCGAGTCCCTGCTCTCGCCCAGCGCCACGCGGGCCCTCATCACCCGCTTCCTGGCCGCCCCCGACACGGACGGCTTCCTCGCGCTCACCGACGACGTCAAGACCCTGACCGACCGCGAACGCGAGGTCACGACCCTGGCCGCGTACGGCAGATCCAACGCCGACATCGCCGAACACCTGGTCCTCAGCCCGCTGACCGTCCGCAGCCACATCCAGCGCGCCATGGCCAAACTCCACGCCCGCGACCGTGCCCAGCTCGTCGTCATCGCCTACCAGAGCGGTCTGGTCAAGCCACACCAGACGCCCGGTGGGTGAAGAAGACGGCCATGTGCGCGCCCGCCCGCACGGCCTCGCGCGTCGGTTCCCGGGCAGTGCATCGCGCTCGCGTGTGTCGGCCTTGGCCGACTCCACCCGAGCCCGTACCGGGGTCCCCGCGAGGTCGCGTCACACGCCCGGATGTCCGGCGGCGAGCCGGTAGCCGCCGGAGTGGAAGACCAGGGGCTCCCCCTGCGCGCTTCTCGGCCGCCGGACGTTCCGTCTCCGCGGGTTCGGTCCACCAGGGGCAGAGCGTACGGGGGTCGTCGAAGCCGTTCGCCAAAGCAGCTTCGACGGCGGGGAGTTGGACCATCGGCTTGCGTACGGTCGGGGTGAGCCGGCATCGCGGCACACCGCCTTCGTCGCGTCGGCGGCGCCGCGCTCTCACCCGTGCGGCGTCGCCGACGCTCTCCGGGGTGGGGCCGGAAGCCGCAGGCGATCAGGACGTGGACCAGTACGCGGCCGCGTGGGCCAGCGCCCGGCCCTCCAGTATCGTGACCATGCGTTCGAAGAGCTGGACGGCGGCAGGGCCGGACCAGTTCTCGGGCAGCACCTCGCGGGGCAGCCCGGGGTCGCGGAACGGAAGCTTGCGCCAGTGGTCGATCACGGCGAGGTACGTGACGTAGGCGTGCCGTCCGTCGATGACCGCGGCCTCGGTGAGCCGGTCCGCCGCACCCTCGTACGCGCCGATGAACTCCCGGTAGCGCAGGTCGATCTCGTCGAGGTCCCAGCCGCCCCGGACCATGGCCGTCAGCGGCTGCCCGGCGACGTAGTCGCCGACGAACACGGCGCACTGCTCGGTGAGGTCCAGTTCCGCGATGGCGCGTTGCGCGGCCGGGAGCATCCGGGCGGGCGCGATCCAGACCGCGGAACCGATGTTGCCGAAGCCGAGCGAGGTCAGGTGACCGGTCAACCGGTGGCGCAGCGCGCGGGCCGACTCGGGCACGGAGAAGTTCACGAAGCACCAGCCGTCGCCGAGTTCGGCCGGCTGCCGGGCGTGCCAGATGACCTCGTCACCGGCGGCCAGCGCCTCCAGCGCGGCCGGGGTCAGCGCGTAGCCGCGCATGCCCGCCCGGCTCTCCGACTCCAGCCAGCCGCGCTTCTTGAGCCGGAACACCGCCGTCCGGACGCTCGCGGCGTCCAGCCCCGACGCGGTCAGCAGCTCGACCGTCCCGGCGATGGGCATCCAGTTGCCCATCTTGCGCACGATCGCACCGAGAAAACTCACGAGCACGGTCCGGGACCGGCGCGCCGCTGTGGTGGGCCGGTCGCCCTTCGTCTCGCTCATTCCAGTGAGTATGCCGGACCGGGATCGCATGATCGGACCGCCCCGGTCGATCGAACGGGCCCGGTCAGCGCCGCGACCCACTCCTCGGGCCAGGGCACGCTCACGGCACCGTCCGCATGGTCACGGCCGATGTGCGCGGTCACATACCGGCCGTGCGCGGCCCGGCCGCGTGGACGGCCCCGGAACTCCTCGCCCCAGACCTCGAAGGCGAAGGTCATCGAGCTGGTGCCGATGCGCACCAGCTCCACGACCGTGCGCACGTCCTGGCCGAAGAAGAGCGGCGACTCGAAGTCCACCTCGTAACGGACGCGGGGCGCCACCGGGAAGTAGTCGTGGAGGCCGAGCCCGGCCATGAGCGAGGCCTCCGCCGCCTCCACGAACCGTACGACCGTGCTGTTGTGGTAGATGCCGGCCGCGTCCGTGTCGATCCACTCGATGCGCGTCCGGTACACGCCGACCGCGTTCGCGGACGCGGGCGCGGCGGTCACGACGGCACCGTGCTCGCGGCCGGGGTCCAGCGCAGGTGCACATCGCCGCCGGCTCCCGCGCGCAGCAGCGACAGCCGGGGCGGGACCTTGTCGGTACGGGAGGTGGGCGGCTTGCGCCGGCCCGCCGCCCACTGCACCGGCCACTGCGCACCGGCCCCGCGGTACTCCTGCTCCGCCGCGGCGTGCAGGGTCCACTGCGGGTTGTAGAGGTGGGTGCGGCCCAGGGCGCACAGGTCGGCCCGCCCGGCGAGCAGGATCGAGTTCACGTCGTCGTACGAGGAGATGGCCCCGACCGCGATCACCGGCACCCCCACGGGTCCGGCCACCTGGTGGCGGATCCGGTCGGCGAACGGGGTCTGGTAGGAGCGGCCGAAGGCCGGCTTCTCGTCCTTGGCGACCTGGCCGGAGGAGACGTCGATGGCGGCCGCGCCGTGCTCGATGAACGCGCGGGCGATGTCGACGGCGTCGTCCGCGGTGTTGCCGTCCGGCATCCAGTCGGTCGCCGAGATGCGGACCGTGACCGGGATGTGCGACGGGACGGCCCGGCGCACCGCGTCGAAGACCTCCAGCGGGAACCGCAGCCGGTTCTCCAGGGAGCCGCCGTACTCGTCGGTGCGCCGGTTGGCTACGGGGGAGAGGAAGGAGGAGAGCAGGTAGCCGTGGGCGGCGTGCACCTCGATGAGGTCGAAGCCGGCCGCCACGCCGCGCACGGCGGCGGCGGTGAAGTCGGCGACCACCTTGTCCATGTCCGCACGGGTCGCTTCCCGGGGCACATGGCAGCCGGCGCCGTAGGGGAGCGCCGAGGGCGCGATCACCTCCCAGTTGCCCTCGTCGAGGGGCTCGTCCATGCCGTCCCACATGAGCTTGGTCGAGCCCTTGCGGCCGGAGTGGCCGAGCTGGAGGCCGATCCTCCCGGTCGTACGGTCGTGGACGAAGTCCGTGACCCGGCGCCAGGCGTCGCGCTGCTCGTCGGTCCACAGCCCGGGGCAGCCCGGCGTGATCCGGCCCTCGGGCGACACACAGACCATCTCGCTCATGACCAGGCCGGCTCCGCCCAGCGCCTTGGAGCCCAGGTGCACCAGATGGAAGTCGCCGGGGACACCGTCATCCGAGGAGTACATGTCCATCGGGGAGACGATGACACGGTTCTTCAGTTCGAGCGCGCCGATCCGGACGGGCTGGAACATCGCCGGAGCCACCTCGGGAGCCTGCTGGTGCCGGGCGAACTCCGCCTCCATCAGCGCGGCGAACTCGCCGTCGCGCTCCTTGAGGTTCTCGAAGGTGATGCGCCGCGAGCGGGTGAGCAGGTTGAAGACGAACTGCGCCGGATCCTGGCCCGCGTACATGCCGATGTTCTCGAACCACTCCAGCGACGCCTGCGCGGCCCGCTGGGTCGACTCGACGACCGGCTTGCGCTCGGCCTCGTAGGCGGCCAGCGCCTCGGCGACCGACGGGCGCTCGTGCAGGCAGGCCGCCAGGGCGAGGGCGTCCTCCATGGCGAGCTTGGTGCCCGAGCCGATCGAGAAGTGGGCGGTGTGGGCGGCGTCGCCGAGCAGCACCACGTTGCCGTCGGACCAGCGCTCGTTGCGGACCGTCGTGAAGTTCAGCCACTTCGAGTTGTTGGTGAGGACCCGGTGGCCCTTCAGCTCGTCGGCGAAGATCTCCGCGATCCGGCCCACGGCGTGGTCGTCGGAGACGCCCGGCGGGAACACCTGGTCCTCGGTCCGGTCGAAGCCGGCCCGCCGCCAGACGTCCTCGTGCATCTCGACGATGAAGGTCGAGCCGGTGTCGGAGTAGGGGTAGCCGTGGATCTGCATGGTGCCCCACTCCGTCTGCTTGACGAAGAACTGGAACGCCTCGAAGACCAGGTCGGTGCCGAGCCAGATGTACTTGTTGTGCCGCCGGTCCAGCGACGGCCCGAACACGTCGGCGTACTTGGTGCGGACGGCGGAGTTGAGGCCGTCGGCGGCCAGCACCAGGTCGTGCGTGGCGCGCAGTTCGTCCACGTCGGGGGCCTCGGTGCGGTAGTGGACGGTGACGCCGAGCTCGGCGGCCCGCCGCTGCAGGATCTGCAGCAGCTCCTTGCGGCTCATCGCCGCGAAGCCCTGGCCGCCTACGGTGAACCGCTCGCCGTCGACCTCGATGTCGATGTCCGTCCAGCGGGCGAACCGGTGCTCCATCGCGGCGTGCACGACGTCGTCGGCGTTGTCGATGCCGCCGAGGGTCTCGTCGGAGAAGACCACGCCGAACCCGAAGGTGTCGTCGGGCGCGTTGCGCTCCCAGACGGTGACCTCGTGCGCCGGGTCCAGCTGCTTCATCAGGGCGGCGAAGTACAGCCCTCCGGGGCCGCCGCCCGCGATAGCGATCCTCATGGCCGCTCCTCCACGATCTGGTCTTGCACGATCTGGTCTTGCACGAGCTGGTCCCGCACGAGCTGACGGAGCTTGAAGTGCTGGAGCTTGCCGCTGGGGTTGCGCGGCAGCGAGTCGGTGAAGCGCACGTCGCGCGGGTACTTGTACGGCGCGATCTGCTGCTTGACGTGGTCCTGGATACTCCGGGCCGTCGCCGTGTCGCCGGCCACGCCGTCGCGCAGTACGACGAACGCGCAGACGATCGAGCCGCGTTCGGCGTCCGGCGCCGCGACGACGGCCGCCTCCACGACGTCCGGGTGGGTGAGGACGGCGGCCTCCACCTCGGGGCCGGCGATGTTGTACCCGGACGACACGATCAGGCCGTCGTTGCGCGCCCGGTACCAGAAGTAGCCGTCCTCGTCGCGGAGGAAGGTGTCACCGGTGACGTTCCAGCCGCTCAGGACATAGGCGGCCTGCCGCTCGTCGTCGAGGTAGCGGCAGCCGACCGGGCCGATCACGCCGAGCAGACCCTCGGCGCCGGGCCCGAGCTCCGTGCCGTCCGGTGCCAGGATCGTGGCGCGGTAGCCGGGCACGGGCTTGCCGGTCGCCCCGGGGCGGATGTCGTCGCCGTCGGCCGAGATGAAGATGTGCAGCATCTCGGTGGCGCCTATCCCGTCGATGACCTGGAGGCCGAGCCGGTCGCGCAGTTCCTCCCACAGCCCCTGCGGGATGTGTTCGCCCGCGCTGACCGCGCGGCGCAGCCCGGTGAGCCGGTCCGCCTTCCGGGACTTGAGGATCTGCTGGTACGCGGTCGGGGCGGTGGCGAGCACGGTCACCCCGTGCTCGGCGACGAGGTCGGCGAGCCCTGCCGGCGGCACCGACTCGGTGAGGAAGGCACAGGCACCCGCCCGCAGGGTGAAGACGACCAGCATGCCGAGGCCGAAGGTGAAGGCGAGCGGGGCGGTGCACGCGACCAGGTCGTCGGGGAGCAGCCGGAGCGTGTGCTTCCCGAAGGTGTTGTCGATCGACAGGATGTCGCGGTGGAAGTGGGTGGTGATCTTCGGGACGCCCGTGGTGCCGGACGTCGGCCCGAACAACGCGACGTCGTCCGCGGCGGTGTCGGCCGCGGCGAACCGGCCCGCCTTCGTCTCGACCCGGTTGCTCAGGTCGTCGGCGGTGTCACCGCCGTACGGCACGACGACCAGGTCCGGCGCGACCGACTCCCGCACGGCGAACACGTCGTCGAGGAAGCGGTGGTCGACCAGCGCGACGGTGGGCCGGGTCTTCGCCACGACGGGCGCGAGCTCGCCGGCCCGCAGCACGGCCATGGTGGTGACGACGATCCCGCCGGCCTTGACCACGCCCAGCCACGCGGCGACGGTCCAGGGGGTGTTGGGGGAGCGCAGCAGCACCCGGTTGCCGGGCACCAGCCCGAGGTCCTCGGTGAGCACCTGGGCGATCTGGTCGACTCGCCGCCGGAGCTCGCCGTAGGTCCAGACGTCACCCTCGGGGGTGCGCAGCGCGGGCCGGTCGGGGCCGAAGGCTGCCACCGGAGCGTCGATCAGCTCGACGGCGGCGTTGAGGCGTTCCGGGTACCGGAGCGCCTCGGTGGTGAACTCCAGCACCGGCCACTGCCCGGCCGGCGGCAGATGGTCGCGGGCGAAGGTGTCGGTGTGCCCGGACGGCGACAGGGTCATCGGTGACCTCCGGCGCCGGCGCGGATCATTCCCTCTTGGACGACGGTGGCCAGGTGGGTGCCGTCGGGGGTGAAGAAGCGCCCGGCGGCGACCCCCCTGCCGTCGTCGGCCGCGACCGCCTCCTGGGCGTAGAGCAGCCAGCCGTCCACCACACCCGCCCGCGGCGCCCGGTGGAACCACATCGCGTGGTCGAGGCTGGCGGTGACCAGTCCTTCCCGTGCCCAGGGCAGGTCGAGGACGCGGAGCACCGGCTCCAGGATCGTGTAGTCGCAGACGTAGGCGAGGGCGGCGGTGTCCCGCTGCGCGTCGGTGAGCCCGTCGACCGGCCGCAGGGCGTCGAACGGCCTGACCCAGACCGCCTGGTGGGGCTTCCGCTCGCCCTCCACGTCGAGGTAGACCGGGCCCGGCACATGACGCATGTCGAAGCCCCGGCCGCCGCACCAGTAGTCCTTGGAGACCTCGGTCATCGTGCCGCCGGTCCGCCCGGCGAGGTACTCGGCGGAGCCGGGCAGCTTCTCGGGTCCGGGCAGGCCCGAGGCCTCCAGCCAGTCGGGCAGGCCCTCGGCGTAGGTCCCGCCGGGCTCGCCGGCGGCGAAGTTGGCCAGACAGACGTAGAGCGGCTTGCCGTTCTGGTATCCGCGCACCTGCCGGGTCGCGTAGCCACGGCCGTCGCGCAGCAGCTCCACCTCGTAGCGGACCTCGGCACCGATGTCGGCGGGGCGCATGAAGTAGGAGTGCATGGAGTGCAGCGTCTTGCCGTCGTCGACGGACTTCATCGCCGCCGCGGCGGCCTGGGCGACCAGGTCGCCGCCGTACGCCTTGGGCCACGGGCAGGGCTGGGTGACCGCGGTGAAGGCGAGGTCGAAACGCTCGGCCTCGGCGGGGGCGAGGGTGACGGCGGCCGTGAAGACCTCGGAGGTGGTGTCGGTCATCAGGGGCGGTCCGTCCAGTCGCGCAGGTCCGCGTCCGCGACCTGGGGGAGGTTGACCACGATGTTCTCCGGGGTACGGGTCGTCATCCAGGTCAGCGGGTTGTTGCGGTCGAGGTTGCACTCGACGTGGGGCAGGAACGGCGGGACGAACACCCAGTCGCCCTCCGCCATGTCGATGTAGTCCTCGAACTTCGCGCCGAAGTAGATCCGGGCCCGGCCGGAGAGCACATAGCCGCCGGTCTCGGCCTCGCCGTGGTGGTGGGGCACCGAGCGGTAGCCGCCGTCGTTGTGGACCTTGCCGAACCAGATCCTGGTCGCCGGGGTGTGCTGGATGCTCACACCCGAGATCCGGGTGGCGCCGGCGGACTGCCCCGTGTCACCGGGTTCGCTGCCGCCCCGCGTGACGACCGGTACCACCAGACCGCTCTCGGTGGCGTACATCGAGTTGTCGCCGTCGAGGACGTACTGACCGGGGACCTGCTGACCGGGGACGTACTGACTGGGATCGGGGTTCATGAGGGCTCCTCGTCGGTGGGTGGGCGGGTGTCAGCGGGCGCTGCGTCGGTGGAGGGGCGGGGCCTCAGCCGGTGAATCGCACGGTGTTGCGCAGCGTGCCGATGCCGGGGATCTCGGTCTCCACGACGTCTCCGTCGGCGAGGAAGCGCTGGGGCTCCCGGGCCACTCCGACGCCGCCGGGCGTGCCGGTCAGCACGAGGTCGCCGGGGCGCAGCACGGTGAAGGTGGAGATGTACGCGAGCAGGTCGGCGGCGTCGAACACCAGCGTCTTCGTGGTGTCCCGCTGGACCTCCTCGCCGTTGACCCGGCAGATCACCTCCAGGCCCGCGGCCGGGTCGACCTCGTCCGGGGTCACGACCACGGGGCCGACGGGGGTGGAGGCGTCCCACGCCTTCCCCTGGAACCACTCCAGGGTGCGGTACTGCCAGTCGCGCACCGAGATGTCGTTCGCCACGGTGTACCCGGCGATCCCTGCCAGCGCGGTGGCCCGGTCGGCGCGGCGCAGGGTGGCACCGACCACCACGGCCAGCTCGGCCTCCCAGTCCACCCGGAGGCCGGCCGGCAGCACGATGTCGGCATCGGGACCGGCGAGGGTGTCCGCGTACTTCGGGAAGAGCGTGGGGTACGACGGCAGCTCGCGCCCCGTCTCCCGGATGTGGTCGGCGTAGTTCAGCCCGCAGCAGATCACCTTGCCCGGAGCGGGCAGCGGCAGCACCGGAACGGCGTTGGCCAGAGCGCCCCCGGCCAGATCGGCGGCCCGCCGGACCGGCACCGTCGCCAGCAGGGCCGACAGGTCGGCGGCCGGCAGCGCGCGCCAGACGCTGCCGTCGAGCACCGCGGCGCTGGTACCGGCGGCGTGGGCGACGGTGGAAAGACGCATGGGTTCTTCTCTCTCTTCGGCGCTGCGCGCCCCCTCGGATATTTCATTATTTCCGCGAGCGTCACATCTCTGTCAATAGATGCTACGGTGTGGCGCCAGACAGCACAGGCCCGACACAGCCCCGGCAACGCCCCGCAGGAGCTCTCCATGGCGACCAACTCCGCCCCGGTTCCGGTCAACCCCGCGTCCTTGCCCAAGCCCAGCGGCTACTCGCACGGAACGCTCAGCGGCAACACGCTCTACCTGGGCGGTCAGACCGCTCTAGACAAAAACATGAAGATCGTTCCCGGTGGCATCGTCGAGCAGTTCAGGCAGGCGTTCGGGAACATCCTCGCCACGCTGAAGGAGGCCGGCGGCGTCCCGGAGGACCTGGTGAGCATCACGCTCTACCTGACCGACATCCCCGACTACCAGGCGCACGGCCGGGAGATCGGGGCGGTGTGGCGCGAGCTCGCGGGGCCGGTCTATCCGGCGATGGCCGGCATCGGCACCACGGGCCTGTGGCAGCCCGAGGCCCTGATCGAGATCCTCGGGGTCGCGGTCATCCCCGACGAACGCCTCGTCCGGCCCGCCACGACCTGAACCTCCGGGTTCTCGCGGGAGAACGACATCCGCCCCGGTCGTCACCCGAGAGATCTCTCCGGCGACGACCAAAGCGCTTCCCTGCATCATGGCGACGACGTCAGTGCCCACGCGAGCGGCGGCCCCGGCGCAGCAGCTGCCGGGCGGCGAGATGGCCGGATCCGCCGCCGAGCCCCGGGCCGGGGTGCGTCGAGGCGCCGATGTGCCACAGTCCGGGCACCGGCGTCGCGTGCCGGGAAGCGGCCGGCAACGGGCGCCACAGCAGGTTCTGGTCCAGCTCGGCCGAGCCGCCGTACGGATCACCGGCGACCGCGTCGGGGTTGGCCGCCTGCAGGTCGGTGGGCGTGAGGACGTCGAAGGCGAGCAGCTTGTCCGGCAGATCGGGGGCGTGCCGTGCGACCCGGGCCAGCACCCGGCGGGCGTACCCCTGCGCCAGCTCCTTCGTCCAGCCACCGGACACGTCGAGTTCCTCCCCGGCGTCCCCGGCCGGCGTGAAGGGCAGCTCCTGGAGCTGCAGCCAGAGCGCCGCGCCGCCCTGCGGAACCCGCGAGGGATCCAGCACGTGCTGCTGCCCCACGACGACCGTCGGCCGACGCGGCAGCAGACCCGCCTCCGCCTCGGCACAGGCGATGCCGGTGCTCGCCGAACCGTCGCTGAGATGCAGCAGCGGAACTCCGGCCAGGCGGTCGTCGTTCCAGGTCAGCGGCGCGGAGAGCGCGACGTGGATCTGCATCGCGGCTCGCCCGTGCCGGAACCGGCCGGCCTGCGCGTGGACCGCGGAAGGCACGCGGGCGTCGGCGGGCAGCAGCTCGCCGTACAGCGCCGACGGGGTGACGGAGGCCAGGACGGCGCGGCGGGCGAGCAGGGTCTCACCGCCGCAGACGACGCCGACGGCACGCCCGTCGCCGTTGACCACCACACGCTCCACGGTGTGTCCGGTACGGACGTCCGCCCGCAGCTCGGCGAGCAGTGCCCGGAACGCGTCCACGAAGCGTCCGGCCCCGCCCGCCACCACCGGCAGGCCGAAACCGTGCACGGTCGCGGCCAGGATCGGGAGCATCGGCGCACCGGAGGCGTGGTCGGGCGACAGCCCGGCATGCAGCAGCCAGGGCACCCACAGCAGATCCGCCTCGTCCCCGTGGAACGCGCGGCGGCAGTAGGAGCGACCGCTGGTGACCGTGTCCCGCAGCCAGGCCTCCGTACCGGTCGGCTTCTCGTGGCGCAGCAGCTCGACCGCGTGGCGCACCACCCGGGGAGAACGCGGTTCGCTGCCCAGGAAGCCCCCGATCGCGTCGGCGTTGTCGAGGAAGCGCTGCAGCATCGCGAGGTAGGCGGTGCCGTCCTCCGGGTGGGTGAACGCCGCCGCGGTCGCCTCCGGATCACGGTGGGCCAGAACCACCCGGCCGTCGTCCGCGACCGTGCCGGTGACGAACGCGTCGGCGTTGAGGTAGCGCAGGCCGTGCCGGTACAGGTCGGCGCCGAGCGCGGCGTACGCGGGCCCGAGACGAACAGCGGATGCCAGGAGGAGTACGTGTCGTGCAGGTATCCGGGCACCGTACGTTCCTCGGTGGCGATGAAGCCGCCCAGCCGGTCCGCGCGCTCGACGAGGGCGACCGACCAGCCCGCCTTCGCGAGTTCGGCGGCGGCGACCAGGCCGTTCACCCCGGACCCGACGACGACGGCGTCGACCGTAGTGGCCATGTGTGCTCCTGTCGGGTGTCGAAGCCCACGCCCGGCACGGGGCGGACGTTCCGCCGGCGGCTTGCGGACGGTAGCCGGACCCGGAGGTTCGACGGCATGCCGGCACAGACGCGGAGGGTTCCTCAAAAAGTACGGCCCGCGCCATCGGCCGGCTGTCCGCTGAACGCGGCGCCGGCCGTCCGCCTGAGGTCCGGTGACCGTGTCCGTTCTCCGGCCTGGTGCGGCAGCCGAGGCTGGATCGGTGGAGCGCCGTGGAAGCTGACGGACGGCCTGATGACCGCTGCGGGTGTGACGGTGTACCCGGCCGGGTGCATCGGTGAACGCAACACCGCCTATGAATTCGGCCGGTACGCACCGGGTTTCCTTCTCGTGGGCGACGACAGTGGTGGCGGCGGTGTCAGCCGAGGCTGTGGCCCCACAACGAGGGGTCGGTGCTCTTGAGGCTGGGGACGCCGCCGTACGTGCCACCGTCGACGGTGACGAGCGGGGCGGAGAGCTGGTCCTCCAGAAGCCCGTCGCGGATCCGAACGATGGTGCTGTGATGGTCGGTCCTGCCGGGCTTGAACGTCTTTCCGTCGATCGCAGCCTTCAGGTAGTACAGGGCGTACTTGGCGTACAGGTCGGCCGGCTGGGACACGGTGGCGTCGATGTGGCCCTCGGAGATGTTCTCGAGTTCCCTGGGAATGCCGTCGTTGGAGACGACGAACACGTGTCTCCTGTCCTTCGGGCCGACCAGCAGCCCTTCCTGCCTCAGCACCTGGAGCGTGCCGGACAGGGCCAGGCTGGACTGCATGTAGACGCCCTTGATGTCGGGGTGGGCCGTCAGGTCGGTCTGGAGCTTCTGCGCGGCGACGGCGCCGTCCCAGTCGGTGGTCTCGCCGAACACCTTGATCCCCGGGTAGTTCCTCTTCATGCAGTCGTTGAATCCCTCGGTGCGGTCTCGGCCGTTGACCGACGCGAGGTCGCCCTCCAGCATCACGACCTTGCCCTTGCCGCCCAGCTTGGTGCCCAGGTACTTGCACGCCTTCTCGCCGTAGGCGCGGTTGTCCGCGCGGACCACCATGTAGACCCTGCCGGTGTCAGGGCGGGTGTCGATGGTGACGACCGGGATCTTCGCCGCCCGCAACTGCGCCAGGATCGGCGCGATGGCAAACGTGCTCTGCGGGGCCATCGCGATGCCCTTGGCGCCCTGGAGGATGAGCGTCTGCGTGTTGGCGGCGAGTTTGGCCACATCGTTCTGCGAGTTGGTGGTCCTGAGCGAGAGGCCGTACCGCTTGGCGTACTCCGGTGTGTAGGTGATGTACGCGTACCAGAAGTCGGTGTCGGAGCGCGGGTAGTCGACGCCGACCAGCGGCTTGCCGTCGCCCGGCGTGGCCGTGCTGCTGCCGCCGCTGCAGGCGCTGAGCAGCGCCAGTGCCGAGAGGGCGGAAGCAGCGGAGCAGAGGACGGATCTCAACCTCATCGGTACTTCCACATGCATGTGAAAACATTTGTCATTATATCTACTAATTCGTCACGATCAGGCGCGCCCGTGCGCCTGCTGCGTGTGCCGGGACAGCGAGTCGAGGACCACCGCGGCGAAGAGCACCCCACCCGTGATCACCAGCTGGACGGCGGTGGGCGTGTCGGTGAGGGCCATGCCCGAGGCGATCGACTGGATGACCAGCATGCCGAGCACCGCGGACCAGGTCGTACCGCGGCCCCCGAACAGGCTGGTGCCGCCGATGACGGCGGCGGCGATGGCGTTCAGCAGGAGGACACCGGAGCCGGAGTTCTGGCTCACCGACGTGATGCGCGAGGCCAGGAACAGGCCGCCGGTCGCCGCCAGGGTGCCGGAGACCGCGAGCACGGCCGTCTGTACGCCGGTCACGTTGAGGCTGGCGCGACGGGACGCCTCGACGCTGCTCCCCAGCGCGTAGACCTGCCGTCCGTAGTGCGTGCGGCGGAGCATGATGTCGAGGCCCGCCACCACGGCGAGGAAGATCAGCAGAGCCAGCGGCAGGCCCTGGAACTGGTTCAGCACGTAGGCGGAGGCGAACGCGATCACCGCCACTGCTCCGGTGCGCACCCCGATGGCGTGCAGCGGGCGGTGTGGCATTCCGACGGCCCTGCGGCGGCGCCTGTTCAGGTAGGCGTCGAGGAAGACCAGAGCCGTGGCGAATGCCGCCACCGCATAGGCGACGCCGGCGTTGGTGAAGTAGTAGCTGGTCAGGTGGGCGATGAGCCCGTTCTCGTCGAGGTTGACGGTGCCGCTGGTGCCGAGGACGGCGAGCATGAGGCCGTTCCACGTCAGCAGCCCGGCGAGGGTGACCACGAAGGCCGGCACCCGGGTCCTGGCGACGGAGTACCCCTGGACGGTCCCCGCCACGGTGCCCGTCAGCACCGCGGCGATCAGGGCAAGCCATTCCGGCACGCCGTTGTCGACGCTGAGCACGGCGAAGACCGCGGCGGCGAACCCGCTGATCGAGCCGACCGACAGGTCGAGTTCACCGAGCAGCAGCACGAAGACGATGCCGACCGCGATGAGACCCGTACCGACGATGTCCACGCTGAGGTTGGACAGGTTGCGGGGGGAGAGGAAGGCGGAGTCGATGCACTGGAAGACGATCCAGACCGCGGCGAGGACGAGGGTGACGGGAAGGTGGCCCAGTTCACCGGCGCTCAGCCTGCTCCGCCGGACGGTGATCCAGGCCGCCACGGCGCGGGTGACGGCCCTCCCGGCACGGTGCTGACGGGCTTCTGCGGTGGCGGCTGCGGGAGCGGCCCTCGTCCCGTCCGGTATGTCAGGCATCGCTCTCCGCCTCGGGGTGGGCCGGCCGGCGGGGCGGGTTGTCCGTGGCGCCCGTGATGGAGGAGATGATCTGCTCCTGGGAGGTGGTGCTCACGTCGAAGAAGCCGTTGTTGCGGCCGAGCCGCAGCACGGCGGCCCGGTCCGCGAGGGCCTTCACATCGCCCATGTTGTGGCTGATGAGCAGGATCCCCAGGCCGTGGTCACGGAGACGGTCGACGAGGTCGAGGACCTCGGTGGTCTGCTCGAACCCCAGCGCCGCGGTCGGTTCGTCCAGAAGAAGGACGCGCGGATCGCCGAGCAGCGAGCGGGCGATGGCGACGGTCTGCCGCTGGCCACTGGACAGTGACACCAGCGGACCGCGCAGAGCGGGGACACTCCGGGTCAGGCGCTCCAGCAACTGCCTGGTGCGGCGCTCCATCTCCACCTCGTCGAGGAAGCCGAACCTGCGGATCTCCCGTCCGAGGAAGAGGTTGCCAACGACATCGAGGTTTCCGCACAGCGCCAGGTCCTGGTAGACGGTGGCTATGCCGAGGTCCCGGGCTTCCTGGGGACGCCGTATCTGAACGGCCCGGCCCTCCCACTCGATGCTCCCTCTGTCCGCGGGAGCCACCCCGGAGATCACCTTGACCAGCGTGGACTTGCCGGCTCCGTTGTCGCCGAGCAGGGCGAGGACCTGCCCGGCGTGGATCTCCAGCTCGATGTCCCGGAGGACCTCGACGACGCCGAAGCGCTTGCGCACGCCGTGCAGGGCGAGCAAGGGGGGCGGCAAGAGAATCAACTCCTTCCCCGGCCCGGGACCGGCCGGTCCCGCCTGTCAGGTCAGCCCGGCCCTGCGGCACTCGCCCGCGAGCGGCGGGGCACAGATCTGCTTGAGCGTGTACACGCCGTCCTTCACCACGGTGTCCCCGATGGTGGCAAGGGTGACGGACACCGGGGTGAGCAGCACGGCGGGAACCACCTCGCCGCTGTGGGTCTTCACCTGCCCGGTGGCCACCCCGTCGAGGCGCTGACCACGGGCGGCGGCCACGGCCATGGCACCGCCCGCGGCGGCCTCGGGCCCGAAGGGCTTGTAGACCGTCATGTACTGTTCGGCGCCGACTATGCGACGTACGGCCGCCAGCTCGGCGTCCTGCCCGGTGACGGGCGGCAACGGGCTGACCTTGTCGGCCTTGAGGGCGGCGATACTGCCGGCGGCGAGGCCGTCGTTGGCGGCGTAGACGCCGGTGATACTGCCGGCGCCCAGGGCGGAGACGGCTTCGGTCATGTTCAGGTCCGCCGTCTCCGTGCTCCACTCGGGTGTGTCGTACTCCTTGGCGATCGTCACCTTCCCCTGGAGTTCGGACAGTGCGCCCTGCTTGAACGACAGCGCGTTGGGGTCGCCGGGGTCGCCGTTCATCATCACGATCCGGCCGTCGTGCGCCTTGGCGCCCATGGCTGTCAGCAGCGCCTTGCCCTGGAGCCTGCCGACCTCCTGGCCGTCGAAGGAGACGTAGCCCGAGATCGGGCCTTCGGCGAGGCGGTCGTAGGCGATGACCGGGATGTGCGCGGCGGCTGCCTTTCCCACCGAAGCGCTCATGGCCCTGGCGTCGACGGCCGCCAGCACGATGGCGTCGACCCCGTGGGCGATCGACGAGTCCATCTGTTCCTGCTGGATGGCCACGTCACCTTTGGCGTCGGCGTGCTCGATCGTGCAGTCGCCGCACAGCTGCCGGATCCTCTGTTCCAGCAGGGGCCTGTCCCGCGTCTCCCAGCGGGCGGTGGTGGAATCCGGCAGCAGCACGCCGATCTTTCTCGCGCTCCCTGGGTCGGAGATGTTCCCGGTGCCCGATCCGCAGGCGGTGAGGGACACGGCCGTCGAGACCGCGGCCAGGGCAAGGGCGGTGTCCCGGACGCAGGCAGTCATGCGCGAGGCCTCCCTCCTCCCTGAAGCCATGCGGCTGCAACCGCGGTTGCAGCCGCATGGCTTACCGGAGCGAGGCGGGGTCTCGGCCCGCACCCGCCCGGACCGGGCGAAAGCGGCAAAACGGCCACCTGCCAGTCTGGCACCGGCCATGGTGAACTGCGAACTCGGCGCCGCTCGGCCCGGGTAATGGGGTTCTGTCTGGTTTGACCATATATGCGACTCTGGTGGGAGGAGTGCCCAGTGGCAGCGGGTCGGCACCCTCCGGCACGAACGGGAGGTGGATGCGGACATGCCTCACCACGGCGGTGCCCAGGCCGGACTCTCGCAGCCAGGGACAGTCGGGACCGGCGCCGCGGACACCGGCTCACCGCCGGAGCCGGAGCCCCTCATGGGGGTCCGCGCCCTGACGTTCGCCGGAGTGGCGCTGGCGGTGCTCTATGTGCCCGGCGCGGGCTGCGACGACCTTCGGTCGGTGGACACGGCCGGATGCGCTCCCGCCGAGTACGGGCTGCCCGAACGCCTGGCTCTGTCCGGCGGCTCGCCCGCGGCCCGCGCCTTCCGCGGCCCCCACCCCGTGTGGCTGACCCCCGCGGCACTCGCCTCCTACCCCGAGGGATGTCCGGCGCCGCCGCGGGTCCGGACATCCCTCGGTGCGCTGCCCCTCGGGCCCGAGGGCGGCAGGCTCGGCTGTCTCGTCGTCGTGGGCGCCGGTGAGAACGGCTTCGAAGCCGAGCAGCAGCGCTTCCTGGAGCGCTACGCCGAGGCGATCGCCGGGGTGCTGCAGAGCGGGGCCGGGGGAGGGGCGCCGCCGGCACCCTTGAGTTCCGCACTGCGCCGCATGCGCGTCGGCTCCTTCGTCCTGGTGCCGGAAACCGGCGTGATCGACGCGGACGAGACCCTGTGTGAACTGGTCGGCATCAGACCGGACGACTTCGACGGCAAGGCCGACTCCCTGCTCGCGCACGCGCTGCCGGAAGACCTGCATGCGCTGATGTCGGTGCTGGAGCCGTCCACCCGGACGTTCGGCCGACGGGAACTGGACTTCCGTGTCCGCCGCCCCACCGGCGAGATGCGCTGGCTGAGTCTGAAATGCCGAGTGGCGGCAGGCGCCGACGACCGGCCAGAGCAGGTGCTGGGCGTGGTGACGGCGACCTCGGTCCTGCAGCGGGACGCCGACGACGTCTCCCGGATCCAGTGGTTGACCGCCGCGCTCGACAGGACCGCCACCGTGCGCGATGTCAGCCGGGTGGTGATCACGGCCCTGCGTGGGCCCCTGAACGCCGACCGGGTGGCACTCGCCGAACTGCAGGACGAACGGCTCCAGGTCACCCTGCTCGACCCGCCGCAGCCCGCTGTCTGGCCGCGGACATGGCGTCTCCCGTGTGGTTCGGAGTGGCCCGACGCACCCCTCAGTGCCCTGCCCACCCTGCAGACGGCACTGCGCGACGGACGTATGGACCTGTGGCCGACGGGCACCGCCCTCGAACCGGGACTCGACGGCATCGGCCCCGGAGGCCTCGCGGTGCTGCCGCTGCCCGCCAGGGGCCGGGTGGCCGGCGTGTGCCTGATCGGCTGGGACCGGCCGCACGAGTTCGTCCCCGAGGAACGTTCGCTGCTGACCGCCACCGCCTCACTGGCGGGCCAGGCCCTCTCTCGCGCCCAGGCCCACGACGCCGAACAGGAACTCGCGACGATGCTGCAGCGCAGCCTGCTGCCGCGACGTCTGCCCGAGCTTCCCGGCGGGATCGCCGTCGCCCGCTACCTGCCGGCCCGGCGAGGACTGGAGGTGGGCGGCGACTGGTACGACGTGATCTCCCTCTCCGAGGACCGGGTGGCGCTGGTCATCGGCGACGTGCAGGGGCACAGTGCCGCAGCCGCGACGATCATGGGCCAGATGCGTACGGCGGTCAGGGCGTACGCGGTGGAGGGCCACCCGCCCGATGTGGTCGTCTCGCACGCCAACCGGCTGCTCGTCGGCATGGAGACGGATCTCTTCGCCACCTGCTGCTACGCCGAACTGGACATGGACGAGGGCGACATCCTGTTCGTCCGGGCCGGGCACGTCGCACCGCTGCTGCGCCATCCCGACGGCAGCACCGAGGAGGTCGAGGTCGAGGGCGGCCTTCCGCTGGGAATCTCCATGGAGGCGGAGTTCCCGATGACCGCGGTGGCACTGGCGCCCGGAACGATGCTCGCCCTCGTCACCGACGGGCTGGTCGAGGCCGCCGACCTGTCCCTGGACGAGGGAATGCGCCGCACGCGCGCCACCCTCGCCGCGGCCGACCCGTCGGATCCCGGGCGGGTGGCCGACGACCTGCTGGGCGACTTCGGCCGTCGTGAGGACGACGTGGCGCTGTTGCTGCTGCGCTACGACGGCATGAAGACCCGGCCGATCCGGTCGGGCTGGCTGGTGTGGCGGCTGCCCGACGCCGTGATGCACGCCCGCCGGTTCACCGCGCGCACACTGCGCCGCTGGAAGGTCGAAGAAGTCGCCGACCCGGTGCTGCTGGTGGTGTCCGAACTCGTCACCAACGCCCTGGTGCACACCCAGGGCCCGGTCAGTCTCGACCTGGTGCTCCGCGAGGACCGGGTGCGTGTCTGCGTGAGCGACTCCTCTCCGCGGGCGCCGGCCAAGCCCGTGATCGTGGACTGGGAGTCCACCGGCGGCCGAGGTCTGCTCCTGGTCGAGTCGATGTCGGAGTCCTTCGGCACGGTGCCGGTGGCCGGGGGCAAGCAGGTGTGCAGCGAGATAGCCGTACCTCGTCGGGAACCGGCTTCGGTGGGCGCCGAACCGGGCGCAAGGACGGGGACCGATCATGACGAGCCGTAGTCGGGGTGTGACATCCCGTGCGCCGTACGTCGTCGGCGCGCTTGTCGCGGGACTGCTGGCCGCGCCCTCGGCCGCCTGCACGGCAGGCGGAGAAGCGACCACCGACAGCTTCACCGTCGGCCTGCTGCTGCCGAGCCGGGTGGTGCCCCGCTGGGAGAGCTCCGACAAGCCGCTCATCGAGCAACAGCTGAAACAGCTCTGCCCGCACTGCCGCGTCACCTATGCCAACGCCGACGACGACTCGACGGCCCAGCGGCAACAGATGACCGCCATGATCACCAAGGGGGTCAGGGTCGTCATCCTCGGCGCCACCGACAACAGGGCGCAGCGTTCCTCCGTCCAGGAGGCGCACAACGCGGGCATCCCCGTCGTCGCCTACGACAGGCTCGCCGACGGCCCGGTCTCGGGCTACGTCAGCTTCGACAGCCTAAAGGTCGGCACGCTGCAGGGCCAGGCCCTCCTCAAGGCGATGCACGTCCCGCCCGGGGACGGGACCATCGTCATGATGAACGGCGACCCGACCAGCCCCAACGCCGCGTGGTACAAGCGGGGCGCGCTGTCCGTCCTGCACGGCAAGGTGCGGATCGGCCGTTCCTACGACACCCAGGGATGGAGCACGAACAACGCGAACGCCAACATGTCCGCCGCCATCTCGGCCCTGGGCCCGGGCCGGATCGACGGTGTTCTGGCCGCCAACGACGCCATGGCCACAGGTGTCATCTCCGCCCTCAAGAGCGCCCACGTCGGGCGCCTTCCACCGGTCACCGGCCAGGACGCCGACCTCGACGCTGTGCAGCGCATCGTCAAGGGCGAGCAGCTCATGACGGTGTACAAGTCCTTCCACGCGGAAGCCGAAGCAGCCGCCGCCATGGCCGTCGCCCTGGGCCGCGGCGAGAAGCTGCACACCATCGCCACGACGACGACCGACAGCCCCACCAACCGCGGTATCCCGTCCGTGCTCCTCACCCCGGTCGCCGTGACAACCGCCAACATCGAGCAGACCCTCATCAAGGACGGCGTGTACAGCTTCGCCCAGATCTGTACACCAGGGCTCCGGGCCGCTTGCGCGAAGGCAGGGTTGACTCCGTGAGGGGACGGAGGCCGGAACGGGTCCGGGCCCATCGGCCCGGCCGCAGCGGGGCGGTTCCCGCCCGGACTCTCGTCCCGCCCGGGTCCGGGCTCCGTGCCTCGGCCCGAGCTTCTGTGGGCTGTATGAAAGCGCGCACGGCATCCGGGCGGCCCGCCTCGGGACGAACCCCGGCGTACGGGCGCGTCCTTCGGCGAGTCGGGCCCGGACCGGAGTGGGTGACATCGCGTGCGCGTGTCGAGGCAGCCACCCACGCGCTCGGCGAGCGGCCTCCCTCCCCCTCGGTGTTGTGCTGCCGCCTGCCGTAGGCAGTTCCCGGCGCCGTCCCCGCCAGGTCACAACGGGGCGATCACGTGCTCACGCACGGGTGCCCTGCGCGCCGGGGCGCTGTTTCCCGGCGTCGACGACGGCCCGCTCCGGCACGGCGGTGGATTCGATGACCGTGCCGGGCTTGATGCCGTAGGCCTCCTTGACCTGGACCCCGCGGCTGCCGAGACAGGCGTGCCCGGGCCCTGGAACTGCTGCGGCCCGAGGGCGCGGTGGTGGAACTGAGCTGCTGCGGGGACCGGCGCGGCACGCTCCCGGTCGGCGAGGCCTTCCATTCCCGCCGGCTGTCCATCCGGGGCAGTCGGGTCGGCACCGTCTCCCCGGCCCGTGCCGACCGGACGTAGGCCGACCGGCTCGCCCTGGCCCTGGATCTCCTCGCCGATCCAGCCCTGGACGCCCTGATCACCGGCGAGAGTGCGTTCGAGGAACTGCCCGAAGTGATGCCGCGCCCGGCCGCCGGGGAGCAGCCGGCGCTGTGCCACCGCATCCGCTGCTCCGGCTGACCGGTGTGCGGCCCGGCCCGCGCGCGTGCCGCAGCTCGGCCGCGCTGCTCAGCACCGTGCTGCCCGCCGCCGACGGCGGCCGTCACGTCGCCCGGCCCGAGCCGCGGGCGAGTCAGGCGTGAGCCGGCACCTGCTGGTCCCGCACGCCCAGCAGGGCGCGGCAGTTCGGCCAGAGCGTCCCGAGCTGAGCGGGGTCGTTGTGCAGCTTGGCGAAGAGCACCTGGCCCTCGGTCAGCGCCACCATGGACCGGGCGACGGCGCGGGCGTCGGACACGGTCACCTCGCCCCGCTGCCGGGCCTCGGCCACGACCGCGGCGACCAGATCCACCTGGGTCTCGAAGATCTCCTGCAGGCGTCGGCGCACGGCGTCGGCCTGATTGCTCATCTCCAGGGAGAGATTCCCGAACATGCACCCGAGGACCGATCCGCAACCGTCCTGGCCGACGCGCTGCTGCGTCTCCATGGACTCGAAGAGCTGCCGCAGCCGCTGCATGGGCTCGGCGTCGCCGCTCAGCGCGGACTCCCACTCGCGCCGCTCGTCGGCCCAGTGCTGGTCGATCACGGCGAGCGCCAGAGTTTCCTTGGACTCGAAGAAGTAGTAGAAACTGCCCTTGGGAACGTCGGCCGTCTTGCAGATCTCGGCGACGCCAAGAGCCGAGTACCCCCGCTGTTCGATCAGTGACCGAGCGGCGGTGAGGATCTTGTTCTTGGCATCACTCGTCCGTCCCATGGCAAAAGTATATGACCGATCGACTATTTCGCGCGGGCCTGTCGGCAGCGGTCGTCCGGCACGCGTGCCCGCGGAGCATGGGACCGCCCTGGTCGGTGGGAGGCCGAGGTTCGCAGCAGCGAGGAAACGGGTCGTGGATTTCCCGGGCCGACCTGCGCAGCCTGTCTGTATGGCAAGAAGGCGAAACATCGGCTCCACGGTTCCCGGCACCGGCCGCGACGCGGTCACCGTACCCCTGCGAGACACGGCATCGGCCGCGAGGGGCGTGCCGCGGTCACCGTGGGTTCACGTCCTGCAGGCCGCGGCCGCTCTGGCGACGGGCATGGGCGTCGGCCGCTTCGTCTACACCCCCATCCTTCCGCTGATGCACGCCCAGGCCGGACTGTCGGCCGGCGCCGGAGCGAACCTGGCGACCGCGAACTACGTGGGCTATCTGATCGGAGCGCTGGCCGGCACCTTCGTCCCCCGGCTGGTGCGCTCCCCGGCGGTACTGCGCTGCTGTCTGCTGGCACTGGCCGCCACACTGGCCGCCATGGCGCTCACGCACAGCACCACCGTCTGGCTGCTGCTGCGCCTGGGCGCGGGCGCCTTCAGCGCGATGATCTTCGTGATCGCCGCCAGCTCGCTGCTCAGCCATCTGCGCGAGCACCCGGCCCACCTGCCCGGCTGGGCCTTCGGCGGAGTCGGGGCGGGCATCGCGCTGTCCGGCGTGCTCGTCCTCGTGCTGCGTACGGTCGGCAACTGGCAGGCCGCGTGGTGGGCCTCGGCGGCGCTGGCCGTGGTGCTCACGGTCGGCGCCTGGGGACTGCGTCCCGAGCCGGCTCCCCGGCAGGCCCCCTCGGCACCCGCACCGCGGGCCGGGTCGACCGGGCCGCGTACCCACCGCTGGTTCGGTGCCCTGTTCGCGTCCTACACGCTTGAGGGGATCGGCTACATCATCGCCGGCACCTTTCTCGTCGCGGCCGTCAACCAGACCTCGCCCGGCTGGATAGGCAGCGGCGCGTGGGTGCTGGTGGGCGTGGCGGCCATCCCCACCGCCGCCCTGTGGGCCGGCCTGGGGCGCCGCTGGTCCCGGCCGGACCTGCTGCTCACCGCGCTCGCCGTCCAGGCCGTGGGTATCGCCCTGCCCGCGCTGGTGGGGGGAGTGGCGCCCGCGCTGATCTCCGCGGTGCTGTTCGGCTCCACCTTCATCGGCGTGAGCACCCTGGCCCTGGGGGCGGGGACGCATCTGCGGTTCCCGCGTGCCGTCGCCCTGCTGACCGCCGGGTACTCGGTCGGTCAGATCCTCGGGCCACTGGCGGCGACTCCGCTCCTGCACCATGGCTACCACCGGGCTCTGCTCCTGGCCTCCTGCATCGTCCTGGCCGCGGCGCTGGCGGCCTTCGGGCTCCGCGTCAAGTTCCCGCACACCATGCCGGCGTGGCAGGCGACCCCGAGTGCCGGATCCGCGTCCGGCCGCGACCGGCTCGTGGCCGAGGCGAAGGCGGCCGCCGAGGCCTGAACGAACCTTCGGGGACGGGACACATGTGTCATCTCCGAGAGGGCTTCCCGTCGCTGTCGGCGATGCGGGCAGGGTGGCCGCGCGGTCGCTCGCGTGGGCCCCGCCGTTCCCGCTCGGACCTGCCCGGTCCGCGTGTCCGCCCGTCTCCCCGACGACAGGCTCCCGGGATCGGTGCACGGGTGTGGACGGTGAGGTCGCGTGCCGGCGTCCGCGCCCGCCTTGCCCGGCGCGTCCGTCCAGCTCGTCCCGCACAGCCGCTTTCGGAGTGTCCTGGCGGCCTGCGCGCTCCGCCGGATACCGATGGCTCACCGGTGGTACGGCGCTCTGCGTGGACGGCACGGCTGGCCTCCCTCGGGCCGGCGGAGGAGGCCTCCGACTCCGGCCGCACGGACCGTGGGACACGGAGAGACGCCTGACCGCATGCCGCCGGCCGAAGCCGTGCCTAGGCTTGCCTGGGCGCCTTTCGTGACAGAGCCCGCTGACCGGCCTGAAGGGCTGTCGTTCCGGGACACGGCGGCATGACCCTGGAGGGCCGGGCACGGAGAGTACGGAGACGAGCATGCCGCACCCCGTCGATCCCTACGACGCGCTGCCCCCGGTACCCGCGTTCACGCTGCGCAGCGACGACATCGCCGACGGGAAGACGCTGGACGTGGCGCAGCGCAGCGCCATCTTCGGCCGGCCGGGCAAGGACCGCTCCCCGCACCTGGAGTGGAGCGGGCATCCGTCCGGGACGAGGAGTTTCGCCGTCACATGTTTCGACCCGGATGCTCTGACGGTCAGCGGTTTCTGGCACTGGGCGGTCCACGACATCCCCGCGTCGGTGAACGAGCTCGCCGCCGGCGCGGGAGACCCGGCCGGAACACACCTGCCCGCCGGGGCGAGGACGCTGACCAACGACGCCGGCCGGCGCGGTTTCCTCGGCGCCGCACCAGCGCCGGGGGAGGAGCCTCACCGGTACATGTTCGTCGTTCACGCGCTCGACGTCCCCACCCTCGACGACGTGACGACGACGGCGAGCCCCGCCTGGCTCGGCTTCCGGCTCGTGGCCCACGGCCTGGCGCGGGCGAGGCTCACGCCGGTGTTCGGGATCCCTGGTGGATCGGGTTGATCACGTCGTCATCACCCGGCCGTGGATCCCCCGCGGTGAGGCGGCGCTCGTCGTGCGTGGTCCCCCAGGGGCCGACCCTCCCTCCTCGGACTTCGGCCGTCACCGAAGTCCGAGGGGCGCACGTCAGCTCAAGTCGGGACCGCCGGTGCGGGTGCGCTTGATCTCGTAGAAGCTCGGCGCGGAGGCCACGGCGATCACGCCGTCCCAGAGCCGGGCGGCGTCCTCGCCCTTGGGGGCGGGGTTCACGACGGGTCCGAAGAAGGCGACCGGATCGCCGCTCGGTTCGGCGCCCGGGACGGCGATGATCGGGCTGCCGACGTCCTGGCCGACCAGGGTGATGCCCCGGGCGTGCGACGCGCGCAGCTCGTCGTCGTAACGATCCGTGTCCCCGGCGGCAGCCAGGTCCGTGGGCAGCCCCGCATCCTGCAGGGCCGCCTCCAGCGTGGCCCGGTTCTTCGGCTGCTGCTCCGGGTGATAACGGGTCCCCAGGGCGGTGTACAGCGGCTCCAGCGCCTCGGGTCCGTGGAGGAGGCGGGTAGCCGTCAGGACGCGTACCGGCGCCCAGGCCTCGCCCATCAGCACGCGGATGTGTTCGGGCAGTTGGTCCAGCCGGTCCTCGTTCAGGATGGACAGGCTCATGACGTGCCAGGACACCTTCACGGGGCGCCGGTCGGCGACGTCGCTGATCCAACGGGACGTCAGCCAGGTCCACGGGCAGACGGGGTCGAACCAGAAATCCACCGGGGTCGGGGACTCGGGGGAGGCGGGCGCGGCCATGGGAACTCCTCTTGCCGTTGCCGGGGGTGTCGTTGCGGGCCGGGGAAAGTCAGTCGCCGGCGCGGAAGCCGGTAGCGGCCGACAGGTCGGACCAGGCGGCCAGATCGTCGGTCAGTTGCCGCTGCCCCTGCTCCACCAGACGCACGGCGTCGCTGCCGAGCACGAGATGGACGGGCGGCTCGTCACTGTCGAGGACCCGGCGAACGGCCTCCGCAGAGCGCACCGGGTCGCCCGTCTGGTTGCCGTCCTTCGCCTGCCGGGCGGCACGGATCGGGCCGAACACCTCGTCGTAGTCCGGTACGGTGCGCGGAACACGGACCATGGAGCGGCCCGCCCAGTCCGTGCCGAAAGAGCCGAGCGCCGGCGAGGTCAGGTGGATGCCGAACCCGGCGACCTCCTGGGCCAGTGAACCGGCGATGCCCTCCATCGCGAACTTGCTCGCGCCGTAGAAGGCCACCCCGGGCAGTGCCGTCAGCCCCGCCATGGAGGACACGGTGAAGATGTGGCCGCGGCGTCGGCCCCGCATATGGGGGAGGACCGCCCTGATGACGGCGACGCTGCCGAACACGTTGACCTCGAACTGCCGGCGTGCGTCCTCCACGCCGGTCTCCTCGACGGTGCCCTCCAGGCCGTACCCGGCGTTGCTGATCAGCACGTTGATCGCGCCGACGGTCCGTTCGACGTCGTCGACCAAAAGTCCTGCCCATGAGAGTCTCCTGCCGCAGAAGTAATAGCCGACCGGTCGTCCAGAGCGCTGGTTTGCCATTTCACCCGTGTCGAAGGCGCACGCCGGCCGATGGAACATGTCACGTCACCTATGGCGGTCACCGAGTCGCACGCGGGTCGGTCGGACGCGGTGCGCGGCGTGCGGCCGGGCCCGGGGCGTCGCCGAGTTGCCCGACTGCAGTGCTGGACGTGCAATGAGGAAGAAGCTCGCTCATGCCCGGTCAAGTATGTGTCCGAGCTGAATTCCACGCATTTCCCAGCTCGTTCGAGCGGTTCCCGGGGACTAGGAGGTCAGGTGCCATGGCGAGAGTCCTCTTCATAGTGAGTGGGGCGACGTACTGGGTGCTCAAGGACGGGACCCGGTATGCGACGGGTTATTGGGCGGAAGAGTTCGCGATGCCGTACAAGAAGATCACGGAGGCCGGACACGACGTCGTGGTCGCGACACCCGGCGGCGTGACCCCGAACGTCGACATGATGAGCCTGCGTCCGTCGATGGCGGGTGGCGAGGAGGGCGCCCTGGAGCTGGAGGAGATCATCCGTTCCGCTGAGGTGATGCGGCGGCCCCTCAAGCTGTCGGACGTCCGCCTGGAGGACTACGACGCGGTGTACCTGCCCGGCGGCCACGGTCCGATGTCCGACCTGGCATTCGACGCCGACGCCGGCCGGCTGCTGACGGCGCAGTTGGCTTCGGGCAGGCCACTCGCCATCGTGTGCCACGCTCCGGCCTCGATGCTGGCCACCAGGATCCACGGCGAGTCCCCGTTCAAGGGCTACCGGGTCACGTGCTTCACCGACGAGGAGGAAGAAGGCGTCGGCCTGGCCTCCCGGGCACCGTGGCTGCTGGAGACGGAGCTGAAGGAAAAGGTCGGCGTCGACTTCAGCCGCGGCCCGATCTGGGAGCCGTACATGGTGGAGGACCGCAACCTGATCACCGGCCAGAACCCCCACTCGGCGACGGTTCTCGCCGACCGGCTTCTTGAGGTCCTGAAGTGACCGGGTAGCAGTGGCGGGAGGAACACACTCCCGCTCGCGTGCGCGTGCGGACGGCGGCCCCGGCCGTGTCAGTGCCGTCCCGGTTCGGTGCGCTGGTCAGGAGCGGGCGCGTCGGCGCGGAGGGCTGGGCCGGGGGTGCGCTGCGTGCCGAGCATGTCGAGCAGGAGCATGGCGTCGTGGTCGGGGGTCCCGGGGTCTGCGTAGTAGGCGACGAGGCGGTGGCCGGGGGTGCCTTCGAGCTGCATGGTCTGGTAGCCGAGAGTGACGTCGCCGACCTGGGGGTGGTGGAAGCGCTTGGTGCCGGGGCGATGCGGGCGGACGTCGTAACGCTCCCACAGACGGGCGAAGTCGGCGCTCTTGAGGAGGAGTTCGCCGAGGAGCTGGGCGAGGTCGGGGGCGTCGGGGTCGGTGCCGGCCAGTGCGCGCAGGCGGGCGACGCAGCCGCGGATGCGGGTCTCCCACTCGGGGAACACCTCGCGGGCGGCGGGGTGGAGGAAGTAGTAACGGGCGAGGTTGCGCTGCTTGGCCGGCCAGTTTTCGATGCCCGCGTACAGGTGCAGGCCGCCCGGGTTGGCGGCGAGTATGTCCAAGGTGCGGCTGAGGACGTAGGCGGGGCTCGGCCGCAGGTTCTCCAGCAGCAGCCGGACGCCCGGCCGGACGGTGCGGCTGGGCGCGGTGGGTGGCTCGGGGGCGGTTCGGGCGGCCAGTCGCTGCAGGTGCTCGTGCTCCTCCTCCTGCAACTGCAGCGCGCGGGCGAGGGAGTCGACGACCGAGGGACTGGGCCGCGTCTCCCTGCCGCGTTCGAGGCGGGTGTAGTAGTCGATGCTGACTCCGGCGAGGGTGGCGAGTTCCTCGCGGCGCAGCCCCGGGGTGCGGCGCAGCCCCGGGCCGGTGGGAAGGCCGGCCTGCTCGGGGGTGATCTGGGTGCGGCAGGCGCGCAGGAACCCCGCCAGGTCGTTGCTGTGCTGGTCAGGGCTCATACGCCCAGTGTGCCAGTCGCGATGCCCGTGTCAGGCGGCCGTGGGGGGCCGTGCTACTCCCTGGAACGGCGCTCCCCCGCACCCTCCGGCCTGCCACACGTTGCCCGGGAACGCGACGGTGGAGGAGCCGCCGGGACACGACGCTCCAGCGGCATTACGTCCACGGGCTGCGACACGGCAGCCTGCCGTTCCGTACGAAGGCAGAACACAGCATGCGCACCACCACTCTGGGCAACCACGGACCGAAGGCCGGCGTCGTCGGCCTGGGCGCCATGGGGATGAGCTTCGCCTACGACATGGCCACCCCGCGCGACGAGGCCACTTCCGTCTCCGTCATCCACCAGGCCCTCGACCTGGGCATGACCCTGATCGACACCGCCGACGTCTACGGCCCCTACACCAACGAGGAGCTCGTCGGCCGGGCCCTGGCCGGTCACCGCGACCGTGCGGTCGTCGCCACCAAGGTCGGCATGGAGTGCATCGACCCCACCGGTGGCCCCGGCGGTGCCCCCCTGGTGAGGCCCAACGGCCGGCCCGAACATGTCCGCGCCGCCATCGACGCGAGCCTGCGCCGTCTGCGCACCGACCACATCGACCTCTACCAGCTCCATCGTGTCGACCCCGAAGTACCCCTCGAGGAGACCTGGGGCGCCCTCGCCGAGGCCGTCATCGCAGGAAAGGCCCGCCACATCGGCCTGTCCGAGGTGAGCGTGCAGCAGATCCGGCGCGCCGAGGCGATCCACCCGGTCACCACCGTGCAGTCCGAGTTCTCGCTGTGGACGCGAGACGTCCAGGCCGAGGTCCTGCCCTACTGCGAGGCACACGGCATCGGCCTGCTGCCGTACTCGCCGCTGGGCCGAGGCTTCCTCCTGGGGCGCTTCTCCTCCTTCGACGAACTCCCGGAGAACGACCAGCGCCGGCGCCTGCCCCGCTTCCAGCAGGACAACCTGCGCGCCAACCTGGACATCGCGGGCAAGGTCCGCGAGGTCGCCGACCGCATCGGCGCCACCCCCGCCCAGGTCGCCCTCGCCTGGCTCGTCGCCCAGGGCGAGCACGTCGTCCCGATTCCCGGCACCAAGACCCCGAAGTACCTCGCCGACAACGCCGGCGGTGCCGACGTCCGACTGTCCGCGGCCGACTTCGCCGACCTCGACGCCATCCCGGCCCCCGTCGGCGCCCGCTACTGACCGCCCCGCCCGTCGGAACCGTCCCCACCTGCACCTGATGCGGTGCGGGTGGGGCAGGGTGTGCGGTGATCAGGGACCGAAGGGACCGGGAACCGGTGTACCGCCCGGAAGCATCGATGACGCGTCCGTCGCAGGCGATGTGGCCGCCGTTGCCCACCTGGTGGTAGTGGAACCGTTTGTGGTGGGCGCGCGGTGCCCAACTCCGCGGCGCCTGCTGGATCTCGCCGGGAAACACCATGGGGGCGTCCGGGACGGACGCCGACACGGCGTCGAAGTTCCCGGCGTTGTTCTCCCGGTACGGACGCGAGAAGGAGACCGCCGTGTGCGTGACCCACCGTGAACCGGCAGAGCGTGATGCCGTCGAGCAACTCGTCCAGGGTCAGCACGCGCTCGGGATGGCCGCCGCTGTAGGTCCAGGCGCCGAACTTGTCGCACATCCAGGCAGCGAGTCTGCTGTACGCGGTTTTCCCGTCTGCGCTCAGACCGGACGGCACGGGAGACGTACCGCCGATAGCCGAGCCGCTCCATCAGCACGGCACGGCCCGGGGGCGCGCGACGCGGTCGGGGTCCCAGCCGGTGGCGGCCGGCGTTCCGAGAAGCCGTCGCCGGGCGGCGACGGTCGGGCCACCGTGTCGCCATGATGCGTCGGCGCAGATCCGTCAGAGCCCGCTCGTGAATGTGCACACGCAAGGGGCTCTCTGACGGGGTGTCAATTCTGCACGCCGGGCCGCAGCAGCAGGCTGGCCGCGGTGGCCGGCAGGACGAGGGAAGCGGCCGTCAGGAGGCTGATGCGCAGGCCGTCGTGGAAGCTGCTCGCGTTCGCGACCAGGGCGCCGAATGCGGCGACGGCCAGGGCGCCGCCGAGTTGCCGGGAGGCGTTCAGCACGCCACTGGCGGTGCCCGCCCGCTCGGCCGGAACCCGGTCCGGGAGCAGGGCGGTCACCGAGGGCAGCGCGAGCGAGCCCCCGGCGCCGACCGGGACCATCAGCGCCACCAGCGTCCATACGGGCACGGACACCGGGCTGAGACTGAGCACCGCGAGGCCCGTGGACATGACGAGCAGCCCGGTGACGACAGGCACCCGAGGCCCGGATCTCACGGCCATCCAGGCCGAAGCCCGGCTGATGAACGCGGTGAGCACCGTCATCGGCACGAAGGTATGGCCCGCGGCCAGTGAGGACAGCCCTCGGCTCTGCCGCAGGTAGAGGCTGAACAGGAAGATCATGCCGTAGAAGCCGACGTTGACGGCGAAGCCCGCGGCGGCCGCGATGCGCATCGTGCGTGAGCGCAGCAACTCCGGTGGCACCATCGGGTGCGCAGCGCGCGCCTGCGCGATGAGGAACACGGGCCCCGCCACCACGGACAGTGCGAAGGCCGCCAGGACGCGCGGCTCCCCGAATCCGGCGGCGCCGGCCTCGACGGCGCCGTAGGTGAGGGCGCCTCACGAGGCCCGGCGCGTGCTGCGCCCACCCTGGGGTCCCGCCTGCGCCACGGCGGGGCAACGGTTCCACGTGTCCAGGAGATCTGAACAGTGCACATGTGCTGTGCGAAGGGCACGGGCAAACGTTGGCCCGGGTACGGTCCGGATCTTGGGAGGGGGACGCGACCGGCGGCCTCGGCTGCTCTGCTGTTCCGAGGGCAGGCCCGTGAGAGGTGCGGGGGAGTCGTTGGCCCGGTGGTGGCGAGGGCGGAGCAAACTGTCCGTGGCGATGGGCATCGACGAGCCGGGAAGCACGACATGGGCCGTTGGGTCGCGGGGATTCGTCAAGGTCAGCTTCGCGTACGTGCTTCGCCGGGCACGAGGGAGCTGTCCGCCGCCCCGCTCACGGTCCTGGGCCGTCCGGCTCCGCAGGGGTAGCCGCACGTACGTCGCGCGGGCTCGCGCCGAGTTCGCGGCGGCAGGCCTTGTTGAAGGCCTGGAGATCGGCGATGCCCACGGCCGCCGCGATGGCGGTGATGGACAGGGTGGAGGACAACAGGAGGTGGCGGGCGCGTTGAAGGCGTCGGTGCCGGATGTACGACACGACCGTGAGGCCGGTTTCCGCACGGAACACTCGCGTCAGGTATGTGTGGGAGATTCCGACGGCACGTGCGACGTCCGGTACGGACAACGGGCCGGCCAGGTGTTCCTCGACGTAGGCCTGTGCCGCGGCCACGAAGGGGTGGCGGCGCCCGGCTCCGTCGCCCCTTGGCAACTCGGCGATGCGCCACAGAGCGGTCCAGACCTCGGCCGTGGCTCGCCGGGGGCAAGTCGGCATGGCCGTCACGGCGTGTCGGAGCAGATCGGCCAGGCGCGTGCTCTCGGCGGCGGCGTCCTGCATCACCGGCAGCACCCGCGCCGTTCCGCCGTCGTGCAGCCGTAGATGGACGTAGAGATGCTCCGACCTGCCCCGGTAGTGAAAGTGCACCTCGGTGTTCGGCGGCACCAGGCTGACGTGGCCGGGGCGTATGGGGTGGACCGACTGCCCGAGGGACAGGGCACCCTCGTAGTTGTAGAGGTGCAGCTGCCACAGGTCGGGCAGCCGGAAGACGTCGTGGGCGGCGGAGACGCCGTGCACCCCGATTCCTGCGTTGACCACGGTGGGCGACTCGTCGAGCCGTAGTGTCACGTGTTTCACGAGGGTGGAAAACTACCAGCACTGGGTGATTCCAGCCCACGACCGATCCGCGCGGGGGGCATACGTTCATCGCATGTCAACCAGCAAGCAACTCCTGACATCGGCTCAGGTGGCCCGCTTCGTCGCGCAGGGATTTCTGCGCCTGGACGGGGTGGTGCCGCAGGAGGTCAACGAACGGGCCGTCGCGGCCTTGACCGAGGGTTTGCCGGAAGTGTCCTACGGCACTCCGCTGGACGCGGCGTTCGCGCCGGACACCTTCGTCCACGAGCTGCTGGCCCTGCCGGTCGTGGCAGGCGCCGTCGAGAGCCTGGTCGGCCCCGAGCCGACCGTCGACCACCACGCGGTTCATGTGCGCGAGCCGCACGAGGGACAGGCGCAGCCGCTCCACGGGGACGCGATCATCGATGTGCGGCCGGATGCGTTCGACATCCAGCTCATGTACTACCCGCACGAGGTGACCGCCGAGATGGGCGGCACCCTCAGTGTGCCCGGAAGCCATCTGCGCAGGATCAACGAGACGGACGTCGGCCGGGTCCAGAACCTCAGGGGGCAGACCCGTCTGACCTGCCCGGCGGGGACGGTCGTCCTCGTGCACCACGGCATCTGGCACAGTGGCCGCCGCAACGACACCGCGGGCCGGCGTTACATGTACAAAATCCGCCTCAACCCGACCGTGCCGCAGGTGCGTCTGTGGGACCTCTCCGACCTGCACCACCCCGCGGTGACCACGGAACTCAACACGTACTTCCCCTGGTACGAGCAGGCCACGGCCCGACTGGAGATCTACAACCGGGTGCTGCTGTGGCGAGCCCTGACCGGTGACGACTCGTTCGATGTCGAGTACTGGGTCACACGCGTCGGCAACCGGCCGGCCCTGAGGAGTCACGCATGAGGCAGCAGGTTCTGGTCCTCTATCTCGCAACGTCGGCGCTGGACTCCGACGTGGTGGGCTGGTCCCGCTACGACGGGACCGGCCGTACCCGTCCGACGACCGGCGACAGCGACGAGCCGCCCTATGCCACCGGGCTTGCCGCGCTGCACGACGGGTGGCGCCTGTTCCAGGCATCCCAACTACTGCCGCCCCAGCCCGGCCACGAGTACGACGTCTCCTTCCTCAAGCACGAGTTCTTCTTCGAGAAGGTGGAGGACGGCTCTGGCCCTTGACCCGGCGCCGGCCACCCAGGGGAGGAGGCATCCCGTGAAGGGCGTTGTACCGCCGGGACGGCGCAGGCGGCCACTGTGGAGACGAACGCGTGGTACGTGCTGGTCGACCGGGGCAGTGGCAGGGCCGTCGAGGTGGACAACGCCTCGACCGCGGACGGTGCCGATACGGAGGCCGGACGGACGTCGCGTACCGGACCTACGACGACCGTGCGCTGCTGAACGTGTTTGGCGACGTGTGGCAGAACCCGGGCACCTGGCGCCCTCGGGTCGTGGTGGTCAACCTCGGCACCAACGACTTCTCGACCGCCGTCAACCCCGGTGAGCCACGGACGCCCGGCAGCCTCGCGGCCGCCTACCGCATGGCCTACGGCGACTTCATCCAGAAGCTGCGCACACGCCATGGAGCCGACGCGACCATCGTGGCGGTGGGAGCCGGCCAGTACGCCGGCCATGTACAGCAGGTGGTCAAGGCGCGCAACGACGCCGGCGACAGCCGGGTCCGCTACTGGTTCCTCGACGACACGGGCCTGGACTTCCTGGGCTGTGACTGGCACTACTCGGAGTCAGACACATGGGATGTCCTTGAGGCCCAGTGACACGCCTTTCGAAGCGCTTCGATCACTCGGTGCTTGTCCGAGCCGGAGGAGCCTCCGAACAAGGCAGGACTCACTGCCAAGAGCGGCTTCCTGGTTCCCTGCTGCCTGGGGTGCTCGGTCCGCTGTGGATCGTGATCGTCACCAGCCTCTCCCCGAAACCGGTGAACGACCGGGTCGGCGGCCTCGTCGTGATCCCCCAGGGCATCACCTTCGTCAACTACACGGAACTGCTCAGCGGTGGCCAGGTCAGCCGGGCGATCATGGTCTCGGTCGGTGTCACGCTCTTCGGCACGCTGTTCTCGATGACGGTGTTGTTGCCGCCGGACTTGCGCACGATGTCGTGGAAGGACGTGTTCGGCTCGTTGAGCAGCCTGGCCTTGAGGGAGGCGTCGGTGCCCTCGAACGTCGGCTCGTTGATGCTCTCGAAGGTCAGCCGGCCGGGCTCTTTCCGGAACATGCCGGCGATCTGGGTCCAGGTCGCCTTGTAGCGGGCGAGCACCGTGTCGTGGGCGGTGGGCATCTTGCTCGCCCGCTGCTGGCTTGCAGGGTTGCCTGGAGGGCAGGAACGCCTCCAGGCAACCGATTTGAGTCCTAGAAGAACCCGAGCTTCTGTGGACTGCACGAAACAAGAAGGTTCTTGGTCTGCTGGTGGTACATCGTCTGTGTGTCTCTGACCAGCACCGATGCGGGATGCTGAGGTTGGATGGTGGTCGCTGGCCCGTATATGGTCCGGATCTTGGTTCAGGGCGAGGGCGGAAGTGTGTCAGCTCGGGACCATGTCCGACATGGGCGGCCGCCTCGTCCGCTGACGTGACCGTGATTCGCAACATCCCGGCGTTGCCTGGCATTGGGGACCCGTCTCGGGCAGAACCCGGCGTACAGCCCGACTCGTCTGCCGCTCGGCATTTCCGCAGGTCAGATGTCATGTTTACTGGCTAAATAAACCCTCGGGGCCGAATCCGGGTCGAATCTGCGCTGCAGGCATCGTCGTTTCTGTCTGCCGCCCACGTCGCGTATTCGGGCATTTCGGGTGTCAAATGCGGCCCAGACTTGCCCTGTTGGACACATCTCGGATTCTGATGTACGCGGAAGTCCTTGCTGACCCGCTCGGGCGGAATCTCTTGTCGCCCGCATCCTGGGGTCCGCTGGCTGGCGCGACTGGCTGTCTTCGACGAGGCCCGGATGCTTTGGCCGCAGCCCGCGACGTGTCGCGGTACGACCTCTTCGGCATCACCTGCGTCGCCGACGTGGGCCAGGAAGCCGGAGCCATCCCGAATCCGAACTGAAGGCGAACGGGTATCCGCAGGGCGCACTTTGCCACCTGGAGCAGATGGTCCGACGGCCGCACCGGCGCCGTGGCGGCCAGCATGAACATCGATACATGGAGTGGGCGCCGAAACAACTGCCTGGCCTCTGGCCGCTGGCGGCGACGATCTGCAACGCCTCTGTTCCGAGGTAACCTTCGCCGATCTTGTGGTGACGCCCCATGTCCGCCTCGTTCAGGCGCAGGGACCGGCAACCACTCAACCGGGGAGGGTGCCGTTGCACCACGGGGCCCTTTGCCGTCGCCGTCGTGTGAATGGAACATGGCCGTCGGACACGCGAGCACGTCGTCAATGCCCTCACGTGTACCGATGGCAAACAGAGAGCTCTCGCACGGATCGGTTGACACACGATACGAGCAGCTCCCGCACCGGCTGGTTGAGAAGTCGAACATCTCTCTCAGCGGCACAGGAGCCCGTGCGTCGCGGGCCCGCTGCCCGTCATCTGATCAGGGGCCACTCTGACAGCGCTCACTTGTGCAGGCCGCCGCTTCGTCAGAAGGGTCGCACGCGCGGTCACATACCGGGCGGCACACCAAGTTTCGTCTGGATCCACTGCAGCTCCGGCGGCGCGCCCAGGAGTTCATGACCGATGTCCGGCAGCAGGCTGCGGCTGGCCACCGCGTGCTGACCACCGGATATGGCATCACGGATGACGCGCTGTAGCTTTCCGGCGCGCAGTGCGGTGCCTCCGCCCTTGTTGAACGCCCAGAGGGCGAGATCGCGGCTGACGTCGTGCATGTGCACACTGGCGCCGGCGAGCAGAGTGTTCAGCCGGCGGCTGAGGGTCTCCCCACGTGCCAGCGTGGCGTCGACCTCGGCAAAGACTTCGGCCCCGAGTGCGCGAGCCGAGCGGTAGGCCAGTTCGAAGTCCGCATACTCGGTGCGGAAGACCGGGTTGTCCGCGAGCCGGGTCGCTCCGGGCCTGGGCTCACTGGTCGCGTGGGAGGCGATCTCATCGAGGAGTCGACGGGTGATTCCGGACGCCCACGCCTGGCGCCCGAGGTGAACGACTGCCTGCAAGCCGGCGGTTGAGGTGCCAGGCGCTCCGGGCGGTGGGAACAGTGAGACGGCGTGGTGTTCCGGAACGAAGCAGTCGGTCACGCTGAAGTCGACGGAGCCGGTGCCGCGGAGCCCGATCGTGTCCCAGTTGCCCTTGAGGGTGACCTCCGAGGCCGGCACGAGAAACATGAGCGGAGGGCCGGGGACGGGCTGATCGCCGTCGAAGACCAGGGAGTTGCAGAGCACATAGTCCGCGTTCGGAAGGCCGCTGCAGTAGGAGTAGGACGCGGTGATCCGGTAGCCGCCCTCGACCCGGACGGCGCGTCCGTTTGGGTAGGCGGTCGCGGAACAGTTCGGTACCCCGTCGGCCAGGAGGGATTTCGCGACGGACTTCTCGAAGAGCGCCAGGAACAGGCCGAGGCCCGCGAAGATTCCTCCTGTCCAGCCGATGGCCCCGTCGATGTAGGCGAAGCGTTCGAAGACCAGGGCTGAGTCTCCGGCAGACAGGTCCAAGCCGCCCAGGTCCCTGGCGACATATGTCCAGCCCAGGCCGCTGTCTCGCAGCAACTCCATCGTGCGATCCGTGAGTTTGCCTGCTTCGTCGCAGGCCGGGCCTTCGAGCTGGAGTTCGTCGGCGATCGCATCCAGGGCGGCGAGCAGCCGGTCGCGGCCGGCGGCCGAGTCGGTGCCGGTCGCATTGGGCAGATCAGGAGTGGGGGTCATGGGAGCCTCGATCCGTGAGAACGGCGTTGCCGGGACGAGAGCCCGGGAACAGGGGAATTCGGAAGCCATCAGCTTCGGCAGGTATTCGGTGATGCCATCGGAATTGGCGTTGGGGATGGTTGCTGTCACATCGAACAATCTCTATTTCCGGGCGATATGCCTGTAATGCGGCCTGTGACGGCTTCAGCAGTCGGCGCCGCGCCCCGAAGCCGATGACGGCGCCCCGAAAGCTGTTCAGAGTGGTTGGTGCAACCGGCGGCAGCCAGTGCCTGTCAGGGGAGCAGCACCAGCCGCCCCCGAACCCCGCCCTCCGCGAACCGGGCATGTGCCTTGGCCGCGTCGTCGAGGGCGTAGGTCCCGGCCACCCGAGGGGTCAACACCCCTTCGTCGGCGAGCCGGACCAGCTCGGCCAGGCTCGCCCCGTCGGCGTTCACCTCGACACCACTGATCCTCACGCCACGCTGCGCCGACGGCAGCAGGTGCGGCAGGAGGCCGACGAAGGCGCCGCCGTCCCGAACCCACGCGAGGGCCTTATCACCGAGGATCGCCGCGTCGAGGACCGCGTCGAAGCTCTTCGGCTCCCCGCTCGTGACGTGCGCTGCCCCCAGCGACCGTACGAATTCCGCGTCGCCTTCGCGCGCCTGCCCCGTCACCACGATCCCGCGGCGGGCGGCGAGCTGCACGGCGTATCCGCCGACCGCACCCGCGGCGCCGGTCACCAGGAGCGACTGCCCCGGCGTCAACTCCAGGAGGTCCAGGGCCTGGAGCGCGGTCAGCGTGTTCAGCGGCAGAGTGGCGGCGTGCGCCGAGTCCACCGTCGAGGGCGCCTTGGCGACGGCGTCCGCAGGTACGACGACGTATTCGGCATGGGTGCCCAGCTGCTTGACCAGGCCGAAGAGGACGCCACGACCTTGTCGCCGACGTTCCAGTCGCTCTCCTCGCCGACCGCGTCGATCGTCCCGGCGACGTCCCAGCCGAGCCCTATCTGCTGCCCCTCGCCACCATAGACACCGGATCGTGCCGCGATGTCACACGGGTTCAGCGCGGCCGCGGCCACCTTGATCCGCACTTCCCGCGCATTCGGTTCGGGCACTTCGGTGTCCGCGATCTCCACGACCTCGGGTCCGCCGAAACCGTTCACTACTGCAGCACGCATGGTAAGTCTCCCTGTATTCATTGATCATTTACTCGGAGGTGGTGTTCGTGGGGTGCTGCCAGGCCCTGAGTCCGGGCATGATGTGTTCGGCGAACAGGTCCATGGAGCGGCGGACCGCGACCGTGTCCATGAACGCCTGACGGAAGGACAGGGCGAGGTTCGTGTGTCGAGCCGAACTGACCCTCTTGAGCAGCGATTCGGCGACCTGGTCCGGAGTGCCGACGTGGTACGGGATCAGTGGGTTGGCGGCCCACTCCCGCAGCTTCGCGGGTTCGGGCACATCCGGTTTTCCACTGGTGAGTTCCATCCCCACCCATTCGTGGCCGGCGAGCCAGCTGAGCCAGTGATGGATCCCGCGGGCTGCCTCGGCCCAGGCCTGGTCCTCGTCCTCGGCGATGTGCACCATGGCCAGGAGCCCTGACCCGTGGTCGGCGGGGTTGCGCCCATGCGCGCGCAGCTCGCTGTCGAACAGTTCCACGATCTGCGGACCGAACGCGGAAGCACCGGCGACGTTCAGTCCTCGGCGCGCGACACGCTTCACTCCGACGGGACCGCTGGCGGCGACCCAGACCGGCAGCTTCTCCTGGAGCGGCTTGGTGGTCATCCGCACGGCGGGGAAAGTGAAGTACTTGCCCTGATGGCTGAACTCGTCCTCGGTGAAGCACTTGAGGATGACGTCCAGTCCTTCGTAGAGGCGGCCTTGACGTTCGGCGGCGTCGACGTTGAAGGAGCGGAACTCCTCGTTGAACGACCCGGCGCCGACGGTAAGTTCGAATCGGCCCCCGGAGAGGATGTCGAGCGTGGCGGCTTCCTCCGCCACCAGGAGCGGATGCTGGAAGGGCAGCACGGTCAGGTAGGTGCCGATGCGGATCCGGCTCGTGCGGCCTGCGATCGCTGTCAGCACCGGGAACGGGCTGCAGGCCGCCTGATCCAACGAGAAGTGATGTTCGCCGAACCAGACGTGGGTGAATCCGAGCTGCTCGGCGTAGACCGCGTCGTCGATGTGGTCCTGGTAGATCTGCTGCAGGCTGCGCAGCTCCTCGGGATGCCGACGAATGACGGGCATGAAACCGACGTCCATGGCGGTCTCCTATCCGGTACGAGTTGTGCAGCGTCACGTGTGCGGGTGCTGGTGCTCGTAGTGCTGGCGCAGCAGGTCCTTGCCGTAGTCGCCGCCGTTGGGAGTGCGCACGATGGTGTGCACGTGGAACGTCTCCGGCTCGTCGTTGTCGAGGAAGATGCCGGCGTGGTTGTCGTACTCGATCAGCACGACCGGACTGTGCACCCGGTAGTAGAAGGGCGCGCCCTCGTCCCAACTCCCGATCCACCCCAGATGGGTGTCGTCGAGGAAGCGCTCGATCTGGTTCCGGCGGTGCGTGCGAGGCTGTGGGGGCAGGTTGTCCAGATAGGGGTCGGTGAGCGACATCAGCAGCTCACGCTGGCCCGCCGTCAGCTGGTCGCCCGCCAGTCCGACGTAGGGCAGCACACGGTTGTCGCGGCCCGCTGCGGTGCGATGACGGCCGTCGACGATGCCGGCGAGTTCGGGGGGTAGCTCGGAGGACAGCACCGAGCCGTACAGCAGCGCACGGTCACGCTGCGACGCGTTCAGGGAGTCCATGAACTCCCGGGCGAGAAGGCGGTGGTCGGCGAACACGGTGTCACCGCCGAACTCCACACCGAGGAAGGCCGGTGTGAGGACCAGCTGGCCGCCGATGAAGAGCGCGTGCAAGTCGATGTGGTGGCCCGCGAGTTGCCAGCCCCACGGCTGGTCGCGTGACGGCTCGCCGAACAGTGTGAACCGGTAACAGTACTCGGTGAGCGTGTCCGGGTAGATGCCGACCAGTTCGCCCAGCTCGGCGTTGAGACGCATCGCCGCGCGCATGCGCTCATAACCCGCAGGGGTGAGGGTGGCTTCGATCACCGACAGTGCCGCCTCACGTGTGGGGAGGGGCAGCTCCTGGAGCAGCAAGCCGTGTTCGGGGAACGTCAGAAACGCGTTGGACCACAGTCGCCATTCGGTGGCGTCGACCGGCAGCGCGCCACGGGTCTGCTGCTCAGGCGTGAGCTGATCCAGATAGTGCCGCGCCCTGTGCGCCGCCTGTTCGGTCGGAGCACCCTCGTCGGCAAGGGTGAAGAGGTCGGTGAGGGGTTGTCCGTCGGTCGTGATCCCGACGAAGGGCTCGGCGGCGGTTTCCGCCACCGGCGGCAGCTCCGCGTCCCCGACGAGCTTCATGATCGCCGCCACACCGGAGTCGTCGGAGAAGTCGACCGCGCCCCGCTTCAGCGCCAGGCGCTCCGGGCGCGGTTGGTAACCACCATGGAGACCGCTCATGGTTGTCCCACCTCGACCCGCTCGAACACGGACTGCGGACCGGTGACGTCGTCACCGTTGGCGCAGAAGTCCACACCGCTGTCCCAGGGCTTGCCCGGCTCGGGTGCGGGTGTGAGGAGCGCCAGGTGCTTCTCGGTCACGGTGCCGGCGTTGTACTGCCGGTGAGGGACACCGGCGGGCAGCACCACCAGCGTGCGGGGGCCGACGACATGCTTCTCCAGAGCGACCTCGACGGTCAGTTCCCCCTCCAGCACCAGGAAGTACTGGTCGAAGGCGTGGATGTGGGTGCCTGGCCCGGCTCCGCCCGGAGCGACTTCAAAGTAGTTGACGACCGCGTGCTGGGCGCCGGTCGCGGGACCTGCCAGAGGGAGCAGCTTGAGACCCGGCAACGGCTCCGTCAGGGCTTCGGGATCGACGCGACGGGTGTAACCGCGCTGGTCGGTGCGGTGGGCGACCGGTACGTCCTCGGGAGTGTCCACCATGTACGCCAACTGGGCCATCGGCGCGGGAGCGGGGATCAGCATCTCGAAGTGGGTCTCGGCACCCGGACCGTCGTTCCAGTTGCGGTGTGCCAGCCCGGCCGGGATGAACACCAGGGTGCCCGCGCCGATGTGCTGGACCTCGTGGCCCAGTTGGATGTTCATGTTTCCTTCGACCAGGTAGTACAGCTGGTCGACGTGGTGGTAGTGCAGGCCGGGGCCGCAACCGCCTTCCTCGATGTGGCTGTTGATCAGGATCGCGCTCTCCAGGTGGGAGAGGAACTGGGCGCGATAGCCGGGGAACCCCGTGTCGAAGGCCTTGTCCGGGTCGAAAGGTCGGACGTACTGCATGCGCGTCCGCGGTGTGGTGGGTGACATCTGCCTACTCCTCCGTCGTGTCGTTCGCCTGATGTGCGGGTCCTATCGGGAGAAGGCGGCTACGACATCCTCGGTGGTGACGACATCGCCCAGCAGCGTGAAGGTGTTCAGGGTGGCTTGGTGTGCCTCGTCGCTGCTCGTCGAGCACGCGTCGGACACGATGAGGCTGCGGTAGCCGTGGTTGACCGCATCGCGGGCCGTGTTCTCGACGGAGTAGTTGGTGGCGACGCCGGTGAAGAGGACGGTGTCGATGCCCTTCCCGCGCAGTACGTGGTCGAGTTCGGTGGCGTGGAAGCCGCTGACGGTGGTGTGGGTGATGACCACATCGCCGGGCTCAGGCGCAATGTCCTCGATGAGTTCGGCACCGTGGGTTCCGTCAACGAGGGCCTTGTTCTGTTCCACCAGGGCATGGAGGGGACAGTTGACGATCAGATCGTGGTAGCCGGGCCGGAATGCCTCCCGCAGGTAGATGACGGTGGTTCCCGCGGACCTGGCCGCCCTGGAGAGCAGGCCGGCCTTGGCGACCACACCGCGCCGCTGCACGCCCTCGGCGAAGAACGCTCCGAAAGCGCCCTCGGGCGCCACCATGTCGTACTGCCAGTGGACGTTGATCACGGCGGCACGGGCTGGATCGAATTCGATCATGATGTCCTCCAACAGGCGGGCCCACGGGCATCCGGTGGACCGCTGAGCTGTTTCAGATCGCAACATGACAGATCTCAACTGTCAATAGAAATGTTTATTCTCAAGTTAGACATGTCTATGTTACGTTCGACTGGACGCGTCGGGGTCGTCGGACCGTTCCCATGCGGCTCTGAGCCCTGCCGGTCCGGCAGGGCACGCGTACCAGAGGAGGTGGTACCGCATGGTCACACCACCCCGAGGAACCATGAGGGCGAGCCCCCTCCTCGGGCTCGCCGTCGCATGCGGGCGGGCCGAGCTCGCGTCGCATGAGCCTCGCCGACGCCGTAGGCCGCTACAGGGCGGCGAAACTACTCGGCTGGAAGCCCGAGCCGTCCGGCATCGAGCCGGGGCACTGCACATGACGCTGTTCGCCGCTGAGGTGCTGCCGACCGCGCTCTTTCAGGGACGACACGGCGCACACCTGACCTGAAAAGGACAGCAAGGATGACACCGATACCATCGCCGGCTGCGCAGAGCCGCTCAGGCAGGGGCGCGGCGCCCCTGGAAGCCACCCGTTTCCGTGACGTCCTGTCGGCGGTGCCCACCAGCGTTGTAGTGGTGACCGCCTTGGATCGCGGCGAGCCGGTGGGGCTGGCCGTCGGCACTTTCCTTTCGGTGTCGATGGATCCACCGCTGGTCGGATTTCTGCCCGCGGTGACATCGACCAGTTTCTTCCGGATACGACAGGCCGGCGCCTTCTGCGCGAACGTGCTGACGGTGAACCAGCAGCACGTTTCCCAGGCGTTCGCCACCAGTGGCGCCGACAAGTTCGCCGGCCTGTCCTGGCGTCCGGCGCCGGTGACCGGCTCGCCGGTGCTGGAGGGAGTGGCGGCGTGGATCGATTGCAGGATCACGACTCTGCACGAGGCGGGGGACCATTTCATCGTCATCGGTGAGGTCGCCGACCTCGATGCGACACCGGGGGAGGTACCGCTGGTGTTCCACCGCCGCCGCTATACGGGTGCCATAGAGCCGACCGCGGCCTGACCGCCGAGCATCTCGCCGGACGCCCGGCGCGTTGGTCGCGGCCGAGAGTTCGAGGAGAGCGGAGAAGTCGTCGGACTCGATGTGGCCGGGATGCGCTCCCCAGTCGAAGAACATCGTGTCGGGCGGATGCCTGATGCGGATCACGTCCGCGCGCATGGCAAGAACGCCCGATCACTGCACGACTCGGCCGCCGCGTCCAACGCGGTGCCGACCGACCGGACAGCCGACCGGTACCTCGTCGCATTCGCTTCCGAGACAAGACTTTATGAGGAGAAGCACCGATGAAGCTGCTCACGTATCGCATCGGCGACAGGGTGTCATTCGGCGTCCTGTCGTCCGACGGCGTCATCGACGGCGCCGAGACGCTCGGCGGAGAGGCCACCTCGATCCGGCAACTTCTGGAACGCGATCTCACGGGCCGTCTCGAGCGGCTCAGCGCCGGTCGCGAGGCCACCCACTCGCTGGCCGAGATCGAATACCTCCCGCCGGTCCCGGACCCGGCGAAGATCCTTTGTGTGGGGGTCAACTACGTCGACCACCGAGAGGAGACGGGGCACTCCGAGAAACCGGAGCACCCGACCATCTTCAGCCGGTTCGCCGACACTCAGGTCGGTCACGAACGCCCCGTCGTCCATCCGCCGAACACGAGGCAGCTGGACTACGAAGGGGAGGTCGCGATCGTCATCGGCCGTCATGTGTCGGTGATCGAAACGGACGCCGACGCCCGGGCGGCGATCGCGGGACTGTCGTGCTACAACGACCTGAGCGTACGGGACTGGCAGTTGCACAACAGCCAGTGGCTGCCCGGCAAGAACTTCCGCGGCGTCGGTTCCTTCGGTCCGTACCTGGTCACGCTGGACGAGTTCGACGACCTCGGATCGGTACGGCTCACCACCCGGGTCAACGGCGAGCTGCGGCAGGACGCCACACTGGATCAACTCGTCTTCGATTTCACGGCGATTCTGGGGTACGTCACCGGGTTCACCTCCCTGGCTCCCGGCGACGTGATCGCCACGGGAACCCCGGGCGGGGTCGGACTCGTCGCGAAGCCTCCGCGTCTTCTGGTTCCCGGAGACGTGACCGAGATCGAGGTGTCGGGCGTCGGGGTGCTCCGGAACGAAGTCGTAGCAGCGCCGGAGGATCGGCGGTGAACAGGCAGCCCTGGCTGACCACGTATCCCGCTGATCTTCCGCAGAGGATCAACCCCGAGTCCGAGTCGATGCTCGAACTGTTCGCGACCACTGCCACCAAGTTCCCCGAAAGAACCGCGATCGCCTATTTCGACGGTGCCCTGTCCTTCCGCACCCTCGACGAACGCTCGGACGCCCTGGCGGTCGCCCTGACGGAAGGCGGCTTCGCTGCCGGCGACCGGCTCGCGATCCACACCCAGAACAACCCCGTGTTCGTGGTCGGCCTCCTCGCCGCGTGGAAGGCCGGTGGTATCGCCGCTCTCGTCAACCCCATGAACACGGCGCGCGAGCTGTCCTACCTGCTCAGGGACTCGGGCGCGACGGCCCTGCTGAGCCTCGACGACCTGTACTTGTCCGTCGCCCGGGACGTACTCGACAGCGGGCAGACCCAGGTCCGGCAGGTCTTCGTGGCATCCGCACGCGACGACCAGGAGCGTGACGACGAGCGAGTCCTTCCCGTGGGTGAGCGATCCGCGGCCCCCGGGGCCGTGCGGCTGACGGACGTGTTCTCCCGGCATCGTGGCCTCCGGCCGGCACCGGTCAGCGTGAACGCCGAGAAGGCGGCGGTCCTGACCTACACCTCCGGCACGACCGGAGTGCCCAAGGGGGCGATCAACACTCACGGCAACCTGGCCTTCAACACCCACACCTACCGCGAGTGGATGAAGCTGAGCCAGGGCGACGTCGTCCTCGGTATCGCTCCGCTGTTCCACATCACCGGGCTCGTCGGGCACGTCTGCGTCTCCCTGGTGGTCGGCTCGAAACTCGTACTCGCCCACCGTTTCGAGGGCAGGGTCGTCCTGGACGCGATCCGCGAGCACCGGCCGACATTCACCGTCGGCGCCATCACCGCCTTCAACCATCTCTCCGGGCTCCCCGGGACCACGAAGGACGACTTCGCGTCGCTGCGGGCGGTCTACTCCGGCGGCGCCCCGATCGCGCCCCCACTGCGCGACAGGATCCTGGCCCGCACCGGGATGAACATCCACAACTGCTACGGGATGACCGAGACAACCTCGCCGACGCACGCCGTACCGCTGGGTGTGGCGGCGCCCGTCGACCCTGGGACGGGCGCCCTGTCGGTCGGCCTCCCCGTCTTCAACACGTCCGTGCGTGTCATCGACGACAACGGAACGCCACTGCTCCCGGGCGAGACAGGCGAACTCGTCGTCTCCGGTCCGCAGGTCACCCCCGGCTACTGGAACAAGCCGGCAGACACGGCGGAAAAGATCGTCGACGGTGAGCTCCACACCGGCGACATAGGCATGATGGACGAAGACGGCTGGTTCTACCTGGTCGGGCGGAAGAGCGACATGATCATCGCTTCCGGCTACAAGGTGTGGCCCAGAGAGGTGGAGGACGTCCTCCTCAGCCACCCCGCCGTGCGCGAGGCCGCGGTGATCGGCGTCGCCCACGAATACCGGGGGCAGACGGTCAAGGCGTTCGTGTCCTTCACACCCGGACGGACGACCAGTCCGGAGGCCCTCACCGTGTTCTGCAAGGAACGGCTGGCGGCGTACAAGTACCCGCGTGTCATCGAGATCGTGGACGAGTTGCCCAGGAGTCCGGCCGGCAAGATCCTGCGGCGCGAGCTGCGGTGAATCCCGAGGGAATGAGCAGATCATGAACGACGCCGTCATCGTCGCCGCCGTGCGCACCCCCGTGGGCAAGCGCGGCGGCGCACTGTCGACCGTCCACCCGGCCGACCTGTCCGCCCACGTGCTCGAGGCTCTCGTCGAACGCACCGGAATTCACCCGGCGCTCATCGACGACGTGGTGTGGGGATGTGTCAGCCAGGTCGGGGAGCAGACCTTCGACATCGCCCGCACCGCGGTTCTGTCGGCGGGCTGGCCCGAGTCCGTCCCCGGGACCACGGTCGACCGTCAGTGTGGCTCGTCCCAGCAGGCCGTGCACTTCGGTGCCGCAGGCCTCATGGCCGGTTACTACAACGTGGTCGTCGTCGGGGGAGTGGAGAACATGTCGCGGGTCCCCATGGGATCTGCGGCCGCCACCGGCAATCCGATAGGTGAGCGTTATATCAAGCGCTACGGCCCCGAGTTCCCGAACCAGGGGATCGGCGCGGAGATGATCGCCGACGCGTGGGGTCTGTCACGGACCCAGCTCGACGAGTTCGCGCTCAGCTCACACGAGCGCGCGGCCATCGCCACGGATGCCGGGCTGTTCACCGCGGAGATCGAACCCGTCGTGGCGGCCGACACGATGGTCACGACGGACGAGGGCATACGACGCGGCGGAACCGTCGACAAGCTGAGCACGCTCCGCCCGGCCTTCCGCGAGGACGGCCGGATCACCGCCGCCAACTCGTCGCAGATCTCGGACGGAGCGGCCGCGCTGCTGATGATGACGAGCGACGGGGCGGCGGCCATGGGCCTGACGCCCCTCGCCCGCGTCCACACGGCGGTCGTCACCGGCTCCGCTCCGATGCCGATGCTGACCGGCCCGATCCCGGCGACACACAAGGTGCTGGCCAAGTCGGGAGTCAGCCTCGACGAGATCGGCGTCTTCGAGGTCAACGAGGCCTTCGCCTCGGTGGTGCTGGCCTGGGCGGCGGAGTTCGACGTGGACATGGCCCGAGTGAACCCCCGTGGTGGTGCCATCGCACTCGGCCACCCCCTGGGCGGCTCGGGTGCCCGGCTGATGACCACCATGATCCACCACATGCGCGCCGAGAACATCCGGTACGGCCTGCAGACGATGTGCGAGGGCGGCGGCCAGGCGAACGCGACGCTCCTCGAACTTCTCTGACACGCATGAACCTTATGAACCTCATGAAGCCCCTGTCTGGAGAGAACTCGCGATGAACCTGTCCTTCGACTTCACCGGCCAGACCGTGATCGTGACCGGCGGTGCGCGAGGCATCGGTCTCGAACTCGGCCGGTTCTTCGCCGACTCCAGTGCCGACGTCTTCCTCGTCGACTACGACGGCGAGGAGGTCCGCAAGGCCGCGGCCGAGGTCGGAGCACGGGCCGTTCCCGGTGACGTCAGCAGCACCGAGGACATCGACAAGGCCGTGGAGCGGATCATCGCCGAGACCGGCCGGATCGATGTCATCGTCAACAACGCCGGAATCCTGCGCGACAAGGTCCTGTGGAAGCTCACGGACGACGACTGGGAGAGCGTCCTGGCCATCCACGCCGGCGGCACCTTCCGGCTGACCCGTGCCTGCGTTCCGCACTTCCGAGCCCGGGGCTACGGCCGCGTGGTCAACGTCACCTCCTACACCGGGCTGCACGGCAACACCGGTCAGGCGAACTACGCCACCGCCAAGGCGGGCATCATCGGGTTCACCAAGACCGCGGCCAAGGAGCTGGCCCGGTTCGGGGTCACGGTGAACGCGATCTCTCCCAATGCGGAGACCCGGATGGTCGCCTCCGTCCCGGACGAGAAGAAGGCCGAACTGGCATCGGGCATCCCCATGGGCAGGTTCGGCGAGGCCTCCGAGATGTGCGCCGCGGTGGGCTTCCTCGCCTCCCGCGAAGCGGGGTATGTCACCGGCGTCGTACTGCCCGTCGACGGCGGGATCTCGATCTGATCAGGAGGCGCGTTCGATCTCCAGGGGAACCGACCGGATGGACTGTGCGCCCTGAAGAATCCCGATAATCCCCGTTATGCCGTTCTGGATCACATTGACGACCGCCTCCCGGGCACGTTTCTCATCGCGGTTCGCCATAGCGTCATTGAGCGCGTTGCGCCAGTGGATGTAATTGGGATGACTCAGATCTTCCTGCGACAATCCGAAATTAAGAACCCGTTCCACATGCGTCGCCAAGGGAAGCGCCATTCCCGCCATCATCGGATTGCCGCAAATCTGGACGAGGTAACGGATCGGAGCTGCCCTCAGGTCAGGTATGACTTCGGACGGGCGAGGGCCCGGTGCCCACGCCATCACCAATTCACCCAGCCTGGCGATCTGCTCATCGGTGGCGTTGCGGACGCTCAACACCACCAGCCCCGGGGCGGTCAACTGGAAGGCTTCGAGAATGTCGTGGACGCTCTGCAGCGTGATCGGCGTGACCTGCCAGCCCTTGCGCTTCACCGGGCGGGCGAACCCAGCCGCCTCCAAACGCTGCAGCGCCTGCATCATCGGAGTCCGGCCCAGGCCAAGCGACTCCGAGAGCTCGGACGCCTTGATCCACGTACCCGGAGCCAGTTCGCAGCTCACGATGGCGTCAAGGAGTGTCTCAAAGGCCTTGTCGCTCATCGGCTGTGACTTGCTCTGCCGACTCTTCCCCTCCGTCATAGCCGTATTATAGGCGAAGCTCCGCGCGAGTCGAACAGGCTGGCTTTACTCATTGCGGTCAGGGTGCAAGGATCTGGGTTTTCGCTCACGAGCCGGCTCCTTCAAGCCTCTTTTTCCCGTGGATCGTCAGTGACTCTCGCGCCACTTGTCGAACTCGTCTTTCCAGTGGCCGGCAGGAGGGAAAAGTCCCTCGATCGGGTTCCCTTCCGCGATCCGCTCTGCCACCCAGGCGTCTTGTTTCTCCTGCTCGGCCGCGGCGTCGGCCACCTCCTTGACGAGGTGCGCCGGAATGACGACGACACCGTCGTCGTTTCCGACCACGATGTCCCCGGGCTGGACCGCCACTCCTCCGCACGTGATGGTGGTGTCCTTCTCCCAGGGCACGTGGCGGCGGCCGAGGACCGCGGGGTGAACCGACCGGGTGAAGGTCGGAATGCCGATGTCGGCGACGGCGGCCGAGTCCCGGACACCTCCGTCGCTGACGATTCCGGCAGCGCCGAGCACCTTGGCGCGAAGGGCGAGAACATCACCGAACGTCCCCGTGGTGGGATCCTGACGCGCCTCGATCACCAGTACATCACCGGCCCGGAGACCATCGAAGGCTTGCTTCTGGGCGTTGTAACCGGACCCGTGCTCATCGGAGAGGTCGGGTCGGTAGGCGACGAAGCGAAGCGTTCGAGCGGGGCCGACGAGCTTGCTGCCCGGCACACGGGAGTGAACGCCGTCGACCGACATGTCCGGGTAGCCCCGTCGACGCAGCTCCGCGCTGATCGTGGCAACAGCAGTCTGCCGCAACTTTTCCCGCACGTCGGCGTCCAAAGTCGCGCTCACGACGGGCCTCCTCCCGTGTAGGCGGACATCAACCGCTCACTGCCCCGCGCCAGCAGGTCCACGTCGGCGCCGACCAGGATGAAGTCGGCACCCGCGTCGATGTAGCGCCGGGCGAGGGCGGGAGCGAACGCGTTCACCCCGACCTTCCTTCCGGCACGCCTCGCGGCCGTGATGCAGGTGGTGACGGCGTGCACGACATCAGGGTGATCCTGTCGGCCCAACAACCCCATGGACGCGGCCAGATCGGAGGGGCCGACGAAGATGCCGTCGATGCCGGGTGTGGTGGCGATGTCCGCGACGTTCTTCACGGCGGAGTCGGACTCGACCTGCACGTACACCGAGAGCGTCTCCCGGGCCCGGTCCAGGTAGTTCGGGACCCGGTTCCAGCGAGATCCGCGGGCCAGCGCACTGCCGACCCCGCGGATCCCCTCCGGTGGGTAGGTGGCGGCTCGTGCCACTTCCCTGGCCTGTGCACCGTCATCGATCATCGGGATCAGCAAGTTCTGCACGCCGAGGTCGAGATACTGCTTGATCGTGACCGGGTCGGCGCTGGGGGGCCGTACCACCGCGGTGACCGGGTAGGCGTTCGTCGCCTGCAGTTGGCCGAGCAGCGTCATGAGGTCGCTGGGGCTGTGCTCTGTGTCGATGAGCAGCCAGTCGAGGCCGCTGCCGGCGCAGAGCTCGGTGACAAGGGGACTGCCGCTGCAGACCCACATCCCGATCAGTGTCCGGTCCGCCTCGGCGAGCACCGAGCCGAATGACGGGGCTAGAGGAATCGGCATGTGACCGCCCCGAGGTTGCCGTAGTCGGCATGGATCGTGTCACCACGCTCGACCCAGAGCGGACGGGTAAATGATCCGGAGAGGACGATGTGGCCGGCGCTGAGCGTCGTGCCGTGCTGGAACAGCTTGTTCGCCAGCCACGCGACTCCGTTGGCGGGGTGGTTGAGCACGCCGGCGGCGAGGCCGGTCTCCTCGATGGTCTGGTTGCGGTAGAGGAGCGCGCCGACGCGCCGCAGGTCGAGGTCGTCGACGGGCACGGGACGGCCACCGACCACCATGGCTCCCATGGCCGCGTTGTCGCTGATCGTGTCGACGATGGTCCGTCCCGCGAGCTCGACGCGGGAGTTGAGGATCTCTATCGCCGGTACGACGTACTGCGTTGCGGCGAGAACGTCGAAGACCGTGCAGCGCGGTCCCGTGAGGGGCCGACTCAGCACGAAGGCCAGTTCGACTTCGACGCGCACGTTGGAGAATTCGTCGTGCGAGAGGTCGGCGCCGCTCTCAAGAACCATGTCGTCGAAGACGACACCGTAGTCCGGCTCGGTGATCCCGGTCGCCTCCTGCATCACCCGGGAGGTGAGCCCGATCTTGTGTCCGACAACGATATGGCCTTCTTCTTCACGCCGCCGCGACCACAGCTCCTGCACGGCGTAGGCGTCCTCGACCGTCATTCCGGGGTTGCGGGCCGTCAGCAGAGGCACCACCGTGCGATGGTGACGCGCCTTGGCCAACTCGTCGACGATCTCCTCGATGCGCGCATGTTCGAGCATGCACCCTCCCATTAATCGTTAACTGAAATCATATATGATTTCGTACTTGAAGTGCGGAGGCTCGCATGCGACTTCCCGTGACGGTCCTCACGCATCCAGCCCTCCGCGCTTGACGAGCTGGCTCGCGATGACGTTGCGCTGGATCTCGTTCGTGCCCTCGCCGACGATCATCAACGGGGCGTCGCGAAAGTACCGTTCGACGTCGAACTCGGTGGAGTAGCCGTAACCGCCGTGCACGCGCATGGCGTTGAGCGCGATCTGCATCGCGGTCTCGGAGGCGAAGAGCTTGGCCATGCCCGCCTCCATGTCCACGCGGCGGCCGGCGTCAGCCTCTCGTGCCGCATGCAAGGTGAGTTGCCGCGCCGCGGTCAGCGAAGTCGCCATGTCGGCCAGGTAGTTGCCGATGGACTGGTGCTTCCAGATCGGCTTGCCGAACGACTCGCGTTCCTGGGCGTAGGCCAGGGCGTCCTCCAGCGCCGCACGGCCCACCCCGAGCGCGCGGGAGGCGACCTGGAGGCGCCCGGTCTCCAGGCCCTTCATCATCTGTGCGAAGCCCTTGCCCTCCACGCCACCGAGCAGTGCGTCCGCCGGCGCCCGGTAGTCCTCGAAGGACAGCTCGCAGCTCTCCACGCCCTTGTAGCCGAGCTTGGGCAGGTCACGGGAGACGGTCAGGCCCGGTCCGTGCTCCACGAGCAGGACCGAGATGCCCCTGTGCGCCGGAGTGGCGTCCGGGTCCGTCTTGCACAGCAGGGCGATGAGCCCGGAGCGTCGGGCGTTGGTGATCCATGTCTTCGCCCCGTTGACCGCGTATCCGCCGTCGGCGTCGTGGCGGGCGACGGTGCGCAGGGCCTGAAGGTCCGAGCCGCCGCCTGGTTCGGTCAGCGCCATCGTCGCGCGGATCTCGCCGGTGGCCATCTTCGGCAGGTATCGGCGCTTCTGCTCCTCGGTGCCGAAGTGCAACAGCAGCTTGGCGACCACGGTGTGGCCGCCCATCGCCCCGGCCAGGCTCATCCAGCCACGGGCCAGCTCTTCGGTGATCAGGACGTAACAGGAGGTGGAGACCGGGGTGCCGCCGTACTCCTCGGGGACGGCGAGGCCGAAGACTCCGAGGGACTTCATCCGCTCGATGAGGGCGTCGGGGTAGGCGTTGGCATGTTCCAGCTCCTGGACTGCGGGTTTCACGTCCTTCTCGACGAAGTCGTGCACGGTACGGACGATGAACTGTTCGTCCTCGGGCAGGAGGTCCAGAGTGCCCATGCGGCAGTGCTCCTTGCTGAAGTGTCGGCGGTGAAGAGCGGTTCAGACGACGTGCCCGGCCTTCAGGCCGTCGATTTCGGCAGGGCTGTATCCCAGGCCGGCCAGGATGGTGTCGGTGTGTTGCCCGGCGGCGGGGACGGCGTCCATGCGTGGGGCCGTTCCGGCCAGACCCACGGGCGGCAGCAGTGCGGACACCGCAGCTCCGCCGGGAAGCCGTACCTCCCGCCAGCGATCCCTGCCGCTGAGCACCGGGTGCGCCAGGAAGTCGGTCATCTCGTTCACGCCGGCGTTGGCGATGCCCGCCGCGTCCAGCAGCTTCGTCACCTCGTCGCTGTCCAACTCGCCGAAGCGCTTCGCGACGATCACGTTCAATTGCTCCCTGTGGGCCACCCGCGCCGAGCCCGTGGCGAAGCGGGGATCCGTGACGAGCCCGGGCCGGCCCAGGAACCGTTCGCACAGGGCAGCCCATTCGCGCTCGTTCTGAACGGAGAACAGCACGTCCCTGCCGTCGGCGGCGGTGTAGGCGCCGTAGGGGGCGATGGTGGCGTGCTGGGTGCCCAGGCGTGGGGGCTGGGTGCCGCCGTAGCGGGTGTAGTAGGCGGGTTGGCTCATCCACTCGGCCAGCGCCTCGAGCAGCGAGACCTCCACGGCACGGGCGACACCCGTGGTGGCCCGGGTGAACAGGGCGGTGAGGATGCCCGAGTAGGCGTACATGCCCGCCGCGATGTCGGCGATCGACACACCGACCCGTGCCGAACCGTGCTCGTTGCCGGTGAGGGAGGCCAGACCGGTCTGGCACTGCACCAACAGGTCGTACGCCTTGCGGTCGGCCCACGGTCCGGTGGAGCCGTAACCGGAGATCGAGCACGGGATGAGGGAGGGGAAGCGGTCGGCGAGGGTCTCGGCGCCCAGGCCCATCCTGGCTGCTGCGCCCGGGGCCAGGTTCTGCACGAACACATCCGCGTCGGCGAGCAGTCGCTCCAGGATCGCGCGGCCGGCGTCCGTCTTGAGGTCCAGCGTCACCGACTCCTTGGACCGGTTCAGCCACACGAAGTAGCTGGACTCGCCGTGCACGGTGGTGTCGTACCGGCGGGCGAAGTCGCCCCCGCCGGGCCGCTCCACCTTGATCACCCGCGCGCCGAGGTCCGCCAGCTGGCGGGTGGCGAAGGGAGCGGCCACCGCCTGTTCGACGCTGACGACGGTGATGCCGGAGAGGGGCAGCGCTGTGGGGAGCTCGGTCATGAGGTGTCCTCCAGGAGGGTGTGGTTCCCGCGCCGGAATGCCATCATGAACACTCATGACGGCGTAGGTGAAATAGCAATACGGCATAGCGACATGCGCGCTTCGGATGACACCGGAAGGATCCGCGTCGTGGACCTCAAGCAGCTGAAGGCGATCGTCACGGTCGCCGAAGTGGGCAGCGTCACGCGCGCCGCCGAGCTGCTGCACCTGGTGCAGCCCGCGGTCACCCGGCAGATCCGCACCCTGGAGCAGGAGCTGGGCATCTCCCTCTTCGAACGGACGAGGACGGGCATGCGGCCCACCGAAGCCGGGGCGATCATGGTCGACCGGGCCCAGCGTGCCCTGAACGAGCTGGAGCGGGCCCGCGCCGAGGTGCAGCCGACCCCGGGTGTGGTGACCGGCGTCGTCACCGTGGGGCTGCTGGAGAGCACCAGTGACCTGCTGGCCGAGCCGCTGGTGACGGCGGTCGCCCGTGACCACCCCGGCATCGAACTTCGCTTGTCGACGGCCTACTCCGGGCATCTGCAGCAGTGGCTCGATGACGGCGACCTGGACCTGACCCTGCTCTACAACCTGGACAGCACGCCCTACCTCAGCGCGCATCCGCTGGTACGGGAGCGGCTGTGGGTGGCCGCTCCACCGTCGGCCGGCCTACGGGCCGACCGTCCGGTGCCGTTTTCGGAGGCGGCCGAGCACCGGCTCGTCATGCCCGCCTCGGGGCACGCGCTGCGTCGGCTGATCGACGCGGCCGCTGCGCGCTCCGGAGCCGCCATGGACATCGCCGTGCAGACCAACTCCCTGCGGGTGCAGAAGCGGCTCGTCCAGGCGGGGCACGGCTGGACCGTCCTGCCGGGGGTGGGCATCGCCGAGGATGTCGCGCGGGGCGCGCTGAGCGCCGCGCCGCTGAGCCACCCTGAGGTGTGGCGCTCCGTCGTCCTCGGCAGGCCGCGGTCCGGGCGCACCCCGCCCGCCGTCGAGGTCGTCGCACGGGAACTGGTCCGCCAGATCAACTCCGCGGTCGCTCAGGGCAGATGGCCCTCCGCCCAGGTCCAGGGGGACGACACCCCCGCCGAGCGCGAATAACCCGCTCTCGGGCACCGCGCGCGGCGAGGTGTTGGTGCGCTGGGCCGGCATGCACGATGCGCATACGGGCATCACGTCTTTCTATTGTTCAACCTCCTCCATCAGCACTCATGATGCAAGTCTCGTGAAATGACAGCGCGAGCCCACCATCCACGACGTGAGCGCGGCCGGCACGAACGCTTCCGCGCCGCTCTCGGCCCGGCCACCTTCCAGCTGACGGGATCCCCCTTCCATGCAGCGTTATCAGTTGTTCATCGACGGGGAGAGCCGCGAGGCCGCCGGCGGTGAATGGTTTCCCACCGACAACCCCTACCAGGGCACACCGTGGGCCGAGATCGCCAAGGCCACGCCCCAGGACGTCGACGACGCGGTCCGCGCCGCTCATCGCGCGCTGCGCACCGGCCCCTGGGCCGAACTGACCGCCAGTGCCCGCGGTGCCCTGGTGCGCCGGCTCGGCGACGCCGTCGCCGCGAACGCCCGGCACCTGGCCGAACTCGAAGTCCGCGACAACGGCAAGCTGTTCACGGAGATGCACGGGCAAGTCGCCTATGTTCCACAGTGGTTCCACTACTACGGCGGGCTCGCCGACAAGATCGAGGGAACCGTTCCGCCGTTGGACAAGAAGGGCTACTTCGCCTTCACGAAAAAGGAGCCCGTCGGGGTCGTCGCCGTCATCACGCCCTGGAACTCCCCGCTCCTGCTGTTGGCCTGGAAGATCGCTCCGGCCCTCGCCGCGGGCTGCACGGTGGTAGTGAAGCCGTCGGAGTTCACCTCCGCCTCCACCCTCGAACTGGCCCGGCTCTTCCATGAAGTGGGGCTGCCGTCGGGCGTGTTCAACGTCGTCACCGGTTTCGGCCACGACGTCGGCACGGCACTCGTCGAGCATCCCCTGGTCCGCAAGATCAGCTTCACCGGCTCGGACGCCACGGGCCGTCGGATCAACGAGGCCGCCGCCCGCGACTTCAAGCACGTCAGTCTCGAACTCGGCGGCAAGTCCCCCAACATCGTCTTCGCCGACGCCGACCTCGATGCCGCGGTCAACGGCGCCGTCTCCGGCATCTTCGCCGCCACCGGACAGACCTGCATCGCCGGCTCCCGGTTACTGGTGCAGGAGAACGTGCACGACGAAGTCGTCGCAAAGCTCGTGGAGTTGGCGCGGACCGCGCGCATGGGCGATCCCATGGACGAGGACACGCAGGTCGGCCCCGTCACCACCCCCGCCCAGTACGCCAAGGTCCTCGACTACATCGACATCGCCCGGCAGCAGGGCGCCCGACTCGTCCTCGGTGGCAAGGCCGCCGACCGCGGCGGCTGGTTCGTCGAACCCACCGTCTTCACCGGCGTGAGCAACAGCATGCGCATCGCGCAGGAGGAGGTCTTCGGCCCCGTCCTGTGCGTGATCCCCTTCAAGGACGAGGAGGAGGCGGTGGAGATCGCCAACGACAGCCGCTACGGCCTCGGCGCAGGTGTGTGGACGCGCGACATCGGCCGCGCCTTCCGCATGGCCGACCGCATCCAGTCCGGCACCGTCTGGGTCAACACCTACCGCGCGGTCAGCTACCTGGCTCCCTTCGGCGGCTTCAAGGACTCCGGCATCGGCCGCGAGAACGGCATCGCCGCCCTCACCCCCTACCTGGCGGACAAGGCCGTCTGGATCAACACCGCTGCTCCCACCGGCAATCCGTTCGTCCTGCGCTGAGAGAAGCCGCACGAGCCGTCCGCCCCATCCCCACGAAGGCGGCGCCGCTCATCTGCCCCAGATCCCACCCGCCCACAGCACACAAGGACAGAAGGACGATGCAGCCTGCTCCGCCCCCACTCGACGCGTACGTGGAGTCCTGGGCCCCCAGGCCGGTCACCGACGAAGACCCCCTGCCCTCCGGGCCGGTGACCGCCCTCTCGACGGTCCTGGACCTGCCCGGCCCGGTCGCGAAAGCCGGGGATCCGCTGCCCCCGCTGTGGCACTGGCTGTACTTCCTCAACTGGCCCGCAGGGCGGGATCTCGGTGCCGACGGTCACCCCCTCCATGGCCGCTTCCTGCCGCCTGTCCCGAAGCGGCAGCGCATGTGGGCGGGCGGCCGTTGCGATATCGTCCGGCCGCTGCGCCTGGGTGAGCCGGCCGAGCGCATCGGCAGCCTCGGCGCGGTGACGGTCAAGCAGGGCCGCACCGGAGAGATGCTGGTCGTCACCGAACGCCGTGAGTTCCGCCAGCACGGCCGCGTCTGCCTGGTGGAGGAACAGGACATCGTCTACCGGTCCGGGCGCACGAGGGGACAGCACCCGGCGGTCCTCGACGAATCCGCCTCCCCGCGCCCCGACAGCCCGTGGCAACTTCCGCTGCGCACGGACCCGGCCCTGCTCTTCCGGTTCAGCGCCCTGACCGCGAACGCCCATCGCATCCACTACGACGCCCCGTACTGCCGGGACGAGGAGGGCTACCCCGGAGTCGTCGTCCACGGCCCCCTGCTCGCCCTGTTCATGCTCGAGCTGCCCCGACGCCAGGCCCCCGACCGGCCCGTGCGATCGCTGTCCTATCGGCTCCGGCGGCCGGTGTTCGCCGGCGAGCACCTCATCGCCTGCGGCACTCCCGCGGGTGCCGGCGCGGAGCTGCATGTCGCCACGCACCGGGAAGACCGGCACGCCACAGCAGAGGTGACCTTCGCATGACCGAGCCCCACGACCTGATCGCCACCGCGACCAGCCTGCTGTTCGTCCCGGGACACCGGCCGGACCGCTTCGACAAGGCGGCTTCCTCCGGTGCCGACCTGGTCATCATCGATCTGGAGGACGCCGTCGCCCCCGAGGACAAGGACCGCGCCCGGGACAACGCCGTCGCCTGGCTCGCCCTCGGCAACCGGGCAGTCGTACGGATCAACCCGACCGGCACCCCCTGGTCCGAGAGCGACCTCGCCGTGGCCGCCGACCACGGCTGCCCGGTGATGGTGCCCAAGGCCGAGGATCCGACGGTGCTCATGGAACTCGCCGCGCGTACGGCCGGACGGTGCGCCCTCGTACCGCTCATCGAGACGGCCCGCGGCATCGGGCGGGCCTACGAGCTGTGCGCGACACCCGGTGTCGTCCGGGCGGCCTTCGGCAACGTCGACCTCGCCGCCCAGCTCGGCGTCGCCCACGACGACCACGCGGCACTGACCTACGCACGCTCCAGCCTGGTCCTCTCCTCGGCCGCCGCAGGCGTCAGTCCACCGATCGACGGCGTCACCACGGCTGTACGGGACAGGGAGGCCCTCGGCTCGGACATCGCCCACGCCCGAGGCCTGGGCTTCACAGGCAAGCTGTGCGTGCACCCGTACCAACTCCCTTACGTGAACGACGGGTTCGCGCCCACAGCAGAGGAACTTCGGTGGGCCCGCGCCGTAGTCCACGCCGGCGACTCCGTCACCACTGTCGACGGCCAGATGGTCGACAGGCCGGTCCTGGAACGGGCACGGCGTCTCCTGGCACTCGCCGCCCGCGCGTAGGGCGCGCCATCACTCCGCGTCCTGCCTGCGCTGCTCGATGAACGCCTGCAGGGTGTTCAGCCTGTGCTGTCGCGCGTAGCGCTCGACCCGGTCCGGTTCCGCACCCCGCTCGATGAGCGACAGCAACTCCTCGTGCTCCTCGACCGACTGGAGCGAGCGTGCCGGTACGAAGTCGAAGGTGGACCTCCTGAGCCGATCGAGGAGTTGCAGCTGCTTGTCGATCATGTTGAGCAGGTCGGTGTTCGGGCACCGGCTGCGGAGGATGGCGTGGAACTCGCCGTTCAGTCTGCCGAAGCCGACCGGGTCGAAGGATTCGCGGCTCCGGCGCATCTTCTCGTTCACCTCGCGGGCCGCCGCGAGGTCGTCCTCGGTGAGGAGCGGACCGCTGAGCCCGACCGCGGCACCGTCGACGATCGCCAGTGCTTCCGCCGCCGTCTCGTACTGCGTCTCGTCGATCGCGACCCGGGCGCCGACGTTCCGCTCGAAGGTGACGTACCCCTCGGCCTCCAGGAGCCGCACCGCCTCGCGTACCGGGACGGCGCTGACGGAGAACTCACGAGCCAGTTGTTCGAGGACCAGGCGATAGCCCGGGCTGTACGTGCCGTCCATGATGCGTTCGCGCAGCGCGCCATAGACCAACTGCGACTTCGACAGGCGAGGCCGTTCTGCATCGGTGGAAGGCATCGGTTGATCCTCGCCGGTGGGTCCGCAACGTACAAGGGGCACCGTCGGCTGGGCAGGTGCCGACGTTCCTCAGCATGTCATCCCTCTGCCGGCACGGTGGACCGAGTCCGGCGGGAGAGATGGTGATCGCTGTTCTGCGACTGTTCGTAGTGGTCGATCAGCAAGGTGTGGCCCAGGTCGTTGCGATAGTCCCGCCAGACCGAGTGGATGTGGTTGCCGCTGTCGATCGCGTTGTCGAACTCGATGAGCAACTGGTCGGTCTGGATCCGGTAGTAGTGCGACGTTCCGTGCCTGGTACCGCCCGCCCAGCAGAAGAAGATCTTGTCGTCGTTCGTGCCGTCGAGCGCGCGCAGATAGGTGTCGGCCAGCTCGTCGGGGACACGTCCGACGTACGTCCGGATGAGGTGCCTGATCAACGCGGACCCCCGGCTGTCCAAGTCGCAGGCGGCCACCCCGCGCGGCCGGTCGGCCTCGAACTTGAGCGCCTCCCGGTCCGCGTCCGAGATGCGGTACCCCGGGATTCCGAGGTCGACGTGGTCGGGCAACTCGACGCGGCCAATGCGGGGCACCTGCCGGGTGACGTAGTCGGCGGGAGCCACGTCGTGGATCACCGCCGCTTTTAGGTGTGTGTCCGACATGCCGTGGAGCAGCTCGAAGGCGAGCTCCTCGTCGCCCCTGAGCGGGTGGAAGAGGCCCGATGGAACCGGCTGCGCACCCATGTTGCACGGTGTGACCGTCAGATAGCGCTGATCGATGATGGTGTAGCTCAAGGAGAGGTGATGACCGATGACTCGCCAGCCCCATGTGTCCTCGAAGCCCGGGCGGCCGAAGAACGAGAAGGAGTAGTTGTCGGGATCGCGGAAGTCACCGGCGATGACGCCAAGGCCGCGCTCAAGGACCTCCTTCTCGCGCAGCATGTTCTCCATGGCCATGATCTGCAGCGCTTGGCTGTAGCCCCGTGTGCTCAGGCCTGAAGCCAGCAGGTGCTGTGCGAGGGTGCGTTGGTGCCCGTGCAGCGCCGCCATCGTGATCCCGGTCCGGTCGGGCTTCGGGATGAAGTCCCAGTCGAGCCGTCGGGGATCGGACATGGGGTAGCAGGCCATCGCACGCTGCTCGGGTGCCAGCGAGTTCAGGAGCGCCCACGTAGTGAACAGCATCTGTTTGATGGTGTTGGGGGCCTCGTATGGCGCGGTCACCTGGGGGGGCTCCTTGGCTTCTCTGGGTTGGTATGTCTCGGGCCGACATGGCGTCGATCCGGCGGTCGGGGGACGGCTACCCGTGCGGGGTGGCGCCCGTGGCCTCCGGGGCGGAGTGCCCGTACGCCGCCGCCCTCGCGGCGATGTCGGCCTGCGGAGCCGGCAGCAACGACCCGACGCGGTAGGCGTCCTTGGTGATGGACGTGCGCAGGCGACCGGTCGACGTTCGAAGTCCATTCACCTGCGTACCGGTTACTTCGACTTCGACGACGTCCCCGGGTTGTACGACGGAGGAGCCGGCCGGCGTGCCGGTCAGGATCACGTCACCCGGCTGGAGGGTCATGAACCGTGACAGGTCCGCGATGACGTAGGCGAAGTCGAACAGCATGTCGTCCTCGACGCGCGCGTCCTGCCGCAGCCGACCGTTGACATAGGTCTGGAGATGGAGACTCGAAGGGTCGAGTTGTGCCGCGTCCAGGACTGCCGGGCCGATCGGGGTGCATCCGTCGAGCCCCTTGGAATGGACGTTTGACCCGGGGTCGGCATAGCGCAGGTCGTACAGACCGAAATCGTTCGCCGCCGTCACCCCGCTGACGTGTTGCCATGCGTTGGCACGGCTGATGCGATGCGCTTCGGCTCCGATGACGAGGGCGATCTCTCCCTCGAAAGCCAGGAGTTCACAGTCGGCGGGCACGCCTAGCACGGAATCGGAGGGCGCCAGGGTCGATGGCGCCTTGAGGAAGTACGACGGAAATGCGGGAGTCCTGCCGCGCTGATCAGCTCGGCTGCGGTAGTTGAGGTGGACGGCCACCATCTTCGAAGGCCGATCGTGGAGTGGGCTGATCACCGGAGCGTCCTTTCGTCATCACAGCGACCGAGGGTGTGGCGGTGGATCCGGACCGACAGGGCGACGACACATTGCCTGGCCCCGAGGCTGCGTCGGTGGCGTTGGGGGTCAGGCGGCAGGCGTCTGCCGGGCGCGCCGCTGTCCACGGGAACCACCGCCCGCACTGGACAGCCGCGCACTGGACACTCCTCGAATACGGCTCTGGCCCCCGTCAGGGGGCCACGAGGGCGGAGTCCGGAGGAAGCCGGAATTCCGGTCCGTGAGTGAGGAAGTCGGCGACGAGGGCGCCCAGATCCTCCCCGCGGTCACCCTGCACGTCGTGTGCGGCGTCGTGCAGGAGGACGAAGCTGCAGTCGGGCATGAGACGGGCGAAGGTGCGTCCGTTCTGGGGCGGTATGAAGCCGTCCTGGTCGCCGAACACCACGAGGGTGCGAACGGAGCATCCGGGCAGACGTTCGGTGATGTTCTGCTGGTAGTCGGGGTCCGTTTCCTGAAGCCTGGAGATCAGTTCGAACATCCTGACCTGGGCGTCGGGGTGGGGTGGTTCGAAGACCGGTCGCCGCTCGGGGTGGATACGGACCTTGCGCAGGGCTTCCTCGGGCGTGATGTTCCCCGGTGCGGGGTCGGCGCCCTCGTGGAAGGTGCCGGGCGCCTCGAGGACCAGCGAGGTCACTCGTTCCGGGTGGTCGAGGGCGATGTGCAGGGCCACGTCGCCGCCCAGCGTGGTTCCGAGCAGGTGGAAGGTCTTGAGCCCGAGGTCCTGGGTCGCCTCGTAAAGGGTGTTGGCCAGTTCCGGGACTGTTTGATCGCGGCCGTCGTCGGGCTCGGCGCCCCAACCGGGCAGCGCGAACAGGATGACGTCGAACTCCTCGGCGAGGCGGTCCAGCAGGGGGGAGAAGCGCAGGCCGGCCGCGCTGTGGAGAACGACGAGACTGTCGCCGTCACCGGCGCGGAAGTATCGGATGGTGTGGCCGTCGGTTCGGGCGACGCCTTCTGTGAAGGCGGAGCCGTACTGTGCCGATGCGGATGTCATGGGGACCAACTTTCGACGCTGGAAGCTGGAGGAAGCCCTTGAAATATGTTTATAGGGCTGAAAACAAATATTTCAATGTCCCTCAAGGGTGTCAAGCATCTGGTCTTGAAACGGCTGCCGGCCCGCCATGGCGGACCGGCAGATGTGTCGCGTACGGCGGTGTCAGCCCGTGAAATGGCGCTCGATGCCGTTCCAGACCGCGTCGTAGCCCTCCTGAAGGGTCGGCAGGGCGAGGGCGGCTGCGGTCGGAATGACGGGGAGTCGGTGGTTGGCCAGACCGTTGGCACCGATCGGGCCGAGTTCGGGCAGCCTGAAGATCTGCCCGTAGTTCTCCAGGACGTATCCGCGGGCCACGCCGTCGGGCAGCTCCACCTTGAAGCGGAGGCCGCGGGGGAGGACGAGGATCTCGCCGGGGGAGACCGCGAGGACGCCGAGTTCCGTGGCCACCCGCAGACCGCCCTACTGCGGGACGATCAGCATTTCGCCGTCGCTGTTGACGAAGTACTCGCGGTCCATCGACCTGGCCGCGGCGTACATGTGGATGGCGACACCCGACTGCGCGCGTACATCGCCGTTGCCGCCGATGGTGAACAGCGACTCGACGAACGTCTTCGGCTCGGCGGGGAATTCGTAGGGGTCCCACCGCAGGCGGTTGGGGGAGGGAGCGGCGTTCGCGATCGGGCTCGCGGTCAGGCCGCCGGCATCGACCTGCCGGAACGGGGAGTGCTTCGCGGACGGTCGGATGCGGTAGACCCACGTACGCAGGTTGTCCTGGCGTGGCGCGGTGAACGAGGTGCCGCTCAGCTGCTCGGCGTAGAGTCCCAGCGGTGCCTTCTGCGGGCTGTTGCGGCCCTGCGGGAGAGCCCCCGGGACGGCTTCGGTGACGTGCTGGTTGCCGAAACCCGCCAGATACGCGAGGTCGCGTGCGGAAGCAGGGCTCGTCACCCTGCGCATCGGCAGCCGCCGTCCGCTCGGTGTGGGTGCTGCCGGTCTGGCCATCCTCGCGGCCATCGAGCAACCGGAACGTGACGACGTGCTGAGCGATGTCCTGGGACCGGTGGAACTCGACTGGGGCATCACCCCGCAGACTCTCGACGAGCTTGTCGCCCAGACGCGACGCCAGGGTTTCTCCCACATCGAGAACCAGATCACGCCCGGCGTGGCCGGGGTGGGCATGCCCGTCCGCGACCTGTTCGGGCAGCCCATCGGCAGCGTCGGTGTCGCGGCACCGATCAGTCGCATGCCGACCGCACGGGTGCGGGACGTGGCCGACGCCGTGGGACGCGCCGTCGGCCACATCCAGAATCGCCTCTTCGTAAATGGACCGAGGGTCGGGCCGAGCAGGGGACCTTCTTGATGTGTCAGCATCCGCTGACGAGCTGATCCGCCGCCTGGTCCGGTTGTGGTTCTCGATCCGATGCTCATGCGTGTCCTCTCGGAGAAGAGTTCTCTGACCGCGTACGAGAGCGAGCAGAGGCACCGTTCGGTGCCGAAGTGAGCTGGATCCTTGGCGTGACCCGTGGTTCAGAACTGGTACGGCCCGAACCGACCCCACGCGACCACGATCAGCAACGCGATGAAGTGGAGGTTGACGGCAGCCTTGTCGCTTTCGGAGCGACGGAGGTGGACAATGGACCCGCCTCCGGCCAGTACGACACCGCCGAGAGCGGCCCAGGCAACCAGTTCGGGCGCGATGCCGGTGACTCCCGGGAGAGTCAGACCGAGGCCTACCAGCACGTCGAACAGCCCAATGAGCTTCACGGAGTTGTCGGAGAACTCTTCGACCCAGCCGAAGGCGGTTAGGGCGAGCTTCTGTCTGTCGCGCACGATCTTCATCGTTCCGAATGCGACAAAGGAGACGGCAAGGTAGCACTGGAAAACCCACAGCAGCACATTCACGAGGACCCCCAGAGGGTAGGCGCCGGCAGCAGGCACCAGCGCAGCGACTTGTTGGAAGTGGGGCAACCTGCATATGAGTGACGCCGTCGCGACGCGACGGGGCGCTCCGACCTGGTCGTCGTGCCTTGCTCCGGCACTCAGTCGTTCAGCCGTACGGTGACAAGCACGCGCCCCTTGGCGTCTCGTCCGGCGACGGCATGGCCTTCTCGGTTCGCCCCGTCCAGCTCGAGCGATATCGGGCCACCGTCCCCCGTGAAGTTGCGCCACCAGTTCTTGGCGTCCGGGAACGCGACGGTGATCGTGATCACCTCTGCGCTGCGCCGGTAGGCCACCGGCGTGCTGAACGATCGTCCCGACCGGCGTCCTTTGTACGTCACGACCGTGAGATGGCGGGAAACGAACCGTCCCCACCTCCGTGAGGAACGGAGTTTCACCACCCCGGTGTTGAGACCGCCGACCATTCGGCGCGTCAGCGCCCCACCGTTTCGCATGATGTCTCCCGGGTTCGATTCCCGATCACGACTCCGGATGCTTGCCGCCCAGAGCCTGAGCACCGCCCACCTGACAGCCCCGAACGGGCAACTGGGCAGCTTCGGGCGTAAATTGACCAGTGGATCTCCACCACCGCAGCCACGAACAGGTCGGCCGTCTCGGTCTGATCGCGTTCGTGAGGGTGCCGCGGCCGGTGGACGGCGGGGTGCTCAGCCCCGCGTGTTCCAGACGAGCGGCGCCTTGTGGATCCATGTGCCCTGCTCGATGGTGTCCAGGAGGAAGCCGGCGAGGTCGGCGCGGTTGATCCGCGTGCCCGGCTTGTCGGTCCCGGCCTCGGCGGCCCGCACCGGAGTCACGACGGGCCCGTCGGCGAGGAGGACGGCCCGGACGAGGGTCCAGTCGGTGTCGGAGGCGCGCACGACCTCGTCCACGCCGTCGTGATCGTCGAAGCTGGCCTTGAGGTTGGAGAGCTTGACGAGGGCCTTGAAGACCGGATTGAGCGCGGCCCGGCCGTCCCCGGAGTTCTGTGTGGAGGTGAGGACGATGCGGCGGAGGTTCAGCTCGCTCATCACCGCGAGGGTGTTGCGGGTGGCGTCGGTCATGAACATGGGCGGGCTGACTGGCTTGGCCCAGGGGTTGTCGGAGGCGCGGGAGTTGTTGAGCGCGCTGATCACCGCCTCGCTGCCCTGGGCGGCCTTGCGGAGGTCGTCGATGTTCGACGGTGTGCCCTGGATCAGTTCGACGCCGTACGGGGCCTGGATCGCGTCGGGTCGGCGCACCAGCGCGCGGACACGGTGGCCGCGTGCGACGGCCTGAGTGAGCACATGGCGTCCGGTGCGGCCACTGCCGCCGAGAACGAGCAGGTCGGTCATGCTGTCACCTTGGTGGAGAGGGCAGACACCCATGCCGTTTCGGTGTCGATCGGCAGGGGCGTGGACTCGGTGCGACCAGGCACACCGGGGGACGGGTGCGGAAACCGCAGGCGGGAGATCGGTAAGGCCGACGGCCACGGCGCCCGGTTGGGGCACCTCGGCCCGGATCTCTGCCCGCACGAACGCCGGTTCCGACTGTCTGTGCGTAACGCCATGATGGGTCAGTATCGTGGGCCTTACAAAACGCACATGGATGTGCGTGCCGGAGAGGAATGTGCGCCATGGAAAACACAGTCGGATCAGGCACCGTCGCAGGCCGTGAGTCCTGCACGGTCCCCGCTGAGCACATGGAGTACATCCGGCAGGTACTGGATCGCGTCGGCGACAAATGGAGCCTGCTGATCATCGTCGGCCTGGAGGACGGCCCCCTGCGCTACACCGACCTGCAGCGAAACGTTCCGGGCATCTCACAGCGCATGCTCAGTCTCACCCTGCGTCAGCTCCAGGAGGACGGGCTGGTGACACGCACCGCCTACGCGGAGGTGCCACCGCGCGTGGAGTACGCGCTCACCCCCCTCAGCCGCGGCCTGCACGAGATCGTCAAGCAGTTGTTCGGCTGGGCGGCTGACCACCACGAGGAGATCCGGGCACATCGGGCCAGGGCCGCCGCCGCGGACACCGGGGACGCCGCGGCCTCGCGTTGACTCGCGATGGCTTCGACGCCGGAGCGCCCGCCGAGGAGGCGGGAGATGTCCCGACCGCTCCGCGGGGTGCTCCGCAGGCGAAGTCTGGTGGGGCGTCCCGGCACACGGCCTCTGTGGACGCCCCACACAGGTGCCTGTTCCGTCTCGCCCCGCAGGACGGTTGTCAGGAGCTGGCGGACGGCTCGGGTTCGGGAGTCGCGCTGTCCTCCGCGGGGGCCGGGAGGGGTTCGTCCGGCGGGTCGACGGAGAGGTGGGGCAGCCTGCGGTCCAGCCAGGCGGGCAGCCACCAGTTGGCGTTGCCGAACAGGTGCATCGCGGCCGGGACAAGGATGGTGCGCAGGATGAACGCGTCCAGGGCGACCGCGGAGGCCAGCCCGATGCCGAACTCGGCGATCGTACGCTGGCCACCGAAGACGAACGCGATGAAGACACAGACCATGATGGCGGCGGCGGCCGTGATGACCCGCGCGGTCTCCACCTGACCCACCCGCACCGCTCGTGCGTTGTCCTTGGTGTGCACCCACTCCTCGTGCATCCGGCTGACCAGGAACACCTGGTAGTCCATGGACAGACCGAACAGGATGGAGATCATCATCACGGGAAGGAAGGCCTCCACCGGGCCGGCCCGGCCGAGCCCCAGGGAGTCGGAGCCCCAGCCCCATTGGAACACCGCGACCAGGACGCCGAAGGAGGCTCCGGCAGCCAGCAGGTTCATCACCGCAGCGGTGACCGGGATCAGCAGGCTGCGGAAGGCGAGCAGGAGCAGCAATCCCCCGAGGACCACGATCACCGCGATGAACAACGGCAGCTTGCCGGAGAGCACACTTGCGAAGTCGTCGAATATCGCGGTCGATCCACCGACGTAGACCTTGAGGCTCGTGCCCTTCTCGGCTGCGGGGACCACATCGTCACGGAGGTGATCGATCAGGTCGGAGGTCTCCTTGGCCTGGGGCGAGGTGGTGGGGAAGACCTGGACGATGCCCACCGTGGAACCGGGCCGGATCGGCGCCGCGACGACGCTCGCGACCCCGTGGACGTCCTTCAGCTGGGCGGACAGTTTCGTCAGGGCGGCCTTGTCCGCGGCCGTGGGGGCCTGGGCGACCAGCTGCAGCGGCCCGTTGAAGCCGGGGCCGAACCCGTCGGCCAGCAGGTCGTAGGCCTTGCGGGTGGTGTTGGACGCCGGGTCGTTGCCCGAGTCGGACGACCCCAGGCGCAGGGAGAGCACGGGAATGGTCAGGACGACCATCACGACCAGCGCGATCGCGGACAGCACGCGGGGGCGCCGTTGCACCACGGCGGCCCAGCGGGCCCACGGGCCGGACACAGCGTTCTCGGGCAGTGGTTCGCCCGCCGCCAGCTGGCGCCGTGCCCGCCTGCCGAGGACCCGCTTGCCGAACAACGCCAGCAGGGCCGGAAGCAGGGTCACCGCGGCCAACACGGTCAGCGCCACCGTCATCGCCGAGGCGATGGCGATGCCATTGAGGAACTTGGTCTGCAGCACGAACATGCCGAGCAGGGCGATGCATACGGTACCGCCGGCGAACAGCACGGCACGGCCCGAGGTGTTCACGGCCCTGGCCAGGGACTCCTCGACGTCGAGCCCGGACTGAAGGCCCTTGCGATGCCGGGTGACGATGAACAGGGCGTAGTCGATACCCACGCCGAGGCCGATGAGGGCCGACAGGGTCGGGGCGATCTCACCGATGGTCACCACATGGCTGAGCAGACCCGTGGTGAGGATGGCGGTACCGACACCGGCGACCGCGGTCAGGATCGGCAGGAGCATGGCGAACAGCGAGCCGAAGGCGAGGAAGAGCACCACGGCGGCGGCCACCACGCCGACGAGTTCACTGGTGGCCGGCGGTGTCTGCTCGGTGCTCTTGATCGCCTGGCCGCCCAGTTCGACCTTCAGGCCCTGGGTCCGCGCCGCCTCGGCGGTGTCGATCACCCGCTGGATGTCCGCCTTGTCGAGTTCCTGCTGGACCTTGGCGAAGTTCACCTGGGCGTAGGCGGTGCGGCCGTCCTCGCTGATCTGGGCCGCACCCTGCCGGCTGTAGGGGCTGGTGACACCGCTGACTTCGGGCAGCTTGGAGATCTTGTCCAGGGTGCCGGTCAGCCGCTCCTTCGTTGCACTGTCGCGCACGGAACCGGAGTCGACATGCCACACCACCGTGTCGGTGTCACCAGCCTGCGCCGGGAAGGACGACTTCAGCAGGTTGAGGGCACGGGTGGACTCGGTGTTCGGGAGGGAGAAGCTGTTGCTGTAGTTGCTGCCGGTGCCCTGCGACACGGCGGCGAGTCCGATGAGCAGGCCGAGCCAGAGCACGACGACGATGATCCGGTGTCTGTAGCACCATCGTGCGAGAGTGGACAATGTGGGCTCCACGTTCAGGAGTGAGTCGGCGGGTGCCGACGAAGGGAAGGGGCCGATGCGCTGCCCGGCAGCGACGCCCCCTGCGCTGTGCGGGAGGCTGCGGGGTCGGCAGGTGGCTCTCGGCGACGACGGTGTCGCCGTACCAGGTGTTTCGGAACCTCGGCGTCGGCTGGCCGACGAATCGCGGGCGGCCAACCGCCGTCTTCTCGCCGTACCGCTGCGTCGATTGACGGCTTCGATCATGGTCACTACCGCGTCTCCGGGGCCCCACCGGGCTTCGTACGCAGAAGACGCTAGGAGTCCGGGGACCGCGAATCTTGGTACCCAGGGGAGCAATGACGCGGACGCGGTGGTACCGGGGTACTACAGGAGGCGAAACGTCCGTGCCGGTTCGAGTCCGTCCGGTCGACGCCTGCCGGGGGCGGGGAGCTGCGCAGCGCGTCCTTTCGGGCGTTGAACGGGTGCGGGGGCGTCCACACCCGGCACCGGCGTCGGCTGGGTCAGGCGTTGGGCGTCACAGTTCCCCGGACTCTCGCTCGGGTGGGTTCGGGTGGGTGAGTCCCAGGTCGTAGGCGAGGATGACGGCCTGGATGCGGTCGCGGGCTTCCAGTTTGGCCAGGACCCGGCCGACGTATGTCTTTACGGTGGACTCCGACAGCACCATGCGTTCGGCGATCTCGCCGTTGGTCCAGCCCTGTCCGATGGCGGTGAAGATCTCGCGCTCGCGTTCGGTCAGTGAGCGGATTCGCGGGTCGTCGCCCGGCGTGCGACCGGATGAGGTCTGCGGCAGTTGATGGGCGTAGGTGTCCAGCAGGCGGCGGGTGAGGGCCGGGGCGATGACGGCGTCGCCGCCCGCGACCGCCCGGATCCCGGCCAGGAGTTCATCGGGGTGGGCGTCCTTGAGGAGGAAGCCGCTGGCGCCCGCGCGCAGGGCGGCGTGAGCGTACTCGTCCAGGTCGAAGGTGGTCAGGACGAGTACCCGGGAGCGGCCGCCGGAGGCGATGATGCGCCGGGTGGCCTCGATGCCGTCCATGCCGGGCATCCGTACGTCCATGAGGATGACGTCGGGGCGGAGTTCGGCTGCCATGCGGACGGCCTCGCCGCCGTGCTCCGCCTCACCGACGACCTCGGTGCCGGGAGAGCTCTCCAGAAGCATGCGGAAGCCGAAGCGCTGCAGCGGCTGGTCATCCACGATGAGCACGGTGGTCACTGCGCACCACCCGCGTGGGACGGCTGGGGGAGACCGGTGATCGGGGTGAGGTCGAGGACGGTCCGCACCGCCCAGCCCCCACCGGGAGCGGGCCCCGCGGTGACGGTTCCGTTGTAAAGGGCGGCGCGCTCTCTCATACCGGTGAGACCTTGTCCCTGGTCGCGGGGTGGCTGTGGCCCGGCGGCCGTCGGGTCCGGGCCGGTGTTGTGGACGCCGATGCGCAGATCCCTGTCCCCGGCGGTCACCGTCAGGTCGATGCGTGTGTCACGGCCCGCGTGTTTGAGCGCGTTGGTGAGTGCTTCTTGGACGATACGGTAGACGGTCAGCTGGACACCACGGTCGAGGCTGTCCAACTCGCCGCTGGTCCGGTAGACGACCTGCGGCCCGGCGGCGCGGATACGGGCGCACAGGGCGTTGATGTCCGCGAGGCGGGGCTGCGGGCTGAGCTGCGCGGGGTCGGCGTTGGCGTGGGGGTCGCGCAGGATCCCGAGCACGCGGCGCAGTTCGCCCAGCGCCTGGCGTCCGGTGTCTCCGATCATGAGCAGTGCCTGTTTGCCGCGTTCGGGGGTCAGGGCGGCCGCCCGTGCGCCGCCGTCCGCGAGGGTGATGATGACGGAGAGGTTGTGGCCGACGATGTCGTGCATCTCGCGGGCGACCCGGGTGCGTTCCGCGGCGGTGGCCAGTTGGCTGCGCTGGTCGCGTTCGATCTCCAGCCGGGCCGCGCGGTCGTGCAGGGCCGCCAGCTGGGCGCGCCGCACCCGGACGACGAGACCCAGCGCGACCGCGGCGACGACAGTGGTGCTGAGGAAGAACAGCCCGTCCACGATCGACACGTCCCCCGGCATGCGCAGGGCGATCAGGCCCAGGGCGACGGCCAGCACGGCGCAGGCCACGGGCAGATGGCGCGCCCTCCCGCGTAGCGCGAGGTGATATACGGCGATCAGCACGGCCATGCCGGCGCGCAGCCAGACCCCCAGGGCGCACTGGACGAGGAACACCGCGGCGACCACCGCGAACGTGGTGGCCGGCTTTCTGCGCCGCCACAGCAGGGGCAGCAGCAGGCCCGCCTGAAGCGCGATCATCCCCGGCCAGGACAGGCGGGTGAAGTCGACGTCGAATTCCAGCGGGCGGCTGGGGGACAGCAGGTCGGGCAGACACAGCAAGGCGATCAGGGCCAGGACCACACCGGCGTCCACCAACCACGGACGGCTCCGGTCGATCCGTCTCACGCGCTGCCCTACACAGGACGCCCGCCGGACCAGCGGGTGGTCCCACATGGCCTCGACTCCTGCCGGGGACGGGTGAGAGGCCGTCCCCGGCAGGGTGGTGTTGTCGCTGCTCATGGGCATCCCCTGTCCATCGTGGCTCACAGCGCCCGAGCGGTGCGTACCGACCAGGCCGGTACGCACCGCTCAAGCGGAAGGATTGCGTCAGGCATCGGTGCGCACCAAACGGTACGCGGCGCCCGCCAGCGCCAGTGCGGTCCAGCCGAGGAGGACCACGAGCCCGGCGCCGGGCGAGAGGCTCGCCGCGTCGTGGGTCAGCGAGTACATCGACTCACCCGCGTTGCTCGGCAGGTACTTGCTGACGTCGTCCTGCCACGAGTTGGGCAGCAGCGAGGTCAGGTTGGGCACCAGCATCAGTATGCCGACCAGGGTGGCGATGCCGCCCGCGACGGAGCGCAGCAGGGCGCCCAGCGCGGTGCCGATCACTGCGATCAGGCCCAGGTACAGGCCTCCGCCCAGCAAGCCGCGGACGACGCCGGAGTCGGACAGCGCCAGTTCGGCCGGCGTGCCGGACACCAGGTGGTTCGCGATCGGAAAGGTCACGAAGGCGACGATGGTGGTGAGGGCGAACGTGACCAGGCCGAACACCGCCGACTTCGACCACAACACCGGCAGCCGACGGGGGACCGCGGCGAGCGTGGAGCGGATCATGCCGGTGGAGTACTCGCCGGCGGTGACCAGCACACCGAGAATCCCGAAGGCCAGCTGCGCGAAGGTGACGCCGAACAAGGTGAGGCTGAGCCCGTCGGCGTCGGCCAGGTCCGGGCCGTTGCCGTTGGCGTTGCCGCCGGGTGAGTACTGATAGGCGGCTATGACACCGAACGCGATCAGGAACGCAAGGCCCAGGGCCACGGTGATCCAGGTGGAGCGCAGAGTCCACAGTTTGGCCCACTCCGAGCGGAGCACCCGAAGTCCGGTGACCTTGTAAGGGGGACGTGCCTGCTGTGTGGCCTCGGGCGAGGACGCGGTCGCGCTGTGGGTCTCGGTCATCGTGGTCATGCCGCCCTCCCAGGGGTGTCGGTGGTGGAGGCGCCGTGGTACTCGACGGCGTCGTGGGTCAGTTCCATGAACGCCTGCTCCAGGGAGACGGTCCTGGAGCTCAGCTCGAACAGGGGGATGTCGTGCTCGGCGGCCCTGAGGCCGATGTCCCGCGCGGACAGACCGGTGACGGTGAGGTGCTCGGATCCGACCTCGCCGGTGATCTCCACACCGGGTCCGGAGAGGGCCTCCCGCAGACGGGCCGGCTGATCGCAGGCCACGGTCACCGCGTCCCCGCCGTGTTTGCGCACCAGCTCCCGCACGGTGGTGTCGGCCAGCAGACGTCCGCGTCCGACGATGATCAGGTGATCGGCGACCAATGCCATCTCGCTCATGAGGTGTGAGGAGACGAAAACGGTACGGCCCTCTTCGGCGAGCTGGGTGAGCAGGTTACGAATCCACAGCACACCGTCGGGGTCCAGCCCGTTGACCGGCTCGTCCAGCATGACGGTGGCCGGATCGCCCAGCAGCGCCGCGGCGATGCCCAGGCGCTGGCCCATGCCGAGGGAGAATGCACCGGCGCGCTTCTTCGCCACCGCCTGCAGCCCGGTCAGCTCGATGACCTCCTCCACCCGGCGGCGCGGAATCCCGTGGGTGTGGGCCTGCACCATCAGGTGGTCGAACGCCGACCGGCCCGGGTGGATCGACCTGGCCTCCAACAGCGCGCCGATCTCGTGCAACGGCGCCGAGTGCCGGTCGTAACGCTTGCCGTTGACCGTCACACTGCCGCCGGACGGCGCGTCCAGTCCGACGATCATGCGCATCGTTGTGGACTTGCCGGCTCCGTTCGGGCCGAGGAACCCGGTGACGGTGCCGGGCCTGACAACGAAATCCAGACGGTCGACCGCCGTCTTCTCGCCGTACCGCTTCGTCAGTTGCTGCGCTTCGATCATGGTCACTACCTCGCATCTGGCTATGGGCCCCTACCGGGCTTCGTCACCAGAAACGCTAGAAGTCCGGGAACCGCGCATCGTGATACCCAGGGCAGCAATGACGCGGACGCGGTGGTACCGCAGTACCACCCGGCCCGGAACCTCCGTACCTGCCCCTGGCCCCGGCCATCCGGCGCGCGGAACGTGTCGCACCGGCCCGCAGCGCCGGCATGACCCACGGCACGCTCTGCAACTTCTTCGGCGGCCGCGAGGCGCTCATCGACGAGGTCGCCGAAGAAGCCCTGGCTCGTGCCAGCGTTCGGTGACGGCCTTGGAGGAGGGAAGCAGCGAGGTGCCGCCGGCGGCCCCCATGGGGTGATCACCGGAGTCAGGGCGGCCAGGAAGACCGCGTCGGCGGCGGCAGCGGCCACGCCGACCACGTAGCAGCAGATCGAGGGGCGCGGGCACACCGCGCCCAGCGCGGCGCAGGTGAGGAATCCACTGACACCGGGCACGCCGAGGTAAACGCAGCAGCCGTCCATGCCCAGCGCCATCCAGGTCAGCACGGCGGTCGCAGAGCCGAACACGGCGAACTCCGTTGCGAGGGCAGCGTTCGTCCCATGTGATCCGGCACACCGAAACCAGCAGGACGGCACCCACTGCCGAGCCGGCCCGGCCATCGGCCACCGCCCCGGCGACCGCCAGGGCCACCAGCGGAACGGCCGCCAGGACGAGGGTAGTGCGGACGACGGCCGAGAGGCTCGGGCCCCAGCCGGCGCGCAGCCCGTCCAGCGCACCGCCCACCGGAAGCCGCACCCGGCGGCTGATCAGGCAACCCGCACCGAGTACGAAGGCCACCCACAGCACCGAGCCAACGCCCGCCGATGCCGCGCTCACGTGGTACGTCATCGCCGGCCGCGCCCCCGTACCGTCACCGCCCATGAGACTGCCCAGGTCACCACCGCCCATGAGATCACCCAGGCCACCACCGCCACCGAATCCCCCGGCGGACCGGTCGTCGCCGGCTCCTCCCCTCCCGGTCATCGCCGACGCGGGCATGCTGACCGATCCCCCTGCCAGGCCGGCCACGATCATGAAGGTCACCAGCGCCGTGGATCCCGCTCCGGCCTGGAGACGTCGGGCACTGACACCTGCCGCCCGGGCCAGGTCCCCGACGGTGAAGGGGGTCTCGGGGTGGGCCTCGATCAGGTCGACGGCCTTGCGCACCGCGGCCGCGTATCTGCGGGACCTCGCCGGACGGCTCGGTGCGCCGCGGTGTCTGCGGGAACTCGACAGGGCCGAGAGCGGCATCGACCGGATCATCGAGGTGGCGCTGGCCAATCCCTACGCCAATCCCCGTGAGGTGACTACGGAAGGCTTCGGCCGACTCCTGCGCGCCGCCTGGTCCGGACAGACCCCGACATTCTGAGAGCACCTCCGCGCAGCGGGGAGCCGGTGGGTGGCCGGCCTCGCCCATCTCGTCACTCCAGCCCGCGCTTGCCGGGAGCCCAGAACGGCTTGGTGAGGACCGACCGCCGGTCCCAGCCTGCCTCCCGCACGAGCGCCTGCTTCACCGCCTGCACGGTCCGTGCCTCCCCGGCGACATACGCGACACCGCCGGGCGGAGGAGCGAGTCGCCGTACCGAGGCCAGCAGCGGTGTATCGCCCCTGACCAGCCAGTCGAGGCGGTCACCGTGGACAAGCGGCAGCCGGTCCGTCGGCGACTCCGTCTCCACGCAGCCCGAGACCCGCGTGCCCGCGGGAAGCGACGCCAGCATCGCCCCGAAGGCGACAGCCGCGGTCTCGTCCCCGGTGAAGAAATGGTGCGTGGCGTCGGGGCGCAGCACGAAGGAGCCCTCCGGCCTGCTCAGCCGAACATGGTCCCCCACCTCGGCGGTCCGCCCCCACCTGGCGCCGGGCCCCGCGCCCGGATGGTCCAGCACGCACAACTCGACGGCACCGGCGGGTTCGTAGCGCCACACCGAATACGTACGCCGGGTCAGCCCACTGCCCACCAGCACCCGCACCTGCTGTCCGGGCCGCACCGTCAGCCCGGCGAGTGTGTCACCCTCGATGCGGAGCCGACGCATACGGGCGGCGATCGGTTCGGTGGCCGTGACGGTTCCGCGCAGCGTCAGCAGGTCGAGGACGGGATCCAGCAGGGCGGGCATGACGGGCTCCAGGCGAGATGAGGGACGACCGGGCGACGAGGGAGGGGAGTGCGCTTTCGGGTGGAGGCGGGACTGGCGCGTGGTCAGCGCACCTAACTCAGTGGCATGACCCTGCGGTACGTCGGCACCGCGACCGCCGCCACCGCGACGTGCATCACGAGCAGCGCCACCACACCGGTCACCTTGCCCTCGCCGAACTCGAAGAGGTCCGGAACGAAGGACAACACGACGACCGAGGGGACGAGCCGGCGGAGCACCAGTTCGGGATCGCGGGAGAGTCTGCGGACGAGGGCCCACCCGGCGGATCCCGCCAGCACTCCCAGGACGGTCAGAAAGACGTATGACGAGGGCTTGAGCGGGTTGAAGTCATCCGGTGCTCCCAGCGCGCCCGCCAGCACGGCGATCAAAGCGTTCGCCGCAGAGGACAGCAGGATGGCGACGAACACGCCTCCCGCCACCACGAGCGGACCCCGACGTGAGGGGAGCGTCTCAGAGACACGGGACATGGCAACTCCTGTCGTGCGAGGGATCGTGGTCAGTTCTCGGGGCTACTGCCGGCGTTCATGTGCTGTGGTAGATGCGGGCGCCGACAACACCGAAAGGGACGGCCCAGAGAGCGACGTCCGTCACGACGGACTTCTCTGCGCCGTGCGCCGCCCAGCCATACCGCGGCGGCGATGTCGAGAATCAGCATCCGCGAGTAGCCGCGCAGCGGCAGTGGACCCAGGTGGACCTCGCCGATGGCGGGGCTGGGAATGAAGGCCAGGTGCACTGGTGGTTCCTCACAAGGGGCGGGAGAGCAGCAGGCCGTCGGCCGCGGGGCTGATCGTCGCCGCCCGCGCCCGTCCCGCACATCGACCGATCGTCGCGCCCGCCGTCGACCGATCGGTGGACCCGCCCCCACCGGCCGGCGGATCCACGCGCTACGCGGCTACGCCTACTCTGAGGGGCATGGCACTGCATCAGGCGTGGGACTGGGAGCGGTGGAAGGCCATGGGGCAGCACGCCTTCTTCGCCACCGTGCTCGCCCTGTCCCTGCCGGGTGCGCTGGCCGGGGCGGACATGGCCACCGGCGCGGCGCTGTCGCGGATCGGCCCGGCGGTGGGACTCGCCCTTTGGTACGTGTACTGGATCGCGCTGCGCGGCGGCGCCGGCCGCCCACCGCTGCCCTACCTTGTGGGGGCTCTGCTCGGGTGGGCGTCCATGGCCGTGGTGGACTCCGCGTTCCTCCCAGTCGCCGTGGCGGTGCTGAGCCCGTACTGGCTGCGCCGGGCCTGGTGGTCGGCAGGAGGGGTGCTGGTACTGGGCGCCGCATGGTCGTTGCAGAGCCTCGCCGCGGACGGCTCAGTCGACGTGCGGGCGCTCACGGGCTGCGTGCTCGGCACCGCGGTGGGGGTCACCGTCACCTGCTACGTCGCCACCCTCGACCATGAGAGTCACAAGCGTCAGCGGATCCTGGACGAGCTCACCGCCACCCAGGCCGAACGAGCGGCGGCGGAACGCCAGGCGGGCACGCTGGCCGAACGCCAGCGCCTGGCCCGGGAGGTCCACGACACGCTGACCCAGGGGTTCGCGTCCATCGCCATGCTGCTCGACGCCGCACGCGATGATCTGCCGGTCGACTCCCCTGCGGCACGTCGCGTCGAGCAGGCCATGCGGACGGCCCGGGACAACCTCGCCGAGAGCCGCCGCCTCGTGCACGCCCTCCGCCCGGCGCCGCTGGACCGCACGCACCTGGCGGACGCCGTGCGCGAGCTCACCGCCCGGCTGGCGGAGGAGACCGGCACCGAGGCCTACTCGGTCGTGACCGGCCGACCGGTCGCCCTGCCGCCCAGTACCGAGGGCGAGTTGCTGCGTGTCGTGCAGGAGGCACTGACGAACGCCCGGCGGCACGCCCGCGCGGTGAGCGTGGCGGTCACGCTCTCCTACCTCGGCGATGTCCTGGCGATCGACGTCCAGGACGACGGCACGGGGTTCGCGCCTGCTGCCCGGCATGTGGGCGTGGGCCTGACCACCATGCGGGAGCGCATCGCCGCCCTGCACGGCACGTTCGCGGTGGAAAGCGCGCCGGGCGAGGGTACGACCGTCGCCGTCACGGTGCCGCTCCCGACCGAATCTCCCTCCCCCGAACCCTCGGCCGTGTCCGGCGCCGAGCGGATGGCACCTGCGTCATGAGGACTTCGACCAGTCCCGCCATCCGGGTCCTCCTCGCCGACGACCACCCCGTGGTGCGCGACGGGTTGGCCGCCATGCTCTCCACCCAACCGGACCTCACCGTCGTCGGCCAAGCCGGCACCGGCGCCGAGGCACTGCGGCAAACCGCCGCACTCGCACCCGACGTCGTGCTGATGGACCTGCAGATGCCCGGCATGGACGGCACCGCCGCGACCGCCGCCCTCCGCGCCGCCCACCCCGAGGTGCGGGTACTCGTTCTGACCACCTATGACACGGATGCCGACATCACTGCCGCCGTCGATGCCGGCGCGGTCGGCTACCTGCTCAAGGACACGGGACGACACGAACTGTGTGAGGCCGTCCGTACCGCCGCCCGGGGTGGGGCGGCACTGTCTCCCACGGTGGCCGCCAAGGTCCTCGCCCACATGCGAGGCGACCGTGGCGCCGGCCTGTCCGGCAGGGAACTCGAAGTCCTGTCCGCCGTTGCCCGCGGGCAGAGCAACAAGCAGATCGCCCGCGCTCTGCGCCTGTCCGAGGCCACGGTGAAGACCCATCTGCTGCACATCTACGCCAAGCTCGACGTCGGCGACCGCACCGGCGCCGTCACCGCCGCACTGGGCCGGGGAATCATCCGCATGGACTGACAGCCGAAGACGTCGTCGTGTGGGTTGCCTTTGTCGTCCCGCGAACGTCGCCTGCTGGCAGCCAGGTTCGCCGCATGTGAAACCGCCGGACCTGTCACGCCGTCAACACCGCCCTGTGGGGTGAAGCGGACACCGACTCACCTTCGGACGCGACGTTTCATGACGCACTCGATCTGCGACTTGGTGATGAGAGCCGTCGTGAGTCGGCTCACCAGGTAGGTCGCTGCGCTGGTTCACCCTTGACCATCCATGGGATGGGGATTAGCGTCCTGCCGGGTTCACACTGGTCCACCGGTCCACATTGCGGACCGTCTTGGTCCCGGTTAGCGGTGCTCGACTGGGAGCGATCGAAGGATGGCGATGATGCAACCGCCGCAAGCGAGCGAGGCCGTCCGTACGAACCCGCACGATCCCGTGCCCGCCGTTCTTTCTCCGCGAACGTCGAGTCCGCTACCAAGCACCTCGGCAGGGGCAGGTCGACCACGTGGTGGCCGAGCGGTGCCGTAAAGGCCGGCTCTCACGGGCCGACCACGCGGCGCACGGTCATCCGCTGTTCTGCGGACCGGGCAGGGACACCGTGATCCAGTGCTCCTCAAGCGTCCGGCGACGAGCGGGCACGGTCATCCCGCCGGGATCCCACTGAACCACCCGGCGACCAATGCCTCAGCCCCCGGCTCGGACCGCGGTCAGCCACCACCCCTGTCTTCGGTGACGGCGGCCCACATGCGGTGCAGTTCCGTTGTCATCAGCCCTGTCCTCGGGAGCGCTCCATGACAGTCCCATCCTCTGGCCCCCGTTCACTCCTGCTGTCCCGCCGCGATCTGGAGTTCGTGCTCTACGACTGGCTCGACGTCGAAGCACTCGCCCGGCGCGAGCGGTATGCCGATCACACGCGGGAGACGTTCGACGCCGTGCTGGACCTCTGTGCGGAGATCGCCGAGGAACGCTTCGCTCCGCACAACAGGCTGAACGACCAGCAGGAACCGCAGATCGTCGACGGTCGGGCGGTGGTGCAGCCCGACGTCAAGACCGCCCTGGAAACGGTCGCGGACGCCGGACTCCTCGGCGGCGGCATGGATGCCCGTGTCGGGGGTCTGCAACTCCCGCAGGTGGTCCAGACCGCCTGCTTTCTCTGGTTCCAGGCGGCGAACATCAGCACGTGGGCGTACGCCATGCTGACGGTCGCAGGCGCCAACCTGCTGCTCGCCCACGGCACCGACGAGCAGGTCGCCACCTACGTCCGCCCCATGATCGAGGGCCGCTATCACGGCACCATGTGTCTGTCCGAGCCGCAGGCGGGATCCTCGCTCGCCGACCTCACCTGCCGTGCCGAACCCCGCGACGACGGCACTTTCCGGATCTTCGGCAACAAGATGTGGATCTCCGGAGGCGACCACGAGTTGGGCGAGAACATCGTCCACCTGGTCCTGGCGAGGATTCCGGGTGGGCCGCCCGGGGTGAAGGGCCTCTCACTCCTCCTCGTACCCAAGTACCTGGTGAAAGCCGACGGCACGCTCGGCGAGCGCAACGACGTGGCCCTCGCCGGGCTGAACCACAAGATGGGATACCGCGGCACGACGAACACGCTGCTGAACTTCGGCGAGGGCGGGTACCGGCCCGGCGGGGAGCCGGGCGCCGTCGGCCACCTGGTCGGCGCACCGCACCAGGGGCTCGTCGCCATGTTCCACATGATGAACGAGGCGCGGACCGGCGTCGGAGCGGGGGCGACGGCGCTGGGATACACCGGCTATCTGAAGTCTCTCGCCTACGCCCGCACGCGCACCCAGGGGCGTTCGGCGGGGGCGAAGGACCCCACCGCACCGCCCGTGCCCCTGATCGAGCACGCCGACGTCCGGCGGATGCTGCTGGCGCAGAAGGCCTACGTGGAAGGGGCGCTGGGACTCGTCCTCTATTGCGGCAGACTGCTCGACGAGGAGCGCAGCGCGGCCGACGACACGGAGCGGGCGCGTGCCCGCCTGCTGCTGGAGATCCTCACGCCGATCGCGAAGAGCTGGCCTTCCCAGTGGTGCCTGAGCGCGAACGACCTGGCGATCCAGATCCACGGTGGCTACGGCTACACCCGCGAGTACGACGTGGAGCAGCACTACCGGGACAACCGGCTCAACCCCATCCACGAGGGGACCCACGGAATACAGGCCCTGGACCTGCTGGGCCGCAAGGTGGTCATGGACGACGGGGCCGGCCTTGCCGCGCTCGAAGCGCTCGTCCGGGCCACGATCGAGCGGGCCTGTGCGGTTGGCGGAGAGGCACGTGATCTCGGGGCCGCTCTCGATCGTGCCCTCGCCCGGCTCGTCGAGGTGACCCGGACGATCCACACCGCGCACGTCCCCACCGGCGTTCGCCTGGCCAACGCGTCGCTGTATCTGGAGGCCGCCGGGCATGTCGTCGTGGCCTGGATCTGGCTGGAGCAGTTCCTCGCCACCGGCGACGCCGACGATGCCCTCCGGCAAGGCAAGCGGCAGGCCTGCCGTTACTTCTACCGCTACGAACTACCCCGTACCTCACCGCACTTCGACGTCCTCGCGCGCCTGGACACGACGACGCTGGACGCCGATGACACTTGGTTCTGAGGGGACTGTCATGACATCACCGGTCCGCATCGAGTACGGCAGCGACGGTGCCCCGCGGTGTCGTGCTCGACCGGCCGCCGCTGAACCTCGTCGACGACGCGGTGTTGGCCGCGATCACGGAAAGCCCCGGTGCGGGGTGGTCCGGCGGGCCGCGCCGCTGTGGCGGCGGCTGCGCATCGCCCAGGTACGGTTCATCGGGCTCTCGATGGACGCTCCGCCGAAGCCGCACGGGAGCACGCGCTGCTCTGCCGAGGCCCCACCCGCGCCCACACGGTAGCTGCCGGTGATCATGCGCTGGGCCGGGCGACCTTCTTTGTCGCTGTCGGTGCGCCCTTTGCTCCTCGGTCTGCAGGGTGGACCAGTGGACCGCCGACAGGACCTGTGGCAGGGTTAGGCATCTGAATTCCGGGGCCGCCAAGAGGGCGAGCCGGGTGCCCCTGATTCCGCGAGCCGGTGCTGTCTCGCACCCCACTTTCGGAGGCGACATGTCCAGTGACTTCCGCGACCACCTCTTCCCGCTCGACCATCCGCGCCTGAGCACGTTCCGGTCGTGCGATCCCTACGCCTACGTCGACGCCGTGCGGCAGAACGCGTTGGCCGACGAGGTCGTCTCGGCCTGGACGGCGCTGTTCGAGAACACGGAATTCAAGGGCGTCACCACGGACGGTCGACCCGTGCTCGACCTCTTCGAGACCGAAGGGGACGAGGGCGCGGACAACGGAGCGGCGGTCGACGCCGCCCTCGCGCTTCTGGGCCTGCTCGGCACCGATGAACAAACCCGCGTCCGGCATCCCCTCGACAGCCGGGTGTGGCGGGCCTGGCTGAACCCCGAGTTCTGTCTCAACCGCTTCGGCATCCGGCTGGAGGAGATCGACGAGAAGGTTCGCGACCAGGTGTTCCGGCTTCTCGCCGCGTGTCTGAGCCCAGCGGGTTACCGGAAGGTCCGGGACACCATGAGGATCAACGGATTCCTGGGCGAACTCGTCGATCTGCCCCGGATCCTCAACGAGCACAGCTACAACATCAACATCTTCGGCACCCCGTCCGTGACCGAGCCGTGGGGCTGGAACCTCTGGGGGCACCACCTGGCCGTCAACTGCCTGATGGCCGGCGGCCGGCAGGTGCTCACGCCGGTCTTCTTCGGTGCTGAGCCGAACCTCGTCGACAGCGGTGAGCACGACGGACTGTCACTCTTCGACGAGCAGGAACGCGCGGGACTCGCTTTCGCCAGGAACCTGACGCCCGGCCAGGCCGAGCGGGCGGTGCTGTTTCATCAGAAGCGGGACCCGAACCTGCCCGCCGGGCGCCTGCACCCTGCCGACGAGCTTCACCTGGCCGGCGCCTTCCAGGACAACCGGGTCATTCCCTACGAAGGGCTCCCCGGCGTGGCGCTCGATCCGTCCCAGCGGGCGGCGCTCATCGATCTGGTGGCTCTTTTCCTCGACTACCAGCCCGACGGGCCCAGGAAGGCACGGATGGCGGACGTCCGCCGCCATCTCGACGAGACCTACTTCTGTTGGATCGGCGGACGCGGTGACGAGGACGCGTTCTACTACCGCGTACAGAGCCCGGTCATCCTCGTGGAGTTCGACCACCACGCGGGCGTGTTCCTGGCGAACACGGAGCCCGAGAAGTTCCACACCCATACGGTCGTCCGAACACCGAACGGCAACGACTACGGAGCCGAAGTCGTCCGACGCGCGACGGGGACTCCGCACCGTCTCCAGGGACCCGTCCAGAGCGGGGATTTCACGGTGTACGGCCCGGCCGATGTGGGCCCCGCGCGGGGGACAGGCGCCCAGCCGCCTGCCACGTGACGATGGCACACCGGCGGCGAGGACCTCACTGGCACGACCACGTCGTCAGCGGCGGACGGACAGAGGTCGAGGATCCGCTGCGCACCCACCCGGTGATCCGGGAGGTGGCGGGGGAGGGAGTCCCCGGCCACCTCCCGCGGCGAGACCGCCCAACAGCCCGGTGCGGCGGTGACGCCCGAAGAGCTCATCCGATACGAGCACGCTCGGAAGGACACGACGGAACAGCGATGGATTTCACGGAGACCGAGAAGATCCGGGACCTCAAGCGACGAGCCACCCGGTTCCTGGACGAGTTCGTCATCCCCGCGGAACCGGTCTATGCGCAGCAGAAGACCGAGATCGGGCCGTGGGAGACCCCGCCGGTCATGGCGGAGCTCAAGAAGGCCGCCCTCGACAGTGACCTGTGGAACCTCTTCCTTCCCGGAGATGGGGGCGCCGGCCTGAATAACCTCGAATACGCGCATGTCGCCGAGATCACCGGTCGAAGTCCGTGGATCATGCCCGAAGCGTTGAACTGCTCCGCGCCCGACACCGGTAACATGGAGATCCTCGCGCATTTCGCCTCGCCGGCGGTTCAGGAGCGGTGGCTCGAGCCCTTGCTCGCCGGTGAGATCCGCTCCGTCTACTCGATGACGGAGCCCCTGGTCGCCAGCTCGGACGCGAACAACATCGACACCCGTATCACGGAGGATGCAGGAGGCTTCCGGATCAACGGCCGCAAGTGGTGGTCCAGCGGCGCGATGAGCCGCGCATGCAAGGTGGCGATCGTGATGGGCCGCTCGAACCCGGGCGGAGAACGCCACCGCACCCACAGCATGGTCGTGGTCCCGCTCGACACCCCCGGCGTGAACGTCCTGCGATCCACCAGTGTGTTCGGATACTCAGACAGCGGTCACGGCGGTCACGCCGAAATCGTCTACGACAATGTCTGGGTACCCAGGGAGAACCTCCTCGGCGAACTGCACGGCGGTTTCGCGATCGCTCAGGCCCGCCTCGGCCCCGGCCGGATCCACCACGCCATGCGCCTGATCGGCATGGCCGAACGCGCCTTCGACCTGATGTGCACCCGGGCCCACAAGCGCACCCCCTTCGGCAAGCCACTCGCCGAGCAGAGTGTCCTGCAGGACTGGGTGGCGGAAGCACGCATACGCATCGAGACCACCCGCCTGCTGGTGCTGAAGACGGCATGGCTGATGGACACCGTGGGCAACCGCGGTGCGGCCGTCGAGATCGCGGGTATCAAGGTGGCCGCACCGCGGATGGCGACCTGGGTCATCGACCATGCGATCCAGGCTCATGGCGGCGGTGGCGTGAGCCAGGACTTTCCCCTGGCCGAGCTCTACGCCCAGGCCCGCATGCTGCGTATCGCCGACGGACCGGACGAGGTCCACAAGATGTCCCTGGCGCGCCGTGAACTGCGCCGGTTCACGGCAACACCCCCGTGACTAAGCTGACACTTCACAAGGCCTTTGTGGCATGGTGCATCGTGTTGCGTCGGCATGGCCCCCATACACCGAATACCCGACGCGAACGTGTACCGGATCACCGAGATGTGGCGTGTCCTGACCTGGATCGTCATTTCGGCCGAGCGCGTCGATGCCCTCCTCGCCGCAGGCGGGTCAGGGGACTCGGTGCCCGACGGTCGCGACGCGCTCGGGCCCGCGGCCGCCCCGCCATGTCGCCGCGTAACCCGCGCGTCGGTGGTGCGCTTGCTGAGTGACCGGACAAAGACCGGCGACTGCGTAGTGCTTGCACTGTGGCGCCGAACGCCATGCCGCTCCGCACCACCACGTCGTCGGATGCCGCATCGGCAGAGGACCCGCCCGGTGTTCGACCGGTGAGCGGTATCATCGGCTTGCTGGTATATCACCGAGTTCCTCGATCGCGGGAGCGGCCAACGTGTCAGTGCCCTCGTCCGAACCCCTGTCCCTTGGCGACGCCGCCTACCGACAGCTACGGGCCGACATCGTCTCCTGCCGGTTCGCCCCAGGCCAGCGCCTCACCGAACGCTCGCTCGCCGAGACGACCGGCTTCGGCGTCTCCCCGATCCGCGACGCGCTCACCCGCCTCAGCCACGAGGGCCTCGTCCGGACGTTGGCCCGCAAGGGCTACCAGGTCACGCCGCTCACCTTGAAGTCCGTGGACGATCTGTTCACGCTCTGGCGGATCGTAGGGCCCGAGGCCGTTCGGCTGGGCGTGCAGGACGCCACTGCCGAACAGCGTCGGCAGATCGTCGCCGCGTTCTCCACGGCGGTACGCGCCAGCGACGAAGCCGACGAGCAGCCCATGTGGCGGGTCGAAGCAGCTGCCTCGGGCTTCGCCTGCCTTGCCGCGGCGACCGACAACGACTACCTGATCAGGATCCACGAACGGCTGCAGAACGACATCACCCGGGTCCTGGCACTCATCACCGCCGAGGCCACCTGGATGCCCGGTCTCTCGATCGACGCGGAGCTGGTCACGTGCGTCGAACACCGCGACGGCGATGCCGCCGCCGCCTGTGCCCGTGACTGCATCGGCGACCTGCACGCGCGCGTCCTGAGAATCCTGACCCGCTGGCCGTCCGTCGTCACCAGCGAGATCACCCCAGTACACGGCTGACTCACTGCCAGGCACGCAGCCGGCACACAGATGCTGGTCCGTATCGCGGTGGCAGCCCACCGGCCCGCCGAGTTCATCCGCTCTCAGCCTGCCCGAGTCGGCCCTCCAGCCCGGTCCGGGCAAGTGGCCGACTGGAAAGCGAGCCAGTTGCCTCACGCGGGTAGCGCGGCATCCTCGACTGGTGCCACCACCTGCTTCTCTGGCACACCTCCATCGCGGGGGCGAAGGAAGATCACACCGATGAGCAGGGAAGCGAAGGCGACAGCGGCGACGGTCAGCAAGGCGGTCGTGATACCGGAGTCACCGTAGATCAGCACACCCGGCGCCGGAGATTTCGCGGTGGGTGTCATGATGGCGAACACCGAGGTGGACATGATGGCGCCGACGAGACCCGCGCTGAGCCCGCCGGCCGACGACATCGAACCTTGCTCCGACACCGATGTGCCCGCCATCACCAGGTTCGGCATGGCGCCGACCGCCAGCCCGCTCCCCAGACCCGCGATCGCGCACGCGGCGAGGAGCTTCCCGACCGTGTCGTGCGCGGACATCAGCACCAGCGCGCCGACGGAGAACAGAGCGAGGCCCAGATACATCAGCAGCCGGGGTCCGACTCGCCGAACCACCAGGCCGACCACGACGCCGGCCACCACACTGGCGAAAGCGAACGGCGCCGTCACAAAGGCGTACTTGCTGGCCGAGTAGCCGAGGCCGTAAGTGCCGCCGAGTTGCCGCGGCGTCATCGCCAGCAACGCCAGCAGGGTCGAGATGACTGGGGCGAGACCGTTGCCCATACCCCCACCCAGCACCCCGAACAGAACGGTCCGGCGGGAAAGAACCCGCAGGTCCAGTACTGGTTCCCGGGTCCGAAGCGCGGCAAAAACATATGCCCCCAGCACGACCACCCCACCGATCAGCAGACCGATGACCCGGGCCGAGCCCCACCCCCACGCCGCGCCCTTGCTCACAGGCAGAAGGATCAAAGTGACACCGCCGGACAGCAGCAGCACACCGAGTAGATCCATGCGGGCGGGCCGCCGCACCTTCGTCTCCGGTGTGGTGAGCACGAGGACCGCCCCCATCGCGACGAGCCACGCGAGGTTGAACACGTATACCGATCGGAACCCGTAGTGATCGATCAGCGCGCCGATCAGGAACGGCGCACCGATCAGCAGCAGCCCCAGGCCCGTCACCGACACGCTCGCAGCGAAGGGAACGAGCTTCTTCGGATAGACATCCCGGATCAGCGAGTAGCACAGGAACAGCAGGGCGGTGAGCGCGCCGATCAGAACGTGGCCGACGATCATCACCCCGAACGAGGGAGCGGCAGCTGCGATGAGTTCGCCCAGGCCGCCAAGGGCCAACGTAATCAGGATCACCCGGCGCTTGCCGTGCACGTCCGCCAGCTTGCCGAACAGTGGGGAGGAGGCGGCTCCGGCCAGCGAAGTGACCGTCACCAGCCAGCCGCCCTGGGTGGTGTTGAAGTGTCCGATGATCCGCGGGACCGCGGTGGTGGTGGCAATGTTGGCGAACGCCGACGACTCGACGAGACAGAGCAGGGAGATCAGGGAAAGGACAAGCCGCGGAGTCCATCCGGCATTGCGGAAGGAGCCCGCACCGGCGGGTACGGGAGTGGACGAGCTCAAGGGGTCCTCCGAACGCTCATCATTGAAACGCCGTGAGTGCATTAAAAATATCAGATGAACGTTCTGCGATGTCAACTAGTCCTATCGTCCTGTTGTTATGCAAGTTCTGACATCTCAAAATGCCTCCGCTGCTGAGCGATCCCCTGCGCGAACGCGGAGTGGCGCGGCCGGGCCTGGTGACCTGTGGCTTCTCCCGCCACCGTGCCCGCGACTTCCTGGTCTTCTCCGGCCGCTCCGGCTTCGGGGACACCGACGGAGGGAACTGTCTCGGCCACCTCCTGCACCGAGTCGCAGAGAGGCGCACGGCCTTTGCCCGACGGGGCCTCGCTGGATGCGAACGGGCTTCAGGACTCTGGCTGCCTTGTCCCAGTCCTGGCGGGCGGCGTGTGCCGCCCTCGTCCTCGTCCAACAACTGACACCTCAACAACCGCAACCAGCCGTTGCGTTGTCACATCCTTTACGGGACAGGTCTCGACAACAGGCATGTGTACTCCTGCGCTACGCCGGGTGCCTGGCATCATCGGTTGTCGAAGCCAACGCGAGATCGCCGAAAGGCCTGGCGCCTTCGGAGTCAACAGTGAAGACATACGTCGGCGCCGTTTTGGCCAAACTGCAAGCCCGCGACCGTAAGGCGTCGCCGACCACCGCCGCGTGGTCCGCCGCCGTACGCGCAGGCCCTTCTCCTCGACGCCCACCGGTGGCGCGCGCCGCGAATTGGTGTGTGAACCAGGTCCTGGTGGTCCTCGCGGGAACCGACGCGCCGCTCCGGACCACGCATCGACGGGCCGTCCCCGGTCACTTCGAACAACGCACTTGGCCTGGTGGGCACAGCGAGGTGCTCGGACATGGGCCGACCGCGCCGCGACACTTGTGTCCACCAGTGTCGGACGCAGCACACGGCGGCGGTGGCGGACTGCGAAGGGCAATCACGATCGCGCAGCCCGACGAAGGGTGGCGCACGGTCGGCATGGCGCCTTCAGGTGGTACCGCGGTACCACCCCGTCCGCATCATTGCTCCCCTGGGTACCAAGATTCACGGTTCGCAGACGCCTAGCGTTTCTTGTGACGGAGCCCGGCAGGGCCCCAGGCACAACTCACACTGAGGAGTGAAGTCCCATGTCCAAAGTAGTCGCCGTCTTCGGCGCCGGTCGCGGCCTGGGCCTGTCCGTCGCCCGCCGCTTCGGCCGGGAAGGCTTCCGCGTCGCCCTGGTGGCCCGCCGCAAGGAACGGCTTGACGCCCTCGTCGCACAACTCACCGACGAGGGCGTCGAGGCCGCCGCCTTCCCCGCCGACCTGTCCGATCCCGCGCGGGTCCCCGCCCTGGTGAACGCCATCCGTGGCCATTTCGGCCGGATCGACGTCGTCGAGTACGGGCCGATCGGCGCCGACCAGGCCGTCACCCCGGCCACCCAACTTGACTCGGCCACTCTGGAAAAGATCTGCCGGGTCCTCCTCCTGACCCCGGTGGAGGCGTTCCGCGCCGTACTGCCGGAGATGACCGAACGCGGCGACGGTGCCCTCCTGATGACCACCGGCTACACGGCCGTGCAGCCGATGCCCTACATCAGCGGCTCGGCCCCGGTAACCGCTGCCGCCCGCAACTACCTGTACTCGCTCAACGGCGAACTCGCCGGTACCGGCGTCTACGCCGGTACCCTCACCATCGCCGCCATGATCATCGGTAGCGAGGCGGCCGAGGCAGCCGCCCAGGGCGGTATGGAGCTGCCGGACACCGGTATGGAGTTCCCCGTCGTGCACCCGGACGAACTCGCCGAGCACTACTGGGACATGTACACCCGGCGTGACCGCGTCGAGCGGGCCCACCCGGTGGAGCTGACCCCGCAGGCCGACCTCCCCGCGTTCACTCCACCGGCCGACGCCACCACATAACCCCCAGGCACCGCACGGCATTGGCCGTCGGGAGCCGGGCGAGCCACGGCCTTTCCGCGCAGCAGCCGGATTGTGCCAAGGGACCCAGTCTCAGCAGCAGGACCAACTCCCTTCCAATCGAACGGTTCGGGTTCTCATCGCATCCAGCGATAGTACGAAACAGTTTCGTTCATTTATGTGCTGCCTACATCCCATATAGAACATCCTCACAAGGAGTCATCATGCGCAAGACCACCGTCGGGGCGACCGCCGTCGCCGCCGCGCTCGTCGCCTCACTCGCCCTCGCTTCGGGAGGAACGGCCACCGCGACAACCGCCGCCGGCCCGGCCGCGACGCACAGCACCACCCCCGGGCAGGGGCTGAAGCAGACCAATCTTCCGGTCGCCGTCGACCCCGCCGCCGACCTCGCCCCCACCCCTGACAGGCAGAACGAGTCCTGGTACGTGACCGCGCACGTGGTCGCCGGCGGCCACCGCTACGGACTCCTGGCCCACTATCTGAACGTCGGCGACGCCAAGCAGGGACGCGCCATCTCAGCTGTGTCGATCACCGACGAGGACACCGGCTGGTACACCAAGTCGAACGTCGCTCTGCCTGCTTGGTCGGGCCTGTCGGGCGACAAGCCGGGCCTGAACATTCACACCGACAACATCACCTGGACCGGCGACACCAAGGAGCAGAAGCTGCACGCCAAGGTCCCCGAGGGGACCATCGACGTCATCCTCCGCCCCCAGGGCAACGTCCTCTACAACGGGGGCACGGGCTACTTCCCCATGTTCGGCGACACGCAGTACCCGAACTACGAGTACGCCTTCCCGAGCACGTACACCTCCGGCACGCTGACGCTCAAGGGGCGCACCGTGAAGGTCCGCGGAGAGGCCTGGTTTGACCGCCAGTGGGGCCCCCTTCCCAACTTCACCACGGTCAATGCCTCGTGGACCTGGATGAACATCAACCTGTCCAACGGCGACAAGATCAGCCTGTGGAAGACGAAGGGCGAGAAGGAGAACACCTGGGTGACCGTCCAGAAGCCCGACGGCACCGAGACCTACGCCGAGGCAACCGTCACGCCTGACGAGTCCACCCTCTGGACCAGTCCGGACTCCGGCAAGAAGTACCCCACCCGCTGGAAGGTCACCATCCCGGGCGAGCACGCCAACCTGAACGTCAAGGTCTACGCCAATAACCAGGAACTGGTGCAGGGCCGCCTCGAGGGCAGCGCCGGCATCACCGGCACTTACGGCCACCGCCCGGTCACCGGCGACACCTACATCGAGGTCACCGGCCGCTGAACGACGACGGGGCGGATCCCTCCTGCCCGCCCCGCGCACGATTCCCGGCACGCAACGAAGACCGCGGCCGCGCGGGCGCTTCCAGCGCCCGCGCGGCCGTGGTCCGCGCTGTATGCCGCGACCAGGACATGGAGGACGAGAGCGCCCAGCTCGCCACCCGGACCTGTCGGCAACACCGCGAACGCCAGCCGCCCCCGGAGGCGATCGGCTTGGCTCACGGATGGAGCCGGCTCAACGCCCACGGCGTGGATACGCACAGCGTGGTACTGGGGGAGTGTCACGCATTCGGTCCGTCGCCGACGACAGCACCTCTCTCCACGAGTACACACGAGCCCTGAGCCCCTGTCGCCGGACGCCGCCGCTGTCCACCTGCCGCATGGCTGCTCCCACACAGCACGAAGAGAGCGTCTCAACCCTCGCCCTCGTCGGGTATGGCTGATTCGCCGTGCTCATCGGGCGGCTTCCGTCAGCGCTCGTGGCCTGCCGGGACGATCTGCGCCAGCGCCCAGCTCCGGCGCACAACAAGTCACGTCTACGCCGAGTTCGTCCATGTACCGCGGTGGACACATCGGAGCAGACGTCCGTCGGCGTCCTGCGGGGCGCGTGGTCCGGTTCCCCGGTCCGCCCTCACACGCGAACGGTCATCCCGCCTGCGGCGGATCCACGAAGATGTCGAGTTCCGGTTCCCGGCCCCCGCCGTACCCGGAGAGATCCGTGTGACCGGCTTCGGTCAGG